>NZ_RXHW01000004.1:0-476203 GCF_005930585.1 Pseudomonas sp. FSL W7-0098
GCTCGCGATAGCAGCACCGCGGTTTATCTGACTGAGCGCATCGCCTGCATCGCAGGCAAGCCAGCTCCCACAGGTTTTGCAGTGTTCCCAGAATTCGGGGCCTGCCACTGAACTCTGTGGGAGCGGGCTTGCTCGCGATAGCAGCACCGCGGTTTATCTGACTGAGCGCATCGCCTGCATCGCAGGCAAGCCAGCTCCCACAGGTTTTGCAGTGTTCACCGAATTCGGGGCCTGCCACGAAACTCTGTGGGAGCGAGCTTGCTCGCGATAGCAGCACCGCGGTTTATCTGACTGAGCGCATCGCCTGCTCGCGAGCAAGCCAGCTCCCACACGTGCTGCTTAATCCGCGCTGCCCCGCACCAACCGTTCCAGCGCCAGCAAGTCCGGGATTTTCGCCACATGATCGCCCACCTGTACCGCCGCGCGCTCCAGCGGGCACAGCGGCACGTCGACAAAGCTCAACTGGCTGTCGACCTTGTAGGAGCGCGGGATGCCCTGAATCACCATGGCCATGAATTTGAAATCCGGGTCACCACCCAGCGTGTTGAGGATGACGATCCGCGCCCGCTCACCGATCACCAGTGGCCCGCCGCATGCCGCTTCAAAGCTGATCAACGGCAGTTGGTGGTCGCGCCAGGTAATCTGGCGCAGGTGCCAGGGCGGGGAGTCGCTGCTGGGCTCGCCGCGCTGCCAGCCGATAAGCTCGGCAATGGCCACATTGGGCAGCAACAGATAGCGATCTGCTAGCGGCAGCAGCAAGCCGGTCAAGCTGCCCACGCGATGGTCAAGCATGGAAGTTGCTCCAGTAGGCAATGCGCTCCAGCAGCACGGACTCTTGATAAGGTTTGCCCAGGTAGTCGTTGACGCCAATGGCCATCGCCCGGTTCTGGTGTTTTTGCCCGGTGCGCGAAGTGATCATGATGATCGGCAGGTCCTTGAGGCGCGGGTCGTTACGCACGCGGGTAGCCACTTCGAAGCCGTCCATGCGCGGCATTTCAATGTCCAGCAGCATCAGGTCAGGGGTGTGCTCTTCCAGTACGCTCATGGCGTCGACCCCGTCCTTGGCCGTGATGACGTTCATGCCGTTGCGCTCCAGCAGGCGGCTGGTGACTTTGCGCACGGTGACCGAGTCGTCCACCACCAGTACCAGCGGCGGGCGCACGGCCGGGGTGAATTCCAGGGCGCCCACCGCCTCGTGCTGCGCCCGCTGCAACGGCTGACGCGCCTGATGGGCACGGATATAGGCCGGCAGGTCGAGGATCAGCACCACCCGCCCGTCCCCCAGAATGGTCGCGCCCGACAGGCCCTGTACCCCGGTAAATTGCGGGCCGAGGCTCTTGACCACAATCTCCCGCGAACCCAACAGCGCATCCACCTGCAACGCCACGCGCTGGTCCTGGCAATGCACCAGCAGCACCGGCAGCGAATGGCTTTCGCCCACCAGCTTGGGTTTGCCCACGGTTTGCAGCAACTCGCCCAGGTAACGCAGCTCGTAGGTTTGCCCACCGTAGTGATAAAGCGGCGGGTTGAGCTGGTAGTAGCCTTCCAGCTCGTTGGGCATGACGCGCACCACACCTTCAACGGTGTCGAGGGCAATGGCGTATTGTTCGTCTGCGCACTGCACCATCAAAGCCCGGTTGAGCGACACGCTGAAGGGCAGGCGAATCTGAAAATGCACGCCCTGGCCCGCCACCGAATCGATGGTCATGCTGCCGCCCAACTGGCGCACCTCTTCATGTACCACGTCCATGCCGACGCCACGCCCGGAGATCTGGGTGATTTTTTCGGCCGTGGAAAACCCGGGCTGCAGGATGAACTGCAGCACCTCACGGTCGCTGATGCTTGCTTCAGGGTTCAGCAAGCCACGCAGGATGGCTTTGCGGCGCACGGCTTCCAGCGGCACTCCCGCGCCATCGTCGTGCATGTCGAATACTACGTCGCCGCCTTCATAGGACAGTTCCAGGCTGATCAGCCCCTGCTCCGGCTTGCCGCTGGCATGGCGCACGTCGGCCGGTTCCAGGCCATGGTCGACGGCATTGCGCAGCATATGCTCCAGGGGCGCAACCATGCGTTCCAGAACGTTGCGATCGATCTCGGCTTCGGCATTGATCACGCTGAATTCAACCTGCTTGCCCAGCTCGCTGGCAACCTGGCGCACCACCCGCTTGAGGCGCGACAATACGCGCTCGAACGGCACCATGCGCGTGCCCATCAGGCCCTCTTGCAATTGCGTGTTCACCCGCGCCTGTTTTTGCAGCAGCCCGTGAGCGTCCTGGTAGCGGGCCGTCAGGGTCGCCTTGAGGTCGAGCAGATCGGAAGCTGATTCGAACAGGGCTCGGGACAGCTGCTGCAGCAGGGAATGGCGGTCCATTTCCAGCGGGTCGAATTCGTCGTAGGCCACGCCATCGGCTTCGGTGTGCGCGCGGTTGTGCAGGCGACCCTGGGTTTCGATGTCGAGGCGCCGCAGTTGATCCTGCATCCGCTCAAGGGTGGTCTGCATCTCGTTGAGGGCGACCTGACCGTCGTTGACCTGCTGTTCCACACGCCCCCGAATGATCGAGGCTTCACCCGCCAGGTTAACCAGGTCTTCGAGCAGCTCGGCCGGAACCTTGAGGGTGTCCAGCCCGGTGCGCTCACCTTCGGGCACCGGTGCAGGCGCAGGCTCGGGCTTGACCGGGGTGGCAGGTGTCGGCCGGGCGTTACGCTCAATCTGGCGGATTTTCTCGATCAGCACCTGGGGCGAAGGCAGCGCCTGACCACTGCGCAGCGCGTCAAGCATTTGCGCAAGCTGGTCGTGGCAACGCTGCAGCAACACAAAGAGCCCATCACTGGGCGTGATGGCACCTACCGAAATATCCTCGAAAAGGGTTTCAAGCTCATGGGAAAAATCGCCAATCGCGGCGACCTCCACCATCCGCGCCCCGCCCTTGAGGGTATGCAGGTCGCGCAGCAGGTTTTCCACTTCAAGGTGGCTTTGCGGCTCGGCTTGCCAACGCGCCAGGGCCGCACCCGAGCTTTCGAGAATATCGAAGGCTTCTTCGAGGAAGATTTCCTGTAACTGCGGATCTTCATTGCTCGGTGGCGCTTGCGGGGCAACGCTGCCAGCATCAGGCAGGGCTGCACTGTAAAGACGAAAGCCGCGAATCGCCTCGATCAGTTCATAAGGCTCGCTCAACGTTTGCTTGTGCAGCAATTTTTCAAGCATCAGCGCCAGTTGCTCGTGGCTGCGCTCCAGCAGGCGAGCCAGTGCCGGACTGTCACTCAGGCGCCGGTCCAGCAAGCCTTCATACAAGTGTTCAAGCTCATGGGCCAGTTCAGCGATCGGTTCAATACCGGCCATGCGCGCCCCACCCTTGAGGGTGTGCAAATCGCGCTGCAAGGACGACAGCGACGCCAGGCTGTCGGGTGCACTGAGCCAGCGCTGCAAGGCCTGCGCGGCACTCTCGAGGATGTCCACCGCCTCTTCGAGAAAAATCTCGACGATTTCATCATCGATGTCCTCGTCCTGGCCTCCACCCAATTGCCTGGTGGCGGCCCCCAGCTCGGTAACCCGCCCGCCATCACCGCGAATCAGCCCTGTGGCGTCAGGCGCGAGCCCTTCGTGCAGCAGCGCGTGCAGGGTCTGGACCAACTGCGGCTGCGGGGTGATTTCCTGCCCTGCCGCCAACTGGTCGAGCATGTTGATCAGGGCTTCCTGGGCATCATCGGCCGCTTCGAAAAAACGCTCGCTGGGTGCCAGGCTGCTTTCTTCGACCGCGCCATAGAGGTCAAGCAGGGCTTCGCACAGCGCATCCATGGGCTGCAAGTCCAGCAGGTGGGCAGACTCGCCCAGGGTGGTCAGCTGATCCAGCAGGCTGTCCAGGCCATCGCGTTCATGGGGGTTCTGGTGCCAGGTTTTAAGCAGCTCCTGGGCATCGAACAGAATGTCCATGCTCTCGGCCAGAAACTCGGCAATGCGCTGCGGGTCACGCCTGGCCACCCAACTGCTTGCAGGGCTATTGAGCAGGGTATCCAGGCGGCTGGCGATCAGTTGCTCGGTGCGCTCGATCAGTGAGCGCGCACCCTGGATCTCGGCCAGCGGGTCGCTATCCAGTTGCTTGAGCCCCGCATGCAGCAGGGTGTCAGCTTCCAGCAGCAGGTCGATTTCATCCTCTCCCAGGGCAAGCGTGTGCGCCTTGTATTCACGCACCAGATGGTCCAACGGCGCGGCCAGTTCAGCCATGGGCATCACGCCTGCCATATGTGCGCTGCCTTTGAGGGTGTGCACGGCCAGTTGCAAATCGTCACTGGCCTGCAGCGGCATGTGTGCACGGGCCTGGTCCAGAAAACGGTCAAGGCGCTCAAGGTGGGCTTGTGCTTCCTGACGGAAGATATCCAGCAACTGTGGATCGAAATTGCCGGCGTCCTGGGCAATCAACAGTGGTTGCGGCTCGCCTTGGGCCAGGTGCTGCGCGCGTGCGGCCAGTTGGTCGACGTCTTCGCGTTGACGCTGGCTTTGTTCGGCAAAGGCCTGAATCAGTTCGGGCAGCATGGCCATAACGTCTTCAAGCAGTTGGAAGATCTGCGCAGACGGCGCCACGCTACGCTCAATCACCCGGTTGAGCAGGTTTTCGACCGCCCACGCCAGCTCTGCCAGCACCAGCGCACGCACCATGCGCCCGCTGCCCTTGAGGGTATGGAAGCCGCGCCGCAACTCGGCCAGCGCAACACTGTCCGCCGGGTCGGCGACCCATTGCGGCAGGCTGTCGTGCAGGCTGATCAGGACTTCGTCCGTTTCTTCGAGAAAGACTTCCAGCAGTTCTTCGTCCAGCGGCGCTTCATCCACGGGTGGCGGTAGCAAACTGGCAGGCATGTGTTGCGCCGGAGGATTGAGCGCCGACAGCGGGCTGGCCAGTACATCGGCCAGGCCAGGCGCCTGCAGGTCCGGCATCAGCGATTGCTCTTGGCCGCCAGGCCTATCATCGGACAATGGCACGGGATGCGTCGCCGGCGCGTAACCCAGTGCAGCCAGGCTGTTTTCGGCTCGATCCAGCACCTGCTCGCTCGAAGCACCAGGGTCCTGGGCCAGGCGTTCCAGGTAATACTCAATGCTGATCAACGCATCGGCCAAGTGATCAAGTTGCTCGTGCGCGGGGTGATCAGACCCTTGCAGCACGCGCTCACGCAAATATTCATTGCAGGCTTGCAGCAAACTGGCCGCGCGATTCAGGGGAATCATCGCCAGCGCCCCGCGGATTTGCGTCAACAGCGCAGGCACGGACTGCAAGTGCTGGCGGTCGTACTCGGCCGCCAGATAATCGCCGATCAGGTCTTTGACTTCTTCAAGGCCGATGTGGGCTTCCTTGATCACCAACTGGTGAATCTGCATCAGGTCAGTGGTGGGCAACCGGCTTTCTTCACGCAGCGAGGGCTCGACGCTGCCGACCATACCGGCCAGGGTGGCCTCGACATAAAGCAGGGCCGAGGCCACATCCATCAACACCGCATCGGTGGGTTCGCGCTGGCCCTGGGCCAGGCTTTGCAACACCGCCAGTTGATCAATGATGACTTTACGCGGTTGCCCGAACCCCAGTACGGCCAGGGTGTCAGCGATCTGACGCAGTGGCGCCATCAGGCTGCTCAGTTCCGAGACATGCAGGCGATCACTGCGTACAAACAGGTCGAGGCGTTCCTTGACCCGCACCAGTTCTTCGCACAACGCCGCCACCACCGAGCGCATGGCATCCCGGTCAGGGCCGGCCAACCGCGCCCGCTCCTCGTCGACCATCGCCGCATCGGGCATGGCCTGATCCAGTTCGTAGTGGTTTTTCAGCGCGAGCATTTTCGTGGTCGGATGCTCGGCCTTGGCAATATAAAACAGCAGGCTGGTCAGCAGGTCTTCGGGGGCAGGATGGTTGATGGCCTCGATGCCCTGTGCCAGCAGGCGCTTGAGTTCCTTGTCGGATTTTTTCAGCAGGCTGCGCAGGGCCGGGCTGTTGGGTACCCGACCTTTAAGCATGCCGTCGATCAGTGCAGCGGCAATTTTCCACAAGGCGTTGAGCGGTGCTCCCTGGCAAATGCCTTGCAGTTGCGCGAACACCGCGGCCATTTTTTCCAGGTTGGCCTGCACCGCTTCACCGCGGCGCAAAGCCAGGAACGCGGCCTGCAGGGTGTGGCGCATCACGCGCAGCTGGCTCGGCAAGTCAGCAGGTGCCAGCCGGGCCAGGGCGGCCTCATCCAGGGCGGGCAACACCTGCAAGGGCGGGCTGAACAGGCTGGTTTCCGAGAGCAGGGCCTGGCCACGGGCGCTGCGCAAATCGTTGAGCAACGGCAACACCACCAGGGGCCAGTCGCGCCGGGCACTGTGGACGCGGTCCAGATACAACGGCAATTGGCTGAACGCTTGCTGCAGCAGGCGCAGGGCTTCATCGAGCTGGCTGACGCGGCCCTCCTGCAGGGCAATCACCAGTTGCTCCATCTCTTCGGCCAGCAAAGCCGCGCCATAGAATTCCACCATCAGCAAACTGCCATGCACCTGATGAATGCAATCCAGGCACTGTTCCAGCACGTCGGCGGCTGGCCGCTGGGCATAGGCGTCCAGCGCCACTCGGGCCTGTTTCAGGGTATGGGCAATTTCGCCTTTGACCCATTCAAGGGCCACATAGTCGTGCCGGTCAACCATAACGACTCCAGTCAGAATTGCAGCGCATTACTGTGGCTCATGGTCTTTGGACGGAGCAGGCAAAGTAAAACCGGACACCGAGCGCCGCAGCTGGCTGGCCATTTTGGCCAGATTGCCGATGCTTTCGGCGGTCGCCGTGGAGCCGGACGAGGTCTGATTGGTGATTTGCTGAATGACACTCATGGTCAGGGAAATCTGCGCCGCCGAAGTGGTCTGCTTTTGTGCGGCATTGGAGATACTTTGAATCAGGTCTGCCAGGTTTTGCGACACCCCTTCGATCTCTTCCAGCGCCACGCCAGCGTCATGGGCCAGACGGGCACCGCGCACCACTTCGGTAGTGGTTTGCTCCATCGAAATCACGGCCTCGTTGGTATCGGCCTGAATGGCCCGCACCAGGGTTTCGATTTGCCGCGTCGCCGCCGATGAGCGCTCGGCCAGGCGCTGCACTTCGTCGGCCACCACGGCAAAGCCGCGCCCGGCATCACCGGCCATCGAGGCCTGAATGGCAGCGTTGAGCGCCAAAATATTGGTCTGATCGGCAATATCATCAATCAGGCTGACGATATCGCCGATTTCCTGTGAGGACTCGCCAAGACGCTTGATTCGCTTGGCGGTGTCCTGGATCTGATCGCGAATATTGTCCATGCCGCGGATGGTGTTATGAACCACTTCATTGCCCTTGTTGGCAATCGCTACGGAACGCTCGGCAACCGCCGAAGATTCGGAAGCGTTGGCCGATACCTCGTCGATCGAATGGGCCATTTCCTGGATCGCCCCGGAGGCCTCGGCAATCTGCTGGGCCTGATGCTCGGAAGCTTCGGCCAGCTGCATGGCGGTGGCCTGGGTTTCCTGTACCGCTGCCGCGACCTGGCCTGCTGTCAGGTTGATGGTGGCCACCAGTTCACGCAGCTGGTCGATGGAGTAATTGATCGAGTCGGCGATGGCACCGGTGAAATCTTCGGTCACCGAGGCGGTCACCGTCAGGTCGCCGTCCGCCAGATCGGCAATCTCGTCAAGCAAGCGCATGATCGCGTTCTGGTTTCGCTCGTTCTTTTCCGCCGTCTCGCGCAATTGGCGATTGGTTTCGCGCACCATCACCAGGCCGATCAAGATAATCGATGCCAGTGCCAGCAAGCCCAGAACATAACCGCCGATGATATCCAGCGAGCGCCCGCTGGCGAGGTTTTCAAAACCATTGGCCAGGGTCGAGGCTTCATCGAGGAGGGTTTGCGACAGGCTGAAAATGTTGTTTGCCGCTTCGCGCACATGGAACAGTTGCGGCGAGGTTTCAAGGATTTCATCCACCGTACCGGACACAAACTGGAACAGCTCGGAAATCTCCTGCAAGCGGGCGCGGGCATCCTTGTCTTCAACCTGGGTAATTCTCATCCCTTCATTGCCTTCGAGCATGCCGTTGAGCACCAGCCCGAAGCGGTTGGCATCACGGCCAAAGGCACCGGCGGCCTGGGCAGCGTTTTCGTCACCGGCCAGCACGGTATTGACCGCACCCAGAATACGCTCGGCCAACAAGGACTGGCGCTGGGCCAGAGCTACCTGGCTGGCAGGGGCGCCTCGCTGCAAAAGGATTTCGACGACTTTTTCGTATTCAACCTGCAACTGCGGCACGGTCTCGGCCAGGGTTGCAGCCACCTGATGCAGCGACAGCACGGTTTGTTCGCTGGCCAGAATGGCGTTGACGTTGTTGAGCAGCAGCTCCCAGTCACGTTGCACCGCCTGCATTTCTTTATGTACGGCTGCAGGAGCAGGAGGCAGGCCGGTGGCCGGGTCGCCTTTTCTCAGATAACCCCAGCGCTGGCTGAAATCATTGCGCGCATCAATCAGCAACTTGAATGCGGCGGCTTTGCCGGCAGCGGCCTCGGTGGCGTTTTTGGCGATACGCTGGGACAGCACCCGCAACTCACCTGCGTGGCTGATGTACTGCTTGTCGTAGTTGGACTGGGTATTGAGGTAAGCAAAGTTGGCGAATAACAGCATGATGAACACGATCAGGGCGATAAAAAGCACGATGATCTGCGAACGACTGCGCGACCCTTCCAGTGGTTTAGCGGTATTGGCTGTGGTCATCGATCAGGTCCCGAAATCCCGTTTTAAAGCTGAAAGCCTGCTCATACGGCCACCGCCCAGAACTGTGGCGCCCGGGCCAGGGCAAACGGGCTGAACACCCACCACAGGTGCTCAGCGGCAAAGTGCCCTTGCACATAAGGTGCAAATACCGGGTGGGGCAAGGTTTGCGTATCCGTATTGAGGTCGGCATGGGCGAAGTGCTGCATGCCCTGCACTTCATCGACCTGCAAGCCGACAAACACGTCTTTGTATTCCAGCACCAATACACGGCGCTGTTTACGCAAGGGTGACAGCTCGACCCCGAAAAAACCGCACAAATCCATGATCGGCAGCAGTTGCCCACGCAAATTGGCCACGCCCTTGACCCAGGGTTTTACCCCGGGCAGCAGGGTGAACCGTGGTTCATGCAGGATCTCGGCAATTTCGCCCATCGGCGCCACAAAACAATGCTCGCCGATGCGAAAACCAATACCGCTCCAGGTGTCGAGCTGCGCCTGTGCAGGCGCCAGACCCGCCGCCAGCGAGCGACAACGCTGGTCGATCTCAAGCAGCAGTTCGAAGGCTGTCAGTGCGCCGGGCATAGGATGACCGTCATTTAGGAGGGTTTTCTTCCAGGATTTGTTTCACCTTGAGGATCAGTTGCTCTTCATCCACCGGTTTGGTCAGGTAGCCCTTGGCACCCTGGCGCTGGGCCCAGACCATGTCGGTTTCCTGATCCTTGGTCGTCACGACGATCACCGGGATCTTGCCGGTTTCCGGATCTTTTGTGAGCTGACGCGTCGCCTGAAAGCCGTTGAGGCCCGGCATCACAATGTCCATCAAGACCACATCGGGCTTTTCCTGACGCGCCAGGGCAACACCGTCTGCGCCGTTTTCGGCCTTGAGCACTACATGGCCGTGCTTTTCGAGCATGCCGGTCAATTTGTACATTTCAGTCGGCGAATCATCGACGATCAGAATGCGAGCCATGGTGTTCCCCATTTATCAGGTGGTTGGCCGGCTGGCCGGTGTTATTGGGCACTTTGGGTGATAGTGAAGGCTGGCACATGTGCCTTGATTGCGCTCAGCAGTTCGTCGCGACTGAAGGGCTTGGTCAAAAATTGATCAGAGCCAACAATCCGCCCCTTGGCCTTGTCGAACAGACCGTCCTTGGACGACAACATGATCACCGGGATCGACTTGAAAGCCCGGTTGCTCTTGATCAGGGCGCAGGTCTGATAGCCATCCAGGCGCGGCATCATGATGTCGACAAAGATAATGTGCGGGTGGTGGTCGACAATCTTGGCCAGCGCATCAAAGCCATCGATGGCGGTAATCACCTCGCAGCCCACGTTTTTCAAGAGTGTTTCGGCGGTGCGGCGAATGGTTTTCGAATCGTCGATCACCATCACCTTCAAGGCGCTGGAATGCTTTTCCATATCTGCTCTACCATCGCCAAGGCGACCCGTTTTGTTACAACTGTACGGCCTGAAACCCCAACTCCTTGATGGACAAGGGCTGCAAGCACTGTGCGAGCCTTTTTAGCACAGTCACGACCTTCAATCTATCGAAGGGCTGCGGGCTGACTGGAGCAGGCGGTTTTTCCTTGACCGGGGCCACACTCAGCGCCACTCTGGCGCCACTTTTCAAAGCCTTTGCGCCCACTATTTATTTGAGGAATTTGCCATGAGCGTTCGAGTCGGGATTGTCATGGACCCCATTGCGGGCATCTCCTATAAAAAGGACAGCTCGCTGGCCATGTTGCTGGCAGCCCAGGACCGTGGCTGGACCCTGTTCTACATGGAGCAGCAAGACCTTTACCTGAATGAAGGCAAGGCCCGGGCCCGCATGAAGCCGCTGAAGGTGTTCGCCAACCCGCAAAACTGGTTTGAGCTGGACGCCGAGACCGACACGGCCCTGAGCGATCTGGACGTGATCCTGATGCGCAAGGACCCGCCCTTCGACATGGAGTTTGTGTACTCCACCTACCTGCTGGAACAGGCCGAGCGCGATGGCGTACTGATCGTCAACAAACCGCAGAGCCTGCGCGACTGTAACGAAAAACTGTTCGCCACCCAGTTCACCCAATGCACGCCGCCAACCGTGGTCAGCCGCCGCGCCGACGTGCTGCGTGAATTTGCTGCCTTGCACGGTGACGTGATCCTCAAACCGCTGGACGGCATGGGCGGCACCTCGATTTTCCGCCACCGAGTGGGCGACCCGAACCTGTCGGTGATTCTCGAAACCCTGACCAACAACGGCACTCAGCAGATCATGGCGCAGGGCTATTTGCCGGCGATCAAGGATGGCGACAAACGCATCCTGATGATTGACGGCGAGCCGGTAGATTACTGCCTGGCGCGTATTCCGGCGCAAGGTGAGACCCGCGGCAACCTCGCCGCAGGCGGTCGTGGCGAAGCCCGCCCGTTGAGCGAAAAGGACCGCTGGATTGCAGCTCAGGTCGGCCCGACGCTGCGTGAAAAGGGTCTGCTATTTGTAGGTCTGGACGTAATCGGTGAGCACCTGACTGAAATCAACGTTACCAGCCCGACCTGCATCCGCGAGATCGATAATGCGTTCGGCACCAATATCGGCGCCCTGTTGATGGATGCGATCGAGCGCAAGCTCGCTGCACGCTGATCTGCAAGCCCTATAAAAGACCAACATTGCGCTATCATGGGCACCCCGTGAAACCCGCGATGTTGGTCTTTTTGCCATGACACTTCCCAACGACCTGCCCCCCGAGCTCGGCCATAAAGGCGTGCGTGCGGCCGATCGCCTCGGATTTACCCTGTTTGTCGCGGCACTGCTGCATATTGCAGTGATCGTCGGCGTGGGGTTCAACATGGAAGCGCCCAAACAGATCAGCAAAACCCTGGAAATCACCCTGTCCACGTTCAAAAGCGAAAAAGCGCCGGAAAAAGCCGACTTTTTAGCCCAGGACAACCAGCAGGGCAGCGGCACGCTGGACAAGAAAGCGGTGCCCAAGACGACGGAAATCGCCCCTTTCCAGGACAACAGCGTCAAGAAGGTCACCCCGCCGCCTGCCGCCAAACCCGAACAGACCCAGGCCGCACCCAAGGCCGCCGTGACTACCGTGGCGCCCACGGCAAAAAAAGCCCCGAGCCAGCCGCAGAAGGTCAAGACCGAAGCGGCACCCAAGGCCAGCATTCCAACGTTCGACAGTTCCCAGCTGTCCAGCGAGATTTCCAGCCTCGAAGCCGAACTGGCCAACGAGCAGCAGCTGTACGCCAAGCGCCCGAAGATCTACCGCATGAGCGCGGCTTCGACCATGCGCGACAAGGGCGCCTGGTATAAAGAAGACTGGCGCAAGAAGATTGAACGCATCGGCAACCTCAACTACCCCGAGCAGGCACGCCGGGAAAAGATCTACGGCAAACTGCGCCTGCTGGTGTCGATCAACCGCGACGGTTCGCTGCATGAAGTGCTGGTGCTTGAATCGTCGGGCCAGCCGCTGCTGGACCAGGCGGCACAACGCATCGTGCGCCTGGCGGCACCTTTTGCCCCCTTTACCGGTGATCTGGCGGACATCGACCGGCTGGAGATCATCCGCACCTGGAAATTCGCCGAAGGCGACCGCCTGTCCAGCAACTGAACTACTGTGGGAGCGGGCTTGCTCGCGATTGGATCGCTGCGTTTTAACGTTAAACCGCGCCGCCTGTATCGCGAGCAAGCCCGCTCCCACAAAGACCCAGGAATCTTGAGCTGCAAACTTGTCAGTTCACGCTGCCAGCGCCACACTAAGACTCATGAAAAAACACGCGCCGACTTACCTCAAGCATCAATTCCTGATCGCCATGCCCCATATGGCCGACCCGAACTTTGCCCACTCCTTGACCTACATCGTCGAGCACACGGCCAATGGTGCCATGGGGTTGATGATCAACCGTCCGCTGGAACTGAACCTGGCGGATGTTCTTGAGCAGTTGCGCCCGGAAAAACTTTCTTCACCCCTGTGCCAGCACGTGCCGGTCTTCGGTGGCGGGCCTGTCATGATCGACCGTGGCTTTGTCCTGCATCCGGCAAGCATGAACTTTGACGCGACCGTCGAACTCGACGACGGGCTGGCCCTGAGTACCTCTGCCGATGTGTTGTTCAGCATTGCCGACGGCCGCGGCCCGAACCGCAGCCTGATCTGCCTGGGCTATGCCGGCTGGGATGCTGGCCAGCTGGAGGCCGAATTGGCCGACAACGCCTGGCTGACCTGCCCCTATTCCGCTCATATCCTGTTTGATACCCCAAGCGAGCTGCGCCTCGACGCAGCCGCCAAACACCTCGGAGTGAACCTCAATTTGTTAAGCACCCAAGCAGGCCATTGCTGATGGCCAGCCTTCGTTTACTGCTGGGCTTCGACTACGGCACCCGCTCCATCGGCGTGGCTGTGGGCCAGATGATTACTGGCCAGGCCCGCGAACTGTGCAACCTGAAAGCCGAGAATGGCATCCCCAAGTGGGAAGAAATCGAAAAGCTGATCAAGGAGTGGCAGCCCGACGCAATGGTGGTCGGCATGCCCCTGAACATGGACGGCACCCCGAGCGACTTCTGCGCCCGGGCGCAGAAATTTGCCAATCGTCTGAATGGCCGCTTCAATTTGCCGGTTTTTACCCATGATGAACGCCTGACCACCTTCGAGGCCAAGGGCGAGCGCCGGGCCCAGGGCGGCCAGCGCGGCAGCTACCGCGACAACCCCGTTGATGCCATCGCCGCCAAACTGGTGCTGCAAGGCTGGCTCGACGAAAACCCGGCGCACTCTCAAGACTGACCCGGCGCTTGTACAATTGACCCGCCTCATTGTTTGCGCCCGCCGCCGCACGTTCTGCTGCGCGGGCCTTTTAAGGAGCCACCATGATCCTGCCTGTTCCCGCTGAACTGATCTCCCAGATGGCCCTTGATCTCAAGGCCCACCTGGCCCGTCGCGGTATCACCGAACCACGTTACATCGGTATCCGCACCGGCGGCATCTGGGTTGCCCAGGCGCTGCTCAAGGCGCTGAACAGCGACGCCCCGCTGGGCACGCTGGACGTGTCGTTCTACCGCGATGATTTCAGCCAGAACGGCCTGCACCCGCAAGTGCGGCCTTCCGAATTGCCATTCGAAATTGAAGGCCAGCACCTGGTGCTGATCGACGATGTGCTGATGAGCGGTCGGACCATTCGCGCAGCGCTGAACGAGCTGTTCGACTATGGTCGTCCGGCCAGCGTGACCCTGGTCAGCCTGCTGGACCTGGACGCCGCCGAGCTGCCGATCCGTCCGGATGTGGTGGGCGCGACCTTGTCGCTCAAGCCGAGCGAGCGGGTAAAATTGTCCGGCCCCGCGCCACTGACACTCGAACTTCAAGACCTAGCCCTCTAAGAGACCATTGCGATGACGCCTACAGACGCCAAGCGCCCGCTGCAGCTCAATGATCAGGGCCAGCTGCGCCACTTTCTGTCGCTCGACGGTTTGCCCCGTGAACTGCTGACAGAAATCCTCGACACCGCCGACTCGTTCCTTGAAGTCGGCGCCCGAGCCGTGAAAAAAGTCCCGTTGTTGCGCGGCAAGACCGTGTGCAACGTGTTCTTCGAAAACTCCACCCGCACCCGCACCACCTTTGAAATGGCCGCCCAGCGCCTGTCGGCCGACGTGATCACGCTGAACGTGTCGACCTCGTCGGCGAGCAAGGGCGAAACCCTGCTCGACACCCTGCGCAACCTAGAAGCCATGGCCGCCGACATGTTTGTGGTGCGCCACGGTGACTCCGGCGCCGCGCACTTCATTGCCGAGCACGTGTGCCCGCAGGTGGCAATCATCAACGGCGGCGACGGCCGCCATGCCCACCCGACCCAGGGCATGCTCGACATGCTGACCATCCGTCGGCACAAGGGCGGCTTCGAAAACCTGTCGGTGGCCATCGTCGGTGACATCCTGCACTCGCGGGTGGCACGTTCGAACATGATCGCCCTCAAGACCCTGGGTTGTAAGGACATTCGCGTTATCGCGCCGAAGACCCTGTTGCCGATCGGCATCGAGCAGTACGGCGTGAAGGTCTACACCGACATGACCGAAGGCCTGAAAGACGTGGATGTGGTGATCATGCTGCGCCTGCAGCGCGAGCGCATGTCCGGTGGCCTGCTGCCGAGCGAAGGCGAGTTCTACCGCCTGTTCGGCCTGACCACCGCCCGCCTGGCCGGGGCCAAGCCTGATTGCATCGTGATGCACCCGGGGCCGATCAACCGGGGGGTCGAGATTGAATCCGCGGTGGCCGATGGCCCGCACTCGGTGATCCTCAACCAGGTGACCTATGGCATTGCCGTGCGCATGGCGGTGTTGTCCATGACCATGAGCGGGCAAACCGCCCAGCGCCAATTCGAACAGGAGAACGCCCAGTGAAGCTCAGCATTCTCGGCGCCCGTGTAATTGATCCGACCAGCCAGCTGGATCAAGTGACTGACCTGCACCTGGAGGCCGGCAAGATCGTTGCCATTGGCGCAGCGCCAGCCGGTTTCACCCCGACGCAAACCATCGAAGCCAAAGGCCTGGTGGCCGCCCCCGGGCTGGTTGACCTCAACGTTGCCCTGCGTGAACCGGGCTACAGCCGCAAAGGCACCATCGCCAGCGAGACCCGCGCGGCTGCGGCCGGTGGCGTCACCAGCCTGTGCTGCCCACCGCACACCAAGCCGGTGCTGGACACCTCGGCCGTTGCCGAGCTGATCCTTGACCGCGCCCGCGAAGCCGGTAACTGCAAGGTGTTCCCGATCGGTGCATTGAGCAAAGGCCTGGACGGCGAGCAACTGGCCGAACTGATCGCCCTGCGTGACGCGGGCTGCGTGGCATTTGGCAACGGCCTCAACAGTTTCAGCAACACCCGCACCCTGTGCCGGGCACTGGAGTACGCCGCCACGTTCGACCTGACGGTGATCTTCCACTCCCAGGATCGTGATCTGGCCGAAGGCGGGATTGCCCACGACGGTGCAATGGCTGCGTTCCGAGGCTTGCCGGGCATTCCGGAAACCGCCGAAACCGTAGCCCTGGCCCGCGACCTGCTGCTGGTTGAACAAAGTGGCGTGCGCGCACACTTCAGCCAGCTGACCAGCGCCCGTGGCGTGGCCCTGATCGCTCAGGCCCAGGCTCGTGGCCTGAAAGTCACTGCGGATGTAGCCTTGTATCAGTTGATTCTGACTGACGAAGCGCTGGTGGATTTTTCCAGCGTTTACCATGTGCAACCGCCACTGCGCACCCGCGCCGACCGTGACGGCCTGCGCGAAGCTGTGAAGTCGGGCGTGGTGCAAGCCATCTCCAGCCATCACCAGCCCCACGAACGCGATGCCAAACTGGCACCATTCGGCGCGACCGAACCGGGCATGAGCAGTGTTGAAGTGCTGCTACCGCTGGCGATGACATTGGTGGAAGACGGCTTGCTCGACCTGCCGACGCTGCTCAACCGCCTGAGCGCTGGCCCGGCTGACGCCTTGCGCCTGCCAGCCGGCAAGCTGGCAGTGGGTTCGGCGGCGGACCTGGTGCTGTTTGACCCGGCGGCCTCGACCCTGGTCGGTGAACAATGGCACTCCAAAGGCGACAACTGCCCGTTCCTCGGCCATTGCCTGCCGAGTGCCGTGCGTTACACGCTGGTAGATGGGCGGATCAGTTACGAAGGCTAACGCGCTACCAATAACCTGTAGTCGTGGGAGCGAGCCTGCTCGCGAAGATCATTCGCGAGCAGGCTCGCTCCCACATAGGCAGGATTTGTGTCTTAACGACGCTCTGCGTTCTTGATCGAAATCTGATCGTTCAGAGTCCAGAAGTCATACAGGACGCCGATCAGGAAAAAACCGCCGGTGAACAGGTAAATGATCCCTGTGATCCATTTGCCCATGTACATCCGATGTACGCCCAAGACGCCCAGAAACGTCAGCAGAATCCAGGCCACGCTGTAGTCAGTATTACCTGCGGTAAACCGCAAGTCGGCTTCACGGTCCATGCTCGGGATCAGGAACAAGTCGATCAACCAGCCAATACCCAACAAGCCCAGGGTGAAAAACCAGATCGTCCCGGTTACCGGCTTGCCGTAATAAAAGCGGTGCGCGCCCAGGAAACCAAAAATCCACAGCAAATAGCCCAGCACTTTGCTGTGAGTATCGCGCTGAACATCGTCTCGATAGCCGCTCATAAATGCCCTCTTTGCTGCTGATAGAAAAATATTGTGAAGTTTTTTGTGACTTTTTTACTGTCGTGCAAAAGGTAAAAGTGTCTTACAGAAATTGGCGCAAAGCCTTGTGTTACCTGACCTGCACCCTCGCCATGCGACAATTTGCCATCATCGTTACGGAAATTGACCCTACAGTCCACCTGACAAATGGCCTGAGAAAGGACAAAAAAGCTGTTATAAAGTTTCGCGTTTATAACCATTGAGCCCTGCCGAATGCGTCCTATATTCAAGACATGGCTAACCATTTGCCTATTATTGCCACTGGCCGCCCACGCCACCAATCGTGAGCAACACCTTCCTTCGGGCTTCACCGGCTACACCGCAAAGTCATCTGCGAGTGCGCCTTATGTTGCCTCTACCAGCAAGACCGTAGCACGTCCTGCCTCCAGTAAAGCCCACCGCAAGGCCCCGGGCAAAATTGCGGCCGCTTCCCTGGCCGCCGCCAACAAGCAGAGCAGCACGGTGCTGAGCCGCGCCGTCAACGTGCTGGGCACCCCTTATCGTTGGGGCGGCAGCAGCCCAAGTAAAGGGTTCGACTGCAGCGGGCTGGTCAAATACGCCTTTAATGACGTGGCCGCCGTTGATTTGCCACGCACCTCCAGCGAAATGGCCAGCGGCCATGGCCAAAAGGTCGAGCGCAAGGACTTGAAGCCTGGCGACTTGCTGTTTTTCAACATCAAGAGCCGCAAGGTCAACCACGTTGCCATCTACCTGGGCAACGACCGCTTTATCCACGCTCCGCGTCGCGGCAAGTCGGTGACTATCGACACGCTGCAAAAGCCTTACTGGCAGAACCACTATGTGGTTGCCAAGCGTGTGCTGCCTAAAGAGAAAGGCGCGCTGCAGGTTGTGCAACGCTAAGCGCAGGCAAATCATGCAGCCGCTTCCAGCGGCTGCATGCCAACCAGGTCAGCGATATCCATCCCCCCTCCCAATTCCAGTAGAATGCCGCTGACTTTCACAACAGCGGGCTTACACGAATGTCCACGATAGCAGGCAACATTGCCCGGGTTGAGGCGCGCATCCGTGCAGCCGCACTGGCTGTGCAACGTGATGTAACGAGCATTCATCTACTCGCTGTCAGCAAGACCAAACCTGCTGGCGCGCTGCGTGAAGCCCATGCCGCGGGCATTCGCGACTTTGGCGAAAACTACCTGCAGGAAGCCCGCGCCAAACAGCTCGAATTAGCCGACCTGCCCTTGTGTTGGCACTTCATCGGCCCCATTCAATCGAACAAGACGCGCGACATCGCCGAGCATTTTGCGTGGGTGCATTCCGTTGACCGGCTCAAAATTGCCCAGCGCCTGTCTGAACAGCGCCCGGCAAACCTGCCGCCGCTCAATATCTGCATTCAGGTCAATGTCAGCGGTGAGGCCAGCAAGTCGGGCTGTACCCCGGCAGACCTTCCTGCGCTGGCGGCCGCCATCAGCGCCCTGCCACGCTTGAAACTGCGCGGCCTGATGGCGATACCCGAGCCCACGGAGGACCGCGCCGAGCAGGACGCAGCCTTTGCGACAGTACGCACATTGCAAGAAAGCCTGAACATGGGCCTTGATACGCTTTCAATGGGCATGAGCCATGACCTGGAGTCTGCGATTGCCCAAGGCGCCACCTGGGTACGCATCGGCACTGCATTATTTGGCGCCCGCGACTACGGCCAGGCCTGAAACGGCCTGTCTCATTTTTTATAAGGATCGGTTATGAGCAAAATGCGTATTGCCTTTATCGGCGCCGGCAACATGGCTTCCAGCTTGATCGGCGGCCTGTTGGCCAAAGGCCTGGATGCAGCACAGATCCGCGCCAGCGATCCGGGTGCCGAGACGCGGGCCAAAGTGGCCGCCGAGCATGGCATCGAACTGTTTGCCGATAACGCGCAAGCCATTCAGGACGCCGATGTGATTGTGATCGCGGTCAAGCCACAGGCCATGAAAGCCGTGTGCCAGGACCTGCGCCCGCACCTCAAGCCCCATCAATTGCTGGTATCCATTGCCGCCGGCATTACCTGCGCCAGCCTGCTTGACTGGCTGGGCAACCAGCCGCTGGTACGCTGCATGCCCAACACCCCGGCCCTGCTGGGCAAGGGCGTAAGTGGCCTGTTTGCCACCGCCGATGTTACCGCCGAGCAACGCCAGCAGGCTGAACAACTGCTAAGTGCCGTGGGCATTGTGGTGTGGGTGGACAGCGAAGCGCAGATCGATGCCGTGACTGCCGTGTCCGGCAGCGGCCCGGCGTACTTCTTCCTGTTGATCGAAGCCATGACCGATGCCGGCGTCAAGCTCGGCCTGCCCCGTGACGTGGCCAAGCAGCTTGCCGAGCAGACTGCACTGGGTGCCGCGCACATGGCCGTGGCCAGCGATGTCGATGCTGCCGAGCTGCGCCGCCGCGTGACCTCGCCTGCCGGTACTACTGAAGCAGCGATCAAGTCATTCCAGGCCGACGGCTTTGCCGCCACGGTCGAAAAAGCATTGAGTGCCGCCGCGCACCGCTCGGCCGAAATGGCCGAACAACTGGGTCAATAAAGGAGCACATGATGTCCGGACTTAATGGCGCTGCCATTTTCGTGATTCAAACCCTGGGTAGCCTCTACCTGCTGATCGTACTGCTGCGGTTTATCCTGCAACTGGTGCGGGCGAACTTCTACAACCCGCTGTGCCAGTTCATCGTCAAGGCCACCCAGCCGCTGCTCAAGCCGCTGCGCCGGGTGATCCCGAGCCTGTTCGGCCTGGACATGTCATCGCTGGTACTGGCGATCATCGTGCAGATGGTGATCTTCGCCGTGGTCCTGACGCTCAGCTACATGTCGTTCAACGTCTTTGGCCTGCTGCTCTGGGCGATCATTGGCGTGACTGCGCTGTTTTTGAAAGTGTTCTTCTTCGCCATGATCATCAGCGTGATCCTGTCGTGGGTGGCACCCGGCAGCACCAGCCCTGGCGCTGAACTGGTCAACCAGATCACCGAACCTGCCCTGGCCCCGTTCCGCCGCTTCCTGCCAAGCATGGGCGGCCTGGATATCTCGCCCATCCTGGCGTTTATGGTGATCCAGCTGATCCAGAGCTTCGTGATCCCGCCATTGGCCATGTACGTCGGCATGCCGGTCATCTTGTTCGGCCTGATCTGATGAGCTACTACCGTTGGGACGGCGAGGACCTGATTCTCGACTGTCACCTGCAACCCAAGGCCAGCAGCGACGAGTTCGCCGGCCTGCACGGTGACCGCCTGAAAATCCGTCTCACCGCCCCACCGGTAGAGGGCAAGGCCAACGCCCACCTGATGGCCTTTCTGGCCAAGGCGTTCGGCATAGCCAAAAGTCAGGTCAGCCTGGTGAGCGGCGAGCTTAACCGGCAGAAACGCGTGCGCTTGCATGCACCCAAAAAACTGCCGGACTTGCCGGGGCTGGCCAGGCCCTGAACCTGTGGGAGCGGGCTTGCTCGCGATACTGGCACCGCGCTCGGTCGACAAACTGCGGTGATGCAATCGCGAGCAAGCCCGCTCCCACAGAGTTTGGCTACAGGTCATAAAATCAGCCCAGACCATTGCTTGCTGCTACGCCCCCCGCTCATTAGACTTACGCCTCATTTAAATGAGAGCAGGGTCGATGCCAGCTGCCTTTCCCCCCGATTCCGTTGGTCTGGTCGTGCCGCAAACAGCGCACTTCAACGAGCCCCTGGCGCTAGCCTGCGGTCGCTCACTGCCTGCCTATGATCTGATCTACGAAACCTACGGCCAGCTCAATGCCTCGGCCAGCAACGCCGTACTCATCTGTCACGCACTGTCAGGGCACCATCACGCGGCGGGCTACCACAGCGCCGATGATCGCAAGCCCGGCTGGTGGGACAGTTGCATCGGTCCCGGCAAGCCAATCGACACCAACAAGTTCTTCGTCGTCAGCCTCAACAACCTGGGCGGCTGCAACGGTTCTACCGGCCCAAGCAGCATGAACCCTGAAACCGGCCGGCCGTTTGGCGCCGAGTTCCCGGTGTTGACCGTTGAAGATTGGGTCCACAGTCAGGCTCGCCTGGCTGACCGGCTGGGCATCAGCCAATGGGCTGCCGTGATCGGCGGCAGCCTGGGTGGCATGCAGGCGCTGCAGTGGAGCATCAGTTACCCTGATCGCCTGCGCCATTGCCTGGCGATTGCCTCGGCGCCCAAATTGTCCGCGCAAAATATCGCGTTCAACGAAGTCGCTCGTCAGGCCATCCTTACCGACCCCGAGTTCCACGGCGGTTCGTTCCAGGAAAAAGGCGTGATTCCCAAGCGCGGCCTGATGCTGGCACGCATGGTCGGGCATATCACCTACCTGTCCGATGACTCGATGGGCGAAAAATTCGGCCGTGGCCTGAAGAACGAAAACCTCAACTACGACTTCCACAGCGTCGAGTTCCAGGTCGAGAGCTACCTGCGTTATCAGGGCGAAGAGTTCTCCGGGCGTTTCGACGCCAACACTTACCTGTTGATGACCAAGGCGCTGGACTACTTCGACCCGGCGGCCAACTTTGACGACGACCTGGCCAAAACTTTTGCCGGGGCCAAGGCACGCTTCTGCGTGATGTCGTTCACCACCGACTGGCGCTTCTCGCCGGCCCGCTCGCGGGAGCTGGTGGATGCATTGATGGCCGCGAAAAAAGACGTCTGCTACCTGGAAATCGACGCTCCGCAAGGCCATGACGCCTTTCTGATCCCGATTCCGCGCTACCTGCAAGCCTTCAGCAATTACATGAACCGCATAGAACTGTGAGAACGCCATGAGAGCCGACCTGGAAATCATCCAAGACTGGATCCCCGCCGGCAGCCGCGTGCTCGACCTTGGTTGTGGTGATGGCGAACTGCTGAGCTGGCTGCGCGACAACAAGCAAGTCACCGGTTACGGCCTGGAAAACGACCCGGACAACATTGCCGAATGTGTGGCCAAGGGCATCAACGTCATCGAGCAGGACCTCGACAAGGGCCTGGGCAACTTCGCCAGCAACAGCTTTGATATCGTGGTCATGACCCAGGCGCTGCAAGCCGTGCACTACCCCGACCGGATCCTCGATGAAATGCTGCGCGTCGGTCGCCAGTGCATCATCACCTTTCCGAACTTCGGCCACTGGCGTTGCCGCTGGTACCTTGCCAGCAAGGGGCGGATGCCGGTCTCCGAATTCCTGCCTTACACCTGGTACAACACGCCGAACATTCACTTCTGCACTTTCGAAGACTTCGAGGCGCTGTGCCGCGAGCGCGAAGCACAAGTGATCAACCGCCTTGCCGTAGATCAACAACACCGACACGGGTGGGCGAGCAAGATATGGCCTAACCTGTTGGGCGAGATTGGCATTTATCGTGTCAGCAGTCCCGGCCTTCAGGATCATCAGGTCGCGGTCTAAACCAGCAAGTTCTACGGAGAGTGACAATGGGTCGTATTGGATTACTACTGCTTTCGATGTGTTTTGGCATGCAGGCTTTTGCCGGTGACGGCACATCTGCCCAGCGTCAACAGACGTTTGGCGACACAACGGTGTATTACAACGCGTTCCCGTCGACTTTCCTGACGCCGGAAATCGCCAACGAATTTGAAGTCACCCGCAGCAAAACCAATGCGGTGCTCAACATCACCCTGAACAAGGGCGGCAAGAACATTGCCGCCAACGTTCAAGGCACGGTCCGGACGGGCGATGCCAAGCCGATACCCTTGACCTTCCGTCAGGTGGGCAAGAACGGCGAAATCAATTATCTGGCCCAGTTCCCGGTGGCCGGGCCGCAGACCTTCACCTTCAAAGTGGATGTGAAGGCAGGCGGCGCTACCTCTGAAACCATCCAATTTTCTCAAATGGTCGCTCCAATCGAATGATGAACCTCACGCAACTGGTGCTGGCTAGCCACAACGCCGGCAAACTCAAAGAACTTCAGGCCATGCTCGGCGAGTCGGTGCAGTTGCGCTCGATTGGAGAATTCAGCAGCGTTGAGCCGGAAGAAACCGGCTTGTCGTTTGTTGAGAACGCAATTCTTAAAGCCCGCAATGCCGCACGCCTCTCGGGCTTGCCGGCACTGGCCGACGACTCGGGGCTGGCCGTGGACTTTCTCGGCGGCGCGCCGGGCATTTATTCGGCACGTTATGCAGACGGCAAAGGCGACGCGGCCAACAACGCCAAGCTGCTCGACGCCCTCAAAGACGTGCCCGAGGCAGAGCGCGGTGCACAGTTTGTCTGCGTGCTGGCACTGGTACGCCACGCCGACGACCCGCTGCCGATCATCTGTGAAGGCCTGTGGCACGGGTGCATCCTGCCTGCAGCCAGCGGCGAACACGGTTTCGGCTATGACCCGCTGTTCTGGGTACCGGAGCGCAACTGCTCCAGCGCCGAACTCAGCCCCACGGAGAAAAACCAGCTGAGCCACCGTGCGCGCGCCATGGTTTTGCTGCGTCAGCGTTTGGGCCTGAAATGACCCACGACACACCTCCACAGCCGCTCTATCTGGGCGCGGCTGGCTTTACCCAGCAGGCGCCGCGCGCGCCGCTGAGCCAATTGCCCCCTCTGTCGCTGTATATCCATATTCCGTGGTGCGTGCGCAAATGCCCGTATTGCGACTTCAACTCCCACACCGCCAGCCCGGTGCTGCCCGAAGACGAATACGTCGACGCGCTGCTGGCCGACCTCGATCAGGACCTGCACGCTGTTTATGGTCGCGAGCTCAGCTCGATCTTCTTCGGCGGCGGCACACCGAGCCTGTTCAGCGCACACGCTCTGGGGCGCCTGCTAAAAGGCGTTGAAGCGCGCATCCCGTTTGCCAGTGATATCGAAATCACCCTGGAAGCCAACCCGGGCACATTCGAGCAGGAAAAGTTCGTGGCTTACCGCAAGCTGGGCATCAATCGCCTGTCGATCGGTATCCAGAGCTTCCAGCAAGAGAAGCTGCAGGCCCTGGGTCGCATCCACAACGGCGATGAAGCTGTGCGTGCAGCCTCAATGGCGCGACTGGCGGGCTTTGACAACTTCAACCTGGACCTGATGCACGGCTTGCCCGATCAGTCCCTGGAGGACGCCCTGAGCGACCTGCGCCAGGCTATTGCGCTCAAGCCGACGCATCTGTCGTGGTATCAGCTGACCCTGGAGCCCAACACGGTGTTCTGGAACCAGCCCCCCGTGCTGCCGGAAGACGACACCCTGTGGGACATTCAGGAAGCCGGTCAAGCGCTGCTCGCCGAGCACGGCTACACCCAGTACGAAGTGTCGGCCTACGCCCAGCCCGGCCGGCCGGCGCGGCACAATCTCAATTACTGGAGTTTCGGCGACTTTATCGGCATCGGCGCTGGCGCCCACGGCAAACTGAGCCATCCTGATGGCCGTATCGTGCGCACCTGGAAAACTCGTCTGCCAAAGGACTACCTGAATCCAGCGAAATCCTTTCAAGCAGGAGAGAAAGCTCTTACAGCAGAAGAGCTGCCATTTGAGTTTCTAATGAACGCCTTGCGCCTGACCGACGGCGTTGACTCGGCGCTCTACCCTCAGCGCACGGGGTTACCACTGGACAGCTTGAGCACTGGACGCAAAGCAGCCGAACAAAGTGGCTTATTGCAGGTCGAACCGTCACGCCTGGCGGCAACTGCCCGGGGCCAGCTGTTTCTCAATGACCTGTTGCAGCACTTTTTGACCTAAGGAAATCGAATGGACTTGGTACTCGACCTGCTTGCCAACGTATCGCGCTGGAGCCGCAGTCACCTCTCGGAGATCGCTCTGGCCTTGATTGGCTGTGTACTGGTGCTGTTCGGTGCCGACTTCAAGGGCTGGGTCGAACAACGTCTGGGCAGCATTGCGGGCGCCCTGCGCGTGCCGCTGATGGCCCTGCTTTGCCTGATCGGCAGCGGTGCGGCCCTGATCTACGCCACGCCCTGGGTCGAACGCGGGTTGAGCCAGTTCAACAACTACAGCCTGGCACCGGTGCTGTTGGTGGTGCTGGTATTGATCGGGGTGGTGGCGGATCGGCGCTGAAGAACACCCAGGATATCGTGTGGGAGCGGGCTTGCTCGCGATACAGGCTACGCGGTGCATCTGATTCACCGCTGTGATGCCATCGCGAGCAAGCCCGCTCCCACAGATTTCGTACGAACTTCACCGACCCCAAAGCAGGGTGGGGCCGGTGATTGAAAAACCGCTTAAGCCAGTTTTTCGAACTTCAAATCCCACACGCCGTGCCCAAGACGTTCGCCGCGGCGTTCGAACTTGGTCACCGGGCGCTCAGGCGGACGTGGCACGCACTTGCCGTCTTCAGCCAGGTTGCGATAACCAGGCGCGACGTTCATCACTTCCAGCATGTATTCAGCATACGGTTCCCAGTCGGTAGCCATGTGCAACACGCCGCCAACCTTGAGCTTGGAGCGCACCAGTTCGGCGAAGGACGCTTGCACGATCCGGCGCTTGTGGTGACGGCTCTTGTGCCAAGGGTCCGGGAAGAACAGCAGCAGGCGATCAAGGCTGTTGTCTGCCACGCAACGGGTCAGGACTTCGATTGCATCGCAATCGTATACCCGCAAGTTGGTCAGGCCCTGGGTCAACACGCCGTTAAGCAGCGCGCCCACACCCGGACGGTGAACCTCTACGCCGATAAAGTCCTGCTCAGGCGAAGCCGCTGCCATTTCCAGCAGGGAATGGCCCATGCCAAAACCGATTTCCAGGGTGCGCGGCGCAGAGCGACCGAATACCTGGTCGAAATCGACCGGCGCGTCAGCCAGTGGCAGTACATACAGCGGCGTGCCTTGGTCGAGGCCGCGTTGCTGGCCTTCGGTCATGCGCCCGGCGCGCATCACAAAACTCTTGATGCGACGGTGTTGGCGATCGTCGCCTTCTTCCGGGATTGGGGTGTCTAGTGATTCAGTCATCAGTGGCTCTTACTTGATCAGACCATCCAGCGGCGAAGAGGCGCTGGCATAGAGTTTTTTCGGCATGCGCCCGGCCAGGTACGCCAGGCGGCCCG
This sequence comes from Pseudomonas sp. FSL W7-0098, assembly GCF_005930585.1. Classification (NCBI taxonomy): domain Bacteria; kingdom Pseudomonadati; phylum Pseudomonadota; class Gammaproteobacteria; order Pseudomonadales; family Pseudomonadaceae; genus Pseudomonas; species Pseudomonas sp. FSL W7-0098. The sequence goes on from NZ_RXHW01000004.1 coordinate 25,878, forward strand.
CCACAATGGCGTGTTTCATGGCTTCGGCCATGATGATCGGATGCTGGGCATTGGCGATGGCCGAGTTCATCAGCACCGCTTCGCAGCCCATTTCCATGGCGATGGTCGCGTCGGAGGCAGTGCCCACACCCGCATCGACCAGTACCGGAATTTTTGCTTCTTCAAGGATGATGCGCAGGTTGTAGGGATTGCAGATCCCCAGACCGGTGCCAATCAGGCCAGCCAGCGGCATCACGGCAATACAGCCCATGGCTTCCAGCTCGCGGGCAATGATCGGATCATCGCTGGTGTACACCATTACGTCGAAACCGTCCTTGACCAGAATCTCGGCGGCCTTGAGGGTTTCGATCACGTTGGGGAACAGGGTTTTCTGGTCGGCCAGCACTTCAAGCTTGACCAGCTTGTGGCCATCGAGCAGTTCACGGGCCAGGCGGCAGGTACGTACGGCTTCAACCGCGTCATAGCAGCCTGCAGTGTTGGGCAGGATGGTGTAGCGATCCGGCGGCAACACATCGAGCAGGTTCGGCTCGCCCGGGTTCTGACCGATGTTGGTGCGGCGTACGGCGACGGTGACGATCTCGGCACCCGAGGCTTCAATGGCCAGGCGGGTTTCTTCAAGGTCACGGTACTTGCCGGTGCCCACCAGCAGGCGCGACTGGTAAGTACGGCCGGCCAGGGTAAAAGGCTTGTCGCTGCGAACGTTGCTCATCGGGAATCCTCTTTAATTATGTGCACTTGCGGGTCGAGCATGTTGGGCAGGGCAAAAACCTAGCCGCCACCGATGGCATGCACCACTTCGACCTGGTCACCGGCTTTGAGTACCGTCTCGGCATGCTGGCTGCGCGGGACAATGTCCAGGTTCAGCTCGACCGCAACCCTGCGGCCGGTCAGTTCCTGACGGGCCAGCAAGTCGGCGACGGTCTCGCCGTCGGGTAGTTCAAAGGATTCACCGTTCAACTGAATGAGCATGCGCGACGCTGCCTTCATTTTAAGGGGCCAGCATTCTAGCCCGATCAGTCAGGCCGACCCAAGCCATTCATCTTGCAGGCTCAGCTCAGGCGCCAGGCGGCCAGCCCTAAACACAGCCAGCCGGCCAGAAATGCCAGGCCGCCGAAGGGCGTGATGATCCCCAGCTTGCTGATGCCGGTCATGGTCAGCACATACAGGCTGCCGGAAAACAGCACAATGCCGACAGCAAAACAGACACCTGCCCAGGTCACCAGGCGCCCGGGCAGATGAGTGGCCAGCAAGGCCACGCCAAACAGGGCCAGGGTGTGGACCAACTGGTAGGTCACGCCTGTATGAAAAATAGCCAGATACTGTTCAGTCAGGCGGCCTTTAAGGCCATGGGCCGCGAAAGCACCCAAAGCAACACCGGTAAAGCCGAAGAATGCGGCCAGCATCAAAAAAACGCGCAGCATGGGGTTACTCCAGTCAGGATCATGGAATGGCGCAGGGTCTGTATAATGGCCCGCTCAACGGGTTCGGCCAAGTCATCCATGCTGCGTTTTCTTGTTCATCGCTTTCTCAAGGTCCTGCTCTGGTTCGCAGTGGGCAGCGCATTGCTGGTGCTGGTTTTTCGCTGGGTGCCGCTTCCCGGCACGGCGCTGATGGTCGAACGCAAGGTCGAGTCATGGCTTGACGGCCAGCCGATTGACCTGCAGCGCAGTTGGCGGCCGTGGGATGAAATATCCGACGAACTGAAAGTTGCGGTCATGGCAGGTGAGGATCAGAAATTCCCCGAGCACTGGGGTTTTGACTTCGGGGCGATCAGGGCTGCGCTGATCCACAACGAACAAGGCGGAACGCTGCGCGGTGCCAGTACGCTGAGCCAGCAAGTGTCGAAGAACCTGTTTTTGTGGTCCGGTCGCAGCTGGCTGCGCAAAGGCCTGGAAGCCTGGTTTACCGCGTTGATCGAGGTGTTGTGGCCCAAGCAGCGGATTCTTGAGGTGTACCTCAATAGTGCGGAGTGGGATGAAGGCGTGTTCGGCGCCGAGGCCGCAGCGCAGCATCACTTTGGCGTGAGTGCCAAAAACCTTACGCGCCAGCAGGCCAGTTATCTGGCGGCCGTGCTGCCCAGCCCGCTGAACTGGAGTGCAAGCCACCCCAGCACCTATGTCAGCCGCCGCGCCGGGTGGATTCGTCAGCAGATGAGCCAGTTGGGGGGCGACAGCTATCTCACCACACTGAACAACTCACGCAAGGCGCCTTGGGCGGGCTAACCTGAAAATCTGAATACCCCTCACCCCAGCCCTCTCCCAAAGGCAGAGGGGGCCGATCTCCAGCGAATTCAAAATCCGCGTCAACCCCGATCAAGCGGCTGGGGTGAGGGCCAAGGACTCACTCAGCAATCCGGTTTGTCCGCTGTATAGCGCCGCGCCGGGTTTACCGCCGCACCAAACTCACGCAGTGCCTTGGCGCCAATCAACAGCGGGTAGTTGAAGCTGCTCCGGTCGGTGAGGTTGACCTCCACCGTGCGTTTGACATCACCCAGGCACATTTCCAGATCGACCACCGGGCGCTTGGCGCTTTCGGGGGTTTCCCGGTCTTCATCTTCATCGGCGCGGCTTTTGATCTTGCTGATGCGCGCCACCTTATGTTCATACACTTTGCTGCTGGCACCTTCGGTGGCCAGCTGGAAGCGCACCCACTCTTCACCGTCACGGGTAAAGGTCTGGATATTTTTGGCCGACAGCGACGCGGTCAAGGCACCCGTGTCCATCTTGGCTTTAAGGGTCTCGCCGATTTCCGGCAATTTGATGTACTCGTAACGCCCGTAAAGGGTCGGCTCGGCGGCCATCACCGGCAGCGCCAATACAGACAGCAACGCAAGAACAGACTTCATGCAGGCATTTCCTTTGAAAAAGTAAGAGTTAGACCACTTATCCACAGTAGGTTCACACTGGGTGTGTGGGAGCGAGCAGGCTCGCTCCCACAAGGTCCATGGATTTGGCGTTCTACGCCAGTCTGCTTATCATGGCCAGTCCTTAAACGTTCAAGAGTTGCTTATGCGCCGCCTGCTCACCGGCTGTCTGGTTACCCTGCTGTTGCTGTGCAACACCCTGATCCTGTTCGGGCCGTTGATGCTGTTTGCCCTGCTCAAACTGGCATCGTCGGGGCGCCTGCGCGATTACAATTCGCGGGCGGTGATGTGGATTGCCGAAACCTGGTCCGAAATCGACAAACGCATTTTTGCCCTGTGCCTGCCCACCCAATGGGATATTCGCGGCGCCGAAGGTCTGAGCCGCGATACCTCGTATCTGGTGATCAGCAACCACCAGTCGTGGGTCGATATCCCCGCGTTAATGCAGGGCCTGAACCGGCGCACGCCATTCTTCAAATTCTTCCTGAAAAAAGAACTGATCTGGGTCCCCTTTCTGGGCCTGGCATGGTGGGCGCTCGACTACCCGTTCATGAAGCGCTATTCCAAGGCCTTTCTGGCCAAACATCCGCAGCTCAAAGGCGAAGACCTGAAGATCACCCGGGCTGCCTGCGAACTGTTCAAGCGCCAGCCGGTGACGATCGTCAATTACCTCGAGGGCACGCGCTTTACCCCGGCCAAACACGCGCAACAACATTCACCCTATACCTGGCTGCTCAAGCCCAAGGCAGGCGGGGTGGCGTTTGTGCTGGCGGCGATGGGCGAACAGCTGGATGCCGTGCTCGACGTGACTGTGGTGTATCCACAGGCAAAGATTCCGGGCTTTTGGCAGTTGATCAGCGGGCAGGTGCCCAAGGTGATTGTCGATATACAGACCCGCGAACTGGATCCGGCATTGTGGCAGGGGGATTACGAAAACGACCCGGTGTTTCGTGAGCAGGTCCAGAGCTGGGTCAACCAGCTCTGGACCCTGAAAGTCCAGCGTATCAGCACCTTGCGTGCCGAGCGCGGCTAGCCTTTAAACGCCCCAGGCGCTGCCCAGCTTGCTCAGCAGCGAAGTGCTGACGTTCTGGCCCTTGAAGTAGTCCAGCAGTACCGGAGCAAACTTGGCAACCATACCGTCCTGCATGCCCAGCGCCGTGAATGCGGCGTTCAGCTGGTCAGTGTTGGCCACGTTGCTGACAGCGCTGGTCGCGGTCTCGGAAACACCGCTGGATTTGCCCAGCAGGCCGCCCAACTGGCTCAACTGACCCAGGGCACCGGCGCCAGCCAGCTTGTTCACGCCCGGCACTTGCTGAGTCAGTTCGGAGTAGTCGCTGGAGGTCAGCTGGTTTTTCGCCAGGCTCAACATCGCGCCAATACCGCCCGCTGCCTGCTCAGGCTTGACGCCCAGCTCGTTGACCTTGGTCAGCATCTGCACGGCCTGGGCCGATTTGTCCGTGGTGGCGCCATTACCGTTGCCACCCTGAACCTGCGCGGCCACGTTGGCTACGTCGCTCAGGCTGAAACCTGCGAACACCGGGCTCGCTGCCACGGTCATCAATGTTGCCAGTGCCACGCCGCTCAACTTTTTCATCGCTTCAACCTCTAGAACCAAAAAGCCGCCCGCCAGGGAGCGGTAAAACTATGGGTAAGACCCAAAAACCGGGCAGATGTTCCCAAGTGCCACTATCGGGTCAAACGGTCTGTAATCTTAATTGAAAACGAGTGCATCCGCTGAGCCCTTGCCTGCGTATACAGAGCAGCGAGGTAACTCACATGATTGGAACAACCCTATACCCTGAACTACCCTCAACCGACAACTGGTCTGAAGTCCTGGCTTTTTTTGAGGGGAGAACAGCTATTTTAACCGCCAATACCGATTACCTTGAAAAGCTGTTGGCCCAATGTTCATTGGGTAATCGACGCGCCTTTGAAACCCTCTACCGCAGCGTGGCCCCGCGCTTGTACAGCGTGGCCTTGCGCTGCATGGGCCGACGCGACCTGGCAGAGGATGTGGTGCAGGAAAGTTTTGTGCGTATCTGGCACAGCGCCTCACGTTACGAAGCCCATTTGTCGGCACCGCTGACCTGGATGATCACCATCACCCGCAACCAGGCCATCGACCAGTTGCGCAAACACCGTGAATTGCCCTTGAGTGACCAGCAGCAAGACAACGTGGCCGATGACAGTCCCAGCGCCCTCGACCAACTGGGCAGCGCCCGTGAAGCCTGCGCCCTCAACCAGTGCCTGGAACAACTCGAAGGCATGCAACTCCAGAGCATCACCAGCGCTTACTTCCATGGGCTGAGCGCCAGCGAGCTGGCACAGCAACTGGCTGCACCCCTCGGTTCGGTCAAATCCTGGATTCGCCGGGGTATGCAGCGACTGCGCAGGTGCCTCGAATCATGAACTATCAAACACCCGAGTTACGCCGTGCGCTGACCGCCGATTACGCCATCGGGCTGATGCCGCCCACGGCCCGCAGGCGTTTTGAGCACCTGCTGCAGGGCGACGCGCTCCTGCGCGCCGAACTGGCCCGCTGGCTGGAACACCTCAACCTGCTGACCGAGCCACTGATCGAGCAACCCGTACCGGATCGCGTGTGGCGGGCCATCGTGGCCCGTATCGAGCCGCAAACCCTGCATGTGCCGGCAAAGCGTCCGTTCTGGAACTGGCTGCGTTTGAGTGCACTTGCCTGCTCATTGCTGATCGTCGTGACTGCCGGCCTGCTCTACAATCGCGACAGCGTGCAATACAAAGCCACCCTGCTCAGCGGCACTGCGCAGCCCGGCCTGAGCATCGAGGCCCACAGCGATTATCTGAAAGTAAAACCGCTGGAGCTGTCGGCGGTGGATGGGGGCAGCAGCCTGGAACTGTGGGCGATACCGGTTGAAGGCAAACCGGTGTCCCTTGGACTGATCCCCCGCGATGGCGATGGCCGCATAACCCTTAGCCAAAGTCAGCAGCAACTCATCAGGGTGCCGGTGGTGCTCGCCGTGAGCCTGGAACCGCAAGGCGGCTCGCCAACCGGTCAGCCGACGGGCCCCGTGCTGTATCAGGGGCCGCTGGCCAGCCTGTAAAAACAATCCACGCAGTTGTGGGAGCGGGCTTGCTCGCGATGCAGACAACTCGGTACATCTCAATAACCGAGGTGCTGCAATCGCGGGCAAGCCCGCTCCCACAGGGTTGGCGCTGGTGTTTATGCCTTGCTGAACATCCGGTGCGGGTCGATCACGAACTTCTTCGGCACACCGGCATCGAACTCGCCATAGCCCCGCGGCGCGTCGTCCAGGCTGATCACTTCAACACCTACGATGTCAGCGATCTTGATTCGGTCCCACATGATCGCCTGCATCAGCTGGCGGTTGTATTTCATCACTGGCGTCTGCCCGGTGTGGAAGCTGTGGGACTTGGCCCAGCCCAACCCGAAGCGGATGCTCAGGCTGCCCTTCTTCGCCGCCGCGTCTACCGCACCCGGGTCTTCGGTCACATACAGGCCCGGAATGCCGATCTTGCCCGCCACCCGCACCACGCCCATCAGCGAGTTGAGCACCGTGGCCGGTGCTTCATGCTTGACCCCGTCATGGCCGTGCCCGCGAGCTTCAAAACCCACTGCATCCACCGCACAATCCACTTCCGGCTCGCCCAGCAGTTCGGCGATCTGTTCGTGCAGGGGCGTATCTTTGGACAGGTCGGCAATTTCAAACCCCTGCGCCTTGGCGTGGGCCAGACGAATCGGATTAACATCACCGACAATCACCACCGCCGCACCCAGCAAGCGCGCCGAAGCCGCAGCCGCCAGCCCCACCGGGCCAGCACCGGCGATATACACCGTGCTGCCAGGGCCAACACCTGCAGTGACGGCGCCGTGATAGCCGGTGGGCAGGATGTCGGAGAGGCAGGTCAGGTCGCGGATTTTTTCCATCGCCGCATCGCGATTCGGCAGCTTGAGCAGGTTGAAATCGGCGTAAGGCACCAATACATATTCAGCCTGACCGCCAACCCAGTCGCCCATGTCCACGTAACCATATGCGCCGCCGGGACGGGCCGGGTTGACGGTCAGGCACACGCCGGTGTTCTGTTCCTTGCAGCTGCGGCAGCGGCCGCACGCCACGTTGAACGGCACCGAAACCAGGTCGCCGACTTTCAGGTGTTCCACATCACGCCCGGCCTCGATCACCTCGCCGGTGATCTCATGACCCAGCACCAGCCCGGTTTGCGCCGTGGTGCGGCCACGCACCATATGCTGGTCGGAGCCGCAGATATTGGTCGACACTACCCGCAGGATTACGCCGTGGTGGATGGGCTTGCCCTGAGGGTTCTGCATCTTGGGGAAAGGAATGCTTTGCACTTCAACCTGGCCGTTGCCCAGGTACACCACACCGCGATTGTCAGCCATCGTATTCACCCTTAGTTGTTATTGGCGGGATTAACTTTCTGCTTGCAGCTTAGAAGGTGGCGCGGGCTCACAGCACCACGGTACGACCTCCATTTAGGAAAACGCGCCGCTCAATGTGATAGCCCACGCCTCGCGCCAGGGTTTGCGCTTCGATGTCACGGCCCTTGGCGATCAGGTCTTCGGGGTAGTGGCTGTGGTCTACCACCTCGACGCCCTGGGCAATGATCGGGCCTTCGTCGAGGTCGTTGTTGATGTAATGGGCGGTAGCACCGACCAGTTTGACGCCCTTCTCGTAGGCCTGATGATAGGGCTTGGCGCCCTTGAAGCCGGGCAGCAGGGAGTGGTGAATGTTGATCGCCTTGCCGTCGAGCTTGCGACACAGCTCGGGGGACAGCACTTGCATATAGCGGGCGAGGATCACCAGCTCGGCGCCGGTGTCTTCGATCACCTGCCAAACCTTGGCCTCCTGCGCGGGCTTGTTGGCCGGGTCGAGGGCGAAGTGGTGGTAGGGGATGCCGTGCCACTGCGCCAGAGGCTCCAGATCGGGGTGATTGGAGACCACGGCCACCACGTCCATCGACAACTGGCCAATGCGCTGGCGATAGAGCAGGTCGTTGAGGCAGTGGTCAGCCTTGGACACCATAATCAGCACTTTGGGCCGATGGTGTGGCGGCGTCAGTTCGAACGTCATGCCAAAGGCCTGGCCGCGCTCGGCCAGGCCGGCGCGAAATTCATGTTCATCGAAGCCGTCGGGCTGGCGGAACTCAACGCGGATAAAAAAACGCGCCGAACGCTGATCGTCGAAGGAATGGTGTTCGGTGACGTAGCAGCGGTGCTCAAACAGATAACGCGTCACCGCGTCGACGGTGCCCAGCAGGCTCGGGCAGTCGGCGGTCAGGATCCAGGTGTCGGGGGCGCGGCTCATGGCGGGAGTCCTTGGTTGTTGTTGGAATGCGCACGTACAGGTGTGGGAGCGGGCTTGCCCGCGATGCAAACAACTCGGTGCATCCGGTTGACCGAGGGGCTGCCATCGCGAGCAAGCCCGCTCCCACAGGGGACAGCAGGCGGGTTTACGCCTCCACGCTCAACCCGTATTCAGCCGCCGCATCCTGCAACCATAACCACCAGTAATCCGAAAAACTGCGGCGGATCAGCAGTTCCCAGGTGTCTTCGCCGGTATGACGAATCACCAGCTGCGACTTGGCGAAGACCGTGCCCACCGCCTTGCCCACCGGGAAATTGTCGGGGTGTACGTCATAACTGGTGGACTTCATCAGCACCTCGCGCACCTTCGGCCCGCTAAGCTCCAGCAACTGCTGCCCGCCACTGACGTTGACCACCGAAATATGCAGCCCCGCCAGCGCCGCCCGCAGGGCTTGCTCCACGGCGAACTCCTGGCCACCGGGGACGATCAGCAGCCACTCATCCGGCCCCATCCATTGCAGCGAGGTATCAGCGTTGGCCACCAGGCTCAGGGCCACGGGCAGTTCCAGGCCCAGGGCCTTGTGCACGCCTTCGGCAAAGGCCGGGGCTTTGGCGTCACCGCGCAGGGTCAGGTGGCCCAGCAGTTTTTTCTCGCGTACGGTCACGCCAGGGTTTTTCCGGCCCTTGCCGATCAGGCCGGCCAGGCTGGCATGGTGCAGCGAGGATTCGGCTTTGGCGCCCGACTCCGGGCGCTGTTGGTATACGTTGGCTGTGGTCATGAGATCACCCATTCAAATATTCTGCCGGTCGCCTTTCGGGTCGAAGAACACCGAAGACACAATTTCAGCCTCGATCACGCTGCCGTCGACCTGGGGCGAGAACACCCGTTCGCCGATACGCTTCAAGCCGCCCTTGACCACACCCATGGCAAATGAATAACCCAGTGAGTTGTGGGCATAACTCGACGTCACGTGGCCGACCATGGTCATCGGGATCGACTGCTTGGCATCGAACACCAGTTGCGCGCCTTCGGGCAGCCATTGGGTCGGGTTGATGGGCTTGAGCCCCACCAGTTGCTTGCGCTGGTCACGTACGCAGTCTTCACGGTTCATGCCGCGCCAGCCGATCCACGAGAATGGTTTGGTGCGGCCCACGCACCAGCCCATGTTCAGGTCGTCGGGGGTCATGGAACCGTCAGTGTCCTGACCAACGATGATGAAGCCCTTCTCGGCCCGCAACACGTGCATGGTCTCGGTGCCATAAGGGGTGAGGTTGTACTGCTTGCCCGCCTCGACGATTTTTTCCAGCACGCCCATGGCGTAGTCAGCCTGGATATTGACCTCGTAGGACAGCTCGCCGGTAAACGAGATACGGAACACCCGCGCCGGCACACCGCCCACCAGGCCTTCTTTCCAGGTCATGAACGGGAACGCCTCGCGATCCAGATCAATGTCGGTCACTTCGCTCAGCAACTTGCGGCTATTGGGGCCGGACAAGGTCAGGGTCGCGTAGTGGTCGGTGACCGAGGTGAAGTAGACCTTCAATTCGGGCCATTCGGTCTGCTGGTAAATTTCCAGCCACTGCAACACACGGGCCGCGCCGCCGGTAGTGGTGGTCATGACGAAATGATTGTCGGCCAGGCAGGCCGTCACGCCGTCGTCGAAGACCATGCCGTCTTCCTTGCACATCAGCCCGTAGCGGGCCTTGCCCACATCAAGTTTGGTCCAGGCATTGGTGTAGATACGGTTGAGAAACTCGCGGGCATCCGGGCCCTGAATGTCGATCTTGCCCAGGGTAGAGGCATCGAGAATGCCGACGCTGTCACGCACCGCTTTGCATTCGCGCTTGACCGCTGCATGCATGTCTTCGCCGTTACGCGGGAAGTACCACGGCCGTTTCCACTGGCCGACGTCTTCAAATTCAGCGCCTTGCTTGACGTGCCAGGCTTGCAGCGCGGTGTAGCGCACCGGCTCGAAAATATGCCCGCAATGGCGCCCCGCCACCGCGCCGAAGGTCACCGGCGTGTAGTTGGGGCGGAACATGGTGGTGCCCATCTGCGGGATGGTCACGTTCAGCGAGCGGGCGGCAATGGCCAGGCCGTTGACGTTGCCCAACTTGCCTTGATCCGTGCCGAAGCCCAGCGCGGTATAGCGTTTGACGTGCTCAACCGACTCGAACCCTTCACGGGTCGCCAGTTCGATGGCCGCAGCAGTGACGTCGTTTTGCAGGTCGACAAATTGCTTCGGTGCCCGCGCCGTACCTTTTTCGTGGGGCACATGGAACAGCGCCAGGGTCGGTTCCTGAAGCTGATTCAGGGCTTTGGGCAACACCCCTTCCACGGCCTTGAAACCGGCTTCGCTGGCCGCACGTGCGCCGCCCTCAAAACCATCGGCCAGGCTGTCGCCCAGCGGGTAGACACCATTGATACCGCCCACACATACGCGCTTTTGCGGTGCTTCGCCGGGGACGAAACCGAGAATATCTTCACGCCAGGTCGGCTTGCCGCCCAGGTGCGAGGCCAAGTGAACTACCGGGCTGTAGCCGCCCGAAGTGGCCAGCAAATCGCACTCCAGCCACTCGCCGGGGCTGGCAACGCTGAGAGCCTTGACGTCGATCGCCGCCACTCGTGCACCCGTTACATGCTTGCTGCCACGGGCTTCGATCACCGCACTCCCGGTGAGGATGCGAATGCCTTTGGCCCGAGCTTCTTCGACCAGCGCACCACGGGGGTTGCTGCGTGCATCGGCAACAGCAACCACTTGCTGGCCGGCGTCGAGCCAGTCCAGGGCTACGCGGTAGGCATGATCGTTGTTGGTACTGAGCACCAGTTTTTTGCCCGGTGCCACGCCATAGCGGCGCACATAGGTGGACACGGCTCCGGCGAGCATATTGCCCGGTACGTCGTTGTTACCGTACACCAACGGCCGCTCGCAGGCACCGGTGGCCAATACCACGCGCTTGGCCCGGACCCGGTGAATACGCTGGCGTACCTGACCGATAGGGGCGCGATCGCCGAGGTGGTCGGTGATACGTTCGTGAATAGTCAGGAAGTTGTGGTCGTGATAGCCGTTCACCGTCGCGCGGGGCAACAGGATCACGTCGGGTAGCGTCTTGAGTTCGGCGATCACCTTGGCCACCCACTCCATGGCCGGTTTGCCGTCCAGGCTTTCGCGGCTGTCGAGCAGGCTGCCGCCGAATTCTTCCTGTTCATCGGCGATGATCACCCGCGCACCGCTGCGCGCTGCTGCCAGTGCCGCGGCCAGACCTGCAGGGCCTGCGCCGACAATCAGCACGTCGCAGTGGTGGTTCATATAGTCGTAGGTGTCGTGATCGTTCTGGGTCGGCGAGCGACCCAGGCCTGCGGCTTTGCGGATGTACTTCTCGTAAGTCATCCAGAACGACTGCGGGTACATAAAAGTTTTGTAGTAAAAGCCCGGCGGCATCAGCTTGCCGCCGACCTTGCCGAGGATGCCCATCACATCATTGTTGACGTTGGGCCAGCCGTTGGTGCTGGTGGCCACCAGGCCCTGGTACAAAGCCTGCTGCGTGGCGCGCACGTTGGGGATTTGCGTGGCCTCGGTGGCACCGATCTGCAACACCGCGTTGGGCTCTTCAGCACCGGCGGCGTAAATGCCTCGGGGCCGGGAATATTTGAAACTGCGGCCAATCACGTCAACGCCGTTGGCCAGCAAAGCGGCCGCCAGGCTGTCGCCCTCGTAGCCTTTGTATTGTTGACCGTTGAATGTGAAGCTCAGCACCTTGGTGCGGTCAACGCGGCCGCCATTGGGCAAGCGATGGGTCTGGCTCATACTTTTTCTCCCAGCTCGCGGGTGGCCGTGGTGGCCGCAGGTACTGCCTGCTCAGTGAACTGCGGCTTGCTGCCGATCAGGTAGGTTTCAAGAATTTCGTAGGTCACGGTATTGCGCGTGGCATTGAAAAACTGCCGGCAACCGGCGACGTGGTTCCACAGTTCGTGGTGCAGGCCACGGGGGTTGTCGCGAAAGAACAGGTAGTCGCCCCATTCTGCGTCGGTGCAACTGCCAGGGTCGAGCGGGCGCGGGATATGCGCCTGGCCGCTGGCGTGGAATTCCTCTTCGGAGCGAAGCTCGCCGCAATGGGGACAGAAGATATGCAACATGGGTATTTCTCCTGTTAGTGGGCGACAGCGGCAGCGCCGTGTTCGTCGATCAGGGCACCGGTGTGGAACCGGTCAATGGAAAACGGCGCGGCCAGCGGGTGCATCTCGCCCTTGGCCAGGCTGGCAGCAAACACGTTGCCCGAACCCGGCGTGGCCTTGAATCCACCCGTGCCCCAGCCGCAGTTAAAGAACAGATTGGGCACCGGGGTTTTCGAGATGATCGGGCAGGCGTCGGGTGTGGTGTCGACGATGCCGCCCCACTGACGGTTCATGCGCACGCGGGACAACACAGGGAACATTTCCACAATCGCCTGGATCGTGTGCTCGATCACCGGGTACGAACCGCGCTGGCCGTAGCCGACCCAGCCGTCGATACCCGCGCCGATCACCAGGTCGCCCTTGTCGGACTGGCTGATATAGCCGTGTACGGCGTTGGACATGATCACGCTGTCGATAATCGGCTTGATCGGCTCCGACACCAGCGCTTGCAGCGGGTGGGATTCGATCGGCAGGCGAAAGCCGGCCTGACGCGCCATATGCCCCGAGTTGCCAGCCGTGACCACACCGACGCGCTTGGCGCCGATAAAGCCCTTGCTGGTTTCGACGCCGATGCACACGCCGTTTTCCTTGCGAAAGCCGAGCACTTCGGTTTGCTGGATCAGGTCTACGCCCAGAGCATCGGCGGCACGGGCAAAGCCCCAGGCCACGGCATCATGGCGGGCCACGCCGCCACGCCGTTGTACGGTGGCGCCGATGATCGGGTAGCGGGTGTTCTTCGAGCAATCGAGGTAGGGAATCTCGTCCGCTACTTGTTTGCCGTTGAGCAGTTCACCGTCCACACCATTGAGGCGGTTGGCGCTGACCCGACGCTCGGAGTCACGCATGTCCTGCAGGGTGTGGCACAGGTTATAGACGCCGCGCTGGGAGAACATCACGTTGTAGTTCAAGTCCTGGGACAAACCTTCCCATAGCTTCATCGCGTGTTCGTACAGGTGCGCCGACTCGTCCCACAAATAGTTGGAGCGCACGATGGTGGTGTTGCGTGCCGTGTTGCCGCCACCCAACCAGCCTTTTTCAACCACGGCCACGTTGGTGATGCCGTGTTCCTTGGCCAGATAGTAAGCAGTTGCCAGACCATGGCCGCCGCCGCCGACGATGACCACGTCATAGACCTTTTTCGGGGTCGGCGTGCGCCACATCTTCTGCCAGTTTTCGTGGTGGCTGAGGGAGTGCTTGAAGAGGCCGAAGCCTGAATACCGTTGCATAGGATCTACTCCAAAAACGCGCTCAGCGATAAACCGGGAAGTCTTGGCACAGCGAAGTCACCTGGCGGGCCACATCGGCCTCGATATCGGCATCGCCGAGGTGATCGAGAACGTCGCAGATCCAGCCTGCCAGCTCCGTGCATTGCGCCACTTTGAAACCACGGGTGGTCACCGCCGGGGTGCCGATACGCAGGCCCGAGGTCACAAACGGTGATTGCGGGTCGTTAGGCACGGCATTCTTGTTGACCGTGATATGGGCGCGGCCCAGGGCGGCGTCGGCGTCCTTGCCGGTCAGGCCCTGGCGGATCAGGCTGAGCAGGAACAGATGATTGTCGGTACCACCCGAGACCACGTCATAGCCACGCTTGATAAACACCTCGGCCATGGCTTGGGCGTTGTCGATGACCTGCTTTTGATAGGTTTTGAAACCCGGTTCAAGCGCTTCCTTGAAGCACACTGCCTTGGCCGCGATCACGTGCATCAAGGGCCCGCCCTGACCGCCGGGGAACACCGCCGAATTGAGTTTCTTTTCCAGGGCTTCGTTGGCCTTGGCCAGAATCAGGCCGCCACGGGGGCCGCGCAGGGTTTTGTGGGTGGTGGTGGTCACCACATCGGCATACGGCAGCGGGTTGGGGTACAACCCGGCAGCGACCAGACCGGCAACGTGGGCCATGTCGACAAACAGGTAGGCTCCCACCTTGTCTGCAATCTGACGAAAGCGTGGGAAGTCGAGGAATTTTGAGTAGGCCGAGAACCCGGCAATGATCATTTTGGGTTGATGTTCAACAGCCAGACGCTCGACTTCGTCGTAGTCGATCAAGCCGGTGCTGGTGTCGATGCCGTACTGCACGGCGTTGTACAGCTTGCCAGAAAAACTGACGCTGGCCCCATGGGTCAAGTGACCGCCATGGGCCAGGCTCATGCCCAGCACGGTGTCACCGGCGTTGAGCAATGCCAGGTAGACGGCTGCGTTGGCCTGGCTGCCGGAATGCGGCTGCACGTTGGCGTAATCGGCGCCGAACAACTGTTTGGCGCGGTCGATGGCCAACTGCTCAACTTTGTCCACATGTTCGCAGCCGCCGTAATAGCGTTTGCCTGGGTAGCCTTCGGCGTACTTGTTGGTCAGACCGCTGCCCTGGGCTTCCATCACCCGCTGGCTGGTGTAGTTTTCGGAGGCGATCAGTTCGATGTGATCTTCCTGGCGCTGATCTTCAGCATTCATGGCCGCCAACAAGGCGTCATCGTAACCCTGGATCTGATCCTGCTTGCTGAACATCGCGTTCTCCCAGCGCCAGCGCGCCTTTTGGTCTCGGTGGGGCTAATGCCCTTTGAGCCAGATGGTAGAGCTGGCGCAGGCAGACCAAATGCCCATGGACGCCACGCAATGGTGCGTTTACGACATGGTTTCCCATAACTCTGTGGGAGCGGGCTTGCTCGCGATACTGGCTGCGAGGTTTGTCTGGCGAAACCGGGAGATGCCATCGCGGGCAAGCCCGCTCCCACATTTTGTTACAGGCCTTTGGGTTATTCTTTTGTAGGGCATTTCCGCACTTTAAGTCGCGCCTGTGCACCTGCCAGATTCTTGGATAAAGTGCACAACACTATTCGACCATGGAACCGGGAAATGACTGACAAGAGCCAACAATTCGCCAGCGACAACTACTCCGGTATCTGCCCTGAAGTCTGGTCCGCCATGGAAAAAGCCAACCACGGCCACCAGCGCTCTTACGGCGACGACGAATGGACGCTGCGCGCCTCGAACGATTTTCGCAAACTGTTCGAAACCGACTGCGAAGTGTATTTCGCCTTTAACGGCACGGCGGCCAACTCCCTGGCGCTGTCGTCCCTGTGCCAGAGCTTTCACAGCGTGATCTGCTCCGAGACCGCCCACGTCGAGACGGACGAATGTGGCGCTCCGGAATTTTTTTCCAACGGCTCCAAGCTGCTGATCGCCCGCACTGAAAACGGCAAGATCACCCCCGAGTCAATCCGCGAGATCGCCCTCAAGCGCAAAGATATCCACTATCCAAAACCGCGGGTGGTCACCATCACCCAGGCCACTGAAGTCGGCAGCGTGTACCGCCCTGAAGAAATCCGCGCGATCAGCGACACCTGCAAGGAGTTGGGCCTGTTGTTGCACATGGACGGCGCGCGGTTCTCCAATGCCTGCGCATTTCTGGGCTGCACGCCCGCCGAACTGAGCTGGAAAGCCGGGGTGGATGTGCTGTGCTTTGGCGGCACCAAGAACGGTATGGCGGTGGGCGAGGCGATTCTGTTTTTCGACCATGCCTTGTCAGTGGATTTTGACTACCGCTGCAAACAGGCCGGGCAACTGGCTTCGAAAATGCGTTTTTTATCGGCGCCGTGGGTGGGCCTGCTGGAAAACGACGCCTGGCTCAAACACTCGCGCCATGCCAACCACTGCGCGCAGTTGTTGAGTCAGCTGGTGAGTGACATCCCGGGGGTCGAGCTGATGTTTCCGGTGGAAGCCAATGGCGTGTTCCTGCAACTGTCGGAACCGGCCGTAGCGGCACTGACCGCCAGGGGCTGGCGCTTCTATACCTTTATCGGCAAGGGCGGGGCACGCTTCATGTGCTCGTGGGATACCGAGGAAGCACGGGTGCGGGAACTTGCGGCGGATATTCGCGAAGTGATGTCCGCTTAAAGCGCACGTAACATCAATAACACTGTGGGAGCGGGCTTGCTCGCGACTCAGGCAACGCGGTTAGTCTGAACGACTGCGCTGATGCCATCGCGGGCAAGCCCGCTCCTACAGAGGGTGACTGATTTACGAATACTCAGGATTGCCCCAGGGTTCGCTCAATCACATCGACCGTGGCGCTGACTTGCTCTTGATAACGGTCGAGTTCCTGTTTGTGGCTCAGTTGCAACTCAATCTGCTTTGAACACAGATTCAGTGCTGCCAGCACCAGCAGCTTGTCCCCGATCAGGCTCGGGTACTTTCTTTTCGTTTCGGCCAGGGCGGCTTTCAACATGACCGTGGCCGCCATCAGGGTTTTCTGCTCCCCCTCCGGCGCCTTGATCGTGTAGTCGTTACCCAAAATCGAGACGACATTTACTCCGTCTCTGTCAAGGCTCATGCGCTGACAGGGCTCGCGCGCTCAACCAGTGCCTGGATGCGGGCTGCGGTCGCGCCTTGCTTTTCTTCCTGTTCCATCAGGGTCAGTTGCAGGCTTTCGTTCTCGTCACGGGCCTGGGCCAGTTCGGTGCTCAGTTGCTCGTTGGCATCCAGCAGTTCTTGTTTTTGCTGTACCAGGTCGCTGACCAGTTGTTCCAGTTTGCTAAGGGATGACTCAATCATGGTGATGTTCTCAAGCAGTTTCGAAGGGCGCGTACGATAAAGAAAAGTCAGCGGCTAAGCTAGCGGCAACCTTGCTTTCAGACCCCTAAAGACTGTGGTTTGCAACCTTTGTTCCCTGCCAGGGTTCTGGAGCCACGAAAGCCCGTCAAAACTCAATCCGCACATCCCCTTTCGGTACGCTGCAGCACGACAGGATATAACCCTCGGCCACATCTTCGTCGGTAATGCCGCCGTTGTGCTCCATGTCCACCTCCCCCCCCAGTTTCAACACCTTGCATGTCCCGCAAATGCCCATGCCGCAAGCCTTGGGGATCATCAGTCCGAGTTTGGCCGCTGCCGCATGCACGGTCTCGGCCGGTCCCACACGAATGCTCTTGCCGGACGCGGTGAATTCCACCTGGTTCAAATCCGCCAGGTCCGGCTCCGGTGCATCTGCCGCCTGCTCGGCCTGTTCTACCGCTTCAGCCCGCACTTCAGGCGGCGTCGCGCCAAAGGATTCTTCGTGGTAACGGCTCATGTCAAAACCGTTGCTTTCCAGCAGGCGCTTGACCGCGTTCATGTAAGGCGTCGGCCCGCAGCAAAACACCTCGCGCTCCATGAAGTCGGGGGCCATCAGGTCGAGCATCTTATGGTTCAGATAACCGCGATACCCGGCCCAGGGTTCACCCAGCCCGTGCTTCTCGCAGATCAGGTGCAGGCTGAAGTTGTCGATACGCGAGGCCATATGCTCCAGCTCGCGGTGATAAATAATGTCCTTGGGCGAGCGGGCGCTGTGGATAAACACCATGTCGACATTGGCGTTGGTGTCGTAAAACCAGCGTGCCATCGACATTACCGGGGTTATACCGACACCGCCGCTCAGATAGAGCACTTTGGGGCTCGGCGCGTCGATGGCGTTAAACAGTCCCACCGGCCCGTGCACGGCCAGTTCCTGGCCTTCGCTCAAGGTGTCGTGCAGCCAGTTGGAGACCCGGCCACCGGGCACCCGCTTGATGGTCACCGAAAAGCTGTACGGCACCGAGGGTGAGCTGGAAATAGTGTACGAGCGCATCACCGGGTCACCGTCGATTTCCAGCTCCAGGGTCACGAATTGCCCCGGTTTGAAAAAGAACAGGATCGGCTGGTCGGCCATAAAACAGAAGGTGCGCACATCCCAGGTTTCCTGAATCACTTTGACGCATCGCACGATGTGTCGGCCATTGGCCCAGGTCTGGGTGGTTACCGGGTTCAGAAAGCTATTGGACATGCGCTTCTCCACGGCCGACAGCCGGCCTCTTGCTGGCGATTCTGCGCATGCCCCGAAGCGGCCATTTATCCATTCGCGACATCCACATACTTATCGCGACCAGCCCCTGAAAACAGCACCTTCAGCGTCGGGAACAGATTGGGCCATGTCGCCCGTAGATATGGCTGCGGCGCACTTCGAACGCACACTCAGCGCCACTACCACTTGTATTGCTTTGCCTTGCGTCGAACCCCTGATCAGCCATTTTTAGGCCACATCCGATGGCCATGAGGACTACAACGATGGACGTCACCGCAAACTTGAGCCTGGGCGATCCACTGGAACCCGCACGCAAGGCCACCGCCGAGATGCTGCAGAACCGCGAGCGGACATTTTCGCTGCCACAGCCGTTTTATAACGACGAGCGCCTGTTCGAAATCGATATGCAGGAGATCTTCCAGAAGGAGTGGCTGATTGCAGGCATGACTTGCGAGATACCGGCCAAGGGCAACTTCCTGACCCTGCAGGTGGGCAAGAACCCGATTATCGTGATTCGCGGCGCAGAAGGTCAGGTGCATGCCTTTCATAACGTGTGCCGCCATCGTGGTTCGCGACTGTGCACCAGCGAAAAAGGCAAGGTCGCCAAACTGGTGTGTCATTACCACCAGTGGACCTATGAGCTGGACGGGCGCCTGCTGTTTGCCGGCACCGAGATGGGTGCGGACTTCGACATGAAGCAATACGGCCTCAAGCCGGTGAACGTCAAAACCGCGGGCGGCTATATCTTTATCAGCCTGGCCGAGAACCCTCCCGCCATCGACGAGTTCCTCGCCACACTGAACCACTATATGGAACCTTACGACATGGAAAACACCAAGGTGGCGATTCAAACCACCCTGGTGGAAAAGGCCAACTGGAAACTGGTGCTGGAAAACAACCGCGAGTGCTACCACTGCAACGCGTCGCACCCCGAGTTGCTCAAGACCCTGCTTGAATGGGACGACGTCACCGACCCGCGCGCCGACCAGGCATTCAAGGATCACGTCGCCGCCTCAGCAGCCGCCTGGGACGCCGAGAAAATTCCTTATGCCCACGCCAGCTTCGGCCTGCGTAACCGCATCGTGCGCATGCCACTGCTCAAGGGCACGGTCTCGATGACCCTGGACGGCAAGCAAGGCTGTGCAAAACTGATGGGGCGCATCAAAAACCCGGACCTGGGCTCAATGCGCATCCTGCACTTGCCGCATTCGTGGAACCACTGCATGGGCGACCATATCATCGTATTTACCGTATGGCCGATCAGCGCGCAGGAAACCGTGGTCAGCACCAAATGGCTGGTGCACAAGGATGCGGTAGAAGGCGTGGACTACGACGTGGAGCGCATGCGCAAGGTCTGGGACGCCACCAACGACCAGGATCGCCGGCTAGCTGAAGAAAACCAGCGCGGCATCAACTCGGTCGCCTACCAGCCAGGGCCGTACTCGCAAACCTACGAGTTTGGCGTGGTCAACTTTGTCGACTGGTACAGCGAGCGGCTGCTGAACAATCTGGGAGCGGCGCCTGCGGCGTATCTCAAGGGTGTGGTTGCCCAGTAAACCTGCATCTGCGCAGGGGGCGATTAACTGGGAAGTGGACAATGCATCAAATACGCCTCACCCGTTACGCGGATCAGCGGGTGGGGCGTTATCTGGCAGGTTTTGACGATCTCAAAACCATGGCGCTCATAAAATCGACGGGCACCTGTGTTCGCCGCATAGTCGATCAGGCTCAAACCGGTCAGCCCCAGTTCGCCGCAACGCGCCTTGGCATGCAGCAAGAACCTGGCGCCCAACCCGAGGTTTCGCCAGCCCTTATGCAAAGCCAGGCTTGAGATATACAGCGTGTCCGGGATTTCCATATCCGCATAAGGTGCCAGCACCGGGTCAGTCTCAGGCTGGGCATCCGGGTCGTCGCGCATCACAAAGCTGTGCATCATGCCGATCACCAGGCCCTCGGCCTCGGCAATCCAGCAGTTTTCATACGAAAATATGACCCCCGCACGGGCATAACGCATCTCCCCGACGTCCAGTAGTTGCTGACCCGGCTGCGCCATCTGACTCCAGATGTAATCGGCGCAGCCTTCGGACGATATCTGAAAAAGACGTGCAATTTCGCGTGCATCGGCACGCACTGCTGGACGAAATGAAACGCTCATTCGTTTTACTCCACGGGGGCACAGGACTCTTTTTAGCTCAAACCGATTCAAGTCAACAACACACAACCCTGGCCTCATTTATGTCCATGTATTGCATGCTAATGATCGTTTTTTAACCACTCCCCTCTAGCCCATGCAATCAAAGGGCTACAGCCCTTCACCAACATCTTGTCCACAGGCACACCCACAGCAACTGTGGGGAAGTCATGGATCACTACCGGGGCAGACATCTGTACATTTTTTGTGCAAACCTGCACAAGCCACGGTTTTAAAGGCCTGCAGATAACCACACCCACCTTATCCACAGTTTGACCAACTGAATATGTGCGCAACTTTATCCACCCTGTTGAAAACTCCCTTAGCCCTTGTATTGGCTGGTTTTATCCCATCAAAAGACGATGGCAACGTGGATTGAACATTTTTTGATCAGCACCTTGGAGCCCTTTAATATAAAGGCCTGCAGGATAGAGCGAACAACTTATCCACACCTTCACCAACAGAGTTTGTGGGTAAACAGAGCAAGCGCTCTGCAAGTGTGATTTCCTGGCAGCGATCATTTTTTGTACAAACCTGCAGGAGCCACGTCAGCCGGGCCCTGCAAGCAAATACAGACAGGTTACCCACAGGCAGGCACACAGAAACCCGGGGTAACTTTGCGCAGATGCCTGGCAGCACCTTGCCTCCTAAAATGCTGTCCGCAAACTCGCTCGCGAAGGCAGTGATATCAGACGTTAAAAACAATGGATCGATCACCATCATCTGCCACGTTTCTTAGACTTTTTAGAGATTTGGCATCACGCCAAACATTATATCAATTTCAGCCTGCAAGGCCCCTTCCCCTTATTAAACAACTCTAAACACTCACAAAATGAACAATCCAACAAAAAGATAACCAACTCACTATTAGCTGGTTCATTTCAATGGATCCAATTTTGATTGAAGGATAATTGCCATCAATCGAATAAGTCCTATATTTATTTTTATGCAGCCTGTTCGCCACCCTGTTTATACAGGCACTCAACCACCTACAAAAACTGCAGGTAACACGCCCCTAAAACCCGCCAATACTTATAGTTTAAACGTGAAAATTTTGTGATCTTGCGCGCCACACTTAACACTGCGGATTCCTTATTAATTATCAACAAAACCGTGCAGATTCAACAGGATAAAACAATCTATCGATTAGATTGGCACCCCTGCTTTATCCGTTATCTGAAACGGCGAGGTCTTTATATGAAACATTCATTTTTGATTATACTTGTCATATGTGCCGGACTAACACCGACCTTCGCTCATGCCAATTGCTGGCAGGATGCAGGCAACCGCTATGACATTGATCCGTTGCTGTTACATGCCATTGCCCAAGTTGAATCGAAAATGAATCCGGCCGCACGCAACGTCAATAAAGACGGGACTTACGATATAGGTTTGATGCAAGTCAACAGTCGCCATATAAAACACCTTGCCACTTTTGGCATTAGTGAATATCAACTACAGACTCAACTCTGCACCAGTGTCATGGCCGGTGCCTGGATCCTAGCCAAATTTGTCAAACAACTGGGTTACAGCTGGGACGCCGTGGGCGCCTATAACGCCGGAACAAAGCCAAATCGTGAACATCTGCGCAATCGCTACGCCCTTCGCGTCAAGGGGTACTACGGGCAGTTAGTCAGCCAGCGCGAGCAAAGACTCCAGGCTGACGCCCGTAAATCTCAGGCCATATTTGCATCTGGCGGCGAGCGCAAATACAAATGATGTCGCTGGCTCAGGTTCCGGCCGCAAACGCTAGCGCACAACGCCTTCTTCGATCAGGAGCTTGAGAATCACCTCGGCTCCCGCTTGAGCACTGAGCCCTTTGTGAACTTGCCCGGAACCCCCAGCCGCCTTGGCGGTAGCTGCTTTCATGCGATCTGCGCCACTTTTGGCCCTTATCACCTTCAAGCGCTTGGGCCGTGGTCGGGCAGGTTGCAATACGCCGGTTGTGGATAACTCATCGGCAACGATTTCAACCACTTCGGCACTGACCAGCCCCCTTGTAGCCGGGCCGTAGGCGCTTTGGCGCGCCTTGGGAGCAGCGTTATCCACAGTAACCATAAATGGCAGGCGAACCTGCAGCCGACGTCGCTGCCCCCGGGGCAAGGCTTGCAGCACCTGGGCCACGCCATTTTGGATAGATTCGATCTGCGCCACACCTACCAGCAGTGGCCAGCCCAGCTCTTCGGCCAACAGGTACGGCAGCATGCCCGAACCCTCACCGGTTTCGGCCTGGCTGCCGGTGAGTACCAGTTGCACGCCCGCTTCACGGATGTAATCGCGCAACGCTGGCACGGCATCGGCGCCGTCGGGTTGCTCCAGCACATGAAGCTCCTCCAGTCCCATGCCCAGATAGGCGCGCAAGGCCGGTTCATGGGGGTTGCCCGCGTGCAGCACATGCAGGCTGTCACCGGCCAGCTCCAGGCCCAGTTCGACGGCACGGGCGTCCTGTTCGGCGCGACGGGCGCGGCCTGAAGCAGGATGGGCGCCGATTGAAACCAGTGCAACGGTGGCGATGGTCATTTGCAAATCTCCAGACTGAACTCAATCCTGTGGGAGCGGGCTTGCTCGCGATGGAATCACTGCGGTGTATCAGGCTGACCGGGTCGCCCGAATCGCGGGCAAGCCCACTCCCACAGAGGTTGCGCTGCGCCAGTTATCCACAGCCTCGATCAGTGCCTCAAGCACCGCCGTACCGTCACCAATCACCGACACATCCGCGCGTTTGACCATGTCGCAGCCAGGGTCAAGGTTGATCGCCACCACCTTGTCACAGGCACCAATCCCTTGCAGATGCTGGATCGCCCCGCTGATCCCGACCGCCACATACACCCGCGCCGTGACCCATACCCCGCTGGCCCCCACCTGACGCTCGCGACCCATAAAGCCATCGTCCACCGCCACTCGTGATGCACCTTCGGTGGCGCCAAGGGCAGTGGCAGCCCTGTGGAAAAGTCCCCAGTCCTTGATCCCGTTACCACCGCTGAGGATAAATTCGGCTTCAGCCATGGGAATCGCAGCAGGGTCAACTTCAACCGCGCCCAGATCCTCAATACGCGGCAAACAGCTGGCAGCTGCTGTGGATAACTGCACCTCCAGCGCTTCATGCCGGGTTTCACTGACCGGCTCGGCACACTCGGCCGCTGCCAGAATCAACCGCCGCAACGGCTGGACGACATCTTGTTGACCTGCCCCGGCACGGCCGATGCAAACGCCATCCTTGAGTTGCCACACCCGCGTGGCCGGGCGTTCTCCCAAGCTGGCGGCAAAGCGCCGGCCCAATTCACCGCCACCACTGCGGCTGTCAGGCAATAGCCAGTGGCGTGGCGTGAACTGGTTATCCACAGCCCGTAAACCCAGCACCTGGTGCTCCGGTGCATAACCTTCACTGTCGAGCATCAACAGCCGATCAACCCCGGCCGTGGCAAAGGCGGTCTCCCTGGACTCGCCGAATACCACCGCCAGCACCGCTCCATCGCTGCCCGCCAATTGATGGGCCAGCCCCAGCAGATCGCGGTCGTGGCTGCTCAGGCGGCCCCCGACCATATCCGGCACCACGGCGATATAAAACGCCGGGGCCGCGACCTGATGCAGCGGTAATTGCACCTCGACGCTGGCCGCGCGCCTGCTGGTCCCGCCCTGCTGCGCGCCGCTGCGGTCTATGCGCTTGATGCCGTTGGGCCCGATAAAACCTGCACCATGGACATTTTTGCGCACTACGCCATTGGGCCCCATCCAGCTCTGCTGCACGGGTTGCATGGCCGCGTGCAACGGATGCAGACGGTTACGGGCGATCCACTCGGCCCGTGGGTCGCGGCGGATAATGTCACTCATGCGATCACCTCCGATTCTGGCCGTCGGACAGGTTTGGCCACGACGTCTTCAATCAGCGCATCGGCCACCAGTTCGGCAATGTCCTTGATTTGCGGACGGGGTTCGACCACCCCTTCGAGCATCGCCGTGCACTGCGGGCAACCCACCGCCACACGCTCGGCGCCCGTCTCACGGATATCGTCCATGCGCATGTCGGGGATCCTCTGCTTGCCGGGGATGTCGGTAATCGGCGCGCCGCCACCGCCACCACAGCAACGGGAACGAAAGCCCGAACGCTGCATCTCCTTGACCTCGATACCCAAGGCGCGCAGTACCGCACGCGGCGCCTCGTATTCGCCGTTATAGCGGCCCAGGTAGCAGGGGTCGTGATAGGTCACGCTGCCGCCCGCATCCGCGGCAAGATTGAGCAGGCCGGCATCGATCAACTCGGCCATATAAGTGCTGTGATGTTGCACAAGGTAGTCGCCGCCAAAGGCGCCGTATTCGTTTTTCAGCACATGAAAACTGTGCGGATCGCAGGTGACGATGCGCTGGAAGCTGTACTGCGCCAGGGTCTGGATATTGCGCTTAGCCAGCGCCTGAAAGGTCGCTTCATCCCCAAGACGCCGGGCCACGTCGCCACTGTCGCGCTCTTCCAGGCCCAGCACGGCAAAGTTGACCCGGGCGGCCTTGAGCACTTTGACAAAGGCACGCAAGGTGCGCTGGTTACGCATGTCGAAAGCCCCGTCACCGACCCAGAACAACACGTCCACGGCGGGCTTGTCGCGCATCAGGTCGAGGTTCAGGTCCGCTGCCCAGTTCATCCGCCCGCCGGGGGCAAAACCCCCGGGGTTATCGGTGGCGATCAGGTTGTCCAGCACCTGCGCGCCATTGTTCGGTGTCGCACCTTTTTCCAGGGTCAGGAAACGGCGCATATCGACGATGGCGTCCACATGCTCGATCATCATCGGGCACTCTTCAACGCAGGCGCGGCAAGTGGTGCAGGACCACAGCGTGTCGGCATCGACCAGCCCGTTGACGATCGGCTGATGCGGGTTGCCGCCATGCTCACCAATAGGTTTGCCGGGATAGGGACTGCCAGCAAAGTGAGCATCGGTGCCGCCCGCGAGGCCGACCACCATGTCCTGAATCAGTTTCTTTGGATTGAGCGGCTGGCCGGCGGCGAAAGCCGGGCAGGCGGCTTCGCATTTGCCGCATTGCACGCAGGCGTCAAACCCCAGCAATTGGTTCCAGGTGAAATCCTTGGGTTTTTCCACGCCCAGGGGCGCACTGCGATCGTTTAAATCCAGCGGTTTTAGCCCTGTTGAACGGCCGCCGCCAAAGCGCTCGGCGCGGCGGTGCCAGGCCAGATGCAATGCGCCCGCGAAGGCGTGCTTCATCGGCCCGCCCCAGGTCATGCCGAAAAATAATTCCGACACACCCCACGCCACACCCACGCTTAAAACCGCCGCCAGCAACCAACCGCCGAAGCCTTCGGGCAACAGCCCTGCAACCGGCAAGGTGAGGATGAAAAAACTGGCGGAAAACACCAGCAAGCTTTTCGGCAGGCGCATCCACGGGCCTTTGGACAGGCGCGAGGGTGGGTTCAGGCGACGCTTGAACACGAACAGCGCGCCCACAAACATCAGCGCCGTGGCCAACAGCAAGGCATAGCCGAGGATGCGGTTATGCAGGCCCAGGCCATGCACCAGGATCGCCAGCACGGCCGCCAGCACAAAGCCGCCAGCAGTGGCGACGTGGGTGTTGGCCATGTATTTGTCGCGGGCGACCACGTGGTGCAGATCGACCATGTAGCGCCGGGGCATGGCCAGCAGCCCGCCAAGCAGATCGACCTTGGCCGGGCGACCACGGCGCCACATGTTCATGCGCCGAATGGCGCCCGCAATCGCCAGGACGAGGGCGGCGAACAGCAGGATGGGGAGAACGATATTGAGCATGGTGAAGCTCCCAAAGACCACGCAGGTCTGATGTGAGAGCGGGCTTGCTCGCGATTCAGGCGACGCGGTGCATCAGCAACACCGCGTGATCGTTTATCGCGAGCAAGCCCGCTCCCACATTGGTTCGGTGTCGGGTCAAAAATCCTTGCACAACCGCAGCGCGTCATAGATCGCTGCATGCACGTTGCGCTGGGCCACACAGTCACCGATACGAAACAGCAGGTAGCCGTCCCCCGCCTCGCTCAAGCACGGTTGCGGCTTGATCGCGAACAGGGCTTCGACGTCGATCTGGCCCTTGTTGCGCGAATCCGGCTTGAGCCCGTAATACAGCTCTTCATCCGGTCGCACACCGTTTTCGATGATTACCTGATCGACCACCCGCTCTTCTTTGACACCGGTGTATTCGTTCTCCAGCACAGCAATCACCTTGTCACCCTCGCGGTAGACCTTCTCCAGCATCATGTCGCCGGTCATGACCACTTCCTTGGGATACAGGCTGCGGTAATACGTGGGGAATGACGTGCCGCCAATGGCCACACCGGGCTTGGTGTCGTCGGTCACGATCTCGACCTGCGCTCCCTTGTCCGCCGCAAAATCGGCCACCGACATACCGGTAAATTCGCAAATGGTGTCGTACACCAGCACGTTTTTACCGGGCGCCACTTTGCCGTCGAGTACATCCCAGCTGCTGACCACCAGCCCTTCGGCCGCGCCCCAGTGTTCGTTCTGCTCCACAAACGGGTGCCCGCCCACCGCCAGCACCACAATGTCCGGACGCAAGTCCATGATCGTCGCCGCATCCGCTGCGGTGCCCAGGCGCAGGTCAACTTTCATGCGCGCCAGTTCCAGTTGAAACCAGCGGGTGATGCCTGCCATCTGGTCACGCTGGGGCGCTTTGGAGGCGGTGGTGATCTGCCCGCCGATGGCGTCCTTTTTCTCGAACAGGGTCACGTCATGACCGCGCTCGGCAGCTACCCGTGCCGCCTCCATCCCTGCTGGCCCGGCGCCGACAATCACCACCTTGCGTTTGGCCCCGATGGATTTTTCGATGATATGCGGCACGCCCATATATTCCCGGGAGGTGGCCGCGTTCTGGATGCACAGCACATCCAGCCCCTGGTACTGACGGTCGATGCAGTAGTTGGCACCCACGCATTGTTTAATCTGGTCGACCTGGCCCATCTTGATCTTGGCGATCAGGTGCGGATCGGCGATATGGGCACGGGTCATGCCCACCATGTCGACATAACCCCCTTCCAGAATCCGCGTGGCCTGGTTCGGGTCCTTGATGTTCTGCGCATGCAGCACCGGGGCCTTGACCACTTCCTTGATCCCGGCGGCCAGGTGCAAAAACGGCTCCGGCGGAAAGCTCATGTTGGGGATTACGTTGGCCAGGGTGTTGTGGGTGTCACATCCCGAGCCGACCACGCCGATAAAGTCGAGCATGCCGGTGTCGTCGTAGTACTTGGCGATTTGTTTCATGTCCTCATGGCTCAGGCCATCAGGGTGAAACTCATCCCCGCACAGGCGGATGCCCACGCAGAAATCCGGGCCGACTTCAGCGCGCACGGCCTTGAGCACTTCGAGGCCGAAACGCATGCGGTTTTCAAAACTGCCGCCCCATTCATCGGTGCGTTTGTTGACACGCGGGCTCCAGAACTGGTCGATCATGTGCTGGTGCACCGCCGACAGCTCAACCCCGTCCAGTCCACCGGCTTTGGCCCGGCCTGCGGCACTGGCGTAGTTACCGATGATCCGCCAGATTTCTTCAGGCTCGATGGTTTTGCATGTGGCCCGGTGCACCGGCTCACGTACACCGGAAGGTGACATCAGGGTCGGCCAGTTGAAGCCGTCCCAGCGCGATCGGCGGCCCATGTGGGTAATCTGGATCATGATCTTGGCGCCATGCTTGTGCATGGCATCGGCCAGGTTCTGGAAGTGCGGGATAATGCGATCGGTGCTCAGGTTGACCGAACTCCACCACTCTTGTGGACTGTCGATGGCCACCACCGAAGAGCCGCCGCAAATCGCCAGGCCGATACCGCCCTTGGCCTTTTCTTCGTAGTACTGCACATAACGCTCGGTGGTCATGCCGCCATCGGTGGCATACACCTCGGCATGGGCGGTGCTCAGCACACGGTTGCGGATGGTCAGCTTGCCGATTTGAATCGGCTCAAACATTGCTTCGAACGCCATATCCCGATCCTCGACTTACAACGGCTTGACGATAAACAGGCCGTGGTCGTGGCCTTCTTCCGATCCGCTATAAACCTGTTCTGCCACGGTGCGGATGTTGCTGCCACGGGCGTGCAGAATCTGGTCCATGGCGCCGGCAAACCAGCCGGTGAACATGTAGTCGACCTTGCGCCCGACCTTGCCGTACACGTACACAAAGCAGGAGTGTTCCAGCTTGATGGTGGCAGTGCCTTTGTCGAGATCGATGTCCTGGATCTTGAACAGGCCCCAGCCGCGCTGGGACAGGCGTTTCATGTAGTGTTCGAACACCGCGACGCCTGCGATGCCGTGGCATTCGGCTTCTTTTTCGCACCAGTGCCAGGCGGATTTGTAGCCGGCCTTGTAAAGAATGTCGGCGTAGGTATCAGCGCCAAGGACTTCTTCAATGCCCATGTGGTTGTTGACGAAAAAGTGGCGCGGCACATAGAGCATCGGCAAAGCGTCGGAAGTCCAGACGCCGGTTTCGCTGTCGACTTCGATGGGTAATTGCGGGGCGATTTTGGCCATGGGTAGCGCTCCAAAAGATGATGAAGTCCCGTGCAGCTGTCGAAGGCTGCGTTCGAGCGCGAAGCGGTCGCAAAACCGCTCACTGCGCCCTGACAGGAAAAATGTGCAATATGGGTTTACGACTGCTTCGCAGCCGGAAGCAGCCTTCGGCAGCTGCTACGCAACAAATACGGTGCGGTTACTCGCCCCAGACATCCTTGAGCACGTTGACCCAGTTCTCGCCCATGATCTTGCGCACCACGCGCTCGTTGTGGCCGCGCTTGAGCAGGGTTTCGGTCAGGTTGGGGAACTCGCCCACGGTGCGGATGCCCAGCGGGTTGATGATCTTGCCGAAGCTGGTCAGGCGGCGGGCGTAGCCCTTGTCGTGGGTCAGCATTTCGAAAAAGTCCTGACCGTGGCCCTGGGTAAAGTCAGTGCCGATACCGATCGAATCTTCGCCGACAATATTCATGGTGTATTCGATCGCTTCGGCGTAGTCGTCGATGGTCGAATCAATACCCTTGGCCAGAAACGGCGCGAACATGGTCACCCCGACAAAACCGCCATGGTCGGCAATGAACTTGAGCTCGGCGTCGGATTTGTTGCGTGGATGTTCCTTGAGGCCGGAAGGCAGGCAGTGGGAATAGCAGACCGGTTTTTTCGATTCCAGAATCACCTCTTCCGAGGTTTTCGAACCCACGTGGGACAGGTCGCACATGATCCCGACACGGTTCATTTCAGCCACTACTTCACGGCCAAACCCCGAGAGCCCGCCATCGCGTTCATAGCAGCCGGTGCCCACCAGGTTCTGGGTGTTGTAGCACATCTGCACCACGCCAACGCCGAGCTGCTTGAAGATCTCGATATAGCCCAGCTGGTCTTCAAAGGCATGGGCATTCTGGAAGCCGAAGATGATCCCGGTCTTGCCCTGTTCCTTGGCGCGACGGATATCGGCAGTGGTCTTGACCGCAAGCACCAGGTCGCTGTTGTCGCGGATCAGGGTCTGGCTGGCGACGATGTTGTTGATCGTGGCCTGGAAGCCCTCCCATACCGACACAGTGCAGTTGGCAGCGGTGAGGCCGCCCTTGCGCATGTCTTCAAACAGTTCGCGGTTCCATTTGGCAATGATCAGCCCGTCGATAACGATACTGTCTGCGTGCAACTCGGTTGGGCTCATCAGGCGTCCCCTTATTGGCGTTTGCTGCGCCGAATCGTCTGCCGGCGCTATTGGGGCCAGCATAGGCCCGGGGTCAAAACCAGCCGGGTGCAAAAGCGACAGCGCAATTGCCGAAAGCGTCAACACGCGACAAAGCCGCCGACAGCAATGTCATGAGCTATCTGTTCTTTGGCTCACGCATAAGCCAGAATCGGCCCCAACTATGGATTAGGAAGCGGCAATGAAATCGATTCTCCTGGCCTTGGCATTGTTCACCGGCGGCGCTCATGCAGCTGAAAATGCCGACTACAACCCGTGCGACGCGGTAGAAAACGACCGCCAAACCCTGGCGTGCTCGGTGTTCAGCAAGAATGCTGCCGAACAATTGCTGAGCGAAAACTACGAAGCCCTGCAGGAACGCATGACTTCGCTGTACGGCAGTAACGCGACGCAACTCAATAACATCCTGAGCAAGATAAAGACCGCCCAGGCCCTGTGGTTGCACCAGCGCGACGCCGATTGCGCAATTGCCGTGTTCCCCGCCACCGCCGGCACCGAAGCGTTCAACATTGCCCAGAACGATTGCATGGCGCGTATCAGCGATGACCGTTCAGAGTTTCTGGAATCGATCGGGCAGGACTGATCTTCATATTGAATAAACCAGGGTTTTTATGACTATTTGCGGTATCGAGATCAAAGGCAGCGAAGCCATTTTTGCAATGGCAGCCCAAGGCGCCAATGGCCTTGAACACAGGGCCAATGCCACCAAGAAAATCGCCCTGGACGACGATGACGAGAGCGTCAACGTCAAAGCCTTCGCCATGCAAATAGCGGCCTTTGTGAAAGCCAACGGCATCACCCGCATTGCAATCAAGAAGCGCAGCAAAAAGGGTGAATTTGCCGGTGGCCCGACTACCTTCAAGATCGAGGGCATCATCCAGTTGCTGGACGATTGCGAGGTGCAGTTGCTGTCGCCACAGACCCTCAATGCGCAATACAAGAAACACGCCTTCGACTTGCCCGCCTCGCTGAACAAGTATCAGCATGAGGCCTACAAGGCGGCGTGTGCGGCGTTGCTCAAGGGTTAGTAGCGGCAACCCGATCCTGCCTCGGCGCACAGGTAAACCGCGCCCGGTAGCTGCGGGTGAAATACGACGGTGACTCAAAGCCGCAGGCAATGCTGATGTCCAGCACGCTCATGTCGGTCTGACGCAGCAGTTGCCGGGCCTTTTCCAGGCGCAGGCCCAGATAGAAGTTGCGCGGGGTGTCGTTCAGGTGCAAACGGAACAGACGCTCCAGCTGGCGCCGCGTAACGTTGATGCCAAGCGCCAGTTGCGCAGTGCTCAGTGGCGGCTCGCTGTGCTGTTCCATCTCGCCAATCACCTGCACCAATTTCTTGTTATGAATGCCATAACGGCTGGCGACCTGCATGCGCTGGTGGTCTTTGCGCTGACGGATACGGCCCAGCACGAATTGCTCGGACACCTGAATCGCCAACTCAGGCCCATAAGCCTGGGCTATCAGGTCGAGCATCAGGTCGATGGAGGCTGTACCGCCCGCACAGGTGATGCGCTGGCGGTCAATCTCAAACAGCTCTTGAGTCACATGCAGCTTGGGGTATGACTCCTTGAACGCTTCCAGCGCCTCCCAATGCAAGGTCAGGCGATAGCCGTCGAGCAAACCTGCCTGCGCCAGTACCACGCTACCCGTGTCGATGCCACCCAAGGTGACGCCGTCGTTGTCCAGACGACGCAGCCACTGAATCAGCGCCGGGGTCACGTGGGTCAGCGGATCAAAGCCGGCCACCACCAACAACGTCGCCCCGGCTTCAAGTGCCTCAAACCCGCCTTCGGCATTGACCGACATACCGTTGCTCGCCAACACGGCGCCACCCCCGCAACTGAGCACATGCCAGCGGTACAGCTCACCGCGAAAACGGTTGGCCACCCGCAGCGGCTCGATGGCCGAAATAAAGCCCATTGAGGAAAAGCCGGGCAGCAGAAGGAAGTAGAAATCCTGGGCCATAGGGGGCGCTCTCACGTCGGTTCAGCGGATTGAACCACAGTCAGGTCGCTGCAGTGCAAATCCACGTCGCCCCAGTGCGGTTGCGCAGCACGCCGCCTGCGTACCTTGGTATCACGGTGCACAAAGACGCCGATCCCCCAATAACAACCTGCCGAGGCCCTCCCCATGAAACGACTGATCAGCTGTTGCCTGCTGGTACTGAGCCCCTACGCGTTGGCGGCTGAAGATGCTTCGTGCAAGAACGTACGCATGGGCGTGGTCAATTGGACCGATGTAATCGCCACCAGCGCCATGGCGCAAACCCTGCTCGACGGTCTGGGCTATAAAACCAAACAGACCAGTGCCTCACAGCAAATTATTTTCGCCGGCCTGCGTGACAAGCGGCTGGACATGTTTCTGGGTTACTGGAACCCGATCATGAACCAGAGCATTACCCCGTTTGTGGACGCCAAACAGGTCACGGTACTGGCCGAACCGAGCCTTAAAGACGCCAAGGCCATGCTTGCCGTTCCAACCTATATGGCTGACAAGGGGCTCAAAAGCTTTGCTGACATTGCCACATTCGAGAAAGAACTGGGCGGCAGGATTTACGGGATCGAACCGGGCTCCGGCGCCAATACCCAGATCAAGGCCATGATCGAGAAAAACCAGTTTGGCCTGGGCAAGTTCCAGTTGGTGGAGTCCAGTGAAGCCGGCATGCTCTCGGCGGTGACCCGCGCAGTAAAACGCAATGAGCCGATTGTGTTCTTCGGCTGGACCCCGCACCCGATGAATATTAATCAGGACATGACCTACCTGACGGGCAGTGAAGATGCCCTTGGCCCTGATGAAGGCCGGGCCACGGTGTGGACGGTCACTGCCCCGGACTACGCCAGCCGCTGCCCGAACGTCAGCCGTTTGCTCAGCAACCTGACCTTCAGCGCCGAAGACGAGAGCCGCATGATGCAGCCGCTGCTTGATCACAAGGATGCTCAAGCCTCCGCCCGGCAGTGGCTCAAGGACCACCCGCAAGACCAGCAGCGCTGGCTTGAAGGGGTGACCACGGTAGACGGCAAACCCGCTGCCGGGAACCTGAAACTCAGCGCTAAATAATTCAACACCGAGCCCGCCCTGCGCAGCCTGCAATGGCTGCGGTGTGGCGCTCTACGCCCCAAGGAAATGCCCCATGAACCACGACGTCATCATCACCTGCGCACTCACCGGTGCCGGCGACACCAGCGGCCGCAGCCCTTTGGTACCGGTCACCCCCAAGCAAATTGCCGAAGCTGCCGTGGAAGCGGCCAAGGCCGGAGCCACAGTAGTGCATTGCCATGTACGCGACCCGAAAACCGGGCAGTTCAGCCGCGATGTAGCGCTGTACCGCGAACTGATGGAGCGCATCCGCGAGGCGGACATCGACATCATCGTCAACCTCACGGCCGGGATGGGAGGGGACTTGCATATCGGCCCGGGTGAGAACCCGATGGAGTTTGGTCCCAACACCGACCTGGTCGGCCCGCTGACCCGTCTGGCTCACGTCGAGGAGCTGTTGCCGGAAATTTGCACCCTGGACTGCGGCACCCTGAACTTTGGCGACGGCGACACGATTTACGTGTCCACCCCGGCACAGCTGCGAGCGGGCGCCAAGCGCATCCAGGAACTTGGCGTTAAAGCCGAACTGGAAATTTTCGACACCGGCCATTTGTGGTTCGCCAAACAGATGATCAAGGAAGGCCTGCTGGATGACCCGCTGTTTCAACTATGCCTGGGTATCCCGTGGGGCGCTCCGGCAGACACCACCAGCATGAAAGCCATGGTCGACAATTTGCCGCCTGATGCGGTGTGGGCCGGTTTCGGCATTGGTCGCATGCAAATGCCGATGGCCGCGCAGGCGGTGCTGCTGGGCGGCAACGTGCGGGTCGGGCTTGAGGACAATTTATGGCTGGACCGAGGAGTGCTGGCCACCAACGGGCAACTGGTGGAGCGCGCCACAGAGATCCTCAGCCGCCTGGGTGCACGGGTGCTGAGCCCGGCAGAAGGCCGGGTGAAGATGGGCCTTAAAGAACGCCGCTAAGCAACTACGCAGCAGCATTGCCTGTGGGAGCGAGCCTGCTCGCGAAGGTCGTCAACGATAACGCCTGTTGACTGAGTTATCGCGGTGCCCTTGGAGCCTTCGCGAGCAGGCTCGCTCCCACGCACTCTCATTATTGTTATCCAGGAGCACGCCATGACCTTTATCACCGAGATTAAAACCTTCGCCGCCCTGGGCAGCGGTGTCATTGGCAGCGGCTGGGTTGCTCGCGCCCTCGCCCACGGCCTGGACGTAGTGGCCTGGGATCCGGCCCCCGGTGCCGAAGCGGCCCTGCGCAAACGCGTCGCCAAAGCCTGGCCCGCACTGGAAAAAAGCGGCCTTGCTGAAGGCGCATCCCAACACCGGCTGCGCTTTGTCAGCACCATTGATGAATGCGTGCGCGATGCCGATTTTATTCAGGAAAGCGCCCCGGAGCGGCTCGACCTGAAGCTTGAACTGCACAGCAAAATCAGCGCCGCCGCGAAACCCGATGCATTGATCGGCTCCAGCACCTCGGGCCTGCTGCCCAGCGAATTTTATGAAACCTCCACACACCCCGAGCGCTGCATTGTCGGGCACCCGTTCAACCCGGTTTACCTGTTGCCATTGGTCGAGGTGGTGGGCGGGCAAAAAACCGCTCCCGAGGCCATTCAGGCGGCAATCAAGGTTTATCAATCCCTGGGCATGCGCCCTCTACATGTGCGTAAGGAAGTGCCCGGGTTTATTGCCGACCGTCTGCTCGAAGCCTTGTGGCGCGAGGCGCTGCACCTGGTCAATGACGGGGTGGCCAGCACCGGTGAAATTGACGACGCCATTCGCTTTGGCGCAGGGTTGCGCTGGTCGTTCATGGGTACCTTTTTGACCTACACCCTGGCCGGTGGCGATGCCGGAATGCGACATTTCATGAACCAGTTCGGCCCGGCGCTGCAACTGCCGTGGACGTATTTGCCCGCTCCGGAACTGAGCGAAAAACTGATCGACGATGTGGTGGAAGGCACCACTGAACAACTCGGCCAGCACAGCATTGCCGCGCTGGAAAGCTATCGGGATGACTGCCTGCTGGCGGTGATGGAAGCGGTGAACGCAACCAGACTCAAACATGGCATGACCATCAACGACTGATCGAACCGCGAGGTACAGCATGCCCACCCTCACCACCTACACCACGCCCATTCTTGAAGAATGGGTCGATTACAACGGCCACTTGCGCGACGCCTTTTATCTGCTGATTTTCAGCTACGCCACGGATGCCCTGATGGACCGCCTGGGGCTGGACAGCCAGGGCCGCGAAGCCAGCGGTCATTCACTGTTCACCCTGGAGGTGCATCTTAATTACCTGCACGAGGTGAAGCTCGGCGCCCACGTTGAAGTGCGTACCCAACTCATCGGCCACGACAAAAAACGCCTGCATGTCTATCACAGCCTGCACCTGGCAGGTGATGGGCGAGCCCTCGCGGGCAATGAGCAAATGCTGCTGCACGTTGACTTGGCAGGCCCGCGTTCCGCTCCCTTTGGCGAGCACACGCTGGCCGTATTGCAGGCCATCGGGGAGCAACAGCGTGATCTGCCGAGACCCGAGTATGTGAGTCGGTTGATTGCCTTGCCTGTGCCTTAAAACGACCTGTTCTTAGGCATATCAGACATATCACCAAACCGCCCTTGCCCACTGGCTAAAGCCCTACCAGAATCAGACTTCGATCGCGCTTTGTAGAAGGATAAAAAGTCATGATGCACGCGGATTTGATTGATGAGCAGGATCTGGTTGGCCAACTGCGCTCGCTGGGCTTTGAAGTGTCAGGTACGGCGGAGCAGGCCTGCACAACGGCAGTCTGTGGGCTGAACGAGACCAATGCCCGCGCCCTCAAGGGGTTGGTCGAAAAGCTCTACACCGGCAGCGCAACCATTTTGCCTGCAGTGCGCGAGGCCATTGACCGGCAGTTGCTGCCGGGCTTGGCGCAGTTCAAGCAGAGCAAGGTCGGGTAAGGCAAAAGCGTCCTCACCCTAGCCCTCTCCCGAAGGGAGGGGGACTAAAAGAAAAAGCAGTTTTGCGCCTCGATACAGATCAAGCGCCCTCCCCACCCCGGGTGAGGGCGCTTTTGATTGTTAAATCCTCACACTGGCAAACGTCGACTCATTGCGCGCCTGATTCAACGCCGACATCGGCCCGGCCAGCGGCGCCAGCAACAGGGACTGCGGGATCTGCACCAGGGTGGTCTGCTGCGCAGTGTTGGAACCCACCCGCTCATCCCGTGGCGGAATGCCGAAGTATTCGCGGTAGCACTTGGAAAAATGCGGCGTGGACACAAAGCCGCACACCGCCGCCACTTCAATAATCGACATCGGTGTTTGCTTGAGCAACTGCCGCGCCCGCACCAGCCGCAACTTCAGGTAATAGCGCGACGGCGAACAATGCAGGTACTTCTGGAACAAGCGCTCGAGCTGGCGCCGCGACACAGTCACATACACCGCCAGCTCATCAAGGTCGATGGGCTCTTCGAGGTTGGCTTCCATCAACGCGACGATTTCCTGCAGCTTGGGCTGGTTGGTGCCGAGCATGTGCTTGAGCGGCACGCGCTGGTGGTCCTGCTCGTTGCGGATACGTTCATACACAAACATTTCCGAAATCGCCGCCGACAGTTCACGGCCATGATCGCGGCTGATCAGGTGCAGCATCATGTCCAGCGGTGCCGTGCCGCCCGAGCTGGTAAAACGGCTGCGGTCGAGGGTAAACAGCCGCGTGCTCATGGCCACGCGCGGGAAGGCTTCCTGCATCGAGGCCAGGCATTCCCAGTGCACACTGCAATCAAAACCGTCGAGCAAGCCGGCATAGGCCAGGGCCCAGCTGCCGGTGCACACGGCACCCAGGCGACGGGACTGGCGCGCCTGACTCTGCAACCAGGACACATGCTCACGGGTCACGGTGCGCTGAATGCCGATACCACCACACACGATGACCATGTCCAGCGCCGGAGCCTTGTGCATGCTGGCGTCGGGGGTCACCTGCAGACCGTCACTGGCCCAGACCTGACTGCCATCGGCGCTGAGGGTGCTCCAGCGATACAACTCACGGCCCGACAACTGGTTGGCCATGCGCAAAGGTTCTATCGCGGAAGCCAGGGAAATGAGCGTGAAATTGTCCAGCAGCAGAAAGCCGATGGATTGAGGCGTACGGTTCTGGGGTTGGACCCCGGAGTTGAACGACGTCATCGCGGTATCTCCTCACACAAAGCGGGTGATGGCCTCAGGCACAGGCTCTTGTTATTACCCTCGTTTCACGGGGCTTTGAAATGACAACGCAAATGCCATGCCTAAACTTGAATGGCTATTCAACAAAGTCTGAAAACGACGTCGCAATGTGTCTGGCAGGGTGATGGGAAATGACGGTTAAACACGGATACACAGGTGCTGACCGAGGCTGTTGAGCACATCGGTAGCACTTGTGGGAAGGGTGTAGGAGCTGCTCGGTTACAGAATGTCACCGAAAGTACGAGTGCGCCAAAACGGGTCGGTGTGCGCTGAAAAAGCGCCGAGGCTGTAGGAGCAAGCCCGCTCCCAGAGGTGTTTGGGGGCTCAACATTCCACCGCACTGACCGCCAGGCCGCCGCGCGAGGTTTCCTTGTATTTGTCGTGCATGTCGGCACCGGTGTCGCGCATGGTGCGGATCACCCGGTCCAGGGAAATAAAGTGCTGGCCGTCACCGCGCAAGGCCATCTGCGCCGCATTGATCGCCTTGACTGCGGCAATCGCGTTGCGCTCGATGCAGGGTACTTGAACCAACCCGCCCACCGGGTCACAGGTCAGGCCCAGGTTATGCTCCAGACCAATTTCAGCGGCGTTGCACAGTTGCTCCGGGGTGGCGCCGAGGATTTGCGCCAGCCCGGCAGCCGCCATCGCGCAGGCCGAGCCGACTTCGCCCTGGCAGCCCACTTCAGCCCCGGAAATCGACGCATTCTTTTTGCACAAAATGCCGATCGCCGCGGCGCTCAGCAGGTAGTCGACCACATGCGCTTCGCTGACTTCATCGCTGAATTTCATAAAGTAGTGCAACACTGCCGGGATGATCCCTGCCGCACCATTGGTGGGCGCCGTGACCATGCGCCCGCCGGCTGCGTTTTCTTCGTTGACCGCCAGGGCGAACAGGTTGACCCATTCCATCGCGCTCAGGGTCGAGCCGATCACATTGGGCTTGCCCAGTTCCAGCAGGCTGCGGTGCAGGCGCGCAGCACGCCGACGTACATTGAGGCCGCCGGGCAGGATGCCTTCATGTTTCAGGCCTTGCTCCACGCAGTCCTGCATGGCGCGCCAAAGTTTGATCAGACCGCAGCGGATTTCATCTTCGCTGCGCCAGATGCGTTCGTTGGCCATCATCAATGCCGCCACGCTCAGGTGATGTGTGCGGCACAGGTCCAGCAGTTCGACGGCACTATTAAAATCGTAAGGCAGCTCGGTGCGATCCATGTCCAATACGCCACTGGCCGCTTGCGCCGCATCCACTACAAAGCCACCGCCAACCGAGTAATAAGTATCGCCATGCAATATGCCGTGCCCGCTGTGCGCTACCAGGGTCATGGCATTGGGATGAAATGCCAGGTTCTCGTCTATCAGGCGCATATCCTGCGCCCAGTCGAACGGAATCGGTACATGGCCGTCGAGTAACAGGGTGCGGCTTTCGCGCAGCTGCGCGATACGCGAACCAATGCAGGACGGATCAATCGCATCCGGCCATTCCCCCATCAAACCCATGATGACCGCGTTGTCACTGCCATGACCGATACCGGTGGCCGACAGCGAGCCATAGAGCTGCACTTCGATACGGCTTACCTGTTGCAGTTGATCGCGTTCACGCAAGCCCTGCACAAACAGCGCCGCCGCCCGCATCGGGCCCACGGTGTGGGAACTGGAAGGGCCGATACC
This sequence comes from Pseudomonas sp. FSL W7-0098, assembly GCF_005930585.1. Lineage (NCBI taxonomy): Bacteria > Pseudomonadati > Pseudomonadota > Gammaproteobacteria > Pseudomonadales > Pseudomonadaceae > Pseudomonas > Pseudomonas sp. FSL W7-0098. The sequence goes on from NZ_RXHW01000004.1 coordinate 64,878, forward strand.
GATCTTGAACAGGTCAAACACGCTGATAGCCATGAGCACGAACCTCGGGGGTGAATGCCTTGCATCATGGGGTGTTTGCAGTCGGCAAAAACGTCCAGCTACGACCCGCCTTTGCCTGCCAGCGCCCCCGACGTTTTATAGGGCGCAGAGGTATGAAAAAGACAGTTTTCAAGCCTCATTCGTCCAGATACGACCTCGCAGGTACTAGATACGACCCTGCCTGTACTGGATGCGACGCCCCCTGTAGGCGTTTGATTTTCGCTGTTACATGATCGGTTCTGACTCGATTGCAAGATGCGCTGGCAACACGCCTGCCAGGCATCGCCCGACCGCAACTGATATGTGCGGCTTTTCGATCGAAAACCGCAACCCGGACACACAGGAGTCGCTCCATGACACATTCCTCATCGTTGTTGCTGGCTGCATTGCTGAGTCTGCCCGTCATCGCCCAGGCAGCAGAACCGGCGCAATGCAGTACCGTCAATTTTTCGGATGTCGGCTGGACCGACATCACCGTCACCACCGCCGTTACCAGCGAAGTGCTCAAGGGCCTGGGCTACAAAACCAAAACCACCATGATTTCCGTGCCGGTTACCTACAAGTCGCTGGCCGATGGCAAGAACATGGACGTGTTTCTCGGCAACTGGATGCCGACCATGGAAAACGACATCAAGGCCTACCGCGACGCGGGCACCGTCGAGACAGTGCGCGCCAACCTGGAGAACGCCAAATACACCCTCGCCGTACCCGAAGCCCTCTATGAGAAGGGCCTCAAGGACTTCTCCGATCTGCCCAAATTCAGCAAGGAACTGGACGGCAAGATCTACGGCATCGAGCCGGGCAACGACGGCAACCGCATGATCCAGACCATGATCGACAAAAACGCCTTCGGCCTGAAGGACGCCGGCTTCAAAGTGGTGGAATCCAGCGAAGCGGGGATGCTGTCGCAGGTTGACCGCGCCCAGCGTCGTGGCACCGAGGTGGTGTTCCTGGGCTGGGAACCCCACCCGATGAACACTCGCTTCAAAATGAAATACCTCACCGGTGGCGATGAGTTCTTCGGCCCCAACTATGGTCAGGCGACCATCTACACCAACACCCGCAAGGGCTACACCGAAGAATGCAGCAACGTGGGTCAGTTACTGAAGAATCTGGTGTTTACCCTGGACATGGAAAGCACCCTGATGGGCAAGGTGCTGGACGACAAGATCAAACCCGACGCGGCCGCCAAAGCCTGGCTCAAACAAAACCCGCAAGTGCTTGAAAGCTGGCTCGCGGGTGTTACCACGGTGGATGGCAAGCCCGGGCTTGAGGCCGTTAAAGCCAGCCTTGCGAAGTAATCGCGGGCGTCGGGCGGCAACTGCGCCCGGCTCCGTTTCAATTCCCCTGCATGCGGACGTTCACTACCATGCTGATTGATCAAAAAATCCCTCTGGGCGATTACATTGCAAACTTCGTCGACTGGCTGACCCAGCACGGCGCCAGCACCTTCGATGCCATCGCCAGCACGCTGGAAGCCATGATCCACGCCGTGACCTTTGCCCTGACCTGGTTCAATCCCTTTGTGTTTATCGGGCTGATTGCACTGTTTGCCCACTTTATCCAGCGCAAGTGGGGGCTCACGGTTTTTGTGGCGCTGTCGTTTCTGCTGATCCTTAACCTGGGGTATTGGCAAGAAACCATGGAAACCCTGGCCCAGGTGCTGTTCGCTACATTTGTATGCGTGATCATCGGCGTGCCGCTAGGAATTCTCGCGGCGCACAAACCTATGTTCTACACCTTTATGCGTCCTGTTCTCGACCTGATGCAGACCGTTCCTACCTTCGTTTACCTGATCCCGACCCTGACCTTGTTCGGGCTGGGCGTGGTGCCGGGGCTGATTTCCACAGTGGTATTTGCCATTGCCGCGCCGATCCGCCTGACTTACCTGGGCATCCGCGATGTCCCCCATGAGTTGCTTGATGCGGGCAAGGCCTTTGGCTGCTCCCGTCGCCAGTTGCTCACCCGTATCGAGCTTCCCCACGCCATGCCGAGCATCGCCGCCGGGATTACCCAATGCATCATGCTGTCATTGTCGATGGTGGTGATCGCCGCCCTGGTGGGTGCCGATGGTCTGGGCAAACCGGTGGTCAATGCCCTCAACACTGCCGATATCGCCTTGGGCTTTGAAGCCGGGCTGGCGATCGTGCTGCTGGCCATCATGCTCGACCGTATCTGCAAGCAGCCGGACGCCAAAGCAGGAGCCGACGCATGAGTATTATCCGTTTCGATAATGTTGACGTGATCTTCGCCAAAGACCCCCGCGCAGCACTCGGCCTTCTGGACCAGGGCTTGTCGCGGGATCAGATCCTGAAAAAAACCGGGCAGATTGTTGGCGTCGAAAAGGCCAGCCTGGACATCGAAAAAGGTGAAATCTGCGTACTGATGGGTTTGTCAGGCTCGGGGAAATCCAGCTTGCTGCGCTGCATCAACGGGCTCAATACGGTCAGTCGCGGCCAGTTGTATGTAGAGCACGAAGGCAAGCAGATAGACATTGCCTCGTGCACCCCTGCCGAACTGAAGATGATGCGCACCAAGCGCATCGCCATGGTGTTTCAGAAGTTCGCCCTGATGCCCTGGCTGACGGTGCGCGAAAACATCAGCTTCGGGCTGGAGATGCAGGGCCGTCCCGAAAAGGAACGCCGCACCCTGGTGGATGAAAAACTTGAGCTGGTGGGTCTGACTCAATGGCGCAATAAAAAGCCCGATGAGTTGAGCGGCGGCATGCAGCAGCGGGTTGGCCTGGCGCGGGCACTGGCGATGGACGCCGATATCCTGCTGATGGACGAACCCTTTTCGGCACTTGACCCGTTGATCCGCCAGGGCTTGCAGGATGAGCTGCTGGAACTGCAACACAAGCTGAACAAGACCATTGTGTTTGTCAGCCATGACCTGGACGAAGCACTCAAGCTGGGCAGCCGCATTGCGATCATGAAAGACGGCAAGATCGTGCAGTACAGCAAGCCTGAAGAAATCGTGCTCAACCCCGCCGATGACTATGTACGCACCTTTGTTGCCCATACCAACCCGCTCAACGTGCTGTGCGGACGCAGCCTGATGCGCACACTGGACAACTGCAAACGCATCAATGGCTCGGTGTGCATCGACCCGGGGGATGACTCGTGGATTGATCTGGCGGAGGGCAACACCATAAAAGGCGTGCGCCAGGGTGCTGCTGTGGTGGACCTGCAACACTGGAAAAGCGGTCAGGCAGTAGAAGGCCTGGGGCGTGGGCCAACCCTGGTGGACAGTGGCATCGGCATGCGCGATGCACTACAGATCCGTTACCAGACCGGCAACAAACTGGTGCTGCACGACGATCACAAAGTGGTAGGGATACTGGGGGATACAGAGCTGTATCACGCGCTGCTGGGCAAGAATCTGGGGTAGGCATTACCCTCACCCCAACCCTCTCCCGGAGGGAGAGGGAGCTGACTTGTGGAGATAGTGAGTCAGCATGCAGTCAGTCCCCTCTCCCTCCGGGAGAGGGTTAGGGTGAGGGGCTTTTGCAGTTCTTAGCTATATACGCGGCCAAGGAGTTGGCGATGGCTTTCAAACTGATCGAGCACGTCACGGCTGATCTGCTCCTGGGTGAAGCCCATCAAGTCGTACTCCTGGTTACCGTTGTGCAAGTACACCTCAGCGCGGTAATAACGGCTGCGCACTTCGTCTTCACCCGACTCGCTCGGTGCGGCCAGGTAGCCATCCAGGCTGACTTCGTAGACAAACGGGTTGCCTTCTTCCATTTCAACCCGCACGCCCATGCAACGCTTGGCGCTGCCCAGCAGGGTCTGCACATCAAGCCCCTGACTACGCAATTGTACCGCCGCATCTTCCAGTGCCGGGGTCACGTGTTTGTCCATAAAACGCTGCACCACGGCTTGAGTCGGTTGCAGGTCCTGTGCAGTCAGCCGCTCGCTGAAACCACGACGGCCACGGGCAGCCAGCTCGGCTTGTTCCTGTTCAACCAGAGTGTCCTGGCGCATCGCCTTGTGCAGGCCAAACATAAACAGGATCAATACCACCGAAAACGGCAAACCGGCCAGTACCACCATGGTTTGCATCGCCGCAAAGTTACCGGCAAACAGCAGGCCGATAGTCACCAGCGTGATTACCGCCGACCAGAAGATCCGCAGCCAGTGCGGCGCATCTTCGTCCACATCACCGCCTTTGCACGACAGGTTGGCCATCATCACCGCGCCGGAGTCGGCCGGGGTCAGGAACAGCACAAAGCCGACAAAGATCGAGACACCGATAACAATTTTCGACGCAGGGTAATGCTCAAGCAGTTGATAAATCGCCATCGACGGCTGCTCAAGCGCCGTTTTACCCAGCTCCACGGCACCGTGGTTAACCACCAGGTCCAGCGCCGAGTTACCGAAGATCGACAACCAGGCCAAGGTGAAGCCCAGCGGAATCAACAGCACGCCCGCCACCAGTTCACGCACCGTGCGACCACGGGAAATACGCGCGATAAACATCCCGACAAATGGGGCCCAGGAAATCCACCAGGCCCAGTAGAACAGAGTCCACAGGCCCAGCCAGCCTTCGGTTTTCCTGCTGTCGCCTTCGTACACGTACAGGTCGAAGGTTTTCATCACGATACCGTTGAGGTAATCGCCGGTGTTTTGCACAAAACCGTTGAGCAGGTGCAGGGTCGGACCGAACAGCAGCACGAAAATCAGCAGGCCACTGAACAGGATAATGTTCAGGTTGGACAGTCGGCGGATGCCGTTTTCAACGCCCGAGACTGCAGCAATGGTCGCCACGGTGCTCATCACGATGATCACGATCAACAGGTTGGTGTTGCTGTGCTCCATGCCGAACAGGTTCTCAAGCCCCGACGACACTTGCATCGAACCAATGCCCAGGTTGGTCACCAGGCCCAGCAGTGTCACGAACATACCGAAGCCATCCACCGCATGGCCCGCAGCACCTTTGACCCAGCGCTCGCCCATCAACGGATACAGCGCCGAACGCAACGCCAGCGGCTGGTTGTGACGGTAGGCAAAATAGGCCACGGCCAGACCGACCAGCGCGTAAATCGCCCAGCCATGCAGACCCCAGTGCAGGAAAGTCAGTTGCAACGCCTGGCGCGCTGCTTCATGGCTGCCCGACACGCCTTCAGGCGGGTTGAAGTAGTGATCCAGCGGCTCGGATGCGCCGAAGTACAGCAGCGAAATACCGATACCGGACGAGAACAGCATCCCGGCCCAGGCGCCATAGCTGAAATCCGGGGTGTCCTGTTTCGTTCCCAGTTTCAATTTTCCGTAGGACGAAAACGCCAACCCGACCACAAAGATCAGATAAGCAGCGATGACTACCATGTAGTACCAGCCGAAGCTGCGCGACAGCCATTCCTGGGCCACACCCAGGATACGGCCCGCTTCTTCGGGAGCAATGATCAGGATGGCAGTCAGCAAAAGTATCAAGGCAGTGGAGGTGTAAAACACCCAACCGTTGACCGTCACCTTTTGCGGTGGGGTCTTTATAAGAGAGGCAGAACTCATTGCACGGATGCTCCAGGGAGTGCGAGACAAGGACTTAAGGCAACGCACCACACGACCATTCGCCTAGATAGCGACCAACGGTCGAGTGATATAAAGACACCGCTAAAAAACCGGACCCGCCCAGACCGCGTTCAAATCCTGTGTGCGTCCCCTTGAAATCAAGGGCTGCCCCGCGTGGTCTGATGCGTTGTGCCTGTTTGGATCTCCCGTCAGCGCCTGCGAAAGCCTGCTTCTGCTTGGGTTCCATGGGAATTTACCGTGTCGATTTGCGCCATTCATGCGTAGGAAAACGACATAAATCGCGACGATTTGTCGCAGAGCTTATTCTTTGTTGATTGAACGTTCAATCAAAACAAAATAGACTGGCTGCCGTTCAGTGATGTTTTTGCACTGACCGCCGGCCCAAGGAGATTTGCGAAATGCCCAAGGTCGGTATGCAACCCATACGCCGCCAGCAGTTGATCGAAGCCACATTGACGGCTGTCGATCAGGTCGGGATGGCAGATGCCAGCATTGCGCTGATTGCCCGTCTGGCCGGTGTGTCCAACGGCATCATCAGTCACTACTTCAAAGACAAGAACGGTCTGATTGCCGCCACCATGCGGTACTTGATGAACGTCTTGATCGACAACGTCACCGAGCGCCGCCAGGCGTTGGGCGACGACAGCCCGCGGGCTCATTTACAGGTCATCGTCGAGGGCAACTTCGACGCCAGCCAGGTCAATGGCCCGGCAATGAAAACCTGGCTGGCCTTTTGGGCGGCCAGCATGCACCAACCGTCGTTGCACAGATTGCAGCGGATCAACGACCACCGCTTGTACTCCAATCTGTGCTGCCAGTTCCGCCGGGTGTTGCCCCAGGCCCAGGCCCGCAATGCAGCACGAGGCCTGGCAGCGCTCATCGATGGTCTATGGTTGCGGGGTGCCCTTTCCGGTGACGGCTTCGACACCGACCAGGCACAACGCATCTGCTACGAATATATGGATCTACAACTGGCGAAACAGGTGAGTTAGGCCCAATTAACGCTTAACCCCTGAACTGTCGTGAATCTGCGGTGCCACAGCTAGAGGGCACCCGACTCACGATTAACGCCCACCACTTGTCTGCACTTGCGAGGATTTTATGGCCCGTTTCGAACTGCAAAAACTCTACATCGACGGCGGCTACACCGACGCCGGTAGCGACGCTACTTTCGATGCCATCAACCCGGCTAACGGCGAAGTCCTCGCGCAAGTGCAACGCGCTACCAAAGAAGACGTCGAGCGCGCTGTAGTCAGCGCCGAAAAAGGCCAGAAAATCTGGGCCGCCATGACGTCCATGGAGCGTTCGCGAATCCTGCGGCGCGCCGTGGAAATCCTGCGCGAGCGCAACGATGAACTGGCCGCCCTGGAAACCCTGGACACCGGCAAGTCGTACTCCGAAACCCGTTATGTCGACATCGTCACCGGCGCCGACGTACTGGAGTACTACGCTGGCCTGGCGCCCGCCATCGAAGGCGAGCAAATCCCGCTGCGCGACACTTCGTTCGTGTACACCCGTCGCGAGCCGTTGGGCGTTGTGGCCGGTATCGGCGCGTGGAACTACCCGATCCAGATCGCCCTGTGGAAATCCGCACCGGCCCTGGCTGCCGGCAACGCAATGATCTTCAAGCCAAGTGAAGTCACTTCCCTGACTACCCTGAAGCTCGCCGAAGTCTTCACCGCAGCGGGCCTGCCGGACGGCGTGTTCAACGTTCTAACTGGCAGCGGCCGTGAAGTGGGCACCTGGCTGACCGAGCACCCGCGCATCGCGAAAATCTCGTTCACCGGCGGCACCGATACCGGCAAGAAAGTCACCGCCAGTGCTACCCAGTCGTCGCTCAAAGACGTGACCATGGAACTGGGCGGCAAATCACCGCTGATCATTTTCGACGACGCCGACCTGGATCGCGCCGCGGATACCGCGATGATGGCTAACTTCTACAGCTCGGGCCAGGTGTGCACCAACGGCACCCGCGTATTTATCCCGACGGCCATGAAAGCGGCGTTTGAAGCCAAGATTCTGGAGCGCGTAGCGCGCATCCGTATCGGCAACCCGCAAGACGAAAACACCAACTTCGGCCCGCTGGTCAGCTTTGCTCACATGGAAAGCGTGCTGGGCTACATTGCCAAGGGCAAAGAAGAAGGCGCCCGCCTGCTGTGCGGCGGTGAACGCCTGACCGAAGGTGATCTGGCCAAAGGCGCATTCGTGGCACCGACCGTGTTCACCGACTGCACCGATGACATGACCATCGTCAAAGAAGAAATCTTCGGCCCGGTCATGAGCATCCTCACCTACGACAGCGAAGAAGAAGTGATCCGCCGCGCCAACGACACCGAGTTCGGCCTGGCTGCCGGCGTCGTGACCAAGGACCTGAACCGCGCTCACCGCGTGATTCATCAGCTGGAAGCGGGCATTTGCTGGATCAACGCCTGGGGTGAGTCCGACGCAAAAATGCCGGTGGGCGGCTACAAGCAATCGGGCATTGGCCGTGAAAACGGTATCAGCTCGCTGGCTCAGTACACCCAGATCAAATCGGTACAGGTAGAGCTGGGCGACTACGTTTCGGTGTTCTAAACCGACAGGCCCGCATAAACCCTGTGGGAGCGGGCTTGCTCGCGATACAGGCGACGCGGTGCATCAGTTGCACCGCGCTGATGCAATCGCGAGCAGGCTCGCTCCCACAAGCTCTGCCACAACTTCAAAGAGGGTGCATTTATGTCCCAAGAATTCGATTACATCATCATTGGTGCCGGCTCTGCCGGTAACACCCTGGCGACCCGTCTGACTGAAGACCAAGGCGTCACCGTGCTGCTGCTTGAAGCAGGCGGCCCGGACTACCGTTTCGACTTCCGCACGCAGATGCCTGCGGCGCTGGCATTCCCGCTGCAAGGGCGTCGCTACAACTGGGCCTTCGAGACCGATCCAGAGCCACACATGGATAACCGTCGCATGGAATGTGGCCGCGGCAAGGGCCTGGGCGGTTCGTCCCTGATCAACGGCATGTGCTACATCCGCGGTAACGCGATGGACTACGACGGCTGGGCGAAATACCCGGGCCTCGAAGACTGGTCGTACCTGGACTGCCTGCCGTACTTCCGCAAAGCCGAAACCCGCGATATCGGCCCCAACGACTACCACGGTGGCGATGGTCCGGTCAGCGTGACCACGCCCAAAGCCGGGAACAACGTGTTGTTCCACGCCATGGTTGAAGCCGGTGTACAGGCCGGTTACCCGCGCACCGAAGACCTGAACGGCTATCAGCAGGAAGGTTTCGGCCCGATGGACCGTACCGTGACGCCGAACGGCCGTCGCGCCAGTACCGCCCGCGGCTACCTGGACACGGCCAAGCAGCGTTCGACCCTGAAAATCGTCACCCACGCCCTGACCGACAAGATCCTGTTTGAAGGTAAACGCGCCGTTGGCGTTTCCTATATGGTCGGCGACAGCGACACCCGCATCCAGGCCAAGGCCCGCAAGGAAGTGCTGCTGTGCAGCGGCGCAATCGGCTCGCCAACCGTGCTGCAACGCTCCGGCGTCGGCCCGGCCGAACTGCTCAACAGCCTCGATATCCCGGTGGTGCACGACCTCCCGGGCGTTGGCCAGAACCTGCAGGATCACCTTGAGTTGTACCTGCAATACGCCTGCACCCAGCCGGTGTCGCTGTACCCGTCGCTGCTTTGGTACAACCAGCCGGCCATTGGTGCCGAGTGGCTGTTCCTGGGCAAAGGCATCGGTGCCAGCAACCAGTTTGAAGCCGGTGGTTTTATCCGCACCCGCGAAGAATTCGAATGGCCGAACATCCAGTACCACTTCCTGCCGGTAGCGATTAACTACAACGGCAGCAACGGGGTGAAAGAACACGGTTTCCAGGCGCACATGGGCTCCATGCGTTCGCCGAGCCGTGGCCGGATCAATGTGAAGTCCAAGGACCCGCGCGAGTATCCGAGCATCCTGTTCAACTACATGGCCAGCGAGCAGGACTGGCAGGAATTCCGCGACGGCATCCGCCTGACCCGTGAAATCATGCAGCAGCCAGCACTGGATGCATTTCGTGGCCGTGAAATCAGCCCGGGCATCGACAAGCAGACCGACGAAGAGCTGGATACCTTTATCCGCGAACACGCCGAGACCGCGTTCCACCCGTCCTGCTCGTGCAAAATGGGCACCGACGAAATGGCTGTGGTCGACGGCGAAGGCCGTGTGCATGGCATGCAGGGCCTGCGTGTGGTCGATGCCTCGATCATGCCGCTGATCACCACCGGCAACCTCAATGCACCGACGATCATGATCGCCGAGAAAATTGCCGACAAGATCCGTGGCCGCCAGCCGGAGCCGCGCAGCACTGCCGACTACTACGTCGCAGGCGACGCGCCGGTACGCGGCAAGCCGCTGCGTGAAGTGAGCCGTACTGCGCAGTAAGCACTATCCGTAGCAGTTGACGAGCGGAGCGAGGCTACGTCCGGCGGCACAGCCGTCGTAAATTCAGGTGATGCGGTTCTTCTGATGAATCGCGTCATCTGGTTTCACGGTCGCTTCGCAACCGGACGCAGCCTCCTTCCTTCGGCAGCTGCTACGAATTTTGTGTAACTCTTGAGTTTCATCTTGCCCCGCTTGCCCCCGCTTCAGCGCAGGCCTAATCTAGTGCCTCGCTTCGCGCCACACCCCCCCGCCCCACCCGACATGCCAGCCTTGCCTGGCCAAGAGGTTTTCTATGTTTGATGTTGTCTCTTCGAGCAAATGGCCGACCGGCTTCCTGATTAATCCAAACGCAGAACCTCTCGACCCAAAATGGCTCACCGAATTCAGCAAGATCCCCGCAGCCGCAGTCAGTGACTGTCTGGGCCGCAACGTGGGTGGTCTGGGCCTCAAGCCGTTCCACGGTACCCGCCCGATGCTGGGCAGCGCGCTGACCGTCCGTGTACGCCCGGGCGACAACCTGATGATCCTCAAAGCCATGCAAATGGCCCGCCCCGGCGATGTACTGGTGATCGACGGCAGTGCCGACCTGACCCGTGCCGTGTTCGGCGGCATCATGCGTGCCATGGCCCTCAAGGCCGGGATTGTCGGCGTGGTGATCAACGGCGCCCTGCGCGACCTCGACGAGTGGCAGACCGGTGAACTGCCCGCCTATGCCATCGGCGGCGTACATCGCGGTCCGAGCACTGACGGCGGCGGCGAAATCAACGTCCCCATCTCGTGTGCCGGTATGCTGGTAATGCCAGGCGACCTGATGATCGGCGACGGTGACGGCGTGGTTGCGGCTTCGCGCAGTGAACTGCCGGAATTGCTGATCCGTTGCCACGATCTGCTGGCCCGTGAACAGGCAACGCTCAAGGCAATCAAAGAAGGCACCCTGGACCCGGACCGTTTTGACGCCATCCTGCGCGCCAAGGGTTGCCCGGTTTAACACGCTACGCGCGCCCCTGTGGGAGCGGGCTTGCTCGCGATGGCATCACCGCGGTCCAGCGGGTTAACCGCACTGCCTGCATCGTGAACAAGCCCGCTCCCACAGACCCACCAAGTCCAAGGAGGTCTGTGCATGTTCGATTTCTACCCTCAGCTCAAGCAGCGCTTTGCCGCGCTGCGCACCCGGGCCGAGTTCTTTTCGTTACGCTATGTACGCGAGTCCGGGCAATACCTGTCGGTACGCAAGAACGTCGCAGAGCCTCCCTCATTCAGTCACGACCAGGGCGCCATGCTCACCGTGCGGTTGCGCGGTATCGAAGCCTACGCCGCCACCAACGACCTGTCCCAGGCCGGCCTGCAGGCGGCCCTCGACCGCGCCGAAGCCCAGGCCCAGCTGATCGCCGGGCATGCGCTGCTCAACCTGAGCCAGGAACCGGTGTGCCATGAGCGCGCCGACTTTTTCTCACCCGATCTTGACCAGGCTTTCCCCTCACTCAGCGAGTGCTTTGCCCTGCTGGGCGCCGAATCAGCCGCCGTACCCAAAGACGAGCGGCTGGTGAGCTGGGTGGTTTCACTGGGCCTCAATCACGTCGAGCAAATTTACCTGAACAGCGCCGGCGCCGAGCTGCGCCGGGCGCAGCGCTTTGTTTACCCGGGCATGGGCGTCACTGCCTATGACGGCAACGACAGTCAAAGCCGCAGCCTGGGTCGCGAAAACTTCGGCCAGCAAGGTGGCGCCGATGTGATCAGCCGCTGCGGGCTGATCGGTGCCGCACCCCAGGTCGCCGATCAGGCCCTGCAATTGCTGCTGGCACCCAATGCTCCGGTCGGCAAACGCGATCTGCTGCTGATGCCCGACCAGATGATCCTGCAAATCCATGAGTCCATCGGACACCCGCTGGAACTGGATCGCATTCTCGGTGACGAGCGCAATTACGCCGGTACCAGCTTCGTCAAGACCAGCGACTTCGGCAGCCTGCAATATGGCTCAAAGCTGCTGAACGTGACCTTCGACCCAACCATCCCCGAGGAGCTCGCCAGCTACCGCTTCGACGACGACGGCACCCCGGCCTACAAGGAGTTCCTGATCCGCGAAGGCTTGCTGCTACGCCCGCTGGGTGGCGCACTGTCACAGTTCCGCTCGGGCCTCGAAGGCGTGGCCAACAGCCGCGCCTGCGGCTGGAACCGGCCACCGATTGACCGTATGGCCAACCTCAATATCGAGCCAGGCGATCAGTCGCTTGAGCAAATGATCGGCGGTATCGAAAGCGGCATTCTGATGGCCACCAACCGGTCCTGGTCGATCGACGACGCGCGCAACAAGTTCCAGTTCGGTTGCGAGTGGGGCCAGTTGATCGAGGACGGTGAACTCAAGGGCGTGGTCAAGAACCCCAACTACCGGGGCATTTCCGATCAGTTCTGGCGCAACCTCAGCGCCGTGGGCGACGCCAGCACCTTCAAGGTGCTGGGCACCCCGAACTGCGGCAAGGGCGAACCCAACCAGGTGATCCGCGTGGGCCATGCGTCCCCCGCCTGCGTGTTCAGTCAAATCGATGTGTTTGGAGGTGATGCCTGATGAGTACCCCATTGAGTCAGGCCGAGCAGTTCAAGGGGTTGGTCGAGTGGTTGGGCAAAGCGATCCTTGCGCCTGAGCAGTTCACCCTGGGCTATAACGGCGAAGCATCGGAATTTATCCGTTTCAACAAGGGCAAGGTGCGTCAGGCCGGGCAGGTGCAACAGGCCAGCCTGAGCCTGAAGCTGATCCACGACGGCCGCCACGCCGATGTGAACCTCACCCTGGCTGGCGAGCCTAATGTCGACAAACAGCGCCTGGCCGATGCCCTGCGGCAACTGCGCGACACCTTGCCATTGTTGCCCGCCGATCCGTATTTACTGCTCAACCCGCAGCCGTGGAAGAGCCATAACGTGCAGAACCAGCCCCTGCCGGACACGGCCCGGGTTCTGGAAGAAATCCGCAGTGCATCCAAAGGCGTAGATCTGGTCGGATTTTATGCCAGCGGCCCGATCAGCTACGGCTATGCCAGCTCCGAGGGCGCGTTTGGCTGGCATCAGGCCAATAGCTTCAATTTCGACTGGAGTTTGTTCCACAGCAACGGTCAGGCGGTCAAGGCCAGCTACGCCGGCGCCGACTGGGACAGCGAACGTTTCGCCCGGCGCATGCAACTGGCCCGCGAGCAACTGAGTTTCCTCGATCGCCCGCTGCATGCCCTGGCGCCCGGTGAGTACCGAGCCTACCTGGCGCCGGCGGCGCTGGAAGAAGTGATGAGCATGCTGTGCTGGGGCGGTTTTTCGGCCCAGGCACTGGCCAGCAAATCCAGCCCGCTGCAAAAGCTCTACGCGGGCGATGCCCAACTGAGCCCGCTGGTGTCGTTTGACGAGCAGGTCAGCCAGTCCCTGAGCCCGGCGTTTTCCGGCGAGGGGTATCCGCGTCAGGACTTGTCGCTGGTCAAACACGGCAAGGCCGAGCAGCAACTGGTGAGCTCGCGCAGTGCTGCTGAATATGGCCTTGAGGTCAACGGTGCTCCGGAGTACGAGGCCCCGAGTGCGCTGGCAATGGCGGCAGGCTCCCTCGAACAGGCCGACATCCTCAAGCAGTTGGGCACCGGGTTGTATATCAGCAACCTGTGGTACCTGAACTACTCGGACCAACCGGCCGCCCGCCTGACCGGCATGACCCGCTTTGCCACTTTCTGGGTGGAAAACGGCGAGATAAAGGCCCCGGTCAACACCATGCGCTTTGATGACAGCGTCTATAGTCTGCTGGGTTCACAACTGGAAGCGCTGACAGCCGAGCGTGAGTTGTTGCTGTCGGCCAGCACCTACGACCAACGCCAGACGGCGTCAAATCTGCTGCCGGGGGCATTGGTCAAAAAGCTCACGCTGACGCTGTAACACCTGTGGGAGCGGGCTTGCTCGCGATTGCGTCGCTGCGGTTTACCTGAAAAAACCCGGGCCTCTGCATCGCGAGCAAGCCCGCTCCCACAGAGGATTATCGACAGTCCATAAAAAGAGGTCCTATGCCCGTACGCCCGGTTCTAAGCCCTGAAACCCTGCGCTGGTTGCCGTGGGTGGTGGCCATCGCGTTTTTCATGCAGTCGCTCGATGGCACCATCCTCAACACCGCCCTGCCCGACATGGCCCGCGACCTCGACGAAAACCCGCTGCGCATGCAGGGTGTAATCGTTGCCTACATGCTCACCGTCGCCTTGCTGATCCCGGCCTCGGGGTGGATCGCCGACCGCTTCGGCACCAAAAAAATCTTTTTCAGCGCCATCCTGCTGTTCAGTTTCGGCTCGTTGCTCTGCGCCCTGTCCGGCACTCTCAACGAGCTGATCGGCGCACGGATCGTCCAGGGCCTGGGTGGTGCCCTGATGTTGCCCATCGGCCGGCTGGTGGTGCTCAAGGCCTATCCGCGCTCGGAGCTGGTGCGGATCATGGGTTTTATCACCATTCCCGGCCTGCTCGGCCCGCTGATCGGCCCCACGATGGGCGGCTGGATGGTGCAGTACCTGAGCTGGCACTGGATTTTCCTGATCAACCTGCCCGTGGGCGTTCTCGGTTGCTGGGCCGTCTGGCACTTCATTCCGGATTTGCGCGGCAGCGAGCGCACCCGTTTTGACGGGTTGGGTTTTGTGCTGTTTGGCGCGGCGATGGTGTTTATCACCATCGCCATGGAAGGCCTGGGCGAGCTGCATATGCCGCACCTGCGGGTGATGTTGCTGCTGTTTGCGGGCATGGCCTGTCTGGCAGCGTACTGGTTACGCGCGGGCAATATCAGCAACCCGCTGTTCTCCCCGGTACTGTTTAAAACCAAGACCTTCGCAGTGGGCATCCTCGGTAACCTGTTCGCCCGCCTGGGCAGCGGCGCCCTGCCGTTTCTGGTGCCCTTGCTGTTGCAGGTCGCGCTGGGCTATTCCCCGTCACAGGCCGGGATGAGCATGCTGCCACTGGCCGCGGCCGCCATGCTGGCCAAATGGGTGGCCAGGCCATTGATCGAGCGCGTGGGATACCGCACCGTGCTGACGGCCAACACCTTCGCCCTGGGCCTGATGCTGGCCAGCATGGGGCTGGTTACCGAACACACGCCATACCCGTTGTTGCTGTCAATGCTGGCCGTTTTGGGAGCGATCAACTCATTGCAGTTCACCGCCATGAACACCGTCACCCTGATTGACCTCGACGACGCCAGTGCCAGCAGCGGCAACAGTTTGCTGTCGGTGGTGGCGCAACTGTCCCTGAGCCTGGGCGTGGCTTGCGCCGGGGCATTGCTTGGCGGCTTTACCGGGGATGGCGGCAACGATGGGGTGGACACGGTGCTGGGCGCGTTCCAGCTGACCTTCCTCACAGTAGGGATCATGGCGATGCTTGCAGCGGCGATATTCCTGCAACTGTCACCCCAGGATGGCCGCAAACCCAAGGCCAACTCGGAACATGAGCTGGAACATTAAGCTACTTTTCGCCAAGAACTGGATGACATCTCGTCCAGAATGTTCAGGCAAAGGGCATGGGACTGGTACACTGCGCGACATTTTGTTTTGCAGGCCAGTCCCGTGACCACCATTGCCACCGCTTTTAACACTCTGCCTCTGTCCGCCGCCATGCTGGCTAACCTCGACTCCCTCGGTTATGCCCAGATGACGCCGATTCAGGCGCAGAGCTTGCCGGTGATCCTCAAAGGCATGGACCTGATCGCCCAGGCCAAGACCGGTAGTGGCAAAACTGCCGCCTTCGGCATCGGCCTGCTGAACCCGATCAACCCGCGCTTCTTCGGCTGCCAGGCCCTTGTGATCTGCCCGACCCGCGAACTGGCTGACCAGGTCGCCAAGGAAATCCGCCGCCTGGCCCGCGCCGAAGACAACATCAAGGTGCTGACCCTGTGTGGCGGCGTGTCGTTCGGCCCGCAGATCGGTTCGCTGGAGCACGGCGCGCACATCATCGTCGGCACTCCGGGGCGTATCCAGCAACACTTGCGCAAAGGCTCGCTGGTACTGGACGGTCTGAACACCCTGGTACTGGACGAAGCTGACCGCATGCTGGACATGGGCTTCTATGACGCCATCGAAGACATCATTGTCAAAACCCCGGAGCGTCGCCAGACCTTGCTGTTCTCGGCCACTTACCCGGCCGGTATCAAGCAGCTGTCGTCCAAGTTCATGCGCAACCCTCAGCAGGTAAAAGCAGAGGCACTGCACACTGACAGCCAAATCGAGCAGCGTTTCTACGAAATCTCGCCTGAAGAGCGCATGAGCGCCGTGACCAAGGTACTGGGCCACTTCCGCCCGCAGTCTTGCGTGGCGTTCTGCTTCACCAAGCAGCAGGTGCAGGAAACCGTTGATCACCTGACCTCCAAGGGCATTTCGGCCGTCGGCCTGCACGGCGACCTGGAGCAGCGCGACCGTGACCAGGTACTGGCCATGTTTGCCAACCGTTCGACTTCGGTACTGGTTGCCACCGACGTAGCCGCCCGTGGTCTGGACATCGACGCGCTGGACATGGTGCTCAACGTTGAGCTGGCCCGCGATTCGGAAATCCATATTCACCGTGTTGGCCGTACCGGCCGTGCGGGCGAAAAAGGCGTGGCCATCAGCCTGGTTGCCCCGTCCGAAGCGCACCGCGCCCAGGCCATCGAGCAGTTGCAGAAAGCTCCGCTGAACTGGGAAACCCTGGACACCCTCACCTCTCAGGGCGGCGCACCGTTGCTGCCGGCCATGAGCACACTGGTGATCGGCGCAGGTCGTAAAGACAAGGTTCGCCCAGGCGATATCCTTGGCGCACTGACCGGCGACGCAGGCATCCCGGGGGCCCAGGTTGGCAAGATCGCCATCTTTGACTTCCAGGCCTACGTGGCGGTTGACCGCACCATTGCCAAGCAGGCTGCACAGCGCCTGAGCGAAGGCAAAATCAAAGGCCGCGTATTGCGCGTGCGGGTTTTGTAAGACGCTTCAAGAGCCCCCTCACCCCAACCCTCTCCCGGAGGGAGAGGGGGCAGATTTGCATAGAATTCGAAATCACCCTGGTCCAGCTCCCTCTCCCTCAGGGAGAGGGCTGGGGTGAGGGCTGCTTTTACCGAGGACACCGCTTTGCGCTCTACCGACGTTGTGATTATTGGCGCTGGCGCCGCAGGCCTGATGTGCGCACTGACCGCCGCCAACCGTGGGCGCAAGGTGATGCTGATCGACCACGCCAACAAGGCAGGCAAAAAGATCCTGATGTCGGGCGGTGGCCGCTGCAACTTCACCAACATGTACACCGAGCCCAACAATTTCCTGTCGCAGAACCCGCACTTTTGCAAGTCGGCCCTGGCCCGCTACACCCAGTGGGACTTTATCGAGATGGTCGCCAAACACGGCGTACCCTACCACGAGAAAAAACTCGGCCAGCTGTTTTGCGACAACAAATCCAGCGACATCCTCGAAATGCTCCTCGACGAGTGCAAACAGGCCGGCGTCAGCCTGCACCTGGACACTTCAGTCGAACAGATCGAAAAAACCGACAACGGCTACAGCCTCAATACAACGCTGGGGCCGGTTGACTGCCAGTCTCTGGTGGTCGCCACCGGCGGGCTGTCGATCCCGACCCTGGGCGCCACAGGCTTCGGCTATCAAATCGCCAAACAGTTCGGCCACACCTTGCTGCCAACCCGCGCAGGCCTGGTGCCGTTCACCATCACCGATCAGCTCAAAGAGATCTGCACCGAGCTGTCGGGCACGTCGGTGGATTGCCTGGTGAGCTGCAACGACCAGAGCTTTCGCGAAAATATCCTGTTCACCCACCGTGGTTTGAGCGGGCCGGCGATCTTGCAGATTTCCTCGTTCTGGAACCCCGGCGACACGGTTGAGATCAATCTGCTGCCCGATCTCGACGCCCTGAGCTGGCTGCAAACACAGCAGGCTGAACGCCCCAACAGCGAGTTGAAAACCCTGCTGGGTGAAATCTTCACCAAGAAGATGGCCAATCTGCTGGCCGAGCACTGGTTCGAGTCCAAACCAATGAAGCAGTACACCCCGGCGGAGCTGGCGCAGGTGGCGGACAAACTGGCGTGCTGGAAGGTGGTCCCCGCGGGCACCGAAGGTTATCGCACCGCTGAAGTGACCCTGGGTGGGGTCGATACCCGCGAAGTGTCGTCCAAGACCATGGAATCGCTGAAAAGCCCCGGTCTGTATTTTGTCGGCGAAGTGCTGGATGTCAGCGGCCATCTGGGCGGTTTCAACTTCCAGTGGGCATGGGCATCGGGGTATGCGGCGGCGCAGTTCGTCTGACCCGCCCCCTGCATAAAAAATATTTTTGGTTCGATGTGACAGCCCCATTGCGCTGTCGTCTTATCTGGCTCAAGTTAGCGAATCACGAGCCAGGCACCGCCACTTCATGTCATCGAAAAGCTTTCAGCATTCCCTGCGTCGCCTGTGGGCACTGGACAAGTTCAGTTACAGCGTGCGGGTATTTGTCGCCCTGACCGGCAGCATGGCTTTTTGCTGGTATCAGGATGAGATGTCGCTGCTGATCCCGCTGTTTCTGGGGATTATCGCCAGCGCCCTGTCTGAAACCGATGACAGCTGGCAAGGCCGTCTCAACGCCTTGCTGGTGACGCTGGTGTGTTTCACCGCCTCGGCCCTGAGTGTCGAGTTGCTTTTCCCCTACCCCTGGCTGATGGTCTGCGCGCTGGCCCTGGCCAGTTTCGGCCTGACCATGCTCGGCGCGCTGGGCGAGCGCTACGGGGCGATTGCTTCAGCCACACTGATTCTGGCCGTGTACACCATGATCGGCGTGGATCAACGCGGCGGCGAAGTCACCAACTTCTGGCATGAACCCTTGCTGCTGGTGGCCGGTGCCGCCTGGTACGGGATACTGTCGGTGCTGTGGCAGGCGCTGTTTTCCAATCAGCCGGTGCAACAGAGCCTGGCCCGGTTGTTCTGGGAACTTGGCCTGTACCTGAAAATCAAGTCGGCGCTGTTCGAGCCCATCCGCAAACTGGACGTGGAAGCGGGCCGGCTGGAACTGGCCCGGCAAAACGGCAGGGTGGTGGCGGCGCTGAACACCGCCAAGGAAATCATCCTGCACCGGGTCGGCAATACTCGGCCAGGCTCCAAACTCAGCCGCTACCTCAAGCTGTATTTCCTCGCGCAGGACATCCACGAGCGAGCCAGCTCATCGCACTACCCGTACAACGCCCTGGCCGATGCCTTCTTCCACAGTGATGTGATGTTCCGCTGCCAGCGCCTGCTGCGTCAGCAAGGCGTGGCCTGCCAGCGCCTGTCGGAGTCGATCAAGCTGCGCCAGCCATTTGTCTATGACGACAGCTTTGCCGAGGCTCTTGGAGACCTGCATGCCTCCCTCGAACACTTGCGCATCCAGAGCAACCCGGCCTGGCGCGGACTGTTGCGTTCA
Source organism: Pseudomonas sp. FSL W7-0098 (assembly GCF_005930585.1). Taxonomy (NCBI): domain Bacteria; kingdom Pseudomonadati; phylum Pseudomonadota; class Gammaproteobacteria; order Pseudomonadales; family Pseudomonadaceae; genus Pseudomonas; species Pseudomonas sp. FSL W7-0098. The sequence continues at coordinate 84,260 of NZ_RXHW01000004.1, forward strand.
TTGCGGGCACTGGCCGCCAACCTCGGCACCCTCGACCGCCTGCTGAGCGATGCAAGCAACCCCGACACCCTGGCCGATGCCACCGATAGCAGCCTGCTCGACCGTTCGCCACGCAACCTCAAGGATGTCTGGTCACGCCTGCGCCAGCATCTGACACCCACCTCGCTGATCTTCCGCCACGCCTTGCGCCTGCCCCTGGCCCTGAGTATCGGTTTTGCGATGGTGCACTGGATTCACCCAAGCCAGGGCTACTGGATCATCCTCACCACGCTGTTCGTGTGCCAGCCAAGCTACGGCGCCACGCGGCGCAAGTTCAGCCAGCGGATTATCGGCACAGCCATCGGCCTGGCCGTGGGCTGGGCGTTGTTCGATCTGTTCCCCAACCCGCTGGTGCAGTCGATGTTTGCCGTCGTGGCCGGGGTGGTGTTCTTTATCAACCGCACCACGCGCTACACCCTGAGCACGGCGGCCATCACCCTGATGATTCTGTTCTGCTTCAATCAGGTGGGCGATGGTTACGGACTGTTCCTGCCGCGCCTGTTCGATACCCTGGTGGGTAGCGTGATCGCGGCAGCGGCGGTGTTCCTGTTCTTGCCTGACTGGCAGGGTCGTCGCCTGAACCAGGTGCTGGCCAATACCCTGAGCTGCAACAGCCAGTACCTGCGCCAGATCATGCAGCAATATGCCCAGGGTAAAAGCGACAGCCTGGCCTATCGGTTGGCACGGCGTAACGCACATAACGCCGATGCGGCGCTGTCGACCACCCTGGCCAATATGCTGATGGAACCCGGGCATTTCCGTAAGGATGCAGACATGGGCTTCCGCTTTTTGGTGCTGTCCCACACTTTGCTCAGTTACCTCTCTGGCCTGGGCGCCCACCGCGACACCCAATTGCCTGCCGAAGTGCGCGAGCAGTTGATTGAAGGGGCCGGGAGCAAGATTGCCGACAGCATCGACCAGATTGCCCAGGGCCTGGCCACCAAGCAGGCCGTTGCAGTGCAAAGTGATGAGGAAGAGGCCCTGGCCGGCGAACTTGAACAAATGCCCGATGAAATAGATGAAAACCAGAGGCTGGTACAAACCCAACTGGCGCTGATTTGCCGCCAGCTCGGGCCACTGCGCACCCTGGCCGCGCATTTGGTCAAGGCACCTTAGGCCTTGGCGCCAGTCGGCATCACGCCTACTATCGAGACATGAACTCGCCAACAAGGACAAGATCGTGACCACCGACTGGCTCTGCAAACACCACAACGACCTGGGCAAGGAACAGCTCTACGCAATCCTCGAATTGCGCTCAAAAGTATTTGTCGCCGAGCAGAAATGCGCCTATCAGGACGTCGACGGGCAAGACCTGACGGGCGATACGCTGCATGTGATGGGCTGGCAAGACGACCAGCTGGTGGCCTACGCCCGCATCCTCGACCCCGAGTCCCAGGGAGGTGACGTAGTGATCGGCCGCGTAATCGTTGCCGTCGAAGGCCGCGGGCAAAAGCTTGGGCATACCCTGCTTGAACAGGCCCTGAAAAATATCGAAGAGTACTGGGCGGGGCAGCCCGTATTCCTGTCCGCCCAAGCGCACCTGCAACCCTTTTACGAGCAACACGGGTTCAACACCCAGGGCGAGATCTACCTAGAAGACAACATCCCGCACATCGGCATGCGCCTGACATCTCAGGGGTAACCCAGCACCTGCTTGATCTGCACCAGATGCCCAGCGACCCAGTTTTTGTCCACCGGCCCCCAGTTGCGGATCAGGTAGCGTCCGGCATGGTTGCGGGCGCCATCCTGCTGTTCAAATTCGCAGATGATGTCCAGATCGGCCAGGGCAGCAATGGTGTCCTGGGCGGTACGACGCGGCATGCCGGTGACTTCGGTCAAGGCAGGCACGCTGCTGGCGATCTGGCTATCGATCAACCAGGCCACATACAAGCGCCGGTAAAAGCTGCTTTTGGTTTTGCTGACTTCCATTCAGAACTCCTGCCCGTCTTTACGGGTCCGCTCCCACACATAAAGTAAGTGTCAGGTTTTGCCCTGCATATCCCGCCACGTGAGGTACACCCGCAGGTCGAACTCCAGCTGGTGATAACCCGGCAACATGTGCTCACACAGCTTGTAGAACGCCTTGTTGTGGTCTGACTCTTTCAAGTGGGCCAGCTCGTGGACCACGATCATCTTCAAAAACTCGGGCGCCGCTTCCTTGAACAGCGAGGCCACGCGCAGTTCCTTTTTAGCCTTGAGCTTGCCGCCCTGAACCCGTGAAATAGCAGTATGCAAACCCAGCGCACGGTGGGTCAGGTCGAGCCTGTTATCAAACAGCACCTTGTCAAAGGATGGCGCATTGCGCAGGTATTCCTGTTTGAGCTCCTGAGCGTAGGCATACAGGGCCTTGTCGCTTTGCACGGCATGACGCTGTGGATAACGCTCGCTCAGGTAACTGCCCAGCTGGTTGCGCTCGATCAATTGGCGCACCTGCTCTTGCAAGGTCTGGGGGTAAGCCTGGAGGTATTTGAGCACAGTCATGGGGCGCCAACGCACAGCGTAAAAGTGCGCCAGTGTAGCGAATTCGATCCCCGGGCGCCCACGTCAGACTTTTACGCTGCCAAAAGGCAGACGCTTCCGAGAAAACACGATGCACACAAGCGCTGCTTGCGACCCGCAAACTCACAGGGCTATCTTCACCAGTCGCCGATGCTCCCCCGTGGAAGAAACATGAAAAAGCCGACGCCCGACGATCACAAAGCCATTCACACTCCCCGGGATGATCATCAGCACGATGAAACCACCCGGCTTATTCTCGACGCCCTGCTTCAGGCCCCGCCCGTTTGCCTGGAAAACCTCAAACCCACCCGTGCACTAAGGGCAGGCAAGCAATCACCCTTTGCCGTGCTGCCTGATATCCGTGCAATCGAAGCGCTGTCCCATGTGTCGCTGATGCTCAAAAGCGCAGAAGAGGTCTCGGATGAAATCACCGCATACGCCAGCGGCATAGAGCGTGGGCTGGTGTGGTCGCTGGTGCATTCGGTGGAGATGTCCCGATCACTGGTGGACTCACTGCTCAGGGCCAATGGTGTTGATCCAGAGTTGCTAAAGGCACAACCGTCAAACTGGCCCTGCGCGAAGCAGGCTGGCAAGGGGGGGCTTTAATTCCTCCAAAAAAAAACGCCCCGATCAGATCGAGGCGTTTTTTGGTCGGGCCGGTCAGGCGGCAATCGACAGTTTGAGCTTGTTCATCGCGCTTTTTTCCAGCTGACGAATCCGCTCGGCTGACACGTTGTACTTCTGCGCCAGGTCGTGCAGCGTGGCTTTTTCTTCAGCCAGCCAGCGCTGATACAGAATGTCACGGCTGCGGTCGTCCAGCACTTCCAGCGCTTCGTGAAGGTTGCTGGTGGAGTTGTCGGTCCAGTCAGCATCTTCCAGTTGGCGTGCCGGGTCATACCGGTGGTCTTCCAGGTAGTTGGCTGGCGACTGGAACGCACTGTCGTCGTCAGCTTCGGCTGCCGGGTCGAACGCCATATCATGACCGGTCAGGCGGCTTTCCATCTCGCGCACTTCGCGAGGCTCTACGCCGAGGCTTTCAGCCACACGATGCACTTCATCGTTGTTCAACCAGGCCAGACGTTTTTTCTGGCTGCGCAGGTTGAAGAACAATTTGCGCTGAGCCTTGGTGGTCGCAACTTTCACGATCCGCCAGTTGCGCAGGATAAATTCGTGGATCTCTGCCTTGATCCAGTGCACCGCAAAAGACACCAGACGCACACCCATTTCAGGGTTGAAGCGTTTGACCGCCTTCATCAGGCCGACGTTGCCTTCCTGGATCAGGTCAGCCTGAGCCAGGCCATAGCCCGAATAACTACGGGCAATGTGTACAACAAAACGCAGGTGGGCGAGCACCATCTGCCGAGCCGCCCCCAAATCCTGCTCATAATAGAGACTCTCGGCCAGTTCACGCTCCTGCTCCGGTGTCAGCAATGGAATGCTGTTCACCGTATTGACATAGGCCTCGAGGTTCGCACCAGGGACCAACGCATACGCAGGTTGCAAAGAAGTGGTCATACGAAAAAACCTCCGTCTCACATAACTCGTGCAGTTCAGCACTGCGAAAGTTGACCGGAAACCTGGAAAAAAGTTCCCAAAAAAAGCTGAAAAGGTCAACAGGCAAAAAGAAAACTATTTAGGCGAAAGCTCACGTAAGTGACGCGCAACTGCAATCCATGCACCGATATACCCTAACAGCACCGCGCCAAGCAAGAGAGACAGACCATCGGCTACCGGCACACCCGCCAAGGCAAAATTGCTGCCGTACAAGCCAGCCAGCCCCACCACCGCGTCGTTAAGCCAGTTCAGGCCGAATGCCAAAACGCCCCAGGATAAAACACCCGCACCAAAGCCATAGAGCGCACCCATATAAAGAAAGGGCCTGCGCACATAGCTGTCAGTACCGCCGACCAGCTTGATGACTTCGATTTCGATGCGACGATTCTCGATATGCAAACGAATCGTATTACCGATAACCAGCAGCAAAGCTGAAACCAGCAACACCGTCAAGCCAAACACAAAACGGTCACCCAATTTCAGGATTGCCGCCAGACGTTCGACCCAGACCAGATCAAGTTGCGCCTGTTGCACCTTCGGCAACTGCGCAAGGCGTTCGCGAAGGGCTTCAAGCGTCGCTTTATCGACTTCTGCCGGGGTTACCAGGACCACACCGGGCAACGGGTTATCGGGTAACTCTTTAAGCGCTTCGCCCAGCCCTGACTGCTGCTGGAACTCTTCGAGTGCCTTTTCGCGGCTGATAAATTCCGCGTCAGCCACCCCTGCCATACCTTTTATCTGATCGCTGAGATTTTCACCCTGCTGGCTGCTGGCATCCATCTGCAGATACAGCGAAATCTGTGCTGCACGCTGCCAGGAACCACCCAGGCGCTCGACGTTGTTAAGCAACAACGACAGGCCCATCGGCAGACTCAAGGCAACCGCCATCACCAGGCAGGTAAAAAAGCTACCAATCGGCTGCTTGCCAAGGCGCTTCAGGCTGTCGAGCAGACTGGCCCGGTGAGCCTCAACCCAGGCGTGAAACAACATGGCGAAGGTCGGGCCATCGTCATCATCGTGTTTTTTCTTCGGCGGCTGCGGGTCGGCAGCCTTTGGAGCTACGCGCTCGGATACTTTGGAACTGCGGGTGGCACTCATTGCGCGGCCTCCCCGTCACCGATCAGGCGTCCGCGCTGCAAGGTCAGCATGCGATGGCGCATGCGTGCGATCAGCGCCAGGTCATGACTGGCAATCAGTACGCTGGTGCCCAAGCGGTTGATGTCTTCAAATACGCCCATGATTTCCGCCGCCAGGCGCGGGTCGAGGTTACCGGTGGGTTCATCGGCCAGCAGCAAGGCCGGGCGATGCACGATGGCGCGGGCAATGCCTACACGCTGTTGCTGACCCGTGGATAAGTCACCCGGGTACAGGTCGGTCTTGTCCGACAGCGCTACGCGCTCCAGCGCCGAGTCGACACGCTTGGCGACTTCAGCCTTGGACAGGCCGAGAATTTGCAGCGGCAGGGCGACGTTGTTGAACACTGTGCGGTCAAACAGCAACTGGTGGTTCTGGAAAACCACACCGATCTGGCGACGTAAAAAAGGGATCTGCGCGTTGCTGATTTGCCCCAAGTCCTGCCCCGCCAGTAGCAATTTGCCGCTGGTCGGGCGTTCCATCGCCAGCAACAGGCGCAACAGCGTGCTTTTACCTGCGCCGGAGTGGCCGGTCACAAAAAGGAATTCGCCTCGACGGACCCGAAAGCTCAGCTCGTGCAGGCCCACGTGTCCATTTGGATAGCGCTTACCGACCTGCTCGAAACGAATCATGGACGCTCCCGCTCCGCAAACAGAGCCTGGACAAAGGGTTCGGACTCAAAATCACGCAAATCATCAATGCCTTCACCCACACCGATAAAGCGGATAGGAATATTGAATTGCTTGGCCAGGGCGAAAATCACCCCGCCTTTGGCCGTGCCATCGAGCTTGGTCAGTGCCAGACCCGTGAGGGCAACGGTCTGATCAAACTGCTTGGTCTGGTTGATAGCGTTCTGCCCGGTACCGGCATCGAGCACCAACAGCACTTCGTGGGGAGCGTCTTCGTCAAGCTTGCCCATGACCCGGCGAACTTTCTTGAGTTCTTCCATCAGGTTGTCTTTGGTATGCAGGCGACCAGCGGTATCGGCGATCAATACGTCGATGCCACGGGCCTTGGCAGCTTGCACAGCGTCAAAAATCACCGACGCCGAATCCGCGCCAGTGTGCTGGGCAATCACCGGGATATGGTTGCGCTCGCCCCACACTTGCAGCTGTTCGACGGCGGCCGCACGGAAGGTATCACCGGCAGCCAGCATGACTTTCTTGCCTTCAAGCTGCAGTTTTTTCGCCAGTTTGCCGATGGTGGTGGTTTTACCCGCGCCGTTGACGCCTACCACCAGAATCACGAATGGCTTGTTTTGCGATTCGATTTTCAGCGGTTGCTCCACCGGCTTGAGCATGGCCGCCAGCTCGTCCTGCAGCGACTTGTAGAGTGCATCGGCATCGGTCAGTTGCTTGCGCGCGACCTTCTGCGTCAGGTTCTTGATGATCACCGAGGTTGCTTCAACACCCACGTCGGCGGTCAACAGTCGGGTTTCGATCTCTTCGAGCAGATCGTCATCAATGGCTTTTTTGCCCAGAAACAGGCTGGCCATGCCTTCACCAATGCTGGCGCTGGTCTTGGACAAGCCTTGCTTGAGACGAGCGAAAAAGCCTGTTTTTTGCTCGGGGGGCGCAACTGGCGCGGGGGCCGGGGCCTCGACCAACGGGGCTGGGGCAGCCACCACAGGCGCAGGTGCAGGTGCAGGAGCGACTACAGGCGCGACGACGGCAACTGGCTCTGGCTCTGGCTCTGGCTCTGGCTCAACAACAGTCTCGACCACCGCAAGCGCTTCAACAACAGGCTCGGGCTCGGGGATCGGCGGCACGATATGCGGTGCCTGCACATCCTCGACAAGCGCCACCGGTTCTTCGGCGACAGGCAAGTGCGGCCACGGTGCCGGCTCGGGGGCCAATTCAATCGCAGGCTCGGCGGCAACCACGACCACTTCGGGCGCGGCCTCGACCTCCACCGGAGTGGCCTCAACCAGCGTCTCAGGGATGATTTCGGGCGCAGGCGCGGGTTGTTCCACGACGGTTTCCTGCGGCTTTCTGCGCAGCCATCCGAACAGGCCTTTTTTCTCGCCAGCCGCAGCTGGGGTCTTCTTGTCGTCGTTGGAACCAAACATGGAGGACGGCTATCTCATCGTAGCGACGCGCCACTGTGGCGCCCCGGCAAATAATATTCGGTGTGAAACAGACTGTAATTTTGTCAGCTTGTTCGCACGCAACTGTATTCAGAGGGTAAAACACACCTCGTAAACTTCGTCTTAACTCGGGTCTGTCACGGGAAAGTCGGCAAAAATGCGAAATTTACCGGTATACATCCACACTTCCAAGCGGGCTCCTATACTGCCCGATCAAACGTCGTCTGATCGTCAAAGGCCTGATAGGCGTGGCCGCCAGTAAAACGGATCAGTATCCTAGCACCTCCTCACCCGCAGACGCTAAGGCCGAGCGGGTAGCCCAACAGGTTAAAAAACGAATGAATCTAGCCCGCCGCGCTGCTGGCCTGTTGCTCAGCACAGTTTTATTACCGCTTTCGGCCCTGGCGGCCGAACCGCAGCCCACCCACGAGTTCCGCCTGGACAACGGCCTCAAGGTCATCGTGCGCGAAGACCATCGCGCCCCGGTGGTGGTCTCCCAGGTCTGGTACAAAGTGGGCTCCAGCTACGAAACCCCTGGCAAGACCGGCCTGTCCCACGCGCTTGAGCACATGATGTTCAAGGGCAGCAACAAGGTCGGTCCCGGCGAAGCCTCGTTGATCCTGCGCGACCTTGGCGCCCAGGAAAACGCCTTCACCAGCGACGACTACACCGCCTACTACCAGGTACTGGCCCGTGACCGCCTGGGCGTGGCCTTTGAGCTTGAGGCCGACCGCATGGCCAGCCTTCGCTTGCCGCCCGAAGAATTCAAGCGCGAGATCGAAGTCATCAAGGAAGAGCGCCGCCTGCGCACCGACGACCAGCCCATGAGCAAAGCCTACGAGCTGTTCAGCGCCATGGCCTTCCCTTCCAGCGGCTACCACACCCCGACCATCGGCTGGATGGTCGACCTGGAGCGCATGAGCGTTGGCGAACTGCGCGCATGGTATGAAGAGTGGTATGCCCCCAACAACGCCACTTTAGTGGTGGTCGGTGACGTCACCCCGGATGAAGTCAAAGCCCTGGCCCAGCGTTACTTTGGCAAGGTGCAAAAACGCGAGATACCTGTCGCCAAAATCCCGCTGGAACTGCCGACCCCTGGCGAACGCCTGCTCAAGATCCACGTCCAGACCCAACTGCCAAGCTTGATGCTGGGCTTTAACGTGCCCAGCGTTGCCACGGCCAAGGACCCGATCACCGCCAATGCCCTGCGCCTGATTTCCGCGCTGCTGGACGGCGGCTACAGCGCACGCATGCCGACGCAGCTTGAGCGGGGCGAAGAACTGGTCTCCGGTGCATCGTCCAGCTACAACGCCTTCACCCGTGGTGACAGCCTGTTCATGCTTTCGGCGATGCCCAACAGCCAGAAGAAAGTCACCATGGCCCAGGCCGAGGCAGGCTTGTGGCGCTTGCTCGATGACCTGAAAAAGACCCCGCCGACCACTGAAGAGCTTGAACGTGTGCGTGCCCAGGTAATTGCCGGACTGGTCTACGAGCGCGACTCGATCACCAGCCAGGCCACTTCGATCGGCCAGCTGGAAACCGTCGGCCTGTCGTGGAAGCTGATGGACTCAGAACTGGCCGACCTGCAAAAGGTCACCCCGGCCGATATCCAGCAGGCTGCCCGCACCTATTTCACTCGCGACCGTCTCAGCGTTGCCCATGTACTGCCCGAGGAGAAAACCCATGAGTGAGCGTAAAGGCCCCCGCTACGCCCTGCTTGGTCTGAGCGCCGCCATACTGGTGGGTGCACTCGGCTACTTTTTTACCAACCCGCAGCAATCGGTCGCCAGCCAGGCACTGGACCAGGCCAAGAGCGAGCACAAGCTCGAATCCCTGGCCGAGCTGGACGGCAAGGCGCCCAGCCACCGTGCGCTGAACGTGCAAACCTGGAAAACCGCCGAAGGCTCCAAAGTGCTGTTCGTCGAAGCACGGCAATTGCCGATGTTCGACCTGCGCCTGACCTTCGCCGCTGGCAGCAGCCAGGACGAAAACACCCCGGGCCTGGCCCTGCTGACCAACGCCATGCTCAACGAAGGTGTAGCGGGTAAAGATGTGGGCGCCATCGCCCAGGGCTTTGAAGGCCTGGGCGCGGACTTCGGCAATGGCGCATATCGCGACATGGCCGTGGCCTCGCTGCGCAGCCTGAGCGATGTAGATAAACGCACACCTGCGCTCAACCTGTTCGCCGAGGTGGTGGGCAAACCCACCTTCCCGGCCGACTCCCTGGCGCGGATCAAGAACCAGTTGCTCGCCAGCTTCGAGTTTCAGAAACAAAACCCCGGCAAACTGGCCAGCGACGAACTGTTCAAGCGCCTGTACGGTAACCACCCGTATGCCCACGCCAGTGATGGCAATGCCCAAAGCATCGCCGCGATCACCATTGACCAGCTCAAGGCCTTTCACAACAAGGCCTACACCGCAGGCAACGCCGTGATTGCGATTGTTGGCGACCTGTCGCGTGCCGAAGCCGAAGCCATTGCAGCCCAGGTATCTGCCGCACTGCCCAAAGGCCCTGCAGTGGCCAAGACCGTGCAACCAAGCGAGCCCAAGGCTGGCCAAACCCATATCGAGTTCCCGTCCAAACAAACCCACCTGCTGCTGTCGCAGCTGGGCATTGACCGTGACGATCCCGACTATGCCGCACTGGCATTGGGCAACAGCATTCTGGGCGGTGGCGGTTTCGGTACGCGCCTGATGACCGAAGTGCGTGAAAAGCGCGGCCTGACCTACGGCGTGTACTCCGGCTTCAGCCCGATGCAGGCTCGCGGCCCGTTCATGATCAACCTGCAAACCCGCGCCGAACTGAGCGAAGGTACGCTCAAACTGGTGCAAGACATTTTGGCCGACTACCTGAAAAATGGTCCGACGCAAAAAGAACTCGACGATGCCAAGCGTGAACTGGCTGGCAGCTTCCCGCTGTCCACGGCCAGCAACGCCGCCATCGTCGGCCAACTTGGCGCAATGGGCTTTTATGATTTGCCCCTGGATTACCTGGAAACCTTCATGCAGAAGTCCCAGGACCTGACCACCGAACAGGTCAAGGACGCCATGAACAAGCACCTGAGCGCCGACAAAATGGTCGTAGTGACCGCCGGCCCGACCGTGCCGCAAAAACCACTGCCACCTCCTACCGACAAACCTTCAGAGCAACCTCTTGGGGTTCCGGAGCATTAATGGCAAAGCCAAAAAACACATCGCACTCAGGTGCTGGTCAGTTACGCATCATTGGCGGGGAATGGCGCAGCCGCAAGCTGGACTTCCCCCATGTAGAGGGCCTGCGCCCGACGCCAGATCGCGTGCGTGAAACCCTGTTCAACTGGTTGGCCCCCTATATCGGCGGCGCCAGGGTACTGGACGTTTTCGCCGGCAGCGGCGCACTGTTCCTTGAAGCCATGTCCCGCGGCGCAGCCAAGGGCGTGGCACTGGACAGCAACCGCGATGCGATCTCCAACATCCGCGAGAACATGGGCATTCTGCGCTGCACTGTCGGCGAAGTTCAGCAGACTGACGCCCTGCGTTATCTGGACACCACGCCAAGCACAACCTTTGATGTGGTATTCCTCGACCCGCCGTTCAACAAGGACCTGCTCAAACCTGCTTGTGATCTGCTCGAGCAACGCGGCTGGCTGGCTGAAGACGCCTGGGTTTACACCGAAAGCGAGTTGCGCCCGTCAGAGCTGGGCTTGCCTGCCAACTGGCGCCTGCACCGCGAGCAAAAAGCCGGCGGCGTGAACTACGCCCTGTGGCAACGCGAAGCCACTCAAGCCTGATGAACCTGTAGTCGCTGCCGCAGGCTGCGATCAAGCCCGGAGGGGTCGCTTTTTCAAAAGCGAAGGCCCTTCGGTCCTTATCGCAGCCTACGGCAGCGGCTACAGATTTTTGCGGTACAAGGTATCTATGTACCGCCCGCCTCTCCCCTCTCAAGCCCAATCTGTTCTGACGATAAACAGTCAGGACACCCACCATGAAACACCCCCTTGCCGGGCTGGCTCTCGGCTTTATGTTGCAACCGCTGATGGCCCTGGCCAGCAGCCAACCCTCCACTCAACATTTCACCCTGGATAACGGCCTCAAGGTTATCGTTCACGAAGACCACCGTGCAGCCGTGGTTCACTCACAGCTCTGGTATAGGGTCGGCTCAAGCTATGAGCCCCCAGGCCAATCCGGGTTGTCCCACGCCCTTGAACACATGATTTTCAAAGGCAGCAGCAAACTATGTCCGGCCGAGTCAGACCACATCTTTCAAAGCCTGGGCGCAACGGACAATGCGGCGACGCAAAATGACGCCACCACTTTCTTTCAAACCCTGCCCCCCCATGCCCTGGCAGTCGCACTTGAAGTGATGGCAGACCAGATGAGCACTGCACAGCTGTCCGCTGCTCATTGGGCCGGTGAGCGCGAAGTCATCAAAAGCGAACGCAGCGAAAGCGTCGACAACGACCCCCATCAGCGCGCACTTGAACTGCCACGCCGCCTGGCATTCCTGACCAGCGCTTCCGGCAGCCCGGTCATCGGCTGGATGCACGACCTCGAACGCATGCACATCGATGAACTCAAGCACTGGTATAGAAGCTGGTATGCGCCCAATAACGCCACCCTGATCATCGTCGGCGATATCGACACCGAGCAGGTCAAGGCCCTGGCCACACGCTACTTCGGCCCGATTGCCTCACGCAAGCTACCTGTGATCAAGGCCCCGCTCGAACTGGCAGCTCCCGGTGAGCGCACCATGACTCAGTACATCGATCATCAAATCCCGAACCTGAGCATGACGTTCAACGTGCCAAGCCTGCACACCCAGACCGACCCACGTTCAGCTCCAGCACTGGAGCTGCTCAGCGAGTTGCTCGGTGGCGGCGACAGTTCAGAACTCAAAAGCAGATTGTGGCGCGGCGAGGAATTGCTGATCAGCGTCGGCTCACATTACAGCAGCATCAGCCGCGGTGATGAGCTGTTCAGCATCGACGCCACCCTCAACCTTAAAAAGATGAAACCGCTGAGCGAGGTTCAAGAACGGATTTGGGCCGTGATCGACTCAGTGAAAAAAACACCCCCCTCCGGCAGTGACCTTGAACGCGCCCGTACGCGGATCATTGCACGGCATGTTTTCAGCCGTGATGACCTGCAAAGCCTGGCTCTGTATCTCGGTGAACTGGACATTGCGGGCTTGTCGCCAGAGGACGACGAAAAGCGCATGCAGATATTGGTGAAAATCACCCCTGAAGATATCCAGCTCGCCGCTCAAACGTTCCTGACCCACGACCGCTTGACCCTCAGCTATGTACTGCCCAAGGAGGCGCGCCATGAATAAGCCTCACGCAATCGCAGCCAGCCGCGCCTTGCGCGTCGCTACGCTGCTGTTCACCCTTGCCTGTGTCTGCGTGCAAGCCCGAGCACAAGAACCACAAGCACGACTGCAATCGCTGCTTGAGTTGAGCACTGCCGTGCCTGCCACCCGCCTGCCGACAATCAAGGCCTGGAAACTGAGCCAAAACACCAAAGTCCTGTTTGTCGAAAGCCACACCTTGCCCATGATCGATGTGCAAATCACCTTTGCCGCGGGCAGCAATCAGGATGGCGATACACCCGGCCTGGCTGCGACTGTACTGAGCCTGTTTAACGAAGGCTCGACGCTCAAGGACGCCAACGCACTGGCCAAGGGGTTTGATAGCCTGGGCGTGGATCTGGGTAACGGTATCGATAAAGAGCGGAGTTTCTTCACCCTGCGCAGCTTGAGCGCCCCGCACATCCGCGAACCCGCCATGCAGTTGTTCACCGAGATGCTCGCCCAACCGGGCTTTACCGTCGAAGGCCAGCGACGGGTCAAAAACGAACTGTTCACCAAACTCAAAATAAACCACGAAGACCCACACGCTCTTGCCCGGATGCAGATCTACAACGAACTCTATCCGGGGCAACCTTACACCCGCTCCGACTACGGCTCGGTCGAGAGCCTGGAGCGCATAGATGAATCACACCTAAGGGCCTTTTACCGTCGCGCCTACACTGCTGCCAATGCACAGATCGTGATCGTCGGCGACCTGACCCTGCAACAGGCGCAGAGCCTCAGCCGCTCACTGGCCAATGCCTTGCCCGCCGGACCAGCACTCGCTGAAAGACACTCGGTGCCTGCCCCGCTGCCCCATGGCAAAACCCTGCATATCGAAGATGAAGCAACCCATACCGTACTGATGCTGGCACAGAATGCCTTGCCCAATCAGCACCCTGACGGGGTAGCGATCCGGGCCGGGCATATTATTTTCAGCCATATCCTCAACAGGCAGTTAAGGGAGGAGCGCAGCATCACCTATGGCGTGCTATCGCAAATTCCCCATGCGCAGGGACCAACCCCCTGGATCATCAGCCTCAATACCCCCTCGCGCTACAGCCAAAGCGCCCTGGTTCATATCAAAGCCCTGTTTGCCCAGTACCTGCAGGACGGACCCAGCGAAACCGAACTGGACGACATCAAGCAGTTCCTGCTGCGGGCGCTGCCACAGCTCACGGCCAGCAACCTGGATATGCGCAACGAACTGTCCATCATCAACCGCTTTAACCAGCCCCTGGCCTTCAACTACAAGATCCAACAGATTCAAGCCTTGACCAGTGAGCAGATCAAAGCGGCGATGAACCGTCACTTCACGGCTGACGGCTGGGTCGGCGTAACCGTCGGCCCCAGTGTTGCTCAACTGCCCCTGCCCAAGGTGATGGTGCCAGAAACGACGATGGCACAAAGTTGTATGCCTGCCATCAGATAACCCCGGCACCCGCACGCAACACTTGGGTGTCGGGCCCTGATGTGGCAATTTAGACATCCGCCGTACCTGTTACTCGATGAGAACCTCCGTGCCTTTTCCAGCCAGTCATGCTTCACCCCTCAAGCCTTTTACTCCGGCTACGGGTCTGGGCAACCCCCATGTCCAGACGCTATGGGGGCCGTTGTGGCGTACCAAGCCTGCCATTGAACATCGACGTGAACGTATCTGGCTAAAGGATGGCGATTTTCTCGATCTGGACTGGCACGGCACACCCTCAGACCATGCGCCGGTGGTACTGGTGCTGCACGGCCTGACCGGCTCGTCGGGCTCTCACTATGTACTGGGGCTGCAAACCGCCCTCGCCGCACGCGGCTGGACCAGCGCCGCACTGAACTGGCGAGGGTGCTCCGGCGAACCCAATTTACTGGCCCGCAGTTATCACTCAGGGGCCAGCGAAGACCTGGCCGAGGCAGTGGCCCATTTACGTGCCGCACATCCGCTGACCCCCTTGTATGCCGTAGGCTATTCGCTGGGGGGCAATGTGCTGCTCAAGTATCTGGGCGAAAGCGGCAGCGACAGCGGGTTGCAAGGCGCTGTCGCGGTATCGGTGCCGTTCCGGCTTGACCAGTGTGCCGACCGGATCGGTATGGGATTTTCCAGGGTCTATCAAGCTCACTTCATGCGCGAGATGCTGGCTTACGTCAAAGACAAAAAACATCGATTCCAGCTCGATGCCCAACACGAAGGTCTGGCCAGCCTGACCAGGCTTGGCTCGGTCGAAGCCCTGAGCAAAATGCGCACCTTCTGGGAGTTCGATGACCGCGTAACGGCACCTCTTAACGGCTATCTGAATGTCGATGACTACTACCGTCGCGCCTCCAGCCGCTACTTCCTCGGCGCCATCCACACACCGACGCTGATTATCCAGGCCATGGACGATCCGTTCGTGTTCAAGCACAGCATCCCCGACACCAGCGAGCTGTCAGCCTGCACGCAACTGGAGTTGCACACCAGGGGCGGGCATGTCGGATTTCTGGAGGGCTCCCCAAGAAAACCGGGCTATTACCTTGAACGAAGAATTCCGCAATGGCTGGCCGCACTGCGGCTTGAATCTGCGTAATGGACGTAGAACAGGGTGAGTCGATCCGTTTCTGGCAAACACCCCCCCTGACGGGTGTCGAACTGCTGACGGCACGTTATATCGAACATCGCTTTGTGCCCCATGTGCATGATGGTTTTGTGATCGGCATGATCCTCGAAGGCGCCCAGCGCTATCGCTATCGCGGCGCCGAGCATCTGGCTGCCACCGGTACGCTGGTGCTGATCAACCCGGACGAAGTCCATAACGGTCACAAAGGTCATGATGCGGGCTGGCGTTACCGGGCTTTTTACCCGGACAACGTGCAAATTCAGCAGTTGCTGGAAGAACTGGAACTGCCCGCCACCCACTTGCCGACCTTCAATGACACATTGCTGTACGACTGCGACCTGTTTCGCGGGTTATTCCAGCTACATCAATTGCTCGAAGGGCCGGAGACTGCGCTGCAGCAGCAAACCGCATGGCGTCAGATGATGCTTGCCCTGCTCAACCGCCATGCCCGCCTGCCACTACCAGCCAAGCCCGGGGTCGAACACCGCGCTGTAAGCCGTGCCAAGGAAGTACTGCAAGCCCGGCTGGCAGAGCCACCATCACTGGAAGAACTCGCCGCCGCAGTCAATCTGTCGCCATTCCACTTTGCCCGCGTATTTCAGCGCGCCACCGGCATGCCACCGCACACCTGGTTGATGCAACAGCGTATCGCCCATGCCAGAGCCTTGCTGCAACAAGGCTGTTTGCCACTCCAGGTGGCGACGCAACTGGGCTTTGCCGACCAGAGCCACCTGAACCGGCAATTCAAGAAAGTCTATGGTGTTGGCCCCGGTGCATACCGGTTGGCCAGTGTCGGCACCCCTTAAGCCAACTGGCTCAATCGCCAGTAGCAATGCCCCGCGCAGGATCATTGATCCACTCGCTCCACGAACCCGCATAAAGCTTGCCTAGCGGATAACCCGCCAAGCCCAATGCAAAAAGGTTGTGACACGCCGTCACCCCGGAGCCGCAATAGGCAACCAGCTCCTCGGGAGAGCGGCCGGCAAGTTTTTCGGCAAAGCGCTGTTTGAGCTGCGCCGCAGGCAAAAAGCGCCCCGTAGGATCCAGGTTTTCGCTGAAGGCGGCACATTGCGCGCCCGGAATATGCCCGGCGATCGGGTCAATCGGCTCGACCTCACCTCGAAAACGCGGCTGGGCACGGGCATCGATCAAGGTCAGTCCCGGCTTGGTCAGGCGCTTTTGCAATTGTTCGGCGCTCAGCAGCATATGGCTGTCGGGTTTGCCTTCGAAAGTGCCACGCAAGGTCGGTGACGCATCCAGGCTCAGCGGGAAGCCCGCGGCATGCCAGGCCTTGAGACCACCATCAAGGATAAATACACCCTCGCGCTTGCCCAGCCAGGTCAGCAACCACCATGCCCGGGCCGCAAAAGCACCCGGGCCGTCGTCATACAACACCACATCGCTGTCGGCATTAATGCCCCAGGCCTGCAGACGTTCAACCAGAGTACGTGGATCGGGCAATGGATGACGACCGGTCACACCTTTGATTACAGGCCCGCTCAAGTCTCGTTCGAGATCGGCAAATTGCGCGCCGGCAATATGCCCCTCGGCATAACTGCAACGGCCGTAGTCCGGGTCTTCGAGGGCAAAGCGGCAATCCAGGATAACCAGGCCGGGCTGCGCCTGACGTTCATTCAGGGCATGAGGGCTGATCAGTTGCGCAACGGGCATAGTGAACTCCTGTGAGGGGGTGAAATGCAGTTATTGAACGTACAACGCGTGTTCCAGAGGGACGTAGTATTCCTTGATCAACTCATCGATGGCTTCACGTGCCTGGTCGGTAACAAAACCTGATTCCAGCACCAGCAATTGGTACACACCGCGCTTGATGGCCTGCTCGCTGAGCTGGTCACTGTTTTCACGGGTGGCGCATAAAAAACCTACCCATGAGGTGAGAATAATCCATGCATTCAGGCTCAGGGATTCAATTTGCCGGGGGCTCATGCACAAGATTTCGGCCTCGACAAAGCCGGCGTATATGGCCTGGGCCTGTGTGAGGCAGTGCTGGGAAAAACGTCGATAGCGGATGGCCAGTTCCGTGTCGCTGTGCAATAAATGCTCGATATCTCGATACAAAAAACGGTAGCGCCACATGGCATCCAGCAGTTGCTGCAGGTAGTGGTGCTTGTCGGCAACGGTTGGCAAACGCCCTTGGGGTGGGTGCAAAAAGCTCAATACCAGCGCTTCGTACTCGCTGAACAAGACCGCGATAATCGCCTGTTTGTTGGGGAAGTGGTAGTACAGATTACCGGGCGAAATTTCCATATGGGCCGCAATGTGATTAGTGCTCACACTGCGTTCGCCCAACTGGTTGAAAAGCTCCAGGCTGCTGTTGGCGATGCGCTGACTGGTTTTTAGTCGTATGGCCATGGGCTTGCGCTTAAATTAAAAACGAAAGGCATCTTACGGCCTAACCTTGAATCGATAAACAACACGGGGCAGGCCTTCAATTGACAGGTTAGAGCACAAGCTCTAAAAACATAGTGCTCTTCTACGATAAATACCGATAAAAACTGCCTGGAGCCATCATGCCTGTCGACAGCACTCACACTCACGACGCCCCGGTTCAACCGGACGCTCTCCAGTCCCTGCTCGACAAGCAGCGCCAGGCCTATGCCGCTCATCCATTCCCGCCACTTGCGCAGCGCCAGCAATGGCTCAAAAGCCTGCGCCAGCTGTTGAGCCGCGAGCGCGAGGTGCTGATCGATGCCATCAGCCAGGATTTCAGCCATCGCAGCCCGGACGAGACCCTGTTTGCCGAATTGATGCCGTGCTTGCACAGCATTGATTATGCCCTCAAACACCTTAAGCGCTGGATGAAACCTTCCTCACGCAGCGTAGGCATGATGTTCGCGCCCGCCAGTGCCAAAGTGATGTATCAGCCGCTGGGGGTTGTGGGAATTATTGTGCCGTGGAACTACCCGCTGTATCTGGCCATCGGCCCGTTGGTTGGCGCATTGGCTGCCGGCAACCGGGTCATGCTCAAGCTCAGCGAGTTCACCCCGGTCACCGGGCACTGGCTCAAGGATTTGCTGGGGCGGATCTTCCCCGAAGACATGGTTGCGGTGGTACTGGGCGAGGCAGATGTGGCGGTGGCGTTCTCCGGGCTGGCGTTCGATCACTTGCTGTTCACCGGTTCCACCCATGTGGGCAAACGGGTGATGCGTGCAGCTTCTGAAAACCTGACGCCCGTAACACTGGAGCTGGGTGGTAAATCTCCCGCTATCGTGTCGGCCGATGTACCGCTCAAAGACGCTGCCCAGCGCATCGCCTGGGGCAAAACACTCAACGCCGGGCAAACCTGTATCGCTCCGGATTATGTGCTGGTACCCCAGGATCGGGTTGAAGGTTTCGTCGATGCCTACCGCCAGGCCGTTCACAGCTTTTATCCGACCCTCATCGACAACCCGGACTACACCGCAATTATCAATGACCGGCAGCTGGCGCGCCTTGAACGGCTGCAAACCGACGCCACCCTCAAGGGCGCACGGTTGATCCCGCTGTATGAACAGGGCCAGGGGCGGCGCATGCCCCATACGCTGGTGCTGGATGTAAACGACGAGATGCACGTCATGCAGGACGAAATCTTCGGCCCTCTACTACCCGTTGTGCCCTACTCCAATCTGGATCAGGCAATGGCCTACATCAACCGTAGACCCCGCCCTCTGGCACTGTATTACTTCGGCTACAACAAAGCCGAGCAACAGAGGGTTATCCACACCACTCACTCGGGCGGGGTCAGCATCAACGAAACGTTGTTGCATGTGGCTATCGACGACCTGCCTTTTGGCGGCGTCGGGCATTCAGGCATGGGGCATTACCACGGCCACGAAGGTTTCCTGACCTTCAGCAAAGCCAAGGGCGTGCTGTGCAAACAGCGCCTGAACAGCTCGCCGATGATCTATCCGCCTTATGACCGGCAACTGGTACGCATGATCCAGAAGCTGTTTATCCGCTAACGGGCTTTATCGAAAAACTGGCGAGCCTACTGGGCCAACGCCTGAAAAAATCATGAAAAAGCAGTAAATTCGTCGCGTCTATAGTGCTTTCTTCTGCGAATGGCGACTTGGCCGACCGGGAATGCTGCGATACCATCCGACTCCCCAACGGATTCCCGCCAGGACGACGCGATGAACCGAGTGTTGTACCCAGGTACATTCGACCCTATTACCAAGGGCCATGGCGATCTGGTCGAACGCGCTTCGCGCCTGTTTGACCACGTGATCATTGCTGTCGCTGCCAGCACCAAGAAAAACCCGCTATTCCCTCTGGAACAGCGGGTGGAGCTGGCTCGTGAAGTCACCAAACACCTGCCCAATGTTGAGGTGGTCGGTTTCTCGACGCTGCTCGCGCACTTTGCCAAAGAACAGAATGCCAATGTGTTCCTGCGTGGCCTGCGTGCCGTGTCGGACTTCGAATACGAGTTCCAGCTGGCGAACATGAATCGCCAACTGGCCCCCGATGTCGAGAGCCTGTTCCTCACGCCGTCAGAACGTTATTCGTTTATATCCTCGACGTTGGTGCGCGAAATCGCAGCATTAGGCGGTGATATCAACAAATTCGTACACCCGGCCGTGGCTGATGCCCTGACCGAGCGTTTTCGCAAGAAATAACCACTGAAGCGGCGTCCGCGTGCACTGCGGGCGCCAATGCGGCACAATTGGCGCATTCGATTTCAGTTGCCCGGGCCGAGCGCCCCGGCCGGAGTACCCATGTCCCTGATCATCACCGACGATTGCATTAACTGCGACGTCTGCGAACCCGAGTGTCCGAACGCCGCCATTTCCCAGGGTGAAGAGATCTACGTGATCGACCCCAACCTGTGCACCCAGTGCGTTGGCCATTACGATGAGCCGCAATGCCAGCAGGTGTGCCCGGTTGACTGCATCCCGCTGGATGAAGCCCACCCGGAAACCGAAGAACAGCTGATGGAAAAGTACCGGGCAATTACCGGGAAGGCCTGATTCATCGTCTATGCGATGTGTGTGGGAGCGGGCTTGCTCGCGATAGATTCACTGCGATCGACCCGTTCGACCGAGGTGGTTGCATCGCGAGCAAGCCGGCTCCCACAAGAGTTCAGCGCAGGACTGGTGGCTACGTCTGGCAACGCGGGCAAAACACGCTCGCACGCTGACCCAGTTTGACGTCACGCAGTTCCGTGCCGCAAATCTTGCACGGTTCATAACCACGCCCGTATACAAACAGCTCCTGCTGAAAATAACCGGGCTGGCCATCGCCACCAATAAAGTCGCGCAATGTGGTGCCGCCCCGCTCGATAGCGGCCGCCAGAATCCGCTTGATCTCAATCGCCAGCTTCAAATAGCGTGCCCGGGAAATACTCCCGGCAGCGCGACGCGGGTCAATACCTGCGGCAAACAGCGCTTCGGTCGCATAAATATTGCCGACCCCCACCACCACCGCGTTGTCCATGATGAAGGGTTTGACCGCCATCGAACGCTTGCGCGACAGCTGAAACAGCCGCTCACCATCAAACAGGTCGGTCAGCGGCTCCGGCCCCAGGCGCACCAGCAGCTCATGGTTCAGCGGGTCAAGGCTCCAGAGCATCGCCCCGAACCGGCGCGGGTCGGTATAACGCAGGGCCAGCCCGGATTCCAGCTCGATATCCACATGCTCATGCTTGGCCGCAGGTAACCCGGCCTCCACCAGCCGCAGGTTGCCCGACATGCCCAAGTGGCTGATCAATGTCCCAACCTCGGCATTGATCAGCAAATACTTGGCCCGGCGCTCGACCAGCACAATACGCTGCCCCGACAACCGCACATCGAGATCCTCAGGGATCGGCCAGCGCAAACGACGCTCGCGCACAATCACCCGACTGACCCGCTGCCCTTCAAGGTGCGGGGCTATGCCGCGGCGGGTGGTTTCGACTTCAGGTAATTCAGGCATGGGGGCTCCGCACTCTGGAATAGCTGGCGATTCTAGCGGAAATTTCAGCGCCACTGAGCCCGTGATCCGACGCAATGCGGTGAATCAGCCAAGCCTCAGGGTTGCGTCTAAGGCTATAATCGCGCCCTTTTCAATACCCGGAGCGACGTCATGTCCCTGCCAAGCCTGCGCCTTAAAGCCAATGCCGATCGACGCCTGCGCGCCGGCCACCTGTGGGTCTACAGCAACGAAATCGATGTAGCTGCCACACCACTGAACGGTTTTAAGGCCGGCGACCAAGCGGTACTCGAAACCGCCGGCGGCAAGCCGCTGGGCATCGTTGCCATGAGCCCCAACAACCTGATCTGTGCACGCCTGCTGTCGCGCGACATCAAGCTGCCACTGGACAAGTCGCTGCTGGTACACCGCCTGAACGTGGCCCTGTCCCTGCGTGAGCGTCTGTTCGACAAGCCTTACTACCGCCTGGTCTACGGCGACTCCGATTTGTTGCCGGGCCTGGTGGTTGACCGTTTCGGCGACATTCTGGTGGTTCAACTGGCCTCGGCCACAATGGAACACCACAAAGAAGACGTGATCGCAGCCCTGGTGCAAGTCATCAAGCCAAGCGGCATCCTGTTCAAGAACGACTCGGCTGCCCGTGATGCCGAAGGCCTTGAACGCTATGTTGAAACCGTCTTCGGCCTGGTACCGGAGTGGGTTGCCCTGGAAGAAAACGGCGTGAAGTTCGAAGCACCGGTGATCGCCGGGCAAAAAACCGGCTGGTTCTATGACCACCGCATGAACCGTGCGCGTCTGGCCCCGTACGTCAAAGGTAAACGCGTACTGGATCTGTACAGCTACATCGGCGGCTGGGGTATTCAAGCCGGTGCGTTTGGCGCCAGCGAAGTGTTCTGCGTTGACGCCTCGTCCTTCGCCCTTGACGGTGTTGAGCGCAACGCTGCGCTGAACGGCTTTGCCGAGAAAGTCACCTGCATGGAAGGCGACGTGTTTGAAGCTCTCAAGGAGCTTAAAGCCAACGAAGAGCGTTTCGACGTGATCGTGGCCGACCCACCGGCGTTCATCAAACGCAAAAAAGACCTGAAAAATGGCGAAGGCGCTTACCGCCGCCTGAACGAGCAAGCCATGCGCCTGCTCAACAAGGACGGCATTCTGGTCAGCGCATCGTGCTCGATGCACCTGCCCGAAGACGACCTGCAAAACATCCTGCTGACCAGCGCCCGCCATCTGGACCGCAACATGCAGCTGCTGGAGCGCGGCGGCCAGGGCCCGGACCACCCGGTGCACCCGGCCATCCCGGAAACACGCTACATCAAGAGCATCACCTGCCGTTTGCTGCCTAACAGCTAAGACGCACATCACCTCGTAGTAGCTGCCGAAGGAACGAGGCTGCGTTCGATTGCGAAGCAATCGTAAAACCTGAACTCCCGGTCTGTTAGTTAAACCGCGGGCTCAGGTTTTACGACGGCTGCGCCGCCGAACGCAGCCTTCGTTCCTCGGCAGCTGCTACGGGGGGCTCAAGGCTTGCGAAGCTTCTCCAGCTTCGGCGTCAGCTCAACCTCGCCAATCTGCAACGATTGATAAGTCGGCTTCACCACCTTCACATTGCCCTGGCGGATCTTCTCGATCAGCTCCAGCGCACTCTCATCCCCCAGGTAAGTGCCGGCTCGCCGCCATTTGCCCTGAGCATCACGCTTGAAGAAGTGCAACGGTTCGGACCACTTGTTCTTGGGTAATTGCAGGACCTCCGGCTGCCCGTCCTGATCCAGATCCACGGCCCACAGGGCGCAACCTGGCGCCAGGCACAACTGCCCGTCAAACCCCTTGTCCTCAAACTGCTCACTGCCCTCGACCTTGGGCCCGATCCATTCCAGCAACCGCTCCGACCCTCTGGGGCCATTGCCCGAACCTGCTTCCTTGAGGCGTTTCAGCAAGACTTGCCGCTGCGGCCCGGTCAGTACCAGCCCTTGCTCGACTTGCACCAACAACGCGTCATACGCCTGCTTGCCCTGAGGCCCCAGACGATTGCGCAAGGTATCTGCATCAAAGGTATCCACCGCAGTCTTGCCGCTGAGCAAGCGCTGCACCTGATTGTTCGCACTCAACTTGAGCGGGCTGAACCACGGCGTATGCAACCCCAGCAGCACCACCACGCACAGCAGCGCAATTAGCGGATTGCTGGCGCGCAAGCTGCCCAGCCAGACGGCCCTTGAAGCAAACACGGCCCAAACCGCCGCCAGGCTGTGAACAAAAATAACCAGCACCAGCACCATGGCGAGGATCCGTGACGGGGTCAGGCCGTACTGCTCGATACGCAGCCAGGTCGAATACCCTGCCAACACCACCAGCACCGGTAAACACAGCAGGCACAGGTCGATCACCCGCACCAGCCAGACCGGGTACCCGCTGCCCTGGGTGCCATCCTGAAACACGCCATTGAGCAAAAACAAACTGACCGCCACCAGCCACAGCATGATCGGCGTCGAATAACCGGTATCCCAGATCGGCTCCAGCCCGGTAAAGGGCAAAGCGAAGGTGAACACAATGACAATCAACGCACTCAACGGCAGCAAAAAGCGGCATAGCGCCAGCAGAATCCCGCGCAGCAGCCCGATCACCCGGTCCTTTTCACGCCCCATATGAACGCCCAGGGCAAACACCATCGCCGAACTGACATACATAAACCCGTCAGTTGAGAACAGCTTGTTGAGCGCCACGATGCCGAGCATCTTGAACAGCCCGCCCCACAACAGCAGCAATGCCCAGAACACGCCATTCAACAGCAACCCCAGAAGCACGATAAACACCGTGTCCCAAGCATGGCGAAACAGGTCCTGGTAGCGTGGGTAGCGCCCTTCACGGGTCGGCCAGCTCAGAATAAAAACCGTACACACATAGGTAACGACTACGGCAAAGAAGGTCCAGCTGCCCACCAGCCAACTGCCTGAGCGCCAATACTCATCGCCGTCCCAAAATACCCAGGCACTGATTGACGTCATGACTGCCGTGAGTCCGAGCACCCGCCATACCGTGCCACGCTGGCGGATATTCTCATCCAGCAGCAACAGGTTGATGCCACCCACCAGCACTGCCGTCATCAGGCCATAACGGACTCCCGGCTCGTCTATGGCGGTGCTCAGCCACAGCAACAGCCCTTGCACCAGGCCGATGACCAGATACGTTTTGACAGATCGCTCAAGCGTCAGCATTTGGAACCCTCACTACAAAACCAATCGCACACTATTACTTGATTGCCGTTAAATGGTCGTGCCACTTATTAAAAATAGTTCTTTCCCACACAAAAGCAGGCCAGGCCTTACTAGAGCTGATTGCCTCATGCAGTATCCCAAGTCGCTCATTTGTACCCTGGCGCAACCCTCGGGCCCATTCCCTCCCGCCGCCAGCCGTGTAGAATCGACGCATTCATCGCCAATCATCCCCGGCGGGTTTATGAGCTCAAGCCCAGACGCGCGGCGATCCCGCAGCGTTTACGGCAACTCGCGGATACGTGGTCATTTTCTGTGTGATCCGCCTGTCATTAGAAGCTCACTTCCCTGTTTGTTACCTGATTAGCCGCCCGGAGTTGCTCCATGCCTGACTATCGTTCGAAAACCTCCACCCATGGCCGCAACATGGCCGGTGCCCGCGCTTTGTGGCGCGCCACGGGGATGAAAGATGCCGACTTTAAAAAGCCGATCATCGCCATTGCCAACTCCTTCACCCAGTTCGTACCCGGCCACGTCCACCTCAAGGACATGGGCCAGCTGGTAGCCCGCGAGATCGAGCGCGCAGGCGGCGTTGCCAAAGAATTCAACACCATTGCCGTCGACGACGGCATCGCCATGGGCCATGACGGCATGCTGTACTCGCTGCCTAGCCGCGAGATCATCGCCGACTCCGTGGAATACATGGTCAACGCCCACTGCGCCGACGCCATTGTGTGCATCTCCAACTGCGACAAGATCACCCCTGGCATGCTGATGGCCTCCTTGCGCCTCAACATCCCGGTGATTTTCGTTTCTGGCGGGCCGATGGAAGCAGGCAAGA
This sequence comes from Pseudomonas sp. FSL W7-0098, assembly GCF_005930585.1. NCBI lineage: Bacteria > Pseudomonadati > Pseudomonadota > Gammaproteobacteria > Pseudomonadales > Pseudomonadaceae > Pseudomonas > Pseudomonas sp. FSL W7-0098. The sequence goes on from NZ_RXHW01000004.1 coordinate 109,431, forward strand.
CCAAGCTCGCCAGCCACGGTCTGGATCTGGTAGACGCCATGGTGATCGCCGCCGACTCCAGCGCTTCTGACGAGAAGGTTGCCGAGTACGAGCGCAGCGCTTGCCCGACGTGCGGTTCGTGCTCCGGCATGTTCACTGCCAACTCTATGAACTGCCTGACCGAAGCCCTGGGCCTGGCCTTGCCGGGCAACGGCTCGGCACTGGCTACCCACAGCGACCGCGAACAATTGTTCCTGCAAGCCGGCCGCACCATCGTTGATCTGTGCCGCCAGTACTACGTCGAGAACGACGAGTCGGTATTGCCGCGCAATATCGCCAACTTCAAGGCGTTCGAAAACGCCATGACGCTGGACATCGCCATGGGCGGTTCGACCAACACCATCCTGCACTTGCTGGCTGCGGCCCAAGAAGCCGAAATCGACTTCGACCTTAAAGACATCGACCGCCTTTCACGTCATGTGCCGCAGCTGTGCAAAGTGGCGCCGAACATTCAGAAGTACCATATGGAAGACGTGCACCGCGCCGGTGGTATTTTTTCCATCCTTGGCTCGTTGGCCCGCGGCGGCCTGCTGCACACCGATTTGCCGACCGTACACAGCAAGACCATGGCCGAAGGCATCGCCAAATGGGACATCACCCAGACTGACGACGAAGCCGTGCACACGTTCTTCCGTGCAGGCCCGGCCGGTATTCCGACGCAGACTGCATTCAGCCAGTCGACCCGCTGGGACACCCTCGACGACGATCGTGAAAACGGCTGCATCCGCAGTGTCGAGCATGCCTACTCGCAAGAAGGCGGCCTGGCCGTGCTGTACGGCAACATCGCTCTGGATGGTTGCGTGGTTAAAACCGCGGGCGTCGACGAGTCGATCCACGTGTTCGAAGGCAACGCCAAGATCTTTGAAAGCCAGGACAGCGCCGTGCGCGGCATTCTGGCGGACGAAGTACAGGCCGGCGACATCGTGATCATCCGTTACGAAGGCCCTAAAGGCGGCCCGGGCATGCAAGAGATGCTCTACCCGACCTCGTACCTGAAATCCAAATGCCTGGGCAAAGCCTGTGCGCTGCTCACCGACGGTCGTTTCTCGGGCGGTACTTCGGGCCTGTCCATCGGTCATGCTTCACCGGAAGCAGCCGCTGGTGGCGCGATTGGCCTGGTGCAGGACGGCGACAAAGTGCTGATCGACATCCCGAACCGTTCGATCAACCTGTTGATCAGCGACGAAGAGATGGCAGCCCGTCGTGCCGAGCAAGACAAGAAAGGCTGGAAGCCGGTGGAAGTGCGTCCGCGCAAAGTCACCACGGCCCTCAAGGCCTACGCGTTGCTGGCCACCAGCGCCGACAAGGGCGCGGTGCGTGATAAAGCGCTGTTGGACAAATTGGTGCCATAAGCCAATACGTTGAACAAAAATCCCGGCCATGTGCCGGGATTTTTGGTTCATACACCAACTCTGTAGCAGTTGCCGTAGGAACGAGGCTGCGTTCGGCGGCAAAGCCGTCGTGAAATCAGACACTTCGGTACATCAGAAATATTGAAGACTCAGGTTTTACGACGACTACGTCGCCGAACGCAGCCTTCGTCCCTCGGCAGCTGCTACGTCACTACTGGATCTGGTCCGGCTTGACGATTACCCAGTTTTTATCCGCCGTTACCGGCAACCCCTCTTTGGCTTGCGCCGCCGCATTCTTGGCCATCATGCCTTCCAGTTGCGCCATGTATTTGTCTTTGCGGTTGATCCACAAGTGCACCCCGCCCTTGGCCACGTCCACGCCGTGAAATAGCATGTAGCCATCACTGGACGGCGTGTCGCCGCCCACCAGCACCGGCTTTTTCCACTGGTCGATATAGGTCAGGATCGCCGCCTGCTTGCCCGCCATCCATGTCGCCGGAGTCCACAGATAAGGGGTCAACTCCAGCCCCAGGTTGGCTTTCTCGTTGTATGTACCGGCGCTGATCTGTTTGCGGGCAGTGGTCAGCTCACCAGTTTTGCGGTCCTTGAGCAGCGTACTCACGCCAATCACGTTTTGCGGTTTGACGTTGTAACCGTACTTGGGATCGGCCGCGACCATGCGCACCAGCTCTTCCGAAGCCGCGGTCATGACATAGACCTCAATGCCGTTTTCCATCAGTTTGTTGAACAGTTCGACCTGTCCGGTAAACACCTTGGGCGGCTGAACCTCGGAGGTCTTGACCACATCCCCCTCGAAGTAAGTCACTGGCACCGGTTTGCCCGAGGCCATCAGCTCATCCACGTAACCCTTGAGCTGTTGCAGGGTAAAGCCGGAAAACACCTGGGCCACCCACGGGTAACACACCATGTCGTCCACTTCGCACAAGCGATAGTAGTAACTGAACAGGCTTTCTTTATGTTCGGCAGTGTCTTTGAACGGGATCAGTTTGAGCGACGGGTCGAGACTGTCACGGGTGATCAGGCCCTTGTTTTCCATAAACGGCAGCAGCGCTTCTTCCAGATCGTTGCGGTAGCTGGTGTTATCCATGTCAAAGACCGCGAAATTACCCTTGTTCGCGTTGGCCGCAATCATGGCGTCCAGTTGCCTGGCCTGATCGGCGGGCCAGTGTTTGAGTTCTGTGGCCAACACCTGGCCCGCAAGCCCCATACACAGAGTTAACGCTGTCAGCTTGGCGGTCAGGTTCATCAGCTATGCTCCTAGTCAAAAGCACAGACGCTAACAAACCTGTATGACAGTTTTTGGCTTGGGCACGACTATCATCGTCCTGTCTGCGTCACCTGCTTATTCCAAAAACCTTGGTTGTCATTCCACATCGGTATATTTGTAGATATATCAACCTGTTACGATTTCCGGTTCGCAATAGTTACATCCAAGACTGGTACAAGTCGTCCCCTCGGAGCTTTCATGAATTTCCCGCTGATCCTCAATCTGCTGGTGTTCCTCGCGTTGCTGTTCGGCTTGTCGCTGACCCGCCACACTGCGTGGAGCCTGGCGAAAAAAGTCTTGCTGGCACTGGTTATAGGCGTGGTCTTCGGCCTGTGCCTGCACCTGACCTACGGTACAGACAGCCCGACACTGAAAGCCTCCATTGGCTGGTTCGACCTGGTCGGCAGTGGCTACGTGCAATTGCTGCAAATGATCGTGATACCGCTGGTATTCGCCTCGATCCTCAGCGCCGTAGCCCGTCTGCATAACGCTTCGTCCCTCGGCAAGATCAGCTTCCTGACCATCGGCACATTGCTGTTTACCACCATGATCGCGGCACTGATCGGTATCGGCCTGACCAACCTGTTCGGCCTCACCGCCGATGGCCTGGTGGCCGGTGCTGCAGAAATGAGCCGCCTGCAAGTGATCCAGAGCGACTACGCGGGCAAGGTGTCGGACCTGAACGTGCCACAACTGCTGCTGTCGTTTATCCCGCAAAACCCGTTTGCCGACCTGGCCCGTGCCAAGCCGACCTCGATCATCAGCGTGGTGATTTTCGCGGCATTCCTGGGCATCGCCGCGTTGCAGCTGTTCAAGGACGAGCCGGAAAAAGGCGGCAAGATCCTCAGCGCCATCGATACCCTGCAAGCCTGGGTGATGCGCCTGGTGCGCCTGGTGATGAAACTGACCCCCTACGGCGTACTGGCCTTGATGACCAAAGTGGTCGCCATGTCCAACGTGCAGGACATCATCAAACTCGGCAGCTTTGTGGTGGTGTCCTACATCGCCCTGGCGCTGATGTTTGTGATTCACGGCGTGATCGTGTCGTTTTCCGGGGTTAACCCGCTGCGCTTCTTCCGCAAGGTATGGCCGGTTCTGACCTTTGCTTTCACCAGCCGTTCGAGCGCGGCCAGCATCCCGTTGAGCATCGAAGCGCAAACCCGACGCCTGGGCATTCCGTCTTCGATCGCCAGCTTTGCCGCTTCGTTTGGCGCGACCATTGGCCAGAACGGCTGTGCCGGTCTGTACCCGGCCATGCTGGCGGTGATGGTTGCCCCGACCGTGGGCATCAACCCGCTGGACCCTGTGTGGATCGCATCGCTGGTGGCCATCGTGACCTTGAGTTCGGTAGGCGTGGCCGGTGTGGGCGGTGGTGCAACCTTCGCTGCACTGATCGTGTTGCCGGCCATGGGATTGCCGGTGTCGCTGGTGGCATTGCTGATTTCGGTCGAGCCCCTGATCGACATGGGCCGTACGGCACTGAACGTCAGCGGTTCGATGGTGGCAGGCACCGTCACCAGCCAGATCCTGCACCAGACCGACAAGGCCATCCTGGCTGAAGACGATCATGGTGATCTGGCGCACGCCTAAAAGCTTGCCCTAACCCTCTCCCGGAGGGAGAGGGGATTAAAGGCAAAAGCAGATTTGCGTAACACCACAGATCAGCCCCCTCTCCCTCCGGGAGAGGGTTGGGGTGAGGGGCTTTTTGTAACTAAGCCCTTTCCCACACCTCAAAACTGAACGCCGGCTTGCCCTCTGCAGCCTCGTGCAATTCCTCTGATACCCGTTTCCACTGCGCCTGATCGAACTCAGGGAACCACGCATCGCCTTCCGGGCTCAGGCCCACTCGCGTCAGGTACAACCGGTCGGCATCCACCAATCCCTGGGTGTACAACTGCGCGCCGCCAATCAGCATCACTTCACTGACGCCTTGCTCGATTGCCCACGCCTCGGCACGCTCCACAGCCGCCTCAAGGGATGCAAATACCTCGGCACCTTCAAGCTGCAAGCCGGCCTGACGACTGACCACCAGATTAAGCCGGCCCGGCAACGGGCGGCCCAGCGAATCCCAGGTCTTGCGCCCCATGATGATCGGCTTGCCCAGGGTGGTGGCCTTGAAATATTTGAAATCCGCTGGCAAATGCCACGGCATGCTGTTGTCGACGCCAATCACGCGGTTTTCAGCGAGTGCCGCGATCAGGCTAAGGGGGAGTGTTTTTTTCATGGCGCCGAGGATACCAGAGCCACCCGCGCCGACAGTACCCTGCCTGACTAACAGCGGTTATGCTCATGGCTCACTTGAATGGACTGGCCTGTGAATCAACTTTCCCCATTACAACGCCTCTGGCTGACCGAGACCGTGCGCCTGCGCGAAGAACACGCCGGCCCGCTGGACGATCTTGAAGCCAATCGGCGCGCCCGCACCAGCGCCGGCGACCTGCCCACACGCCTGCAAAACCGTGCCCTGTGGCTGGCGGAACGGGATGGCTTGCTCGCCGCCATGCAGCACTGGCTGCAAGGTGCGCGGCTGGCGCTGCTGGTATTGGCCGTACTGACGGTACTCAGCGGCGCCGGGCTGGCCTTTGCCGCCCTGGGCAACGGGCAAACCCCGGTCAATGTGTTCTGGGCGCTGGGCAGCCTGCTTGGCCTCAATTTGATCCTGCTGTTGAGCTGGGCGCTGGGCCTGCTGTTTGCCGGTGAACACGGCGCCAGCCTCGGCCGCCTGTGGCTGTGGCTCAGCGAAAAACTCGCCCGCGACGCCAAGGCCGCACAACTGGCCCCCGCCCTGGTGCTGTTGCTGCAACGGCGCAAGCTCAATCGCTGGGCACTCGGCACGCTGGTCAACGGCCTGTGGTTGCTGGCGATGCTCAGCGCGTTGGTGATGATGCTGCTGCTAATGGCCACCCGCCGTTACGGGTTTATCTGGGAAACCACGATTCTTGGTGCCGATGTGTTTGTCGCCGCCACCCGCGCCCTTGGCGCCCTGCCCAACTGGCTGGGCATGAGCGTACCCACCGTGGAGATGATCCGCATCAGCAACGACACCAACCTCTATGACAATGAACTGGTGCGTCAGGCATGGGCCGTGTGGCTGGTGGGCGTGGTCCTTATTTACGGGGTGATTCCGCGTCTGCTACTGGCGGCATTCTGCCTGTGGCGCTGGAATGCCGGGCGCAACGCACTGCAACTTGACCTTAATCTGCCCGGTTACAGCCAGCTGCGCGAGCGTCTGATGCCCAGCAGCGAGCGCCTGGGCGTAAATGACATAGCCCCCGAGCAGTTGCATAACGTGCAGGCCGGGCACAGCGACCTGCACACCGATGGCGCCTTGATCGTGGCCATCGAGCTGGACGATCAACACCCTTGGCCACCCACGTTGCCGGCTACGGTCAAGGATGCGGGCATTCTCGACAGCCGCGAATCCAGGCAAAAACTGCTCGAACAAATGACCCGTTTCCCCCCGGCGCGCCTGGCCATTGCCTGCGACCCGCGACGCTCGCCGGACCGTGGCAGCCTGGCGCTGATCGGCGAACTGGCCCGCAGTGCCCGCGAAACCCGCATATGGCTACTGCAAGCCCCCCCCGGCCAGGCACTGGACGCTGATCGCCTGGGCGACTGGCACACGGCGCTGGAGAAACTGGGTTTACCGTTCGCCGCCAGCGCCCCCCTGAACTGGCTGGAGACAGGCCATGACTAAGCCACTGACGCTGGCCGTGGTGGGCCATACCAATGTCGGCAAAACCTCGTTGCTGCGGACCCTGACCCGAGATGTCGGTTTTGGTGAAGTGTCCCATCGTCCCAGCACCACGCGCCATGTCGAAGGCGCACGGCTGTCGGTCGACGGCGAGCCGTTGCTGGAGCTGTACGACACGCCGGGGCTGGAAGATGCCATCGCCCTGCTCGACTACCTTGAGCGCCTCGACCACCCCGGCGAACGCCTGGATGGGCCGGCGCGGGTGGCGCGCTTTCTCGAAGGCAGCGAGGCGCGCCAGCGCTTTGAGCAGGAAGCCAAGGTGTTGCGCCAACTGCTGGCCTCGGACGCCGGGCTGTATGTGATCGACGCCCGCGAGCCGGTGCTGGCCAAGTACCGCGACGAACTCAGCGTACTGGCCAGTTGTGGCAAACCGCTGCTGCCGGTGCTCAACTTTGTCAGCAGCCCGCAGCACCGCGAACCCGAGTGGCGCGAAGCCCTGGCCCGTCTGGGCCTGCATGCACTGGTACGCTTCGACAGCGTGGCCCCGCCCGAAGATGGCGAACGCCGTTTATATGAAAGCCTGGCGCTGCTGCTGGAGCATTCGCGGGGCGCGCTGCAACGACTGATTACCGACCAGGAGGCCCAGCGTGAAGCCCGCAAGCACAGCGCCCTGCGCCTGATTGCCGAACTGCTGATCGACTGCGCCGCTTGCCGACGCAGCGTGGCCAGCGAAAAAACCGCCGAACAACAAGCTACCCAGCAGTTGCGCGAAACGATTCGCCAACGCGAGCAACGCTGCGTAGAAGCCATGCTCAAGCTGTACGGTTTTCGCACCAGCGATGCGGCGGCCAGCGACTTGCCGCTGCTCGACGGGCGCTGGGGCGATGACTTGTTCAACCCCGAGACGCTCAAGCATCTGGGCGTGCGGGTCGGTAGCGGGATTGCCGCAGGGGCTGCGGCCGGGGCAGGCGTGGACTTGATGGTGGGCGGCCTGACGCTGGGCGCGGCGGCGCTGGCCGGGGCCATTGCCGGCGGTGCGCTGCAAACCGCGCGCAGCTACGGCAGCCGCTTGCTGGGCAAGTTCAAGGGCCAGCGCGAGTTGACCGTGGACGACAGCGTGTTACGCCTGCTGGCGTTGCGCCAACGGCAATTGCTGCACGCTCTCAATGCTCGCGGGCATGCGGCGGTGGACAGCATCAAGGTCGCCACCCCGCAGGACAAGACCTGGCGCGAAGGCAAACTGCCCGAAGCCCTGAACAAGGCGCGGGCGCACCCGCAATGGTCGTCGCTCAACCCGCATCCGAAGTTGAGCCAGGCTGAGCGTCAGGAACAGATTGAGTTGTTGGCCGGGCAGATCTAAGTACCGGCTTACCCCCCGTGGGAGCGAGCCTGCTCGCGATTGGATCATCACTGATACACCGCGTCGTTTGTTTCGCGAGCAGGCTCGCTCCCACAAGAATGGGTACTTAACCCTCTAACAGGCGGACGGCTTTGGCCTTGAGGATTTGCAGGTCGATAACTGGCACATGCATCTGCTTGGCCTGTTCATCCCATACCCGCATGCGCAGGCTCAACCCGCACAACGGGTCCTGCTCGAAGGCATCCGCCTCGGCCTCGCTCATCACCCCGCCCTGATAACCCAGGGTGCGAATGCTCGCCTCACTCAACAAATCGAAATACCCCGGCTGACGCAAAGTCAGGTAACGCTTGGCCTGTACGTGGTATTCCACCAGTTTGGCCAGCCGCTCGCTAAACCCGGCACGGCGCAGATAATCGGCGCCCACCCGCTCATGGCTGACTACACCGTATCCATCCATGTTCTTCGCATCATTGACGCAAAAGTGCCCGATATCGTGAAAGAACGCGGCCAACACCACTTCATCGTCATAACCTTCATCCAGCGCAAGCTGCGCGGCCTGGGACATATGCTCGATCTGTGACACCGGCTCGCCGATGTAATCATCGGTACCGTATTGCCGGTACAAACCAAAAATGTCTTCAACCACTTGCTGTGCGTGTGTCATCACATCTCCTCCAGCATCCGGGCGATATTGCCCTCGGCCATCGCCGGGCCCACGCTCATGCCCACGCCGGTGTGCATCAGCGCCGCATTCAAGCCGGGCGCCACCTGCAGCCAGGTAAAAGGCCTGGCCCCTTTGGCACCATAGACGCCCTGCCAGCGCTCGACCACCTGCACTTCACAGCCCAGTGTGTCTTCGCACAGTTGCAGCATCCAGTTATCCACCTGTTCGCCGTTGAAGGGTGAGGGATCCTCACTGTAATCATGTGAATCGCCGACGATCAAATCACCATAAGGCGTCGGGCTGATCAGCAGGTGAATGCCGTGCTGCTCCAGATGCGGGCTGTCACGCTGGATTTCGGCCTGCACTGGCGCCGCTTCGGGCAAGTCGGCAAAAGCGCCGTAATGCACACAGCTCAGGCCGGTCAGCAGGGCGTGTTGCAGCCTCAAGTTGACCTTGGGCCGCACGCGCAGCATTTGCAGGCGACAGATCTTCGGGTTGAGCCGGGCCAGTGGCTCGGCCAGCAGGGTCAGGTAATCGTGCCCCGAGCACACAATCACCTGCGAACCCTTGAAACTCCCCGCCGTGGTATGGACCTGACCGGGTTCGACTTCGCGCACCAGGGTCGAAAAATGAAATTCGACGCCCAGCTCACACTGCAAATAGTTGATAAGGGCCGGGATGGCTTCGCGCGAATACACCTGCTGGTCGTCAAGGCCATGCAAAGCGGCGCGATGATGGCTGAACTGGCCACCGTACAGCGCATCCATTTCTGCACCGCGCAATAATTCGGCGCGGTAGCCGAACTCGCGTGCACGACCTTGGCAGAACGCCTCAAGCAAGTGCTCTTCGGCTTCGGTGCGGGCGAACAGGTACGAGCCGTTGCGCTTGAGATCAAAGCCTGCGCGCTGCGCCCAGACTGCCCAAATGTCGCGGCTGGCACGGGCCAGATCGAGCATCACGCCCGGTGGTTGGCCGGTGACCAGCGCCTGGCCGAAATTGCGCACCGAGGCGCCCAGTGGCGTGGCGGTGCGTTCGAAGACGCGTACCTTGAGACCGCGTCTTGCAGCGGCGTAGGCGTGGGACAAGCCCAGAATGCCGGCGCCGACGATAAGGATTGGTTGAGTCATCACGATGTCCTGAAGGGCAACTTCACTTCCCTTGTGGGAGCGGGCTTGCTCGCGATACAAGCGCCGCGGTGCGGCTGTCCAACCGCAGCGATCCAATCGCGGGCAAGCCCGCTCCCACAGGTCTTTTGTGGCTACAAAACTACTGCGCCGCTTTCTCGGACTTGCCGTCATAGCGCTTGCGCCATTCGGCCAGGATGCTGTCGCGGTTCTGCGAGGCCCAGGCGAAGTCGTTCTTGATCAGGCGCTGCTCGTAGTCGGCTGGCAGCTCGGTCTGTGGCTTGGCGATGCCGGGCTGGGCGAGTACCGCGAAGTTCTCTTTATAAAGCTCCATCGCCGCGGGGCTTGCGGAGAAGTCAGCCAGCTTTTTTGCTGCCTCTTCGTGCGGCGTCCCCTTGATTACAGCCGTCGCTTCGATTTCCCAACCCAGGCCTTCTTTAGGCAACACGATATCCAGCGGTGCCCCCTGACGCTTGAGCTGTACGGCCGGGTATTCAAAGGAGATACCGATCGGGAATTCCCCCGCAGCTGCCAGCTTGCAAGGCTTGGAACCTGAATGAACGTACTGGCCGATGTTCTGGTGCAGGTCGTCCATAAATTGCCAGCCCTGTTTCTCGCCGAAGGTCTGCAGCCAGGCGCTCACATCCAGAAAGCCGGTGCCGGACGAGGCCGGGTTGGGCATCACGATTTTGCCCTTGTATTCAGGGTTGGTCAGGTCCTGCCAGCTCACCGGCTTGCTCAGGCCCTGTTTTTCCGCCTCGATGGTGTTGAAGCAAATGGTCGCGGCCCACACGTCCATGCCCACCCAGGCCGGCGGGTTGGCTGCATCGCGGTAGTTGCCGCCGATCTTGGCCAGGTCCCTGGGGGCGTAGCTTTGCAGCATGCCCTGCTGGTCGAGGATCGCCAGGCTGGATGCCGCCAGGCCCCACACCGCATCTGCTTGCGGACGGGCTTTTTCCGCCAGCAGCTTGGCGGTGATGATGCCCGTGGAATCGCGCACCCACTTGATCTCGATGTCCGGGTTGGCCTTTTCAAAGGCCTGCTTGTAGGTCTTGAGCTGTTCGGCTTCCAGGGCCGTGTACACGGTCAGTTCAGTTTTGGCAGCGAACGCATTGAAGCTAAAAGCAGTGAGGACAGCAGCGGCAAGAGCAAGAGGCTTGAACATGGTGCGGTTCCTTTTGGGGTGTAGGGGCAGGGTTGTTGTTATTGCGCGGGCGCACCCTGGCGCCAGGCCTGGGAGCGGCGCAGCAAACCGCGCGAAGCCCATGCCAGCAGCAAGGACATACCCGCCGAAGTGAACAGGATCAGGGTCGACATCGCCGCCGCGCCGCCAACGTTGCCGGCGTCGTCCATGTTCAGCACCGCCACCGCCGCGAGGATGGTGTCGGGGCTGTAAAGGAAGATCGCCGCCGACACGGTGGTCATCGCCGAGACAAACAGGTAGCGCATGATGTCCAGCAGTGCGGGTAGACAGATCGGCACGGTGACGCGCCAGTAATGGCGATAGAGCGGCGCCTTGAGCGACAGTGCGGCGGCTTCGAATTCGCCGTCGAGCTGGCGCAGGGCCGTGGTCGCAGTCATTTGTGCAGTGGTCAAATAATGCGCAATGGTGCAGGCCACCAGCAGGGTCATGGTGCCGTAGAGCACATGCAGCGGGTTGCCCGGCAGGTTGAAAAAGAACACGTAGCCCAGTCCCAGCACCAGCCCCGGCACGGCCATCGGTACAAAGCTGAGCATGCGCAGGGCCAGGTTGAGGCCTTTCTGGCTTCTGGTTTTCTCCATCAGATAGGCGCCGGTGAAGATCACCAGACTGCCAATCACCGCCGTACACAGCGCCATCGTTACACTGTTGCGATAGGCCAGCCAGCCGCCGCCTGCGGTGTCGTTGAACTGGTAGTGGTTGAGCGATAGCGACAGGTTATATGGCCAGAACTTGACCAGCGACGAGTACACCGCCATCCCGAAGACCAGCAACAGGGTGGCGCAAATCAGCAACACAATGGCCAGATAATAGCGGTCACGGCCCTTCGACGGCACGGGTTTGAACACCTGGGCGCGGCCACTCATCGAATCGCCATGCTGGCGGCGCAGCCAGGCATCAACGCCGAAACTGAACAGTGCAGGCAACAGCAGGACCATGCCGATCAAGGCGCCGCGACCGAATTGCTGCTGGCCGACTACGGCCTTGTAGGCTTCAAGCGCCAGCACCTGATAGTCGCCACCCACCACCACGGGCACACCGAAGTCGGTGATGGTCAGGGTGAAGACCAGGCAGAACGCGGCAAACACGGCCTGTTTGGTGCCCGGCCAGGTAATGCTGCGAAAGGCCTTGAAAGGCCCGGCCCCCATGCTCGATGCAGCGTCAAACAAACGTGCATCGGCCAGAGACAAAGCCGACAGCAAAATCATCAAGGCGTGCGGGAAGGTGTAGATGGCCTCACCGAGAACGATGCCCCAGAAGCCGTAGATATTGTCGCTAACCAGCCCACGTAACATGCCCTGGTTACCAAACAGATACACCAGCGCGATGCCCGGCAGCATTGAAGGTGCCATCAGTGGCAGCAACGACAACCCGCGCCAGATGCGTTTGCCGGGGATCATGGTCCTTTGCAGGGCGTAGGCAAACAGATACGCCAGCGGTACGACGATGGCCGCCACGCTGAGGGAAACCTTAAGGCTATTACCCAGCAGCCAGTGAAAGTTGGCGCTGGTGACCAGTTCTCGCGCCGCGACCCAGCCGCCGCCCTGGCCGTCTTCGGCACTAAAGCCGCGCCAGAAGATTGCCAGCAACGGCATCAGCACCGCCACGCTCAACAACAACAGTAACAGCAGCTTGCCGCCGACCACGAAGATACGGTCACCGAGTTCCGCTCTGCTGGCTTGGCGGGACATTTTGCCGGGCAATGGCAGGGCCATTTCAGCGGCCATGTCAGGCAAACACCTGCAGGCTGCCGGGTGGCAGGGCGACAAAAATATCCGGTGTGCCGAGGCGCGGCAGGTCCTGACTGCCGACTTCGGCCGTCAGGGCATGACCCGGCAGGTGGTTGAGTTCGAAGCTCATGCGGCAGCGATTGCCAAGAAAGGTAATTTCCCGAACCCGGGCCGGGAACAGGTTTTCCTGATGCAGTACCGGATTGACGCTGATGGCTTCGGGACGGCAGAACAAACGCCCCGAGGCGGCGCGGCCAGCGTCATCTGCCAGGCGCATGTTCATGCCGCCGACCTGAGCGTGGGTGGCACTGTTGCGCAAAAACGGTAGCCAGTTGCCCTGCCCCACAAATTCGGCGACAAACGGCGTGGCCGGCTTGTCGTAGATTTCTTGCGGGGTGGCGTACTGCTCGACCTTGCCGTTGTTCATCACAGCAATACGGTCGGCCATCAGCATGGCTTCGTCCTGATTGTGGGTGACCATCAGCGTGGTGATGCCCAGGCTGCGCTGCAATTGGCGCAGTTCGGTACATAAATGCTCACGGACGCGGGCATCCAGGGCCGACATTGGCTCGTCGAGTAATAGCAGAGACGGCGATGGCGCCAGGGCACGGGCCAGGGCGACCCGCTGCTGCTGGCCACCGGAAAGCTGACCCGGGAATTTCTTTTCGCTGCCGGTCAGGCCCACCAGCTCCAGCATGTCGCCGACGCGCTTGCGCACCACCTCACGATTGCTGCCAGCCAGGCCGTAGGCAATGTTGGCCTCAACAGTCAGATTTGGGAACAAAGCATAGGACTGAAACAGAATCCCGTAATCACGGGCCTGCGGCGCCAGCTCGGAGACATCGCGATCACCCAGGTACAGTGCGCCGTTGTCCTGATGCTCCAGGCCTGCGATACAACGCAACAGCGTGGTCTTGCCGCAACCGGACGGGCCGAGCAGACACACCAGCTCGCCTGCAGCCACCTCCAGCGAGACGTTATCCAGCGCGGTAAAGGCGCCAAAGCGCTTGCTCACATTGCGCACCTTCATCGGCACGCCGGGCTGGGTAAAAGCGGTTGTGTTCGAGCTGTTCATGGATGCACCTCATCAAGCAGATAAGGGCCATCCTAGAGATGCAATGCGTACAAGATGTGGCAGCAAGGCCAAAGCAGCCGATAGTGGTATTGGTGGATTTGGGTATGGGTGCAGGGTCATTGTGGGAGCGGGCTTGCTCGCGATGGCCTTACCGCGTTTTGCCTGACACACCGCATCGTCTGCATCGCGAGCAAGCCCGCTCCCACAGTGGTTGTGGTCAGGCCGGGGCCATTTCCTGCGCCAGCCCCAGAAACGCCGCCGGCAAACGCGCGGCTTTTCGCTCTTTGAGGCAGTACAGGTACTCATGGATCACTGGCGCATTCTCAAGGGTCAGTACCCGTAACTGCGGGTCATGAGGTACTTCCTGGCGAGCGATGATGCTGATGCCGATATTGCGCAGCACCGCTTCGCGGATCGACTCCCGGCTGCCAATTTCCAGCAGCGGACCAAAACTCACCCCGGCATTGGCCAGCAGGTCTTCGGTCAACTGGCGCGTAGTCGAACCTTGCTCACGCATCAACAAGCAATGCCCGGCCAGCGCACTGAGCGGTACATGCTCTAGCTTGGCCAATGGGTGATTGCGATGCACCGCCAGCACCAGCGGATCGGCACCCAGGACGCGGCGGATCAGGCGCGGGTCTTCCACCAGTTGTGAGGAAGCCGCGATATCGACCCGGTATTCGTCCAGTGCCTCCAGCACCTGCTGGGAGTTGCCGATATCCACCGCCACCTCGATCTGCGGCAAGCGTTCGCGAAAGGCTTTGACCAGATCCAGGATGTAATACGGCGCGGTCGCGGCAATGCGCAGCATGCCGGTGCCCTGGCCGCTGTTGCGCAAAAAGAATTCGATATCGGCTTCTTGCTGCAGCAACGCCTTGACCATCGGCAGCAGGCGTACGCCGTCATCGCTGAGGGTCAGGCGCCGGCCGCCACGGTAAAACAGCTCTACACCGTACTGGCTTTCGAGGTTGCGGATTTGCGTGGTCACAGTCGGCTGGCTCAGCCCGAGCTTTTTGGCGGCCTGAGTAATGCTGCCCAGTTGGGCCACCCGGTAAAACGCTTTCAGCTCGGCACTCAGCACAACAGCCCCTCTTGATCTATTTGCGCAACAGGCGCAAACCGTTGAACACCACCAACAGGCTGACGCCCATGTCGGCAAACACGGCCATCCACATGGTGGCCAAACCGAGGAAGGTTACCGCAAGAAAGATCGCCTTGATGACCAATGCCAAGGCAATGTTCTGTTTCAGGATGCTGGAGGTCTGCCGTGACAGGCGAATAAAAGCCGGTATCTTGCGCAGATCGTCGTCCATCAGGGCAACATCGGCGGTCTCGATCGCGGTATCCGTACCTGCCGCGGCCATGGCAAAGCCGATCTCGGCACGGGCCAGGGCCGGAGCGTCATTAATGCCGTCGCCCACCATGCCTACATGATGGCCCTTGGCATACAGCGCTTCGATCGCCTTGAGCTTGTCTTCCGGGAGCAGGTTGCCCTGGGCTTCGTCGATACCGACCTGGGCGGCAATGGCGTTGGCCGTGTGAGGATTATCGCCGGTCAGCATCAGGGTCTTGATGCCCAACTCATGCAACTCGCGGATCGCTTCACGGCTGGTTTGCTTGACTGTGTCTGCCACGGCGAACAGCGCCAGCGGGCCTGCGCTGTCGCACAGCAAGATCACGGTTTTGCCCTGTTCTTCCAGCGCAAACAGCTCGGTCTCGAGTTCAGGAGAGCACAGGCCCAATTCTTCAACCAGGCGGTGATTGCCCAGGTGGTAGAGCTTGCCGTCGATTTCGCCACGCACTCCGCGTCCCGCCAGCGCGGTGAAGTTATCCACAGCACTCAAAGGCAGATTCTTATCCACAGCAGCATTAGCCACAGCCAGCGACACCGGATGATCGGAACGGCTTGCAAGGCTGGCGGCCAACAGCACCGCGCTGTCAGTGACCAGCGGATCAAGGGGCAGGTAATCGGTTTGCACCGGTTTGCCGTGGGTGATGGTGCCGGTCTTGTCCAGGGCCAGGAAGTCGAGCTTGTGGCCGCCTTCCAGGTACACCCCGCCCTTGACCAAAATCCCCTTGCGGGCCGCAGCCGCCAGGCCGCTGACGATGGTTACCGGCGTCGAAATCACCAGCGCACAAGGGCACGCCACCACCAGTAACACCAGTGCACGGTAGATCCAGTCAAACCATACGCCGCCCATAAACAACGGCGGGATCACCGCCACTGCCAGGGCAAAGGCAAACACCAGCGGGGTATAGATTTTCGCGAAGCTGTCGACGAAACGCTGGGTCGGTGCCCGGGCGCCCTGGGCCTGCTCTACAGCGTGAATGATCCGCGCCAGGGTCGAGTTGTTGGCCGCTGCCGTCACCCGGTATTCCAGGGCGCCGGACTGGTTGATGGTGCCCGCGAAGACTTTGTCGCCCAGCGCTTTCTCGATGGGCAGGCTTTCACCGGTGATCGGCGCCTGATCGACTGTGGAGTTGCCCGCTACCACTTCACCGTCCAGGCCGATACGCTCGCCCGGCCGTACCCTGACCAGGCTGCCCAGGGCGATGTCTTTGACCTCAAGCTCAATCCAGCTGCCATCCGCCTGCTGCACGGTGGCCTTGTCCGGCGCCATTTGCATCAGGCCACTTATGGCATTGCGCGCACGATCGAGGGATTTGGCTTCGATCAGTTCGGCCACGGTAAACAGGAACATCACCATCGCCGCTTCCGGCCATTGGCCGATCAACACGGCCCCCGTCACGGCGATGCTCATCAGTGCATTGATGTTCAGGTTGAGGTTTTTCAGGGCGATCCAGCCCTTTTTATAGGTGGTCAGGCCGCCGCTGAGGATCGACACCAGCGCCACCAGCGCAATCACCCAGGTGGGTGCAGCATCGGTAAAGTGCAGCACTTCAGCCGCCAACGCGCCCACACCGGCCACGGCCAGAGGCCACCAGTGTTTTTTCGCAGGCAGTGCAGGCGGGGCCGCATCCGCACCGGAATTGATGGGCTCGGCGTGCATGCCGAGGGATTTGATTGCGTCGACAATCGGCCCGACGGACGGCAGGTCGTGGGTCACGCCCAATACCCGGTTGATGAGGTTGAATTCCAGTTGCTGCACACCCGCCAGCTTGCCCAGCTTGTTCTGGATCAGGGTCTGCTCGGTGGGGCAGTCCATCGCTTCAATGCGAAAGCTGCTCAGGCGCGCGCCCGCAGTGGCCGCGGCGGCCAGCTTGACGACGCTCGGTCCCGCTGCGCCGGGGCAGCAGCTATGGGCGTGAGCGTGCGTGTCGCCATGCCCATGTTCGTGATCGTGATCGTGATCGTGATCGTGATCATGCTTGTTCGGTGCGTGAATGGAATCGCTCATCAGATTGCGTCCGGGAAAGGTGCCTGTTGCCAAGTAAAGACCCTGTAGCCACTATAGGGTCAAGCATCCTTTTGGAGATCTGCTTGATGAAAATTGGCGAACTGGCGAAATTGACCGACTGTCAGGTCGAAACCATCCGTTATTACGAACGCGAAGGGCTGCTGCCAGAGCCTGCGCGCAGTGAAGGCAACTACCGTTTGTACACCCAGGCCCATGTTGAGCGGCTGACGTTTATCCGCAATTGCCGCAGCCTGGACATGACCCTGGAAGAAATCCGCAGCCTGCTCAACCTGCGTGACAGCCCCCAGGACCAGTGCGAAAGCGTGAATGCGCTGATCGACGAACATATTCATCACGTCAAGGCGCGGGTCGACAGTTTGCTGGCCCTGCAGGCGCAATTGCTCGACCTGCGGCAAAAGTGTGGCGAGGGGCCTGACGGGGAGCATTGCGGGATTTTGCAGCAGCTGGAAGTCAGCGGCTCGGTCAGCCCGCCGGAAGGCGAGCCCAGCCATGTGGGCAGAAGCCACGGGCATTGATTGCAGGGCGCCGATGCAGGCCTTGGCCCTTCAATCGTGCCGGACGCGGAGCGCCTAAAACGCTATTCTGTCCAGGTTTTCCCCTTACAGAATGTGAACTGCCAAATGCCAGACTGGAACCACTACCTACAGCGCATCCTTGAGTTGATGAAGCGCTATCCAGGGCTGATCGCGGCGTTTGGCTTTTGCTCGGGGGTGGGCAGTTTCATTCTGGTGGACCGCCAGCAAGGCATGGCCCGCTGGATTGCGGTGATCCTGCTGGTGAGCTGGGTCTGGTTGATGCTGGAAAACACCTTCACCCGGCTGTTCAGCCGGGTGTTCAAGCGCGAAATACCTGAACCGCTGCTGCGCTATGCCACCCAGATGATCCACCAGGAAAGTTTTTTTTTCGTCCTGCCATTTTTCTTTATCACCACCACCTGGAACAGTGGCCAACTGGTCTTTACCGGACTTCTGGGCGTGTGCGCACTGATCGCCATCACTGACCCGTTGTATTACAAATGGCTGGCCCCCCGGCGCTGGCTGTTTCTGGCCCTGCACACCCTGGCCCTGTTCGCGGCCATGCTGACGGCGTTGCCGATCATCCTCAACCTCACCACCTCCGAGAGCTACAAACTGGCGCTGGGCACCGCCGTGCTGCTGTCCATTCCCAGCCTGGCCGTGAGCCTGCCGCTGAAAACCTGGCGTGGCTGGCTGGTATTGCCCTTGATAGTCCTGGCCCTGGGCGGCACCGGCTGGCTGCTGCGATCCTGGGTGCCACCAGCTACGCTGTGGATGACCGAAGTGGCCGTCACCACCCAGTTGCAGGACCGCACGCCGGGCGAGAGCATCAAGCACATCAGCGTCAGCGAGCTGCGCAGTCGTGGCCTGTACGCCTATACCTCGATCAATGCGCCCCGGGGTTTGAATGAGCGGATTTACCATGTGTGGCAACTCAACGGCCAGGAGGTCGACCGCATCGCCCTGGATATTCATGGCGGGCGCAAAGAGGGTTATCGCGCCTGGACCCACAAGCAGAATTTCCCGCCGGACCCGGTGGGTCGCTGGCAAGTCCGGGTGTTGACCGAGGATGGGCAACTGATCGGCGTTTTGCGCTTCAGGGTTAACCTGGATCAATCTGCGCCTGCGGTTGTTAAGGCAAACTGAAGCACTTTTGCCGGATTGTGCTATTACATAAGGTCTGCGTTCAAACGTACCGAGCTGGGAGCTTAAGACTATTACGGCCATGGCGGGCAATGCCCAACTAGACACTTCCGGTAATCCGGCGCGACTGCTGATCAGCGGCGACTGGACGCTTGCCCATTACACACGCCTCAAGCAGCAGACCGAACAACTGGTCGGCAAGTACGATGCCCAGACCGCCATCAACCTGGACGACGTGTCCAGCATCGATACGGCCGGGGCTTCGCTGCTGGTGGAGCTGCTGGGGGCAGAGCGCGTAAGCCAGTTGACCGATACCGCACAAAAACTCCCCGCCGCCGACCGCGCCTTGCTGCAAACGGTCTATTCCTCGATGCGCGATTTTTGCGTGCCGGTCGCAGCCCAGGAACAGAACGTCGGCATCCTCTTGCTCAGCCGCATCGGCAGCGCGGTCTACAAGCTGTGGCAAGACTCCCTGCAACTGCTGGGGTTTATCGGCCTGATCCTGCAGACCCTGGCGCGCAACCTGTTTCGACCCAAACAATGGCGCATCACCCCGGTGGTGGCGCATATCGAGCAGATCGGTCTTAACGCCGCGCCGATCGTGGTGTTGCTGACCTTTATGGTGGGCGCCGTAGTGGCGTTTCTCGGGGCCACGGTACTGGCCAACTTTGGTGCGGGGATTTTTACCGTTGACC
This sequence comes from Pseudomonas sp. FSL W7-0098, assembly GCF_005930585.1. Classification (NCBI taxonomy): domain Bacteria; kingdom Pseudomonadati; phylum Pseudomonadota; class Gammaproteobacteria; order Pseudomonadales; family Pseudomonadaceae; genus Pseudomonas; species Pseudomonas sp. FSL W7-0098. The sequence continues at coordinate 128,691 of NZ_RXHW01000004.1, forward strand.
TGGTGGCGTTTTCCTTCCTGCGTGAATTCGGCGTGTTGCTCACCGCCATCCTGCTCGCCGGGCGCACGGCCAGTGCCTTTACCGCACAAATCGGCTCGATGAAGGCCAACGAAGAGATCGACGCGATCCGCACCCTGGGCCTCGATCCGATGGACTTGCTGGTGTTGCCACGGGTGCTGGCGCTGTTGATTTCCCTGCCGCTGCTGACATTCATGGCCATGATGGCGGGCATCCTCGGCGGTGCCGTGGTCTGCGTGGTGTCCCTGGGTATCTCGCCGGACATGTTTATTTCGCTGCTGCACTCGGATATCGGCGTGCAGCACTTTTTGGTGGGCATGGTCAAAGCGCCGTTCTTTGCCTTCCTGATTGCCGCGGTGGGCTGCCTTGAAGGCTTTAAAGTCAGCGGCAGCGCCGAGTCGGTGGGCGCCCACACCACGTCCAGCGTGGTCCAGTCGATCTTTATCGTGATCGTCCTCGACGCCGTGGCCGCGTTGTTCTTTATGGAGATGGGCTGGTGAGTACGTCCCTGCGCAAACCCGGCGAGACCGTGATCGAGGTGCGTGACCTGTGCAACCGCTTTGGTAGCCAGACCGTGCATGAACACCTCGACCTTGATGTGTACAAAGGTGAGATTCTCGGCGTGGTCGGCGGCTCCGGCACCGGCAAATCCGTGCTGCTGCGCAGTATTGTCGGTTTGCGTCGGCCCACTGAAGGGCAGGTCCGGGTGTTTGGCCAGGACTTGATGAGCCTTGATGAACAGGCGCGCTCAATGATCGAGCGGCGCTTTGGTGTGCTGTTTCAGATGGGCGCGCTGTTTTCTTCACTGACGGTAAAAGAGAACATCGCCCTGCCCCTGATCGAGCACGCCGGCCTGAGCCGGCCTGATGCCGAGCACCTGGCGTGCGTCAAGCTGGCGCTGTCGGGGTTGCCCCTGTCGGCAGCAGACAAGTACCCGTCTTCACTGTCCGGTGGCATGGTCAAGCGCGCAGCGCTGGCCCGGGCGCTGGCGCTGGACCCGGACATCCTGTTTCTGGACGAACCCACCGCTGGGCTGGATCCGATCGGCGCGGCGGCCTTTGACCAACTTATCCTGACACTGCGCGATGCGCTGGGGTTAAGCGTGTTCCTGGTCACCCACGATCTCGACACGCTGTACACCATCACTGACCGGGTGGCGGTGCTGTCGCAAAAACGGGTGCTGGTGGCGGCACCCATCACTGAGGTCGAAGACTACGACGACCCGTGGATTCATGACTATTTCCATGGCCCCCGTGGCCGCGCCGCGTACGAAGCGGCAACCCACCTCAAGGAGCAATGACATGGAAACCCGTGCCCATCATGTATTGATCGGCCTGTTCAGCGTCCTGATTGTCGTCGGGGCCATGCTGTTTGGCCTGTGGCTGGCCAAGGCGAGCATGGACAGCACGTTCAAGGATTACGAAGTGGTGTTCAACGAAGCCGTCAGCGGCCTGTCCAAAGGCAGCTCGGTGCAATACAACGGGATCAAGGTCGGCGACGTGATCGAATTGCGCCTGGACGACAAGGACCCGCGCCGGGTACTGGCGCGCATTCGTCTGGCGGCCAACACCCCGGTCAAGGTCGACACCAAGGCCAAGCTGGCGCTGACCGGCGTGACCGGGACTTCGATCATCCAGCTCAGTGGCGGTGACCCCAACAGCCCGCCCCTCAAGGGCAAGGACGGCAAGCTGCCGGAAATCGTGGCTTCGCCCTCGCCCATTGCCCGCCTGCTCACCGACGGCTCTGACGTGATGGCCAACGTCAATATGCTGCTGCATAACGCCAATGCGTTGTTCTCCGAAGACAACGTCAACCGTGTCAGCAAGACCCTGGACAACCTTGAGCAAACCACTACGGCCATTGCCGGTCAGCGCGGCGATATCAGCCAGACATTGAAACAGCTGGCCCAGGTCGGCAAACAGGCCAGCGTCACGCTTGAGCAAACCAACGTGCTGATGCGCAACGCCAACGGCCTGTTGAGCACCGAAGGCAAACAGATGTTCAACAGCGCCGAGCAGGCCATGAACTCGCTGCAGCAGAGCACCGCGACGATCAACAAACTGATCAACAACAATGAGGACTCGCTCAACAGCGGCCTGCAGGGGCTGAATCAGCTCGGCCCTGCAGTCAATGAACTGCGCGAAACCCTTGGCACATTGCGCTCGATCTCGCGGCGCCTGGAATCCAATCCAAGCGGTTACTTGCTGGGCCGCGAGCAGAACAAGGAATTCACCCCATGAAGCGCACCTATCGCCTGGCAGGTTCCATCGCCCTTGCTACTGGTCTGAGCCTGCTCAGCGCCTGCTCGATTTTGCCCAAACCCGAGATAGTCGACGTGTATCGGCTGCCGGCGGCGCAAGCACTTATGGCCGTCAGCCAGAGTACGCCAGTGAAGTGGTCATTGCGTCTGGAAAAGCCGATGACCACTGGCGCGTTGAACAGCCAGAACATCGTGGTGGTGCCTGAGGGCAACCTGATCAGTAACTACAAAGGTGCCCGCTGGAGCGATACGGCCCCGGTGCTGTTGCGCAACCGTCTGCTTGAGGCCTTCTTGCAGGATGGCAGGATCCAGGGCTTGAGCACCGATGACAGCAACTTGCAGTCCGATTACGAACTGGGGGGCGAATTGTTGGCGTTTCAGACCCACTACAACGGCAAAAGCCCGGAAGTGCTGATCCAGTACAACGCCCGCCTGGTACGCAGCAGCGATCAGCGGGTGATTGCTTCCAAACGCTTTGAGACGCGCCAGCCGCTGAGCAACCCGATGGTACCAGGCGTGGTCGCAGGTTTTGGCCAGGCCAGTGATGTGCTGATGCCACAAGTGGTGCAGTGGGTGATGCAGCAGGGGCAGGCGCAGCGTTAAAAAGCCCGAAGCAAGAGCCAAAAGCCCCTCCCCCTAACCCTCTCCCTGCGGAGAGGGTTGAAACCAGGTTCACACCTCCCTTCAATTAAAGACCGCTGTCTTGATACCGGCATTCGTAAATTCTCACTAATCACCCTGCTGTAGGAGCGGGCTTGCTCGCGATGGGATCGACGCGGTGTGTCTGTCAGACCACGTCGTCCGAATCGCGAGCAAGCCCGCTCCCACGGGGTTACGCATGTTCTGGCGGCGGGTTCTTGTTCTCCTTGATCTTGTACGAAGCCACATACAGCGCTGGCAAAAACAACAGCGTGAGCAAGGTGGCCGATAGAATGCCGCCGATCATGGCGTAGGCCATCGGCCCCCAGAACACGTCCCGGGCAATCGGAATCATGCCCAGGCTGGCCGCTGCCGCGGTCAGCAGAATAGGCCGACGACGATGCTGGGTGGCTTGCATCACCGCGTGCCACGGATCGAAGCCGTCGCGTTCGTACTGGTCGATCTGGGTCACCAGGATCACCGAGTTACGCACGATGATGCCCACCAGCGCCAGAATCCCCAGGATCGCTACAAAGCCCATCGGCGTGCCGGTGGGCACCAGCGCCAGCACCACACCGATCAGCCCCAGCGGCGCGACACTGACCACCAGGAACATCTTGTGCACGCTTTGCAGCTGGATCATCAGGAAGGTTGCCATCAAGAACAGCATCAACGGCACGACTTTGGCGATCGGACCCTGGGCCTTGGCGCTCTGCTCTACCGTACCGCCGGTTTGCACGTTGTAGCCTTCTGGCAGGTTGGTGGCGAACTTGTCGACCTCGGGCTTGAGCACCTTGACCAGATCGGTCGGCTGCATCGAGCCACGTACGGAGGCTTTGAGGGTCAGGGTGGGGATCCGGTCACGGCTCCAGATCAGCGGTTGCTCAAGCTCGTAGCGCACCGTGGCAAAGGCCAATAGCGGGATCGAGGTGCCGCTGGGGGTGGTGATCTGCAGGTTGAGCAGGGTTTCCGGGGTACCGCGCTCGTTGCTGTTGGCCCGCCCGACGATATTGATCAGGTAAATGTTGTCCTTGACCTGGCTGACGGCCGCACCGCTGACGATGCTGTTCATCACATGGGCCACGTCTTCGGATGACAGCCCGAACTGGCGGGCCTTGTCCTGGGCAATGTCGATACGCAGCACCTTGCCGGGCTCGTTCCAGTTGAAGATGGTTTCACCGACATTGGGGTTGGCGTCGAGCACCGAGGCCAGGTCGATCGAGTACTTGCGCACCAGGTCGATATTCGGCCCGCTGACCCGATATTGCAGCGGCTGGCCCACCGGCGGGCCCAGTTCCAGGGTGTGCACGAAGCTGCCCACCCCTACAAAGTCCTCGCGCAAGCGTTTGTTGAGCCGTTCGATAAGGGCATCACGGCTTTCCAGGCCTTTGCTGACAATCACCAACTGGGCATAGAAAGGGTTTTGCAGTTGCTGATCGAGCGGCAGGTAGAAACGGATCGCGCCTTCACCGATGTACGAGCTCCAGCGCACGATATCGTCATCGCCCTTGAGCGACTCCTCAAAACGCTGGGTGACCTTGAGCGTCTCCTGGATCGAAGCGTTTTGCGGCAGGTTCAGGTCCACCAGAATCTCGGGGCGGTCAGAGGCCGGGAAAAACTGGTTCTGCACCAGGCCCATGCCGAACACCGCCAGTACAAACATCAGCACTGTCGCGCCAATGGTCGTCCAGCGATAACGCATGCACCACAGCAGCGCGGTGTCGAAGGCCTGGGCCAGGCGCCCGGGTTTCTCGGGCTTGGGTTTGACCTTGGCGCTGAGGATATGCACGCCCAGCACCGGCGCGAACAGCACGGCCACCACCCACGACACCAGCATTGCCACGGCAATCACCGCGAACAGGGTGAAGGTGTACTCCCCCGCCGAGCTGTTGTTAAGGCCGATGGGCACAAAGCCTGCCACGGTCACCAGTGTCCCGGTGAGCATCGGGAACGCCGTGGAATGATAGGCAAAGGTCGCCGCCTGCTCCTTGGTTTCCCCAAGTTCCAGCCGGGTGATCATCATCTCCACCGTGATCATCGCATCGTCCACCAGCAGGCCCAGGGCGATGATCAGCGCACCCAGCGACACGCGCTGCATGGCGATGCCGGTAAATTCCATAAACACGAACACCAGCGCCAGCACCAACGGGATCGAGATCGCCACCACCAGACCGGCGCGCAGGCCCAGGCTGATGAAACTCACCGCCAGTACAATCACCACCGCCTCAAACAGGGCGCTGGTGAAGCCGCTGACAGCTTCCTCGACCACTTGCGCCTGATCGGACACCATATGCACGCCAACACCTACCGGTAACTGCGCGGTCAGGTCGTCGATGCGCTGCTGTAGTTGCTTGCCGAACTCCTGAATGTTGCCACCATCAATCATGGCGATTGCCAGACCAATGGCCGGCTTGCCGTTGTAATGGAACATGGGGGCCGCGGGGTCGACGTAGCCACGGGTGATTTCGGCAATGTCGGCCAGGCGGTAAAAACGGTCGTTGACCCGCAGATTCACGGCGGCCAGATCCTCAACGCTGTGGAACTGCCCCGAGGTGCGTACCGACATGCGCTCCGGCCCGGCCTCGATTACCCCGGCGGGAGTGACGGCGTTCTGCTCTTGCAGGCTTTCCAGAATGTGCTGTTGGTCGAGGCCCAAAGCTGCCAGTTTGCGGGTAGAGAAATCCAGGTAGAAGGTTTCGTCCTGTTCACCGATGGTCATCACCTTGCCGCGATTGGGTACATCGCGAATGCCGGTGCGCACTTGCTCTACATAGTCGCGCAGCTGACGCATGGTGAAGCCGTCGCCGGTGAAGGCGAAAATGGTGCCATAGACATCACCGAACTCATCGTCGAACCCCGGGCCTTGAATGCCCTGGGGGAAGTCGCCGCGAATGTCGCCGATCTTTTTGCGCACCTCATACCAGATATGCGGGATGGCATCGGCTTTGGTGGTGTCCTTGAGGAACACAAACACCGTCGACTCACCGGGCCGGGTGTAACTTTGCACGTAGTCGAGAGAATCCAGCTCCTCAAGCTTTTTCTCGATGCGATCGGTGATTTGCAGGCGGGTTTCGTCGACCGTAGCACCGGGCCATTTGGACTGGATGACCATGGTTTTGATGGCGAAGGACGGGTCTTCAGCGCGCCCCAGATTGATGTATGAAAAAATCCCGGCGACCACCGCGACAAACATCAAATACCAGACAAATGACTGATGCTTCAGAGCCCACTCGGACAGGTTGAACTTCCCATTCATTGCGAGCTTTCCTTATCGAGTCTGACTTTCTGCCCGGGGGTGAGGCTGTACACACCTGCACTGACCACCCTGTCGCCGGTTTTGATACCACCCGACAACAGCACATTGCGGGCGTCGCGGCGCAGTACGCTGACGTCACGCGGGCTGACGGTTTGAGTGGCGCTGTCAATGATCCATACGCGGCTGTGGCCGTCGACTTCCTGCAGGGCAGTGAGCGGCAGCTGGAAGTGCTCGGCTGTCGGGCTGCTGACGGTCACGCTCACCGAGCTGCCAAGACGGAATGCCGCCGGCGTCTGGTCCAGTGTCAGGCGGGTGCGCCGGGTGCGGGTGGCGCTGTCGGCTTGCGGGGCGATTTCGCGGACATGGGCGCGGGTGTTGATAGTCGGGTCGAGCTGGCCGGCGACGAGGAATTCGATACCTTTGGGCAGTGCTTCGGCCAACGGACCCGGGAGGTCGATGACCGCCTCCTTGATTTCAGGGCGGGCCAGTGTGACCACTTCCTGGCCAATGCTCACCACTTGCCCGGCCTCGGCATGCCATTGGGTAATCACGGCATCATGGTCGGCGCGCAGGTTGCAGTAGCTGAGCTGGTCCTGAGCCTGATTGACCGCAGCCTGCGCCTGCTGCATCGAAGCCTGTGTGGTCTTGAGGTCGGCTTGCGCGGTGTCCAGTTGGGCCTGGGCGCCCACACCACGGTCGAACAGCTCTTGCTGACGACGGGCATTGGCCCTGGCGTTGATCAATTGTGCCTGTACCTTGGCCAGATCACCCTGGGCCGCACGCAGCTGATTTTGCTGATCGGTGGGGTCGAGGTTGGCCAGAATGTCACCCTGTTTCACCACCGCACCCACATCGTAATAACGGCGCACGATGCGCCCCGGAACACGAAAGCCCAGGGTGCTTTCATAACGAGCTTCGATACTGCCAGCAAAGCGGCCCAGATCCTGGACCAGCTCGGGCCGGGCAATCACATACAGCGCCGGGCGAACGGGTTCCGGCGGCTGTTTCTCCGAGCAGCCCATCAGCATCGCAGCAGCCAGCGGCATCATCCATAAACGCCTCATAACTGCACCCCTTCGGCCGGTGCGGGAACGATTTCAACTTTCATGCCCGGGTGTAACAACTGCCCCCCTGCAACCACGACTTTTTCTCCATCCTTGAGGCCTTCGCTGACGATCACGCTGCCGGTCAGGTAGCGCCCGACCTTGACCCGTTGCAGGCGTACATTGCTTTGCTCGTCGGCGATCCATACGGCGGGCTCGCTGATGTCCTTGGTCAGGGCCGACCATGGCAGTTCAATGCTGGCGCTGGGCGGCGGGGTCAGGTTGACACTGACAATCGAGCCCAGGTCCATGCTCTTGGGCAAGGCGTCGAGCTGCACCTTGATCTGCAGCGTGCCGCTTTGTGCCGCAACCGTGGGAGTGATTTCACGGATCTGGCCGTTGACCTTGATTGTCGGATCGCTCAGCAGCGTGACCTGTACCGTGGGGTCTTTGGGGGGTTCGATAAACAGCGATTCATACACGTTGAATACGGCATCCCGTGCGCCATCGCGGGCCAGGGTAAAAATCGGCATGGTGGCCTGTACCACCTGCCCGACTTCGGCCTGGCGCGCGGTGATGATGCCCGGTGCCTCGGCCTCCAGGTTGCTGTAACTCAGTTGTTCGCGGGCGTTGGCCAATTGCGCCTGGGCCGCTGCGAGGGCACTTTTGGCGCTCAGTTGGGCGGCATTGGCAGCATCGTATTCGCTTTGGCTGGTGTAGCCCTTTGGCAGCAGCTTTTGCTGACGCACAAACGCCGCGCGGGTTTGCACCACTTGCGCCTGTTGCGCGTTAACGCTGGCCTGGGCGGTCTCGACCTGGATCTTCAGGTCTTTGGGGTCGAGACGGGCCAGCACCTGATGGGCCTGGATATGGTCACCTACATCCACCTTGCGCTCGATAATCTTGCCACCCACCCGGAATGACAGCTGGGTTTCGACCCGGGCCTGAATATCACCGCTGAGCTGGATCGGTGGGGCGAACTCACGGGTACTCACCTGTTGCACATACACCCGGGGGGACAGAGGCTCTTTGGGGCCCTCCTTGCCGCACGCGGTGAGAAGCGCCAACAGGCTCAAGCCCAAAATGCCCGTGTTCAGTGGACCAGCCATGCAAGCTCCTTTGCGTGATGCCGTTTAACATGCGGATACGGTTGATAGCGTAGAACAGTGTTCAGCGTCTGTGGGACTCTATTACCGCCTATCAGTTTCACGAAATGAGGTCACCCCATGCTCACCACCCTGGCCGTGGCCAACTACCGTTCCATCAATCAGTTGGTGGTGCCCCTGGCCCGGCTGAATCTGATCACCGGCCCCAATGGCAGTGGCAAATCCAACCTTTATCGCGCCCTGCGCTTGTTGGCCGAAACCGCCCAGGGGGGTGTGGTCAATGCCCTGGCCCGTGAAGGCGGCCTGAGCTCGACGTTCTGGGCCGGGCCTGAGGTGATCTCCCGCCGCATGAAGCTGGGCGAGGTTGATGTCAACGCCAGCGTGCGCCAGGAAACCAAGCGCCTGCGCCTTGGTTTTGCCGGAGAAGACTTCAGCTACGCCATCGCCCTGGGCTTGCCGATACCTGGACGCACGCAGTTCAACCTCGACCCGCAGATCAAGCATGAGAGCCTCTGGGCAGGGCCTTTTTACCGCCCGGCCAGCGAGCTGGTTGAACGTAAAGGCCCCATGATCCGCGCCCGTGACGGCCGCAACTGGCAGGTGTTGGCACAGCACACGCCGCTTTTCGACAGCCTGTTCGATCAGGTCGGCAGCTTGCAGGCATCCCCTGAAGTGTTGCAGTTGCGCGAGTCCATCCGTGGCTGGCGTTTTTACGATCACTTTCGCACCGACCCCGACGCGCCTGTGCGCCAACCACAACTGGGCACGCGTACGCCGGTGCTGCATCACGATGGCCATGATCTGGCCGCTGCGTTGCAAACAATCCTTGAGGTCGGCAACCCTGAAGCCTTGCATGCCGCGATCAGCGATGCATTCCCTGGCGCACGGCTGGAAATCGAATGTGTGCCCGGCGGGCATTTTTATATCGAGTTTTATCAAGAGGGGCTGTTGCGCCCGTTGTCTGCCGCCGAGCTCTCGGACGGTACCTTGCGCTATCTGCTGCTGGTTGCGGCTTTGCTGACCCCGCGTCCGCCGAGCATGATGGTGCTCAACGAACCGGAAACCAGCCTGCACCCCGACTTGTTGCCCGCGCTGGCGCGGCTGATCATCAGTGCTTCGCAGCACTCGCAGGTGTGGGTGGTATCCCATGCCCGGCGTCTGATCGCCGCCCTGCAACAAGACCCTGAGTGCAACTGCATCGTGCTGGAAAAAAACCTTGGCCAGACAGAAGTGGTCGGCCAACGCATGCTGGACCAGCCCGCCTGGTATTGGCCCGACAAATAAAAACGCCGACGCTATAAAAGCCGTCGGCGTTTTCAGTAGCCTGGCGTGTAATCAGAACGCTGGCAGTACCGCACCTTTGTATTTTTCAGCAATAAAGGCTTTTACTTCAGGGCTGGTCAGGGCCTTGGCCAGCTTCTGGATTGCGACGCTGTCCTTGTTGTCAGGGCGGGCAACCAGGAAGTTCACGTATGGCGAATCAGCACCTTCGATGATCAGCGCGTCAGTGGCCGGGTTCAGGCCTGCTTCCAGCGCGTAGTTGGTGTTGATCATGTCCAGGTCAACCTGGTCCAGCACCCGTGGCAGCAGTGCGGACTCAAGTTCCTTGAACTTGAAGTTGTGCGGGTTCTTGGCGATGTCCTTCGGGGTCGACACAGCGTTGGTCGGGTCTTTGAGTTCGATCAGACCGGCCTTTTGCAGCAGGATCAGGGCACGGCCGCTGTTGCTGCCTTCGTTAGGGATAGCGATGGTTGCGCCGTCTTTAAGCTCGGACAGGTTTTTGACTTTCTTCGAGTAGCCACCGAAGGGTTCAACGTGAACACCGATCACGGTGGTCAGGTTGGTGCCTTTGCCTTTATTGAAGCTTTCCAGGTATGGAACGGTCTGGAAGTAGTTGGCGTCCAGGTGTTTTTCGGCCACTTGCACGTTGGGTTGCACATAATCGGTGAACACTTTGATTTCCAGATCCACGCCTTCTTTGGCGAGGGTTGGTTTGATCAGCTCAAGGATTTCGGCGTGAGGCACCGGCGTAGCGGCAACCACCAGTTTTTCGCCAGCCTGTGCCAGGCCTGCAGTCAAAGCAGCCGCCAATGCGGTAAACAACAGAACCTTTTTCATGCGATACCCTTATGTGTGTGACCGTTCGTATGACGGTTTTCCTGGAAGACGAAGCGGACAATACCGAGTTTCTTTATTCCAGAACAATAATATTTATTCAGCTTCTTATGCCATTTTGTTCACTTGAGTTTTTTTTGGGGAGCGGGCTTGCCCGCGATAGGAACGCCGTGGTGTGACAGATACACCGCGTCGCTGCCATCGCGGGCAGCCCGCTCCCACAGGGTCAAGGCAACAACTGCCTGATCGCCGCCAACTCCTGTGCCGTGGCGCCTTTTATAAACAGCTCGATCTGGCTCAGGGCGTCAGGCAGGTTCAAGTGCTCGGGCTGGATCTCCTCGCCGGTGCTGACCAGTAATGCAAAATGAATCACGTTTTCCAGCTCACGGGTATTGCCCGGCCAGCTGTGGCGCTCAAGTACCCGCTGGGCTCTGTCGCTGATAAACGGCACGGGCAGGTTCAGGCGCTGGCTGTAAATGCCCAGGAAATATTCGGCCAGCGAAAGGATGTCTCCCGGCCGCTCGCGCAACGCGGGCAAGTCCAGCCGCCCTTCGCTGAGGTAGTGATACAGCCGCTCGTGGAATTTTCCGGCAGCCACCGCCTGCGCCAGATCGATACTGGTGGCCGCCACCAGGCGCACGTCCACCGGGCTCGGTTGATGGGCGCCCACACGGGTAACTTCGTGGGTTTCCAGGGCCGCCAGCAGCTTGGTCTGGATTGCCCATGGCAAGTCGCCGATTTCGTCCAGATAAAGAGTCCCGCCATTGGCCGAACCAAACCACCCGGCGCGGCTGCTGGCCGAACTGCTGTGTGTTCCGGCGGCATAGCCAAACAGCTCGGCGTCAGCGTAAGTGGGGCTGATGGCACCGCAATTGACTGACACAAACAGGCCGGTGCGGTCACTGGCGCGGTGGATATGTCGAGCGAGCAGCTCTTTGCCGCTGCCGGTTTCACCACGAATCAGCACGGGCAAGGCGCGCGGCGCGAGCAGCTCCAGATCGTTGCGTAATTGGCGCGAGCGGGGGTCGACAAACACCAGCGCTTTGGCGCGAATGCTCAGCGGGCTTTTTTCCGCGTCAGGAAAGGTCAGCAGCGGCTGACCGAAGGTTTCATGCAGGCTCATGGCAGGCTCCCGCCCGCCGCCGGAGGGTGGGCGCGGGCGTTACAGGAATTCACGCGCGACGCAGGGCGCCGTGCTCGATACGGGTTTGCAGGCGGTATAAAAAGGCGAAGCCTTGCTCCCAGCGCTGGTGTCCGGATTTAACGTTGATATGCCCGGCGCCGCTGATGATGCCGATCTCGGCGCCCCATTGACGGGCAAATTCCATAGCCCGTGGCGCGCTGACAGCACCATCGTTATCCGAGCTGACGATGTGGCTTGGAAAAGGCAACGACCGGGTCGGGATCGGGGCAAAGTTGCGCAAGGCCGGCGCACAGGCCGGGCGCTCGACGTCTGCCGGGGCCACCAGCAACGCGCCGCGCACTTGGTTTAACAGGCTTTCTGGCGCACGCTCGGCCCAATGGGCTACGGTAATGCAACCCAGGCTGTGGGCGATCAGGATCACGGGGGTGCTGTCGGCAGCAATGGCTTCGGCCAGGGCGGCGATCCAGTCTTCGCGGCGGGGCGTCAGCCAGTCGGCCTGCTCCACCCGGGCACTGTTCGGCAAGCTGTTTTGCCAGTGGGTTTGCCAATGATCGTCGGACGAACCTTGCCAGCCCGGCACTATCAAATAGCGAATCGAATCGTTGCCCATGGGTGTGCGCCTCCAGCGGTATGTGTGTTACCGAGTCAGTATAGGGACGGTTTTTAGATTCGCTAAGGAATAAGAAGCTATTTGTTTATAACTAAAAATAAAAACTTGAGGGTTCTGCACCATGAAAAGCCTGGTCGACCATTTGAGCCAATATGCTGCCTATCACCGCGACCCGCACAATATCGCCACGCATTTCGTGGGCATCCCGCTGATCGTGATTGCCGTTGCAACGCTGCTGTCGCGCCCGCAATGGATGGGTATTTCACCGGCAGTGCTGGTGATGCTGGCCAGTGCCGTGTTTTACCTGCGCCTTGAGTTGCGCCTGGGGTTGTTGATGACGCTGCTGCTGGCTTTGACGGTGTGGCTGGGGCACGCGCTGGCGGGGTTGGGCACCGCTGCCTGGCTGGGCTGGGGCATTGGACTGTTTGTGGTGGGCTGGGTGTTCCAGTTTGTCGGGCACTATTACGAGGGGCGCAAGCCGGCGTTTATCGATGACGTCACCGGGCTGATCGTGGGACCGCTGTTCGTGGTGGTGGAACTGGGGTTTTTGCTGGGCTGGCGCGAGGATTTGCGTCGAGAGATGGCGCTGCGCGCCGGTTAGCGCATTGTGGGAGCGGGCTTGCTCGCGATTGGGCCACCGCAGGGTGAAAGAGTCACCGCGTCGTGGCCATCGCGGGCAAGCCCGCTCCCACAAGGGCAGGTCAGTGTTTGAACGCCTGATGCAACTGCGCCAGGGTTTCGAAGTGGTACTTGGGTGCAAACGAGTTCAGCTCTTCAAAGCTGCCAAAGCCATAGCCCACCGCCGCTGCGTCCATGCCGTTGTCGCGGGCACCGATCAGGTCGTGCTTGCGATCACCGATCATCAGGGTTTGCGCCGGGTCCAGTCCTTGTTCGTTGACCAGATGGGCAATCAGCTCAACCTTGTTGGTGCGGGTACCGTCCAGCTCGCTACCGTAGATCACCTTGAAGTGCCTGGCGAAATCAAAGTGGCGGGCAATTTCGCGGGCATAGATATGCGGCTTTGAGGTAGCGATAAACAGTTGGCGGCCCTGTGCAACCAGCTCTTCCAGCAAGGGAGTGACACCCTCGAACACTTCATTTTCGTACAGCCCGGTCACGGCAAAACGCTCGCGGTAAAAGCCCATCGCCTCCCACGCCTTCGCCTCGTCGAAGCCATAACTGGCCATGAACTGTTGCAGCAGCGGCGGGCCGATAAAGTGCTCGAGTTTGCTCAGGTCTGGCTCATCAATGCCCAGTTTGCTCAAACCGAACTGGATCGAGCGGGTGATCCCTTCCCGTGGGTCGGTCAGGGTGCCATCGAGGTCGAACAATACGTTCTGGTAATGCATGCAGGGCTCCAAAAAGGGGGGCTTAAACGGGCTGGGCGTAGCCTTCGGCCAAGTGCTGGTCCTTGAGCTTGACGTAATTGCCGGCACTGTAGGTAAAGAAGGCCTTTTCTTTTTCGGTCAATTCGCGCACTTGCTTCACCGGGCTGCCCACATACAGAAAGCCGCTGGCCAGGCGTTTGCCCGGTGGCACCAGACTGCCCGCGCCGACGATCACGTCGTCTTCAATCACGGCGCCGTCCATCACGATGCTACCCATGCCGATCAGGATGCGGCTGCCCACGTTACAGCCGTGCAACATGACTTTGTGGGCGATGGTCACGTCATCACCGATCAGCAGCGGGAAGCCTTCAGGGTTGAAGGGCCCGGCGTGGGTGATGTGGAGTACGCAACCGTCCTGCACGCTGGTGCGCGCACCGATGCGGATGCGGTGCATATCGCCGCGAATCACGGTCAGTGGCCAGATGGAACTGTCGGCGCCGATTTCGACGTCACCGATCACCACCGCCGAGCGATCGACAAAGGCACGCTCGCCCAAGGTCGGTGTGTGCTGCTGGAATGGACGAATGGACACAAATAGCTTCCTTCTTTAGCCGTAATAGGGCGTTGCAATGCTGCGGTCAGCGTCGATTGTAATTAAGATGAGCCAATGTTTCTTCCAGCCAAGGTGCCAAACGTGAGCGAGAACAACCCTCTATTGCAGCCCTATGACCTGCCGCCGTTCTCGGCGATCCGTCCTGAGCACGTACAGCCGGCCATCGAGCAGATCCTCGCCGACAACCGTGCCGGCATTCAAGCCATCCTCAAGGATCAGGGCCAGAACCCGACATGGGCAGGCCTGGTATTGGCGATGGATGAGTTGAACGACCGGCTGGGCGCGGCCTGGAGCCCGGTCAGCCACCTTAACGCGGTGTGCAACAGCGCAGAGCTGCGTGAAGCCTATGAGGCCTGCCTGCCGGCATTGAGCGCTTACTCCACCGAGATGGGCCAGAACCGCGAACTGTTCCAGGCCTTTGAAGCCCTGGCCCACAGCCCGCAAGTCGGCGACTTCGACCAGGCCCAGAAAACCATTCTTGAGCATTCGCTGCGCGACTTCCGCCTGTCGGGTATCGACCTGCCGGAGGCCGAGCAAAAGCGTTACGCCGAGGTACAAAGCAAGCTTTCCGAGTTGGGCAGCAAGTTCTCCAACCAGTTGCTGGACGCCACCCAGGCCTGGACCAAGCACATCACCGACGAAACAGCACTGGCGGGCCTGACCGACTCGGCCAAGGCGCAAATGGCGGCTGCCGCACAGGCCAAGGGCCTGGACGGCTGGCTGATCAGCCTCGAGTTCCCCAGCTACTTCCCGGTGATGACCTACGCCGAAGACCGCGCCCTGCGCGAAGAAGTCTACGCGGCTTACTGCACCCGCGCCTCGGACCAGGGCCCGAATGCCGGCAAGTTCGACAACGGCCCGGTAATGGAAGAAATTCTCGACCTGCGTCAGGAGCTGGCCAAGCTGCTGGGTTTTGCCAGCTTCGCCGAGCTGAGCCTGGCCACCAAAATGGCCGAGACACCGGATCAGGTGCTGACCTTCCTGCGTGACCTGGCCAAGCGCAGCAAGCCGTTCGCTGCCCGCGACCTTGAGCAACTGCAAGCCTACGCCAGCGAGCAAGGCACCCCTGAGCTGAAAAGCTGGGACACCGGCTTCTTTGGCGAAAAACTGCGTGAGCAGCGCTACAGCGTGTCGCAAGAAGCCCTGCGCGCCTACTTCCCGATCGACAAGGTACTGGGCGGGCTGTTCGCCATTGTCCAGCGCCTGTACGGCATCGAAATTGCCGAAATCAAAGGTTTCGATACCTGGCACCCGGATGTTCGCCTGTTCGAAATCAAGGAAAACGGCCAGCACGTCGGGCGCTTCTTCTTCGACCTCTATGCCCGCGCCAACAAGCGTGGCGGTGCCTGGATGGACGGTGCTCGCGACCGTCGCCGCACCGCAGCCGGCAAGCTGCAAAGCCCGGTGGCCAACCTGGTGTGCAACTTCACTCCAGCCGTTGCGGGCAAGCCTGCACTGCTGACCCACGACGAAGTGACCACCCTGTTCCACGAATTCGGCCACGGCTTGCACCATATGCTGACCGAGATCGAACACGCGGGTGTGTCGGGCATCAACGGCGTAGCCTGGGATGCGGTCGAACTGCCGAGCCAGTTCATGGAGAACTGGTGCTGGGAACCTGAAGGCCTGGCGCTGATTTCCAGCCACTACGAAACCGGCGAAGCACTGCCAAAAGACCTGCTGGATAAAATGCTCGCAGCCAAGAACTTCCAGTCCGGGCTGATGATGATTCGTCAGCTGGAGTTCTCGTTGTTTGACTTCGAACTGCACGCCACCCACGGTGACGGTCGCAGCGTTGCGCAGGTGCTTGACGGCATCCGCGACGAAGTTTCGGTGATGCGTCCGCCTGCCTACAATCGCTTCCCGAACAGCTTTGCGCATATTTTCGCCGGCGGTTACGCCGCGGGTTACTACAGCTACAAGTGGGCAGAAGTGCTGTCGGCCGATGCGTTCTCGCGTTTTGAAGAAGAAGGCGTGTTCAACCCGCACACCGGCAAAGCGTTCCGCCAGGCGATCCTGGCCCGTGGCGGCTCGAAGGCCCCGATGGAGCTGTTCAAGGACTTCCGTGGCCGTGAGCCGTCGATTGACGCCCTGTTGCGTCACAGCGGCCTGACCGAGGACTCGGCAGCATGAGTGATGCACCGGTGAACGTGAGCAAAAAACGCTTTATCGCCGGGGCTGTCTGCCCGGCGTGCAGCGAACCTGACAAGTTGATGATGTGGAACGAAGACGAAGTGCCGCACCGCGAATGCGTGGCCTGCGGTTATTCGGATACGTTGAATGAACAGGGTTTGTCGGTGCCCAAGGAGTTGGGTACGCGGGTCAATACGTCAGCGCTGAAAAAAGCACCGGATCCCAAGGTGCAGGCGGTGCAGTTTTTTCCTAATCCGAAACTGAAAAAGCCCTGAAGATCAACAGCCCCTCACCCTCTCCCTCCGGGAGAGGGTTGGGGTGAGGGCGCTCGTGCTTTTAAGCCTTCTGCCACACCTTGGGCTTGAAGAACAACGTCTCGCCGCGCGCCAGATCGGTCAGGCTGTCATGGTCCTTGACCACTTCCACTTCGATCAACTCGCTCTGCCCTTCAACCTTCAATGTCACCCGGGTGGTTGCACCCAATGGGCGAATGTCACGCACCTCTGCAGCATGATGGTCTTCGATCTCGTGACGCGACAGTGACACTTCATGCGGACGGAACAGCACATGCTGGTCCTCACCGATATGCAGGCGGTTGGAGTCACCCAGGAAGTGATACACAAAGTCGCTGGCCGGGTTTTCATAAACTTCGCCCGGTGAGCCGATCTGCTCGATTACACCCTTGTTCATCACCACGATACGGTCGGCGACTTCCATCGCTTCTTCCTGGTCATGGGTCACGAACACGGAGGTCAGGTTGATATCTTCGTGCAGGCGCGCCAGCCAGCGGCGCAGTTCTTTGCGCACCTTGGCGTCCAACGCACCAAACGGCTCGTCCAGCAGCAGTACCTTGGGTTCTACCGCAAGGGCACGGGCCAGGGCGATACGCTGACGCTGACCGCCTGACAGCTGCTCAGGGTAGCGATCCGACAACCAGTCCAGCTGCACCATGTTCAGCAACTCGTGGACTTTTTCAGCGATGCGGGTTTCGCTCGGGCGTTCCTTTTTCGGCTTCATGCGCAGGCCGAAAGCCACGTTATCGAACACCGTCATATGGCGGAACAAGGCGTAATGCTGGAACACAAAACCGACGTTGCGATCACGCACATCGTGCCCAGAGACGTCTTCACCGTGGAACACGATGTTGCCTTCGTCCGGGGTTTCGAGGCCGGCGATAATGCGCAGCAAAGTGGTCTTGCCGCAGCCCGACGGGCCGAGCAGGGCCACCAGCTCACCGCTATGAATGTCCAGATTGATGCTGTTCAGGGCCTTGAAGGCATTGAAGTTCTTGCTGACGTTACGGACTTCGATCGACATGGTTTATTCCTCCGCGGCGCTGGCGCGCAGGCGGTTAATACGGGATTCGCTCCACTGCTTGAGCAGCAGGATGAAGAGCGCCAGGATCAGCAACAGGGTGGCCACGGCGAAGGCGGCAACGTGGTTGTATTCGTTGTAGAGAATCTCGACGTGCAGCGGCAGGGTGTTGGTCACCCCGCGAATGTGCCCGGAAACCACCGACACCGCACCGAACTCACCCATCGCCCGCGCAGTACACAGCACCACGCCGTAGATCAGGCCCCATTTGATGTTGGGTACGGTCACGTGCCAGAACATTTGCCAGCCGTTGGCGCCCAGCAGGCGTGCGGCCTCCTCTTCCTGAGTGCCCTGCTCCTGCATCAGCGGGATCAGTTCCCGGGCCACAAAGGGCACGGTCACGAAGATGGTGGCCAGCACGATACCCGGCAAGGCGAATACGATCTGGATGTCGTGGTCCTGCAACCACGGACCGAGAAAGCCCTGCGCGCCAAACATCAGCACGTAGACCAGACCGGCGATCACCGGTGAGACCGAAAACGGCAGGTCGATCAGGGTGACCAGGATGCTCTTGCCGCGAAAGCTGTACTTGCTCACGCACCAGGCCGCGCTGACGCCGAAGACCACGTTCAGTGGCACCGAAATCACCACGGCGATAATGGTCAGCTTGAGGGCCGACAGGGCGTCGGGTTCGAGGATGGCGTCGAAAAAAGTACCGACCCCCATTTTCAAACCCTGGGACACCACAATCAGCAGCGGCAGCAGCAGGAACAGGGTGAAAAACAACCAGCCGAAGCCGATCAGCAGGCGCCGCGACAGCGGGCTGCCACGGCGGGCGGCATTGGCCACGGATGAAGCGCTCTGTGTTGAGCTGGACATGGTCAGGCCTCCTTCACGGTTTTTCGATGCGACGCTGAATCAAATTGATGATCAGCAGCAAAATGAAGGAAACCACCAGCATCATCACGCCAATGGCCGTGGCGCCGGTGTAGTCGTACTGGTCCAGCTTGACCATGATCAGCAGCGGCAGGATTTCGGTTTTGAACGGCATGTTACCCGCGATAAAAATCACCGAGCCGTACTCGCCCACACCGCGGGCAAAGGCCAGGGCAAAACCGGTCAACCAGGCGGGCAGCAAGGCTGGCACCAGGATGTAGCGGAACACTTGCAGGGGCTTGGCGCCCAGGCAGGCAGCGGCTTCTTCGATTTCACGGGGGATATCGGCCAGCACTGGCTGCACGGTGCGCACCACAAACGGCAGCGTGACGAACGTCAGTGCCAGGGTGATGCCCATCGGGGTGTAGGCAATCTTGAAACCCAGGTCGTTGGCGAACTGGCCGATCCAGCCGTTGGGGGCGTACAGGGCTGTCAGGGCGATACCGGCCACGGCAGTCGGCAGGGCAAACGGCAGGTCGATCATGGCATCGATGACCTTGCGTCCGGGGAAGGTATAGCGCACCAGCACCCAGGCCAGCACGGTGCCGATCACGCCGTTGATAATGGCGGCGACAAAGGCGGTGCCAAAGCTCAGTTGCAGGGCGGCCAGCACCCGGGGGGCAGTGATAATGGCCCAGAACTGGTCCCAGGTCAGTTGGGCGGCATGCACGAACATCGCAGCCAGCGGGATCAGCACAATCAGACTGAGGTACACCAAGGTGTAGCCCAGTGTCAGCCCGAAGCCGGGTATGACGGGGGAGATACGACGAGACATAAGAGTCCTTGGTTAACGCACGAAGCCCGCAACTCGGTCGCGGGCTCTATGTTCTAGCTTTCAGCGAGGCCAAAGGCCCCACCCCACAGGTTACTGCGCCTGGTAGATCTGGTCGAACACACCACCGTCATTGAAAAATTTCGGCTGCGCAGTTTTCCAGCCACCGAAGTCTTTGTCGATAGTCACAAGCTCCAGTTTCGGAAACTGCTGTGCGTACTTGGCAGCGATTGCTGCGTCACGCGGGCGGTAGAAATTTTTTGCAGCAATTTCCTGGCCGGCCGGGCTGTACAGGTGTTCGAGGTAGGCTTTGGCGATTTCGGCATTGCCCTTTTTATCGGCGTTTTTGTCGACTACAGCCACTGGCGGCTCAGCCAGGATCGACAGGGAAGGTACGACGATGTCGAATTTATCGGTACCGCCATCCTCCTTGAGTGCCAGGAATGCTTCGTTTTCCCAGGCCAGCAACACATCACCCTGACCGTTGTTGACGAAGGTGATGGTCGAACCCCGGGCGCCGGTGTCCAGTACGGGCACATGTTTGAACAGAGTCTTTACATATTCTTTGGCTTTTTCTTCGTTGCCGCCGTTGGCTTTCAGGCCGTAAGCGTAGGCTGCAAGGAAGTTCCAGCGCGCGCCGCCGCTGGTTTTAGGGTTCGGGGTAATGACCGATACGCCGTCCTTGGTCAGGTCGCCCCAGTCCTTGATGCCTTTAGGGTTGCCCTTGCGCACCAGGAACACGATGGTCGAGGTGTACGGGGTGCTGGCGTCCGGCAGGCGGGTTTGCCAGTTTTCCGGCAGCGAGCCCTTGTTCAGCCTGGCGATTTCGTCGATGTCACCGGCCAGGGCCAGGGTTACCACGTCAGCGCGCAGGCCGTCGACCACGCCGCGGGCCTGTTTGCCCGAGCCGCCGTGGGATTGCTGGATTTTGACGTTGTCACCCGGGTGGCTGGCTTTCCAGAACTGGGTGAACTCAGTGTTGTAATCCTGGTACAGCTCGCGGGTTGGATCGTAGGAAACGTTCAACAACTCGTAATCTTTGGCTACAGCGGAGCCAGCAAAAATGGCACTGGCCAGCGCGGCCAAAGCGTAACGGCGTAGGGACATAGGTGAGGCTCCAAAGCATTTTTTAATTTTTATTGAGCGCACTCAGGTGAATGCGCTTGAACGATTCAGGCGTTTTTCTGACTCGGGTTTTGCAGGCGGAATTTCTCTTTGCGTTCGATCTGCACCACTTGCGCGTTATGCACAGTGATTTCCACAGCACCAAAGCGCAGGTCTCGCAGCGCGCTCTGGATTTCCCGCAGGATGGTTGCTTCGTCCTGGCCGTCAACGCTACGCAGAGATGCGCTCATGGTGCTGCTCCTGAAAAATGGGTGCCGAGTGAGGTGCTGGCGTAGGGGCAATAGTAGTGAGGTGTAGATATTCTTAAAAATACTATTTAAGAATGTTTATATAACTGAAAGCTCAAAACAGGCGCTTGAGCACCATGTGTAGCAGCTGCCGAAGGCTGCGTCCGGTTGCGAAGCGACCGTAAATACTGCGCGCGATATTTTTCTGACACAGCGCAGGGCTCGGTTTTACGACCGCGGCGCGGCCGGACGCAGCCTCGTTCCTTCGGCAGCTGCTACGAATTTCCCAGCGGCAAAGTGGGACGCGACTACACTCCAACTGCCTTATAACGACAGGATGTTTTGCAAAGGTGGGAACTGTTGCTGGACAGTCAGCACAAGTGGGATCACCTTAGAGCGGCTGTCGTCTTTTCCTGCATAGTCTGGAGTCTTTATGTCGTTTACCCCTGAGTTGGTTGCCGAACTGGAAGTCCTTGCACTGTTTGACTTGGAAAGTACCCTTGAGGGCCTGAAGATTCATCAACATGCCGCGCCAGAAAAAGTCGCCGCGGCGCAGCGCCTGTTCGAGAAAAAACTGATCGATCAACCCGATGGTGGCTATCTGACAAGCCTGGGACGTGATGCTGCCGAAAGTGTCCAAGTACTGCTGTCGATTCTTGTTGAATCCAAAGAAGTTGCCTGACGCCACGCCCCGCCCTCGGGATCTGAACGATTAATGATTCCGCGGGCACACTTATCTCCGCCCGCACTGAACCAGAGAACTGAGCGACAGGTTCTCCAGCAGTTGCGTGGGCGCTTTTTGCGCGTCAATCAGGGTCGCCTGGCCCGAGCGGTAGAGGGGCTGGCCCCTCGCCAACAAGCGCTACTGAACCTGTTGGCGCTGCTCTTTCATATCAATCACCCGCTCTTGCCCGGTTATGTGTCTGACTGCACTCCCGCCGGGGTGTCGGGTTATAAACCTGACGCACTCGCCCTCGCCTCTGCCCGACATCTGGTTCACGACTTTTCTTGCAGCATGGGCAGCGCTTGCCAGTCACAACCGATCCATGGGCTTTTTTTGATGGGCAGCCTCGGCACATTGGCCCAGACCGCGCAAAGCGATATGGACGTGTGGGTCTGCCTCGCTCCGGACTTGAATGATGCCGCCGTGTCGGCCTTGCGCAAAAAATGCCGACGCCTGGAAGCCTGGGCGACGAGCCAGGGCTGTGAAGCACACTTCTTTTTGATCGATGCACAATTGCGCAACGACGAGGGCGACGAGCCACGACAGAGGTTGCTGCTCGATGAGTTTTATCGCACCGCCATCTGGCTCGCCGGGCGCACACCGATGTGGTGGTGGGTGCCGGTGCATGAGGAAGCGCGGTACGCTGAATTCGCCTGTGGGCTACTGGAAACAGGGGTAATCGACCCTGACGAAACCATTGATCTTGGCCACCTGGCCCATATTGCCCCCGGCGAGTTTCTGGGCGCCGGGCTGTGGCAATTGCTCAAGGGCATTGAGGCGCCCTACAAGTCGCTGCTCAAGCTGCTGCTGATTGAGGTGTACGCCAGCGAGCACCCGCAGGTGAGCTGCCTGAGCCTGGGGTTCAAACAGAGGGTGTACGCCAATCAACTGGACCTGGATGAGATGGACCCCTACGTGGTGGTTTACCGACGTATTGAGCGTTACCTGGAGGGCCGGGGTGAGTTGCAGCGACTGGAACTGGTTCGCCGCAGCCTCTACCTGAAGGTCGGCCACGAGTTGAGCAATGGCGAGGCAGGCATGTTGTGGCAGCGGCGGTTACTCAAGCGCCTGACCCGCGAATGGGGCTGGGATGAGCAGCACCTGGCAATGCTCGACAATCGCTCGCAATGGCAGGCGCAGCAGGTCAGTCATGAGCGTCGGGCCCTGGCCCGGGAGCTGAGCGTCAGCTACCGGTCTTTGCGTCAGTTTGCCCGTGACGAGCAAACGCCTGCGCTGTGACATGACTGATCCGGAAGGTCTTAAGCGCTGAAATCGCTTGCTGCTTTTGGCTGGTATTCCACTTCAAGCAGTTCCAGCTTGAGGGTCTTGCCACCGGGAGCAGGCCAGTTGATGTGCTGGCCAACTTGCAGCCCCAGCAACGCGCTGCCCACAGGGGCCAGAATCGAAATCTTGCCTTCGTCGGCGTTGGCGTCTTTTGGGTATACCAGCGTCAGGCGGTAGTCCTTGCCACTGCTTTCTTCGCGACAATGCACACGGGAATTCATGGTCACGACGCCGGCAGGCACTTCTTCGTGGCCAACGATGGTTTCGGCGCGATCGAGCTCGGCTTGCAGTGCCTCAATGCCAGGAGTCGTTTCTGGCAAGCTGTCGATCAATTGCTCCAGACGCTGTACGTCCAGGCGGGTGAGGATGAGTGGGGTTGGTGTGCTCATGACCTGGCAGACTCCTTTTTTCTGCACGAAAAAGCAAAACCCCGCCGGAATATGGCGGGGTTTTGACGAACCTCGTTAGTGCGAGGCGAACCCGGACACTACCACAGCAAAATAAATACACAAGCAGGGGGGACACTGCCCCCTGATTGCGTACGACGATTATCCGTAGCAGCTGCCGCAGGCTGCGTTCGGCGACGCAGTCGTCGTAAAGTCAGGCTCTGCGGTGTGTCAGTTGAACAAAGGGCTCAGGTTTTGCGATTGCTACGCAATCGAACGCAGCCTGCGGCAGCTGCTACGGGAGCCGCTGCCGCAATTGGGCCTGTTCACAAATCACCCGGCGCCGCTGGTCGTCTGCCGAGCGCCACTCGCGAATATCTTCAACGTGGCGAAAACAGCCCAGGCAGACTTTGTGCTCATCCAGCCGGCAGGTGCTGATGCAGGGGGACGGCACTGCCGGACTGACGTTACTGTAGAGCGGTTTTGCAGGTTTAGCAGAAGCGGTCACTGTCAGATCTCTTCAAATTCCAGCTCGGCGCCTGCGTGTTCCAGTGTCAGGCGCTGAACCATTTCGCTGAGCAGCTCGTCGCTTTTATCGCACTTCCACGAACTGCGTTTTTCATCGTAGTCGAAGTGAAAACCGCCGCTGGGGGCCGCCAGCCAGAGCTGCAGCAGCGGCGCCTGACGGCTGAAGATCAGGGCTTTGCCATTCTCGAACTTGATTGTCAGGATGCCGGCGGAATTCTCTACATCTACATCCAGATCAGAGTCATCAAAGATGTCTTCCAGATTTTCCTGGGTGGCATCGACCAGATCGTGAAAACGGGCTTCAGTCAAACTCATGGTGGAACCTCGTAATATCTAGTCATGCTCGGAGCTCGCAAGATACGGGCGCTCCAGGCCGATTGCAAACCCCATAACAGCCATCTGCCCGCGACCACTGATCATCCACACAGGACGTAACGCTCGGCCGCTCTGCTGCATAGGCAAGCTGGTGGGTGCTCGGTATACTCGGGCGCAATTAATGCTTTTCAAAGGATTTCGCCATGAAGCGCCTGATCTCTTCTATTGCTGCGCTCGTCGCGGTCGCCTGCCTTGTTTCTGCCTGTGGTCAAAAAGGACCGCTGTATCTTCCCGATGACAGCAAATCCCCTGAAGACCAAGCGAAGTCGTCGCAATCGCAATCGCACAAGCACCAATAAGGGAACACCATGGACGCTTTTAATTACCGGGACGGCGAGCTGTTCGCCGAAGGTGTTGCGCTGACGGCCATTGCCGAGCGTTTTGGCACGCCGACGTATGTTTATTCCCGGGCACACATCGAGGCGCAGTACAACGCTTTCGCCGATGCCCTGAACGGCATGCCGCACCTGGTGTGCTTCGCGGTCAAGGCCAACTCCAACCTGGGCGTGCTCAATGTCCTGGCGCGTCTGGGCGCCGGTTTTGACATCGTGTCCCGTGGCGAGCTGGAGCGTGTTCTGGCCGCTGGCGGCACGGCTGACAAGATCGTGTTTTCCGGTGTCGGCAAAACCCGCGATGACATGCGTCGCGCTCTGGAAGTGGGCGTGCACTGTTTCAACGTCGAGTCCACCGAAGAGCTTGAGCGCTTGCAGGTGGTGGCCGCCGAAATGGGCGTTCGCGCCCCGATTTCGCTGCGGGTCAACCCGGACGTCGATGCGGGAACCCACCCGTACATCTCCACCGGTCTGAAAGAAAACAAGTTCGGCATCGCCATCGCTGACGCCGAAGATGTCTACATCCGTGCCGCTCAATTGCCGAACCTGGAAGTGGTCGGTGTCGATTGCCATATCGGCTCCCAACTGACCACCCTCGAACCGTTCATCGACGCTCTCGACCGCCTGCTGGCACTGATCGACCGACTGGGCGATTGCGGCATCTACCTGCGCCATATCGACCTCGGTGGCGGCCTGGGCGTGCGTTACCGCGATGAAGAGCCGCCACTGGCCGGTGATTACATCAAGGCCGTGCGTGAGCGCCTCGACGGGCGTGACCTGGCGCTGGTGTTCGAGCCGGGTCGTTACATCGTGGCCAATGCTGGCGTGCTGCTGACTCAGGTCGAGTACCTCAAGCACACCGAGCACAAGGATTTCGCCATCGTCGATGCGGCGATGAACGATCTGATCCGCCCGGCCCTGTACCAGGCCTGGATGGACGTGACTGCAGTTCGCCCGCGTGACAGCGAAGCCCGCGCCTACGACATCGTCGGCCCGATCTGCGAAACCGGTGACTTCCTGGCCAAGGACCGCCAGCTGGCGCTGGCCGAAGGTGATTTGCTGGCCGTGCATTCGGCCGGTGCCTATGGTTTTGTCATGAGCTCGAACTACAACACCCGTGGCCGCGCCGCCGAAGTACTGGTGGATGGCGATCAGGCGTTTGAAGTGCGTCGTCGCGAGACCGTTGCCGAGTTGTTTGCTGGCGAAAGCCTGCTGCCGGAGTAAACCCATGTTGCTGCGTTTTACCAAAATGCACGGCCTGGGCAATGATTTCATGGTTCTCGACCTGGTCAGCCAGCACGCGCACATCCTGCCCAAGCATGCCAAGCAATGGGGTGACAGGCACACGGGTGTCGGCTTTGATCAGCTATTGATCGTTGAAGCACCGAGTAACCCGGAGGTGGACTTCCGTTACCGGATCTTCAACTCCGACGGTTCCGAAGTGGAGCAATGCGGCAACGGGGCGCGCTGCTTTGCGCGCTTCGTGCTCGACAAGCGCCTGACCACCAAGCGCCAGATCAAGGTCGAAACCAAGAGCGGCATTATCGAACTGAACGTGCGCAGCGATGGGCAAATCAGCGTCGACATGGGGCCGCCGCGCCTGGTTCCGGCAGATATCCCGTTTGTGGCCGACGCCCAGGCGTTGAGCTATGAGCTGGATGTCGATGGCCAGACCGTCGAGTTGGCTGCCGTTTCGATGGGCAACCCCCATGCGGTGCTGCGCGTAGACGATATCAACGCTGCACCGGTGCATGAACTGGGCCCCAAAATTGAACACCATCCGCGCTTTCCCGCACGGGTCAATGTCGGTTTTCTGCACGTGATAGATCGTCAGCGCGGGCAACTGCGCGTCTGGGAACGCGGCGCCGGGGAAACCCAGGCCTGCGGCACCGGCGCCTGTGCAGCGGCCGTGGCAGCCATCAGCCAGGGCTGGATGGACTCACCGCTGATCCTCGATCTGCCTGGTGGCCGGTTGTCCATCGAATGGGCAGGCCCTGGCCACTCTGTGATCATGACCGGCCCGGCCATGCGTGTTTACGAAGGACAAGTCCGTTTATGAGCGAGCGCAACCGATGACCGACAAGACGCAGCCAGCAGCACTCGACGTACCTGTGGATAACTCGCAAGCCGCAACGGTTGCAGCGTATCTGCAGGAGCATCCGGATTTCTTCAGCCAGCGCGAAGAGCTGTTGCTGTCGCTGCGCATTCCGCATCAGCGTGGCGACACCATTTCGCTGGTGGAACGTCAACTGGAGCTGCTGCGCAGTCGCAATATCGAGATGCGTCATCGCTTGTCGCAACTGATGGACGTGGCCCGTGACAACGACCGTCTGTTCGAAAAAACCCGTCGCCTGAACCTGGCCCTGATGGACGCCACCAGCCTCGAAGAGCTGGTGATTGCCGTCGAAGACAGCCTGCGCCAGGACTTCCAGGTGCCCTTTGTCAGCCTGGTGCTGTTTGGTGACAACCCGATGCCGGTCGGCCGTTGGGTCAGCAGCGCCGATGCGCAACGGGCGCTGGGTGGCTTGTTGACTGAAGGCAAGACCGTCAGCGGCAGCTTGCGCGAGCACGAGCTGGACTTCCTGTTTGGCGAAGAGCAGCGCAAGCAAATCGGTTCCACGGCCGTGGTAGCCCTTAATCATCTGGGGTTGCACGGTGTATTGGCGATTGCCAGTCGCGATCCGCAGCACTACAAAAGCTCGGTGGGCACGCTGTTCCTCGGCTATATCGCCGAAGTGCTGGGCCGGGTGCTGCCGCGCTTTACCAACGCGCTGCGCTCGGTGCGCTAGATGGAACGGCAACTGGACGCTTACTGCATTCACCTGCGCAGTGAGCGCCAGGTGTCCCCCCATACGCTTGAGGCCTACCGCCGCGACCTGAACAAGGTGCTGGCGTTTTGCGCCAAGGAATCAATCCCCAGCTGGGCGGCACTGGATATCCAGCGCATGCGCCAACTGGTGTCGCGTCTGCATCAGCAAGGGCAGTCCTCGCGCAGTATTGCCCGTCTGCTGTCGGCGGTACGCGGGCTTTATCACTACCTCAATCGAGAAGGCCTGTGCGACCACGATCCGGCAAACGGCCTGGCCCCGCCAAAAGGCGAACGTCGCCTGCCCAAGACCCTGGATACCGATCGCGCCCTGCAATTGCTGGAGGGTGGTGTCGAGGACGATTTTCTGGCCCAACGCGATCAGGCCATTCTGGAGCTGTTTTACTCGTCGGGCCTGCGCTTGTCGGAGCTGACCGGGCTAAATCTGGAACAGCTGGATCTGGCTGACGGGCTGGTCGAAGTGCTCGGCAAAGGCAGCAAGACCCGCGTGCTGCCCGTCGGCAAGAAGGCCCGGGAGGCGCTTCAGGCCTGGCTGGCAGTGCGGTTGCTGGCCAACCCCAAGGACGACGCCGTATTCGTCAGCCAGCGTGGTACGCGCCTTGGGCCAAGGGCAATTCAAATGCGGGTCAAGGCTGCCGGTGAGCGTGAGCTGGGACAGAATCTGCACCCGCACATGCTGCGCCATTCATTTGCCAGCCATCTGCTGGAGTCCTCCCAGGACTTGCGTGCCGTGCAAGAGTTGCTCGGGCATGCGGACATCAAAACCACGCAAATTTATACTCATCTGGATTTCCAGCATCTGGCATCGGTCTACGACAGCGCCCATCCAAGGGCCAAACGCAGTAAGGACAGTGAATGACGATTGAGCTGATTACCTTCGACCTCGACGACACTCTGTGGGACACCGCCCCGGTGATCGTCAGCGCTGAAGCCGTGTTGCGTAACTGGCTGACGGATAACGCACCAAAATTGGGCGCTGTTGAGGCCGGGCATTTCCAGGCAATTCGCGAGCGGGTATTGAGTGAGGAGCCGCAGCTCAAGCACCGGATCAGTGCCCTGCGTCGGCGCATTCTGTTTCATGCACTGCACGGTGCGGGTTACGCCAACGCTGCGTCTTTGGCCGATGATGCCTTTGAGGTGTTTATTGAGGCGCGTCACGCCCTGGACGTATTCCCCCAGGCCGAGCCGACCCTGATGGTGCTGGCACGGGATTACGCCCTGGGTGTGGTGACCAACGGTAACGCCGATGTGCGAAGAATAGGTTTGGGCCATCACTTCAAGTTTGTGTTGTGCGCTGAAGACATTGGCATTGCCAAACCGGACGCGCGCCTGTTTCACGAAGCGCTGGCGCGCGGTGGCGTGGCAGCAGGGGCGGCGGTGCATGTGGGCGATCACCCCGGTGACGATATTGCCGGAGCGCAATTGGCAGGCCTGCGTGCAGTGTGGTTCAACCCCGGCGGCAAGCACTGGGACGGGGACAAGGCTCCCGATGCGGAAATTGGCTGTTTGAGCGAGTTGCCGCTGGTGTTGAAGCACTTGTAACTGTGGGAGCGGGCTTGCTCGCGATGCAGGCACCGCGGTCGCCAGACAAACCGGAATGTTGCAATCACGATAAGCCCGCGCCACAGGGATGTGAAGTTTTCCAACGCCCACAAAAAAACCCGCAGCGACGGCGGGTTTTTTCTTCAAGCATGCAAGCGGTCCTTATCCTTAGATAGGACGGCTGCCGTACTTGTTGTCAGGCTTTTTGGGCGGGTCAGCCACCACATTGGCCTCAACTTCCTGCACCTTGCCGCCCTTGGACAAAAACTCTTCCATGGCGCGGGCCAGAGCATCACGCTCCTTGTTTTTGGCTTCTACGCTCGGCAGGTCATCAACCGACACAGCGGCCTTTGACTTGCCTTTGGCCGCAGGGGCCGGCGCATCATCGCCACCATCGTCGTCTGCAACATCCTCGGCGGCCGTTTCCAGGCCCTCTTCGGTATCGTCGTCTTCGCCTACTTCGAGGTCATCGTTTTCCAGATCGTCGTCGCTCATGTTCTACCCCATGACATACGTATAGCAGATTAGTTATAGACCAGCTGTGGCGACTGTCGACCACCGCTGGTGAAAAAGTAGCCTTGGGCAAACCGCGGCTTACGCCTCTTCATCGTTGTAAGGTGAAGAGGGTTTGGCGAATACCACCATCATTACGGCATCCGCCTGAATTAACACCTCGCCAGGCGCCCTGTGCCGAATGCTCCAGCACTCGGATCACGGGCCTTGAAAGCGTCGGGAGATCATCCTCGCCTTCGTCGTACTCGAGCATTGTTTTCTGCCCTCGGCGCGCATTCTAGCGTGCTGAAGAAAAAAGCAAAGCGGCTAATAGTCGAGTTGTGTCGCAAGCACGGGTCGCATAAACAAGCGTAGAACTTCGCAACCCCAATAACCTGTAGGGGAAATCATTTCATAGCACCGAATATCGCCTTATTACCGGCAAAAAAAAACCCGGCACGCCGGGTTTTTTTATAGAGGGAACCTTACAGGTTGTAACCACGCTCGTTGTGCTGAGCCAGGTCGAGGCCCACAGCCTCTTCCTCTTCTGTCACGCGCAGCCCCATCACGGCATCCAGTACCTTGAGGATGATGAAGGTGACGATCGCGGTGTAGACCACAGTGAAGGCTACGCCCTTGAACTGGATCCAGACTTGCGCTGCGATGTCGGTCACGGTGCCGAAGCCGCCCAGTGCCGGGGCTGCAAACACGCCGGTGAGGATTGCACCGACGATACCGCCGATACCGTGCACACCGAACGCATCCAGCGAGTCATCGTAGCCCAGCTTGCGCTTGAGGCTGGTGGCGCAGAAGAAGCAGATCACGCCAGCCGACAAGCCGATCACCACCGAGCCCATCGGGCCTACGGTGCCGGCAGCCGGGGTGATTGCCACCAGGCCTGCTACCACGCCCGAGGCGATGCCCAGTGCGCTAGGTTTGCCATGGGTAATCCACTCGGCAAACATCCAGCCCAGGGCTGCGGCTGCGGTGGCGATCTGGGTCACCAGCATGGCCATGCCGGCAGTACCGTTGGCGGCCGCTGCAGAGCCTGCGTTGAAGCCGAACCAGCCGATCCACAGCATGGCAGCGCCCACCAGGGTGTAACCCAGGTTGTGTGGCGCCATCGGGGTGCTTGGGTAGCCTTTGCGCTTGCCGAGCACGATGCACGCTACCAGGCCGGCGATACCGGCGTTGATATGCACCACAGTGCCGCCCGCAAAGTCGAGTACGCCCCAGTCCCACAGCAGGCCGCCGTTGCCGCTCCACACCATGTGCGCAATCGGTGCGTACACCAGGGTGAACCACACGCCCATGAAGATCAGCATGGCGGAGAATTTCATGCGCTCTGCAAAGGCACCGACGATCAGCGCCGGGGTGATGATGGCGAAGGTCATCTGGAAGGTGATGAACACGGCTTCCGGGAACAGCGCGGTGGATGAGGTCAGGCTTTCAGGCGTTACACCCGCCAGGAATGCTTTGCCAAACCCGCCGATAAAGGAATTGAAGTTGGTGACGCCCTGCTCCATGCCCGTGGTGTCGAACGTGATGCTGTAGCCGTAAATGACCCACAGAATGCTGATCAGACCGGTAATGGCGAAGCACTGCATCATCACGGAAAGAATGTTTTTGGAGCGCACCATGCCGCCGTAGAACAGCGCCAGGCCGGGAATGGTCATAAACAGCACCAAGGCTGTAGCAGTCAGCATCCAGGCGGTGTCGCCGGAGTTGAGGACTGGAGCAGCCACTCCGTCTGCCGCCATGGCCAGGCCAGGCATTACGACGGACAACAGGGCTCCGAGCCCTGCGATTTTACGCAGAGTCATAGTGTTTTCTCCTGGGGCGTTGGGTTTGGCGGCTTAGATTGCGTCGGTATCGGTTTCGCCGGTACGGATGCGAATAGCCTGTTCCAGATTGACTACGAAAATCTTGCCGTCACCAATCTTGCCGGTGTTGGCAGCCTTGGTGATCGCTTCGATAACCCGATCAAGATCCTTGTCGTCAATGGCGACATCAATCTTCACCTTTGGCAGAAAATCGACCACATATTCCGCACCGCGATACAGCTCGGTATGGCCCTTCTGACGGCCGAAGCCTTTGACCTCAGTAACGGTAATGCCTTGTACGCCGATCTCAGACAGCGACTCGCGCACGTCATCCAACTTGAACGGCTTGATAATGGCGGTGACTAGCTTCATGAAACTTCTCCCGAATTGGTGGACTTGCCCCAGGAAAACAAACCCGGCTCAAGTCTAAGCGCAGTGTCTGGCTTTGTAACGCATCGTCAGCCTTCTTCAGGCTGTACAACGTGTGTAAATCGCTGGTGACGAAAACACTCCTTGAACCACCTGCCGCACTGCCTTCGTCACAGCTACTGCATCAGTGCATGAGTCATGTTGGTCTTAGCAGAAACCTTGCCATGTCTGGAAAAATCAATAATTACAGCGATTTAGAGGAAGTTGATGGCTTTTGGCCTGATTTCTCGGGGTATTTGTGCTCGATGATGGTGCGCAGCTTGCGGGGGTGGTGCGCGAAAAATGTGCAGAAAGCCCCCGCCAATGGGGGCCTACACCCCGTGATACACTCGTCACCATCAGTTTTAAGGACCTTATCCATGCTCGCGCCCAAAGATTTTCTCGACGCCCTTGGCGGCCATGCCTCCCGCTTGTTCAGTGGCGAAACCGCGCTGCCGCGCAATGAAATCGAAAGCCAGTTCAAAGCCTTGCTGCAAAGCGGTTTCAGCAAGCTTGATCTGGTGAGCCGCGAAGAGTTCGACAGCCAGATGGTGGTTTTGGCGCGCACCCGTGCTCGCCTCGAAAGCCTGGAGGCCAAAGTGGCCGAAATGGAAGCAAGGCTGTTGCCGCCGAGCGAATAACGCTCAAAGGCGGTGCATTCGCCTGTATTAACAAGGATGTTTTTATATGCTGGTGATGAACCCGCTAGTGCCCGAGATGATCGTCTCGGACCTTTCGCGCAGTCTGCATTTTTACTGTGAAGTGCTCGGTTTCAAGATCGAGTACCAACGGCCCGAGCATCTTTTTGCGTTTCTGTCATTCCATGGCAGCCAGTTGATGCTGGAACAGGACGACCTCGAAGAGTCTTCCTGGCGGGTCGGCCCGCTGGAGCAGCCGTTCGGCCGGGGCATGAACCTGTCGATCAAATGCCCGGATGCCGATTGCCTGATCGAGCGCCTGCAAGCCGCTGGCCACACCCTGCGCAAACCCCTGGAAGAACGCTGGTACCGCAGCAATGAAGTGCTGTTTGGCGAGTGCAACTTTTTGGTGCTCGACCCCGATGGCTATTTGTTGCGCTTTGCCGAGGATCTGGGGACCCGAGCGCTGGAGCAGTGAGTCAGGCGCAGTGGTGAATGGGTTGCACCTGTTCGCGAATCGCTGCACCGCGGTCGATTTCTACCGTGCGCAGGTCGTAAGTGGTTTGCAGGTTAAGCCAGAACTCCGGGGTGGTTGCCAGGCAAATTGACAGGCGCACTGCCATATCGGCACTGACGCCACGGCGCTGCAGCACGATATCGTTGACCGTCGGCGCGGACACCCCCAGCGCCCTGGCCAAAGCAGCAGACGAGAGGCTCAGGGGCTCAAGGTATTCTTCCTTGAGAACTTCACCCGGGTGAACCGGGCGCATGCCATTTTTGATCATGATGACCTCAGTGGTAATCAGCTATTTCTACTGCTTCAGGGCCATTGGCGCCCCAGACGAAGCAGATTCGCCATTGTGCGTTGATGCGGATGCTGTGCTGGCCCTTGCGTGTACCGCTGAGAGCCTCGAGCCGGTTGCCAGGTGGTGACGCTAGATCTGTCAGCACGCTTGCAGCGTCCAGCATGGTTAATTTTCATTCAATGACATTGAGAATGTCTGACCATAAGCGCGTCTTGCCATTTCGATACAGACTTTCAGTTCTGTTGCATTTAAAACTTACAATCATGATTAATGAATAACGTTATTGATTAATCATAGGGTCTTATAATTTTTTCGCAATCGCACTTTGGCAGTTCGTTGGCCGTGCTCCCATACCCGTTAACATCCCGTATCCATTCCATGCCTGCCCCTGGCTTGAGATTCGCGCACCATGGTTTTTTTGCGAACTCAAGGAAAGAGTCATGGCTCTGGCGATTGTTTACAGCCGCGCCCAGGTGGGCGTCGAGGCGCCTGCCGTTACGGTCGAGGCGCATCTGGCCAATGGGTTGCCTGCGTTGACGCTGGTTGGTTTGCCCGAAACAGCGGTCAAGGAAAGTAAAGACCGGGTACGCAGCGCAATCATCAACTCCACGCTGGATTTCCCGGCCCGGCGTATCACCCTCAACCTCGCGCCCGCCGACCTGCCCAAGGACGGCGGGCGTTTTGATGTGGCCATTGCCCTGGGCATTTTGGCGGCCAGCGGGCAACTGCCGGCCGTGGCGCTGGAGCAGGTGGAGTGTTTGGGCGAACTGGCGCTATCGGGCGCAATCAGGCCAGTGCAGGGCATATTGCCTGCCGCCCTGGCAGCAAGGGCCGCAGGCCGGGCGCTGGTGGTACCGCAAGCCAATGCCGAAGAAGCCTGCCTGGCCTGCGGGCTGACAGTAATTGCGGCCGAGCACTTGTTGCAGCTGGTGGCCCATTTCGCAGGTCGGGAGGTGATAGAGCCCTATATCCCCAGCGGCTTGCTGCATATCAGCAAACCCTATCCCGACCTGAGCGATGTCCAAGGGCAGCTTTCGGCCAAACGGGCATTGCTGGTCGCTGCTGCTGGCAGTCACAACCTGCTGTTTACCGGGCCGCCGGGCACGGGTAAAACCTTGCTGGCCAGCCGCCTGCCCGGCTTGTTGCCACCGCTCAATGAGCAAGAGGCGCTGGAAGTGGCCGCCATTCAGTCAGTGGCCAGCCAAGTGCCATTGAACTGCTGGCCACAGCGACCGTTTCGCCAACCTCATCATTCGGCCTCGGGGCCGGCGCTGGTGGGCGGCGGCTCCAAACCGCGGCCCGGGGAAATAACCCTGGCCCATCACGGCGTATTGTTTCTGGATGAGCTTCCCGAGTTTGATCGCAAGGTTCTGGAAGTCTTGCGAGAGCCCATGGAAAGCGGCTTTATCGTGATTGCACGGGCGAAAGATCGCATGCGTTTTCCGGCGCGCTTCCAACTGGTTGCGGCGATGAATCCCTGCCCCTGTGGATATCTTGGCGAACCCACTGGCCGCTGCCGCTGTACACCGGAGCAAATCCAGCGCTATCGCAACAAACTTTCCGGCCCGTTGCTCGATCGCATCGACCTGCACCTGACCGTAGCCCGCGAGACCACCTCTCTCAACCCGCCGCTTGCCTCAGGTGACACCACGGCCAACGCCGCCGGGCTTGTGGCTGCAGCGCGTGAGCGCCAACTGCAACGTCAGGGCTGCGCCAATGCCTTTCTCGATCTGCCGGGCGTGCGAACCCAATGCCGCTTGAGCGATATGGATAACAGCTGGCTGGAGGCGGCTTGCGAGCGCATGACCTTGTCACTGCGAGCGGCACACCGACTGCTGAAAGTGGCAAGGACCCTGGCGGACCTGGAGCAGGCACACAATATAGAGCGCAAGCATCTCGCAGAGGCGTTGCAATATCGGCCATTCAGTGGCTGATTATGGCGGTCAGTGCAACTGCTCAACGGTTGGCAGCACCATGGCAGCGACTTCCTGCTGCAAAAAGTCGCTGAGTCGACGCAAACGCTCGCCCCCGGGACGGGTCTTGGGCCAAACCAGATAGTAATTATCGCCGCTGGCCACGGCAGCAGGGAACGGCAGGCTCAGGCGCCCCTGGGCAACGTCTTCGGCCACCATCAACAAATCCCCCATGGAAATGCCGTAGCCCCGGGCGGCGGCAATCATGCCCAGCTCCAGGGTGTCGAAAACTTGCCCGCCCTTGAGTGACACTTGCCCGCCCAGGCCCATGCAGTCGAGCCAACGCCGCCAATCGCGGCGGTCAGGCGTAGGGTGCAGCAGCTCAGTGCTCGCCAGGCGTGTGACGTCCCATGGCGCGTCGCCCTGAATGGCGGGCGCACCGACCGGGATCAGCATCTCCGGGAACAGCAGCGTGGCCTCCCAGTCAGGCGGAAAGTGGCCGTTGCTCAACAGCACAGCACAGTCGAATGGCTCGTGATTGAAATCCACGTGGTCAATGTCCATCCAGGCACTGGTCAGTTGCACCTCATTGCCGCTCTGCAAGTGGCGAAAGCGGCTCAGGCGGGCCAATAACCAGCGCATGGTCAGGGTCGAGGGGGCTTTCATGCGCAAGATGTCATCTTCGGCGCGCAAGGTAGTACAGGCGCGTTCCAGGGCGGCAAAGCCTTCGCGCACTCCCGGCAGCAGCAAGCGCGCGGCTTCGGTGAGTTGCAGGCTGCGCCCGCTGCGCTGAAATAACCGGCAGGCGAAATGCGCTTCCAGGGTTTTGATATGGCGACTGACAGCGCTCTGGGTAATGGACAGCTCTTCTCCCGCCCGGGTGAATGAACTATGGCGAGCTGCAGCCTCAAAGGCGCGCAAGGCGTAAAGCGGAGGAAGGCTACGAGCCATTACTCATATTCCTATAGCTCAAAAGGTGATGGCACAGAAGGCAAGATCAACCATGAGTTTAAATCATGCCAATGATCGTTTTTATCCCTTTGCTTAAAACACTCAACGCGCCGAGAATCAAGCCTTTCAACGCACCTATAGAAATTTCTACAATGACCAAACAGCATCCTGCACGTATCGAACTCTCGGCCATTATGAGGTTGGCCGGGCCGCTGATCGCTTCGCAGCTGGCTCACATGCTGATGGTACTCACCGATACCCTGATGATGGCGCGCTTGAGCCCGGAGGCTCTGGCTGGCGGGAGCCTGGGAGCGGCCAGCTACTCGTTCGTGTCGATTTTCTGCATTGGCGTCATCGCTGCCGTGGGCACGCTGGTGTCGATTCGCCAGGGTGCAGGGGATATCGAAGGGGCGACCCGCCTGACTCAGGCCGGGTTGTGGCTCGCCTGGGCACTGGCGCTGGGCGGCGCGGTAATGCTGTGGAATATCAAACCGCTATTGTTGCTGTTTGGCCAGACGCCCACCAACGTTGAAGCGGCTGGCCAGTTTCTGCTGCTGCTACCGTTTGCCCTGCCCGGCTATATGACTTTTATGGCCCTGCGCGGCTTTACCAGTGCAATGGGCCGGGCCACACCGGTGATGGTGATCAGCCTGATCGGTACCGTGGCCAACTTTGTGCTCAATTACGCGCTGATTACCGGCATGTTCGGCCTGCCAAAACTGGGCTTGATGGGTATCGGCCTGGTCACGGCGATTGTGGCGACCTGCATGGCGCTGGGGTTGGCCTGGCATATCCATCGGCATCCGGCCTACAACGCGTACCCGATCAGCAAGGGCCTGTCGCGGATCAATCTGACTTATCTGCGGGAACTGTGGCGGCTCGGCCTGCCGATTGGCGGGACCTATGCCGTGGAAGTCGGTTTGTTTGCCTTCGCAGCACTGTGCATGGGCACCATGGGCAGCACACAGCTGGCAGCGCACCAGATCGCACTGCAAATCGTATCGGTGGCATTTATGGTACCTGCAGGCATGTCGTATGCGATCACCATGCGTATTGGCCAGCACTATGGTGGTGGTGACTTGCAGCGGGCGCGGCTGGCAGGACGGGTCGGTATCGGTTTTGGTGCATGTGTGATGCTCGGGTTTTCCGTGGTGTTCTGGTTTTGGCCAAGGGATCTGGTGGGGTTGTTCCTCGATTACAACGACCCTGCATTCCGTCCGGTATTTGAGCTGGCCGTCAGCCTGCTGGCGGTAGCGGCATGGTTTGAGCTGTTTGATGGCGCACAAACCATCGCCATGGGCGCGATTCGCGGGCTCAAGGATGCCAAGACCACCTTTCTGGTGGGGCTGTTCTGCTATTGGGTGATTGGCGCGCCAATGGCCTGGATGCTGGCCTTTACCTTCGGTTGGGGCCCGGCAGGTGTCTGGTGGGGGCTGGCGACGGGCCTGGCCTGTGCAGCGATCAGCTTGACCCTGGCGTTCGAGTGGAAGGTACGGCGCATGATCAAGCTGGAGCGCAAGGCGGCGAAAATGGCGGGCGTAGCTGTGTAGCAGCTGCCGAAGGAACGAGGCTGCTACGGAAGTTTTTCTCAAGCCCTAGAGCGCAATTGGCACCTGCTGCCCGGCCCCAAACGTCAAATACTCCACCAGTTCGGCCAGCGGCAGCGGCTTGCTGATGAAGTAGCCCTGCACCTGATCGCAGCCAAAATCACGCAAAAGAGCAAGCTGTTCGGGAGTTTCGACGCCTTCGGCAACCACTTCCAGTTTCAGGTTGTGGGCCAGGTTGATCATGGCGTGGACCAGTTTGCGGTTCTCTTCGCGGCTTTCCATGCCGCCCACAAAGCTTTTGTCGATCTTGAGCAGCGTAATCGGCAGGCTATTGAGGTGCACAAACGATGAAAAACCCGTACCGAAATCATCCAGCGAAAAACGCACACCCAGTCGGCCCAGGGCATCCATGGTCTGTTTGACCAGATCACTGCGCCGCATCACGGCCGTTTCGGTCAGCTCGAACTCCAGCCACTGTGCTTCTACGCCGCGTTCGCTGATCAGGCGGCTGAGGGTCGAAAGCAACTGGCTGTCCTGAAACTGGCGAAACGACAGGTTGACCGCCATGTGCAGCGGCTCAAGCCCGCGTTCGCGCAACGCCTGCATATCCCGCAGGGCACGGGAGATAACCCAGTACCCCAGCGGCACAATCAGCCCGCTTTGCTCGGCCAAAGGCACGAACTCACTCGGAGCCAACAGGCCACGCTCGGCATGGCGCCAGCGCACCAGCGCTTCCAGCCCGACGATCTGCCCCGTGCCAAGATCCAGGCGCGGCTGGTAATGCAGTTCCAGTTCGTCACGGCGCAACGCCCGGCGCAACTCGCTTTCGAGGTCGGCCAGGCTGCGGGCATTGCGATTGATACGCTCGTTGAATACGTGGAAGGTACAGCCCTGGGTGCTTTTGGCCTGTTGCATGGCAATGTGCGCGTGCCACATCAACGGGTCGGCCCCGGCGTTGGCGCGGGCATGGGCAATACCCAGGCTGCAGCCGATCAACAGGCTTTCGCCGTCGACCCAGTAGGGCTCGGCCATCACCTCGGTAATGCGCTCGGCCATCCATTCGGCACGCTCGGGCGCGCGATGGGTATTGATCAACAGGGCGAATTCATCACTGCCAAGACGGGCCAGTTGGTCACCCGCTTCAAGCTGGCTTTTGAGGCGCGCCACTACTTGCAGGATCAGGCGGTCGCCAGCCTGATGGCCCAATGCATCGTTGGCGTGACGAAAGTTGTCCAGGTCCAGATGGCCCAAGGCAATGCCACGGCCGTCACTTTCGGCCAGACGCACGGCCAGCAGGGTCTGGAAGCCTTGCCTGTTGGCAATGCCGGTCAGTGGATCCTCTTCGGCGAGGCGCTGCAAGGTGTGTTCCAGCAGGCCGCGTTCACGCACATGGCGCAGACAGCGGCGCAGTACATCGCCCGTCAGGCTGGCGCCGACCAGCCAGTCGCTGACGCCCGCTGGAGCGCTATCAGGCTCGCTGTCGAGCAGCAAAACCGTGGGCAGGCGGCAGCGGCCCGCTGGGGGCTGCAGGGCCGGGGTCGTCAGGAGCAGCGCATTGCGATCGTTTTCGAACAGATGGCTGACAGACTCCCAGCTCGGCGCGCATATCAGGACGGCCGCACTTCCCATTGGCGCCAGACACTCGCGCAACAACGCTGCCCAAGATGGCTCTTCGGCCAATAGCAGCAAACGCAAGGGTTCGACAGGCGTAGACAAGCTAGCTCCCTAGACTCTGCAAAAATTCGGGCAGTGGGCATTATGACGTGCCGGCAACCAATGGCAATGACACTGGTTATCAAATACTTATTTGCTGCATTAACCCTACGGTAGCTGGAAATACTCTTTACATCCTGTGCGAAAGTAACAAAAGCAGTAAATTTAAAGGATGTGGCATGTCACACCGTCGCACAGAGGCAGCAATATTTGCTCAGCCTGTTAAAATGCCCGCCCTTTTTACAAACGACCCCTGATCTCGTCATGTCCCGACTCAATCCCCGGCAGCAAGAAGCCGTGAGCTACGTCGGCGGCCCTCTATTGGTGCTCGCCGGCGCAGGCTCCGGCAAAACCAGCGTGATTACCCGCAAAATCGCGCACCTGATCCAGAACTGTGGCATCCGTGCCCAATACATCGTCGCCATGACCTTTACCAACAAAGCCGCCCGCGAGATGAAAGAGCGTGTCGGCACCCTGCTTAAAAAGGGTGAAGGCCGCGGCTTGACGGTGTGCACGTTCCACAACCTGGGCCTCAACATCATCCGCAAGGAGCACGCGCGGCTGGGCTATAAGCCCGGCTTCTCGATCTTTGACGAGGCTGACGTCAAGGCGCTGATGGCCGACATCATGCAAAAGGAATATTCGGGCGACGACGGGGTCGACGAAATCAAGAACATGATCGGCTCGTGGAAAAACGACCTGATCCTGCCGCCCCAGGCTCTGGAAAACGCGCGCAACCCCAAGGAGCAGACCGCAGCCATCGTCTACACCCACTACCAGCGCACGCTCAAGGCCTACAACGCGGTGGACTTTGACGACCTGATCCTGCTGCCGGTCAAGCTGTTCGAAGAACATGCCGACATTCTGGAAAAGTGGCAGAACAAGGTGCGTTACCTGCTGGTAGACGAATATCAGGACACCAACGCCAGTCAGTATCTGCTGGTTAAATACCTGATCGGCAAGCGCAACCAGTTCACCGTGGTAGGTGACGACGACCAGTCGATCTACGCCTGGCGCGGCGCTCGCCCGGAAAACCTGATGCTGCTCAAGGATGATTACCCGTCCTTGAAAGTGGTGATGCTGGAGCAAAACTACCGCTCCACCAGCCGTATTCTGCGCTGCGCCAATATCCTGATTGCCAACAACCCCCACGAGTTTGAAAAGCAGTTGTGGAGCGAGATGGGCCACGGCGACGAAGTGCGGGTGATCCGCTGCCGCAACGAAGACGCCGAAGCCGAGCGAGTGGCCGTCGAAATCCTCACCCTGCACCTGCGCACCGATCGACCGTACAGCGACTTCGCGATCCTGTACCGCGGGAACTATCAAGCCAAACTGATCGAATTGAAGCTGCAGCACCATCAGATCCCGTACCGTTTGTCGGGCGGCAACAGCTTCTTCGGACGTCAGGAAGTTAAAGACCTGATGGCTTACTTCCGCCTGATCGTAAACCCGGATGACGATAACGCCTTCCTGCGCGTAATCAACGTCCCACGTCGCGAGATCGGTTCGACTACCCTGGAAAAGCTGGGTAACTACGCGACCGAGCGAAAAATCTCGATGTATGCCGCCACCGATGAAATCGGCCTGGGCGAACATCTGGACGCACGCTTCACTGACCGCCTGGTACGTTTCAAGCGCTTTATGGACCGTGTACGTGAGCATTGCTCGGGCGAAGACCCGATTGCAGCGCTGCGCAGCATGATCATGGACATCGACTACGAAAACTGGCTGCGCACCAACAGCTCCAGCGACAAGGCGGCGGACTACCGCATGTCCAATGTCTGGTTTTTGGTCGAGGCGTTGAAAAACACCCTCGAAAAAGACGAAGACGGCGCCATGACCATCGAGGAAGCCATCGGCAAACTGGTGCTGCGCGACATGCTCGAGCGCCAGCAGGAAGAGGAAGACGGTGCCGAAGGCGTGCAGATGATGACCTTGCACGCCTCCAAGGGTCTGGAATTTCCTTACGTGTTCATCATGGGCATGGAAGAAGAAATCCTCCCGCACCGCTCCAGCATTGAAGCAGACACCATTGAAGAAGAACGGCGCCTGGCCTATGTGGGCATTACCCGTGCCCGTGAGACGCTGGCATTCACCTTTGCCGCCAAGCGTAAACAGTACGGCGAGATCATTGACTGTGCGCCGAGCCGTTTCCTCGATGAGTTACCCCCGGACGATCTGGCCTGGGAAGGCAACGATGACACCCCCACCGAAGTTAAAGCGGTTCGCGGCAATACAGCACTGGCTGATATACGCGCGATGCTAAAACGCTAAAATCGACTATTTTTTACTCTACCTTCAGCGCAAAAGCGCTATTTGAGGACGTTACGTTGGAAGTACTGCACAAGAAAATTCGCGAAGAAGGCATCGTGCTTTCCGATCAGGTTTTGAAAGTCGACGCCTTTTTGAACCATCAGATCGATCCTCAGCTGATGAAGGAAATCGGCGACGAGTTCGCGCGTTTGTTCAAGGATTCGGGCATCACCAAGATCGTCACTATCGAAGCATCGGGTATCGCCCCTGCTGTGATGACTGGCTTGAACTTGGGTGTACCTGTGATTTTTGCGCGTAAGCACCAGTCCCTGACCCTGACTGAAAACCTGCTGTCGGCCACGGTGTATTCGTTCACCAAGCAGACTGAAAGCACCGTTGCGATTTCCCCGCGCCACCTGCAAAGCAGCGACCGCGTGCTGGTGATCGACGACTTCCTGGCCAATGGCAAGGCCTCGCAAGCGCTGATTTCGATCATCAAGCAAGCTGGCGCCACCGTGGCCGGTCTGGGCATCGTGATCGAGAAGTCGTTCCAGGGCGGCCGTGCCGAGCTGGATGCACAGGGCTACCGCGTTGAATCCCTGGCCCGGGTCAAATCCCTGGCGGGCGGTAAAGTGACCTTTATCGAGTAACCCTTTCAGTCCGTAGCAGCTGCCGAGGCACGAAGGCTGCGCCGCCGAACGCAGCCTGGCGGCAGCTGCTACGAAAGGCGCGTCAATTGCTTTTCGCGGTTGCCTGCAGCCCTGCCAGCAGCAAACGCTGGTACAGCTCATCGCGCAACCCGTCGGGTTGTGCGAGCTGCATGCGCTCCAGGTGTTCGGGGAATGCCTGGGGCGAAGGCGCGTCCAGCGTAGCCTTGCCCAGTTGGTACATCTGCGTGAGCTTGAATTTGCTTTTAAGCCAGTTCAACGCTCGCAGCAGGTCTTGCTCCTGCGCGCTGAAATCACTGCCCAGCGGGTATTCCGGGAACAAATGCGGGTGCCGATCGGCGATCTCCTGCAAACGCTGCGGGCTGTTGTCGGCAAAACGTGGATCAAGGCGAAAGTCCTTGGGCAGCTTGCCCATCAGTTGTGCCTGGGTAGTCAGTTCGGTCTGGAAGCGCGAGTCGGTGATGTTGAGCAGCGCCTCGATGACTTTGCTGTCGGTTTTGCCGCGCAAATCAGCAATCCCGTATTCGGTGACCACAATGTCGCGCAAATGCCGCGGGATGGTGCAGTGACCGTATTCCCAGACAATATTGGAACTTACGTCACCGCCCGACTCTCGCCAGCTGCGCAACATGATCACCGAGCGTGCGTCATGCAGGGCATGGCCCTGGGCAACAAAGTTGTATTGCCCGCCAACCCCGCTCAGCACCCGGCCGTCTTCGAGCTGATCAGCCACGGCGGCACCGAGCAAGGTCACGGTGAATGCGCTGTTGACGAAGCGCGCATCACGCCGTTGCAGGCGTTTCAACTCTTCCTGGCCGTATAATTCGTTGATATAGCTGATGGCGGTCATATTGAATTCAAGGCGCTTGCTGTGGGGCAACTCCCTTAGCCGCTGGTAAAAATCGCGGGGGCCGAGGATAAAACCGCCGTGGATGCTGACCCCGTCACCCTGCAAGCTTTCATCCAGGGTGCCCGCATTGGCCTGGGCTTGCCTGTCGGCATCGGGGTAGACCTTGCGTCGCACAATCCCGGCATCGGCCAGCACCATCAGGCCGTGGACAAACATCTCGCTGCAACCATACAGGCCCCGGGCAAATGGCTCGACGCCACCTTGTTGCTCGATCAGCGTGCGCCACGGGGTGATATCGATAGCGTCGAGCAGGTCGCGGTAGCCCTCGTTGTCACCCTGGCGTGCGAGCAGGGCTGCACTCAGGGCATCACCCATCGAGCCAATGCCGATCTGCAGAGTGCCGCCGTCGCGTATCAGGGTGCTGGCATGCAGGCCGATCATATGGTCTTGCAGATTGACCGGCATGCTGGGCGTTGAAAACAACGTAGTGTGCTCATCTTCGTCAATCAACAGATCAAAATCGTCGATACTCAGCTCCGAGTCGCCGGGCATATAAGGCAGGTCATCATGTACCTGGCCCAGTATCAGAATGGTCTCCCCCGCCGCACGCCGCTTGGCAATCATGGGCAACAAATCGAGGGTGATATCCGGGTTGCAGCTCAGGCTCAGACGCGCGGCATCCTCGGGGTGTCGAGCAACCAGTTGGGCCACCAGGTTCAGGCCGCTGGCATTGATGTCGCGGGCCGCGTGACTGTAATTGCTGCTGACGTAATCCTGCTGGGCAGGCGGGCTGTTGAGCAAACTGCCCGGCTGCAAAAAGAACTGCTCGACGTGGATGTTGGTGGGCATGCTGTTGTGAAGCAGGTCGGCCAGGTAATCCAGCTCAATGTAATCGCCAAATACCCGCTCGACAAAAGGTTCCAGAAACAACCGTTGCAGTCCGTCCCCAAGTGGGGGGCGGCCCAGACTCAAAGCGGTATAGATCGTCAGTTGGCGTTCGGGCAGCTGCCTGATCCGCTGATACAGCGCATTGACGAAGCGGTTGGCCTTGCCCAGGCCCAGCGGCAGGCCAAGGTGAATATGCATCGGTAGCCGCGCCAGCACATCATCGACTGCGCGCTCGATCGAACAGGACTGCACCATCTGATCCTCCTTATCCAGTCTTGAATATAGACGTGATAGCGCAGAGGACGCGGACGAGCTCAAATTTCGGGCACAAAAAAGCCGCCCATCAGCGGCTTTTTCAGAGAAGGTCGGGTTATTTCAAACCGGACATTTTCTCGATGGCGCCTTTTAGCTCTTCATCGGTACAGGTCATGCAAGTGCCTTTTGGCGGCATGGCGTTGATACCGGTGATGGCTTTGGCCAGGATGCCATCAAGGCCGCCCTGATGATCGGCGCGCTCTTTCCAGGCCGCGGTGTCACCGATTTTCGGTGCGCCCAACAGGCCGGTGCCGTGGCATGCACTGCAATGCTTGGCAATGATGTCGTCGGGGGTCATGCCACCGCCGCCGCCCACCGAGGCTGCTACGTCCATCCCTTTGCATTCTTGCCCTTGAACACAGACCTTACCCACTGGCTCAAGACGTTTTGCGATGTCATCGTTCGTTGCTGCCTGAGCGTTGACTGCCCATAGGGCCACTACTGCTGCTGGTACGGCCAGCATTTTCATAATTAGGTTCACGCGTTCACCCTCAATGGTGGCTATTCACGCCCACAACCACGGTTTCGCGGGCGGCGAAAGTATAACGGTTAGCCCGCCTCTCTGAAACAACCCTAAAGACAAAGGGGGAATAGAGCTGGCGAAATGCATCTACGGGTGCCTCTGCAAGCAGACAGGGCGCCTCTGTTCTTAGAAATTCGCCGGGGTGGCTGCGCTGATTAGTCGCGCCGCGACGTCGAACGGATTACGAAAGCGGTGTGGTTTGGAGCTTTCGAAATAATAGCTGTCACCGGCTTCCAGCACGAAGGTCTCAAGACCCACGGTTAACTCTAGGCGACCTTCCACCAAAATCCCGGTTTCTTCGCCTTCATGAGTCAGCATTTCGCCCCCGGTATCGGCGCCCGGTGGATAAATCTCGTTGAGAA
This sequence comes from Pseudomonas sp. FSL W7-0098, assembly GCF_005930585.1. Taxonomy (NCBI): domain Bacteria; kingdom Pseudomonadati; phylum Pseudomonadota; class Gammaproteobacteria; order Pseudomonadales; family Pseudomonadaceae; genus Pseudomonas; species Pseudomonas sp. FSL W7-0098. Next base: position 173,478 of record NZ_RXHW01000004.1, read on the forward strand.
AGGCAATGGCCCGGCTCGGATGTGCCTTGCCCACCAGTTTCATGGTCACCGCACCGTCGGAAATGTCGATCAGCTCATTGGCTTTGTAGACAATTTGAGTTGGGTTTTCTTGAAGGATTTCTTCGGAAAAAAACTCGACCATGGACATGGGGATGCCACTCAGCACTTTTCGCAGGGAGCTTATAGACGGGCTCACGCTGTTCTTTTCGATCATCGAAATGGTGCTGTTGGTGACGCCCGCGCGCTTGGCGAGTTCACGCTGCGACAGGCCTTTGAGTTTGCGGATGGATTGCAGTCGTTCACCGACGTCCAATGCGGGAGCCTCCTGGGGGTCAGATTCGGGTCGAGAAGCCGCCATCATGGCGATAGCGTTCAGTATTTACAACACTTCGACTTCAAACCCGGACGCCCATTCGCCCCCGCATATTGGATACAACCCATCAGTTACCGGAATAGAGCCGTGGAACGCGTTTGAGGTTGCAGAAAATCTGGTAAGGAATGGTATCTGCTGCAGTGGCCACTTCGCTGGCGAGAATGTTTTTACCCCACAACTCGACCGTCGAACCCAGGCCCGCTTGCGGCACATCGGTGAGGTCGATGCACAGCATGTCCATCGACACACGACCCAGCAACTGGCTGCGCACACCGTCCACAAATACCGCGGTACCGGTGGGTGCCTGGCGCGGGTAGCCGTCGGCATAACCCATGGCCACCACGCCGATTCGCATGGGTTTTGGGGTGATGAACCTGGCACCGTAGCCCACTGGCTCACCGGCGGGCAGTTCGCGCACGCAGATCACTTTGGACTCCAAGGTCATCACCGGTTGCAAGCGAGAGGCCGTGGCCTGTGGCTCGTCAAATGGCGAGCTGCCATACAACATCAAGCCCGGGCGTACCCAGTCACTTGGCACGCGTGGCCAGCCGAGTACGGCCGGCGAGTTGCGCAAGCTGATTTCTGCCGTCAAATCAGCGCGAGCGCCGAGGAACACAGCAACCTGCTCTACGCTTCGAGTGCAATCGAGCTCATCGGCGCGGGCAAAATGGCTCATCAGCACGATTTTCGCCACATTGGCACTGGCCTGCAGACGCTGGTAAGCGGCCTTGTAATCGTTGGGGTGCAAGCCAACGCGGTGCATGCCACTGTCCAGTTTCAGCCACACATGGATGGGTTTGGCGAGTCGGGCCTGCTCGATGGCATCAAGCTGCCACAGCGAATGCACCACACACCAAAAGTCATGTTCGACTATCAGTGGCAGTTCATCCGCTTCAAAAAAACCTTCCAGCAGCAGGATTGGCGCGCGAATACCGGCGGCGCGCAGTTCCAGTGCTTCTTCAATACAGGCCACGGCAAAACCGTCAGCCTCGGCCTCAAGAGCCTGGGCGCAGCGCACGGCACCGTGGCCGTAGGCATCGGCCTTGATCACAGCAAGGGCCTTGGCCCCCGTGACTTCACGGGCCAGTTGGTAATTGTGACGCAGGGCTTGGAGGTCGATCAGGGCACGGGCTGGGCGCATGGCGGCGGGCTTCTAACGGCAAAAGAATAAAAAACGGTGCACACCCGCAGCGTGAACTGCGTGCTGCACCGCAAGAGGGACTGTTACGTGATCAAAAAACTTACGGCAATGCTGCCACAACAGACAGTTCAACCAGGATTTCGGGCTCGCACAGCTTGGCCTCGACAGTTGCGCGGGCCGGCGCTACACCCTTGGGCAGCCATTGGTCCCAGACGCTGTTCATGCCGGCAAAGTCGGCATCGATGTCTTTGAGGTAAATAGTGACCGACAGGATACGGCTTTTATCGGAGCCCGCCAGGTCCAGCAAATGCTCGATATTGGCCAGTGTTTCACGGGTCTGTTGCTCGACCCCGGCGTTCATGTCGTCGCCGACTTGCCCGGACAGGTAGACAGTGCCGTTATGGGTAACGATCTGGCTCATGCGTTCATTGGTGAGCTGGCGCTGGATTGCCATGTTTTGCAGTCTCCTGGTGGTTGCCGTAGCGGGAAATATCAAGGCCTTCGGCGCTGATTTGCGGGGTCTTTTTGGCCATTACGTCCGCGAGGAAACGACCGGAACCGCAGGCCATGGTCCAACCCAGTGTGCCATGCCCGGTGTTCAGGAACAGGTTTTTGAACGGGGTTGCGCCCACAATCGGCGTGCCGTCCGGGGTGGTCGGGCGCAGGCCGGTCCAGAAACTGGCCTGGCTCAGATCACCGCCCTGAGGATAAAGGTCGTTGACGATCATCTCCAGGGTTTCGCGTCGGCGCGGGTTCAGCGACAGGTCAAAACCGGCGATTTCAGCCATGCCGCCAACGCGAATGCGGTTGTCGAAACGGGTGATCGCGACCTTGTAGGTCTCATCGAGAATGGTCGAGGTCGGTGCCATGTCCGAATTGGTAATCGGAATGGTCAGCGAGTAGCCCTTGAGCGGGTAAACCGGCGCCTTGATGCCCAGTGGCTTGAGCATTTGCGGCGAGTAGCTGCCCAGTGCCAGTACGTAACGATCGGCAGTTTCGAGTTTGCCGTCGATCATCACGCCATTGATGCGATCACCTGCGTAGTCCAGACGCTGGATATCCTGGCCGAAGCGGAACTCAACACCCAGGTTTTTGGCCATTTCAGCCAGGCGGGTGGTAAACATCTGACAGTCGCCAGTCTGGTCATTGGGCAGGCGCAGGGCGCCGGCCAAAATGTCGGTCACGCTGGCCAGTGCGGGCTCAACCCGGGCAATACCGGCACGGTCGAGCAGTTCGAACGGTACACCGGATTCTTTCAGGACCGCGATGTCCTTGGCGGCGCCATCGAGCTGGGCCTGAGTGCGGAACAGTTGTGTGGTGCCGAGGTTACGGGCTTCGTAGGCAATACCCGTTTCGGCGCGCAGTTCGTCGAGGCAGTCACGGCTGTACTCGGACAGGCGAACCATGCGCTCCTTATTCACGGCATAGCGGCTGGCGGTGCAGTTGCGCAGCATCTGTGCCATCCACAGGTACTGATCAATGCTGGTCGTGGCCTTGATGGCCAGAGGTGCGTGGCGTTCGAGCAACCACTTGATCGCCTTGAGCGGCACGCCCGGTGCAGCCCACGGCGAAGCGTAGCCCGGGGACACCTGGCCCGCGTTGGCAAAGCTGGTTTCCATTGCAACGGCTGGCTGACGGTCCACGACAACCACATCAAAACCGGCTCGGGCCAGATAATAGGCGCTGGCAGTACCAATAACGCCGCCACCCAATACCATAACTCGCATATTCATTCCCTCATCGCGGCCAGCCGCAGACGTTTATTGTTCGATGCAAAGATGAGCGCAGTATATGAAGCATTGAGCAGTGGTATTCACTGTATAAGAAGCTATATTTGGCGACAATTCTCGGGCATAACCCTTTTCACGGAGGAGAATCTCCTATGCGTACAAATCATCAAACAAAGCGTGAATTGGACAAGATAGATCGCAACATTTTGCGCATCCTCCAGGTCGATGGCCGCATCTCGTTTACCGAGCTGGGAGAGAAGGTTGGGTTGTCGACCACTCCCTGTACAGAACGAGTGCGCAGGCTGGAACGTGAAGGGATCATCATGGGCTACAACGCCCGGCTGAACCCGCAACATTTACAGGGCAGCCTGCTGGTATTTGTGGAAATCAGCCTGGACTACAAATCAGGCGATACCTTTGATGAATTCCGACGCGCCGTGTTGAAGTTGCCCCATGTGCTGGAGTGTCATCTGGTGTCGGGGGACTTCGACTATCTGGTGAAGGCGCGGATCAGCGAGATGGCTTCTTACCGCAAGCTGCTGGGTGACATCTTGCTCAAGCTGCCCCACGTGCGTGAGTCCAAAAGCTATATCGTGATGGAAGAAGTCAAAGAGAGCCTGAATCTGCCGATTGCAGATTGACGGCTTTCCCTTAGAGGGGCTGCGCAGACCGGCTTTTGCCTTTAGTCCCCTCTCCCTCCGGGAGAGGGTCAGGGTGAGGGGGCTCTTGATCTAGACCAGCACCTGCCGCGTACTGGCGATGTACTCATGCACCAGCTTCTCTGCGCTGGGGTGAATCATCTCTACCGGGCGTCGACCGTTGGGGCACGGCAAGGTGGGGGTAGTGCCAAACAACCGACAGATCAATGGCCGCTCTTCATACACCGTGCAGCCATTGGGCCCCAGATGCACACAGTTCAGCTCATCCATTGCTGCTTCTTGTTCGGCAGCCGTCTTGCGCGGCAAGCGGGCCATTTCTTCGGATGAAGTGGTCACAGGCCCGCAGCAGTCATGGCAACCCGGCACGCATTCGAACGAGGGGATTTGCTGCCTGAGAAAGCGGATCTTGTGACTGTTACAGCTCATCCAGAACGTACCGATTGAGAAAAGGCCGCAGAGTCTGCCTGAAAACCCCTGCCCTAGACAGGGCCATTCGGCTGTTCTTGCCCCACGGGAATGGCACGGCTTATGCTCCGTCAAATTTTCCAAACATCAATAATCAGGATTACGCACATGAACGCCCCTGTTCAGCGCAGCCAGCACACCGCTTCTTATTACGCCGCCAGCAGCCTGCCACAACCCGATCATCCGGTGTTGCAGGGCGAGCTGGTGGCGGATGTGTGTGTGGTGGGCGGTGGCTTTTCCGGCCTGAATACGGCGCTGGAGCTGGCCGAGCGCGGCATGAGCGTGGTCTTGCTGGAAGCGCACAAGATCGGTTGGGGCGCCAGCGGGCGCAATGGCGGGCAACTGATTCGCGGGGTCGGCCATGGTGTTGAGCAGTTTGAAGGCATCATCGGCAAGGACGGTGTGCGGCAAATGAAGCTGATGGGGTTGGAGGCGGTGGAAATCGTGCGCCAGCGCGTCGAGCGTTTCAATATTGCCTGTGACCTGACCTGGGGCTATTGCGACCTGGCCAACAAACCCCGTGACCTTGAAGGTTTTGCTGAAGAGGCCCAGGAGCTGCGCGATCTGGGTTATCGCCATGAAACCCGTCTGTTGCAGGCCAACGAAGTGCACAGCGTGGTGGGTTCGGACCGGTATGTCGGCGGCTTTGTCGATATGGGCTCGGGTCATTTGCACCCGCTGAATCTGGCGCTGGGCGAAGCAGCGGCCGCTGCGCAACTGGGTGTAAAGCTGTTTGAAAACTCCGCAGTAACCCGCATCGATTATGGCCCTGAAGTACGGGTGCACACGGCCCAGGGCTCAGTGCGGGCCAAAAGTCTGGTACTGGGCTGCAACGCCTATCTCAAGGACCTCAACCCGCAACTAAGCGGCAAAGTGCTGCCTGCGGGCAGCTACATCATTGCCACCGAGCCGTTGAGCGAAGCCCGGGCTCACGCCTTGCTGCCACAGAACATGGCCGTGTGCGACCAGCGCGTGGCGCTGGACTACTACCGTCTTTCGGCAGATCGGCGTCTGTTATTCGGTGGGGCCTGTCATTATTCTGGGCGGGATCCGCAGGATATTGCCGCGTACATGCGTCCTAAAATGCTCGAGGTGTTCCCGCATCTTAAAGACGTGAAAATCGACTACCAGTGGGGCGGCATGATCGGCATTGGTGCCAACCGCCTGCCGCAGATCGGCCGCCTGCAAGAGCATCCCAATGTGTATTACGCCCAGGCGTATTCAGGGCACGGGGTTAACGCAACCCACCTGGCGGGCAAGTTGCTGGCCGAAGCTATCAGTGGCCAGCACAGTGACGGTTTTGATCTGTTTGCCAAGGTCCCGCATATCACCTTCCCGGGTGGCAAATACCTGCGTTCGCCATTGCTGGCGCTGGGGATGCTGTGGCACCGGTTAAAAGAGCTGCGCTGATTCAAACCTGTAGCCGCTGCCGCAGGTTTGGTTACGAACGCCAAAATGGCTTGCAGCCTTCCTGCCGGGCCATTTCGCGGGTCAACCCCACATCGCGCAGCTGCTGTTCGTCCAGGTTCAGCAGCATCCGGCGACTGCGAGCACGGTGGCAGAACAGCCCCCACACCCCAAGACCGGCCGGGGTGCTGGTGACTTGACGGGCTTCATGCTCAGCCAGTAATTGTTGGCTGTGCAGCGTCAGGCGCACATCGCTCAAACCATTCATCAGACAGCTCCTTTTGACTCGATTGCCATGAGTCAGCATGATGGCCGTGCGCTGGAAACCATGACAGATTCAGCAAAGTCTTTTTAAATACATACAGATCTGCCATTTCAGGCGCTGAATCCTTGGTTTACGCCCCATCTGTACTGGTCCACCCTTCGGGAGTTCTGCCATGACCCTTTATGTCAACCTCGCCGACCTGCTCGGTACGCGCATCGAGCAGGGCTTTTATCGCCCTGGCGACCGTTTGCCGTCGGTGCGGGCGCTAAGCGCCGAGCATGGTGTGAGCCTGAGTACGGTGCAGCAGGCGTATCGCTTGCTGGAGGACAATGGCCTGGCGTCGCCGCGGCCCAAGTCCGGGTACTTCGTGCCGATGGAGCGTGAGCTGCCCGCCCTGCCGGGCATGGGTAAACCTGCCCAGCGACCCGTGGAAATTTCACAGTGGGAGCAAGTGCTGGAACTGGTTCGCTCAGTGCCGCAAAAGGACGTGATCCAGTTGGGGCGCGGCATGCCGGACGTCACCACGCCAACCATCAAGCCGCTGTTGCGCAGCCTGGCGCAAATCAGCCGGCGCCTGGACTTGCCCGGTCTGTATTACGACAACGTCTACGGGGTACTCGGCCTGCGCGAGCAGGTGGCGCGGTTGTTGCTCGATTCGGGCTGCCAGTTGGGCGCAGAAGATCTGGTAATCACCACGGGCTGCCATGAGGCCTTGTCGTGCAGTATTCGAGCCGTGTGCGAACCGGGTGATATCGTCGCGGTCGACTCGCCAAGCTTTCATGGCGCCATGCAAACCCTCAAGGGCCTGGGGATGAAGGCCCTGGAGATCCCTACCGATCCGCTGACCGGCATCAGCCTCGAAGCCCTGGAACTGGCCCTGGAACAGTGGCCGATCAAGGCTATCCAGCTCACCCCCAGTTGCAACAACCCACTGGGCTACATCATGCCCGAAGCCCGCAAGCGGGCGCTGGTGACCCTGGCCCAACGTTTTGATGTGGCGATCATTGAAGACGATGTGTACGGCGAACTGGCCTACACCTACCCTCGCCCGCGAACCATCAAGTCCTTCGACGATGACGGTCGTGTCCTGCTGTGCAGTTCATTCTCCAAAACCCTGGCCCCCGGCTTGCGCGTTGGCTGGGTGGCGCCGGGGCGTTATCTGGAGCGGGTGCTGCACATGAAATACATCAGCACCGGCTCTTGCGCACCGCAGCCGCAACTGGCGGTTGCCGACTTCCTGAAAAACGGTCATTTCGAGCCGCACCTGCGCAAAATGCGCAGCCAATACCAGCGCAATCGCGACCTGATGCTGGGCTGGATCAGCCGCTACTTTCCGCCCGGCACCCGTGCCAGCAGGCCCCAGGGCAGCTTTATGCTGTGGCTTGAGCTGCCTGACGGCTTCGACAGCCTGCGCCTCAACCGCATGTTGCTGGACCAGGGCGTGCAGATCGCGGTGGGCAGTATTTTTTCGGCTTCGGGCAAGTACCGTAATTGCTTGCGCATGAACTACGCTGCAAAGCCTACGCCGCAGATCGAAGAAGCGGTGCGCAAAGTGGGTATGGCAGCCAGTAAACTGCTGGCAGATACCGTTTAACTCCAGTGACGTCTGGCCCGAGGCTTTACCCGTTGAAATCACTTTGCGCATTGTTTTTAGTCGTCTTGCTGGGAGGCTGTGCCACGTTGGACGTACCCCGTGAACCCACCCAGGCGTTACCCGCCGCAGACTCGGCCTTTGGCCGCTCGATCCAGGCCCAGGCCGCGCCGTATCAAGGTCGCTCGGGGTTCAGGCTGCTGCCCAACAGCGGCGAAGCCTTCAGGGCCCGGGCCGAGTTGATTCGCAACGCGCAAACCAGCCTCGACCTGCAGTACTACATCGTCCACGACGGCTTGAGTACGCGCATGCTGATTGACGAATTGCTCAAGGCCGCAGATCGCGGCGTGCGTGTGCGCATCCTGCTCGATGACACCGCCAGTGATGGCCTGGACGATATCCTGGCCACCCTCGCCGCTCATCCCAATATCCAGATTCGCCTGTTCAACCCCCTGCAACTGGGCCGTGGAACGGGTGTAACCCGGGCGATGGGACGGCTGTTCAACCTCTCGCGCCAGCACCGGCGCATGCACAACAAACTCTGGCTGGCCGATAACAGTGCGGCGATCGTGGGCGGGCGCAATCTGGGCGATGAGTACTTCGATGCCAAGCCGGAGCTGAATTTTACCGATATCGACCTGCTTGGCGTCGGCCCGGTGGCCGAGCAATTGGGGCACAGCTTCGATCAGTACTGGAACAGTGCCCTGAGCCAGCCGATTGGTGATTTTGTCTCCTCGCAACTCTCTGAGCAGGAGCTGGGCAAGGCACGCAAACAACTGGAGACCTCGCTCAAGCGTGCGCAGCAACGCAACCCGGCGCTCTATCAGGAGCTGGCCTCATACGAAACCCGCCCGCAGCTCGACGTGTGGCGCAAGGAGCTGATCTGGGCCTGGAATCAGGCGCTGTGGGATGCTCCGAGCAAGGTGCTGGCCCGGGATGAGCCTGACCCGCATCTACTGCTGACCACACAACTGGCGCCGGAGCTGGTAGGCGTTAATCAGGAGCTGATTCTGGTTTCAGCCTACTTTGTGCCGGGTGAAACCGGGCTGGTGTACCTGACGGGCCGCGCCGATGCCGGGGTCGATGTACGTTTATTGACCAACTCCCTGGAGGCTACAGACGTGCCCGTGGTGCATGGCGGTTATGCACCCTATCGCAAGGCGCTGCTGGAGCATGGGGTCAAACTCTTCGAATTGCGCCGCCAGCCGGGCAGCAGCGGTGGCAGTGGCCCGCACTGGCTCAAGCCCGGGATGAGTTCGGATTCGAGCCTGCACAGCAAGGCGATGATCTTTGATCGGCAAAAATCCTTTATCGGTTCATTCAATTTCGATCCGCGTTCAGGCTTGTGGAACACCGAAGTCGGCGTGCTGGTGGACAGCCCCGAGCTGGCCGCCGAGGCCCGCAAACTGGCGTTGCAGGGCATGGCCCCGGCCTTGAGTTATGAGCCGAAACTGGAGCAGGGCAAGATGGTCTGGGTGACCGAAGACAATGGCCAGTTGCACACTTTGCATCATGAACCGGGCAACTGGTGGCGCCGGCTCAATGCCTGGTTCAGCAAAAGTGTGGGGCTGGAAAAAATGCTCTGATTGGCGGCTGCCCTCTCCCCAACCCTCTCCCGGAGGGAGAGGGAGCTGATCGACGGCGATTCTATAGACGTATGCGACCAGCACGGCGAAACAAGTCGCCCGACGCATGTCTGTGCTCCAATTATGTGGTGTAAAAACCATTGTGGGAGCGGGCTTGCTCGCGATGAAGGCACCGCGGTCTGTCAATCAGACCCGGTGCTGTCATCGCGGGCAAGCCCGCTCCCACAGGGTGTTGCGTTTAGAGGATTACAGCTTGATCCAGGTGGACTTCAGCTCGGTGTATTTATCAAACGCGTGCAGAGACTTGTCACGGCCGTTGCCCGACTGCTTGAAGCCACCAAACGGCGCGGTCATGTCGCCGCCATCGTATTGGTTGACCCATACGCTACCGGCGCGCAGGGCCTTGGCGGTCAGGTGAGCCTTGGAGATATCGGCCGTCCAGACGGCCGCCGCCAGGCCGTATGGCGTGTCGTTGGCAATCTTGATGGCCTCTTCGGCACTGTCGAAGGTGATAACCGACAATACCGGGCCGAAGATTTCTTCCTGGGCGATTTTCATCGCATTGCTGACGCCGTCGAAAATGGTCGGTTCAACGTAGGTGCCGCCGGTTTCTTGCAGAATTTGATTACCGCCTGCTACCAGTTTTGCGCCTTCGCTATGGCCGGACTTGATGTACGACAGCACGGTGTTCATTTGCTGGGTATCCACCAGCGCGCCCACGGTGGTTTCCGGGTCCAGCGGGTTGCCGGGCTTCCAGCCCTTGAGGGCGTCGATCACCAGCGGCAGGAACTTGTCCTTGATCGAGCGCTCCACCAGCAGGCGCGAACCCGCGGTGCAAACTTCACCCTGGTTAAAGGCAATGGCGCTGGCAGCGGCTTCGGCAGCCGCTTGCAGATCCGGCGCATCAGCGAAAACGATGTTCGGGCTCTTGCCACCGGCTTCAAGCCAGATGCGCTTCATGTTGGACTCGCCAGCGTAGATCATCAGCTGCTTGGCGATTTTGGTCGAACCGGTAAACACCAGCGTATCGACGTCCATATGCAGGGCCAGCGCCTTGCCGACCGTGTGGCCGTAGCCTGGCAGCACGTTGAAGACGCCCGCTGGAATGCCGGCTTCAACGGCCAGCGCAGCGATACGGATAGCCGTCAGAGGGGACTTTTCGGACGGCTTGAGGATGACCGAGTTACCAGTCGACAGGGCCGGGCCCAGTTTCCAGCAGGCCATCATCAGCGGGAAGTTCCACGGCACAATGGCAGCGACAACGCCCACCGGCTCGCGGGTTACCAAGCCCAGTTGGTCGTGCGGGGTGGCGGCGACTTCGTCGTAGATCTTGTCGATGGCCTCGCCGCTCCAGCTCAGCGCGCCGGCAGCACCGGGCACATCGATGTGCAGGGAGTCACTGATCGGCTTGCCCATGTCCAGGGTTTCAAGCAGGGCCAGTTCTTCAGCGTTTTGCTTGAGCAGGCCGGCAAAGCGGATCATTGCGGCTTTGCGCTTGGCCGGAGCCAGGCGGGACCAGACGCCGGACTCGAACGTCTTGCGGGCCACTTCCACGGCGCGCTGGGCGTCAGCGCTGTCGCAGCTGGCAACCTTACCCAGCAAACGGCCATCGACCGGGCTCAGACACTCGAACGTTTCATTGGAGACCGCATCGGTGTATTCACCGTTGATGAAGGCGCGACCTTCGATTTTCAGCTGTTGGGCCCGTTGTTCCCAGTCAGCACGCGTCAGGGTGGTCATTCGAGTGTCCTCCTCTTGTTGAAATGGAAGCGCCACCCTAAACCAGTGGCCCTGGAACTTTCAATATATTTGACACAGGTGGCGTAAACACCATGGCTTGTTCGTTTTAATAAACATAGACTTTAATTTTGCTGACCACACATGCCGCAATTTCGGGGGGGATAACAAAGATGAGCATCGCAAGCGTAGTCGACTTCAGCACTGCCAATACCCAGGCTGAACGTTTTAGCCCGGCCCCGGAAAAGGTGCTTAAAGGCAACCCTGAGCAAGTTATCCACAACCACTACGACAGCCCCTGTGGGCAAATGAACGCCGGGGTGTGGGAAGGAGCTGTGGGCCAGTGGACCGTCAATTACACCGAGCACGAATACTGCGAGATCGTGCAGGGCGTTTCCGTTTTGCGTGACCATGAAGGTAACGCCAAGACCCTGCGCGCCGGCGATCGCTTTGTCATCCCAGCGGGATTCAAAGGGACATGGGAAGTGCTGGAGCCCTGTCGGAAAATTTACGTAGTCTTTGAGAGCAAGGCCTGAGACAGCTGATCCAGAGCCTTCAACAAGCCCTGCCACGCTTTGATGGCGGGGCTTTTTTATGCCTGCCCTCCAGGGCTACAGGCTACAAATTCAGAAATACGTCGCCAGCGCCCTTCGCGTCAATGTGAGCCAGTCTTGGGAGAACGCCGGGCACTTAAGGAATGAGCAGGCCCGCAGCGTTATTTCATTTATCTGAAAACAGGGAAGCCCCATGTCCAGTCTGAATACTTTGAAACGCCTGTTGTTGACCACCAGCGTCCTGCTGGGGTTTTGCTCCATGCCCGCGATGGCTGAGGAGGACGGCAAGTGCAAAACGGTTGCGATCAATTTTCTGGTTGCGCCTGAGGCGACGCCTGCTTTGCTGGAGATGCTGCGCCGGGAGTCCGGGGCAACCGAGTTGCGTGTCGAGAGGCCGGGCATAGGCTACACCCGAGAGCACAACGCAGACCGCCTTCGCGTGGTCGTCGACGAAAACAACCTTATGCAGAGCTATATGTGCGGCTAAGGCTGACAAACGCGCACAAAAAAGGCCCGTATCGTGAGATATGGGCCTTTTTCGTAAGAAGAAAAACCAATTACTTGATTTTGGCTTCTTTGTAGATCACGTGCTTGCGAACCCGCGGATCGAATTTTTTGATTTCGATTTTGTCCGGAGTGGTGCGCTTGTTCTTATCAGTGGTGTAGAAATGGCCTGTACCAGCGCTCGACACCAAACGGATCAATTCACGCATGATTAGCTCCCTTAGATCTTGCCAGCACGGCGGATTTCGGCCAGCACGACAGTGATGCCACGCTTGTCGATGATACGCATGCCTTTAGCAGATACGCGCAGACGTACGAAACGTTTCTCTTCTTCAACCCAGAAGCGGTGATGCTGCAGGTTCGGCAGGAAACGACGACGGGTTTTGTTATTTGCGTGGGAAATGTTATTCCCAGTCACCGGACCCTTACCGGTAACTTGACAGACTCTCGACATGCCTCAGCCCTCTAAAACCACATGCCCAACCCGGCATGGGTTGGCCGCTTAATCTCTCAGTCATGGCGCCAGGCGCCGCGTTTCTTTAAGGGTCTTACCGGCTACACCTACAAACGCAGGAACCGGGCCCCTAGAAAAGAGCGCTGCTTTATACCAGAAAGACTAAAGAGCAACAACAAGCAGTGTGATTTGGTGTAATTAATGAAGCCGCCATTTTAACGCCAATCCGCGCGGCGTCTATGCCTTGTGGCGTTTTACCGCTCGTCGCTGGGTGAAAGGTATCGGGGGCTGGTGCCCGCTCGTAGCCGCTGCCGAAGGCTGCGATCGAGCACGTAGTGGTCGCCTTTTCACGCTTGCTCAAGGCCCTGGAAGCCCTTTCCCGGCCTGCGACAGCGACTACAGGATGTCGAATGCCATTAAAAAGTGGTCATTTGAGTACCAGAACACTAGGGTAAGACTTTTCCAGACTGCACTTGCAGATGGGCCTTATCGACTTGTACAGGAAACAGATCATGCGCCTCGCTGCCGTCCCCTTTTTGCTCACCTTTTGCCTGAGCCCGCTCGTACACGCGGCCACCTTGAGCGTTTGCACCGAGGCCAGCCCTGAAGGGTTCGACGTTGTGCAGTACAACTCGCTCAGTACCACCAATGCCTCGGCAGACGTGCTGATGAACCGCCTGCTGGACTTTGACGCTAAAGCCGCGAAGCTGGTGCCTTCACTGGCGCAAAGCTGGTCAGTGTCCCCTGAAGGTCTTGTGTACGATTTCAAGCTGCGCCCCGGGATCAAGTTCCACAGCACGCCTTATTTTTCCCCAAGCCGTGAGTTGAATGCCGATGACGTACGTTTCAGCTTCGAACGCATGCTTGACCCTGCCAACCCATGGCACAAGGTGGCGCAAAGCGGTTTTCCCCACGCACAATCCTTGCAGTTGCCTGAGCTGATCAAAAAAATTGAAACTCCGGATCCGCTGACCGTGCGCTTCACCCTGAGTCGCCCTGATTCGACCTTTTTGCCAGCGCTGAGCATGGGCTTTGCCTCGATCTACTCGGCCGAATATGCCGACAAGCTGATGAAAGCAGGCACACCGGAGCTGATGAACAGCCAGCCGATAGGTACCGGGCCTTTTGTATTCAACCGTTTCCAGAAAGACGCGGTGGTGCGCTACAAGGCCAACCCGGACTACTTTGCCGGCAAGCCAGCCGTTGACGGGCTGATTTTTGCCATCACCCCGGACGCCAACGTGCGGCTGCAAAAATTGCGTCGCAATGAATGCCAGATTGCTCTCTCGCCCAAGCCGCTGGACGTCGCAGCTGCCGCCAAGGATCCAGCGCTGGCTGTAGCGCAGACCCCGGCCTTCATGACCGCGTTTGTGGCCATCAATAGCCAGCATCCACCGCTGGATAAACCCGAGGTACGTCAGGCCATCAATCTGGCTTTCGACAAGGACACTTATCTCAAGGCCGTGTTTGAAAACAGCGCCCAAGCGGCCAACGGTATTTACCCGGCGACCACCTGGAGTTATGCCAAAGACTTGCCGGGCTATGCCCACAATCCGCAAAAAGCCCGTGAATTGCTGGCCAGGGCGGGTCTGAAAAACGGCTTCAAAACCACGATCTGGACGCGCCCGACAGGCAGCGTGCTCAATCCCAACCCGAGCCTGGGCGCGCAGTTGCTGCAAGCCGACCTGGCCAAGGTGGGTGTGCAGGCCGATATCCGGGTGATCGAATGGGGCGAGCTGATCCGTCGCGCCAAGGCTGGCGAGCATGACCTGCTGTTTATGGGCTGGGCAGGCGATAACGGTGACCCGGACAACTTCCTCACGCCGCAGTTTTCCTGTGCGGCAGTGAAATCCGGAACCAACTTTGCGCGTTATTGCGACAAGGCGCTGGACGGTTTGATCAGCCAGGGCAAAACCCTGACCGATCAGGACAAACGCAGTGCTTTGTATCAAAAGGCGCAAGCGCAGATCCAGCAACAGGCACTGTGGCTACCGCTGGCCCATCCAACGGCCTACGCACTGACCCGTAAAGACGTACAGGGATATCAGGTGAGTCCGTTTGGGCGTCAAGACTTTTCAACAGTCAGCGTTAAGCCCTGAGCCTTACATCCAGCCGCGCTCGACCATTGAAAGCGGCTGGCCGTCACCGACTATAAAATGATCCAGCACCCGCACTTCGATCAGATCAAGCGCCTGGATCAGGCGCTTGGTCAACGTGCGGTCAGCCTGGCTGGGGTCGCTGATGCCCGAGGGATGGTTGTGGCAGAAAATCACCGCTGCCGCATTGTGCGCCAGGGCACGCTTGACCACCTGGCGCGGGTAGACACTGGCGCTGTCTATCGAGCCCCTGAACAGCACCTCGAAGGCCAGCATGCGGTGCCTGGAGTCCAGAAACAGGCAGCCGAAGGCTTCGTGTGGCTCATGACGCAGCAATGACTTGAGATAATCCCGAACGACTTGCGGGCTCTCCAGCGCGCTGTCGCGGCGCAAGCGTTCGGCCAGGTGGCGGCGGCTCATTTCGAGTACGGCCTGCAACTGGCTGAACTTGGCCGGGCCCAGCCCGAGCGGGAGACAGAATGCGCGCAGATCGGCTTCGAGCAAGGCCCGCAGGCTGCCAAACTCGCTGAGCAGATGGCGCGCCAGATCGACTGCACTTTTGCCCGAAACCCCGGTGCGCAAGAAGATTGCCAGCAGTTCGGCGTCTGAAAGACTGCCTGATCCGTGTTGCAAAAGCTTCTCCCGCGGGCGCTCCGCCGCAGGCCAATCTCGAATGCTCATAACACCTCCTTGTAAATGGGCGCCGCTGTTCCCTGGCAGGCGCTGTGTTATCTTAGCCCATCATTTTTGCGCGGCATTTGGCCATTTTCTGCGCAGTCATCATCGAACTAAAAGGCAGGCCTATGCAGCGGCTGTATCGAAAACGCATTGTTTTGGGCGTCGGCGGCGGCATCGCGGCTTACAAGAGTGCAGAGCTGGTTCGCCGTCTACTGGACCAAGGCGCGGAAGTAAGGGTTGTCATGACCCGTGGCGGCAGCGAATTCATCACGCCTCTGACCATGCAGGCGTTGTCCGGGCACCCCGTTCATCTGGATTTGCTCGACCCTGCGGCTGAAGCGGCCATGGGGCATATCGAGCTGGCCAAGTGGGCCGACCTGGTACTGATTGCACCTGCAACCGCTGACCTGATTGCCCGCCTTGCCCAAGGCCTGGCCAATGACCTGCTGACCACCCTGGTGCTCGCCACGGATGCCACGGTTGCCATCGCTCCGGCGATGAACCAGGCCATGTGGCGCGACCCGGCTACCCAGGCCAATACCTGGTTGCTCGAAAGCCGCGGCCTGCGCGTGTTTGGCCCGGCCTCCGGAAGCCAGGCCTGTGGCGACGTGGGCTTTGGCCGCATGCTCGAAGCGGATGATCTGGTGAGCTGCGCCGCCGAGTGTTTTCAGCGTCAGGTGCTAACCGGCAAGCACGTGCTGATCACCGCAGGCCCTACCCAGGAAAACATCGACCCGGTGCGCTACATCACCAACCACAGCTCCGGAAAAATGGGCTTCGCCCTAGCTGAAGCAGCAGTGGAAGCCGGCGCCCGTGTGACCCTGATTACCGGCCCGGTACACCTGCCGACCCCGGATCGCGTGACCCGTATCGACGTGGTCAGTGCCCGTGACATGCTCGCAGCCTGTGAGGCGGCGATCCCCTGCGACGTGTTTATAGCGTCTGCTGCTGTTGCAGACTACCGCCCGGAAGTCATTGCCCCGCAAAAACTAAAGAAAGACCCTACCAAGGGTGACGGCCTGTTGCTGCAAATGGTGCGCAATCCAGACATTCTGGCCACTATCGCTTCACGCCCTGATCGCCCTTTCAGTGTCGGCTTTGCCGCAGAAACCGAGAACTTGCTCGATTACGCTGCGCGCAAGCTCAAAGACAAAAACCTCGACCTGATTGTCGCCAATGATGTGGCCAACCCCAGCATCGGCTTCAACAGCGAAGAGAACGCCTGCAGCGTGATCGATCGCGAACTGCACGCCACCGTATTTGCCCAGACCAGCAAGGGCAAGATTGCCCGCCAGCTGGTCACTTTTATCGCCGAACGTCTGAACCAGGTTTAACTCGTATGCACGCTTTGCAAGCCAAAATCCTCGACCCTCGCATTGGTAACGAATTCCCGCTGCCGCAGTACGCCACTCCTGGCTCTGCCGGCCTGGACCTGCGCGCCATGCTTAAAGAAGACACCGTTCTGGAGCCGGGCCAGACCCTGCTGATCCCCACCGGCCTGTCGGTGTACATCGGCGACCCGGGCCTTGCCGCCCTGATCCTGCCGCGCTCGGGCCTGGGCCATAAGCACGGTATCGTACTGGGGAACCTGGTCGGCCTTATCGACTCTGACTATCAAGGCGAACTGATGGTGTCGTGCTGGAACCGTGGCCAGACCGCCTTCAACATCACCATCGGCGAGCGTATCGCTCAACTGGTGCTGGTGCCGGTAGTGCAGGCGCACTTTGAGCTGGTCGAAGAGTTCGACGAAAGCCAGCGTGGCGCTGGCGGTTTTGGCCACTCCGGCAAGCTCTGATTTGTATTTCAAGGCCAGGCGTCCTGCCTGGCCTTTCACGCATCCCCGAACCCCTCTGAACATGGAGTCTCCCCCTACAATGAGTAGCTCAGCTTCGGTCGCACCGAAATTCCCTGACAGCATTTTTCGCGCCTACGATATTCGTGGCGTGGTGCCGGAAACCTTGACGGCTGAAACCGCGTACTGGATAGGCCGCGCCATTGGCGCCGAGAGCCTGGCCAAGGGTGAGCCCCATGTGTCGGTAGGTCGGGATGGGCGCTTGTCGGGCCCTGAGCTGGTCGAACGCCTGATCCAGGGTGTGGCGGACAGTGGCTGCCAGGTCAGTGATGTGGGGCTGGTGCCGACACCCGCCCTGTATTACGCGGCTAACGTATTGGCAGGCAAGTCGGGGGTCATGCTCACAGGCAGCCACAACCCGTCGAACTACAACGGTTTTAAAATCGTGATCGCGGGCGATACGCTGGCCAACGAACAAATTCAGGCATTGCATACACGCCTGAAAACCAACGATTTGACCTGGGGCGAAGGCAGCATTGAACGCGTTGACATCTTGTCGCGCTACGCCGAAGTGATTACCCGTGACATCAAGTTGGCCAAGCCCTTGAAGGTAGTGGTCGATTGCGGCAACGGCGCTGCTGGCGTGATTGCACCGCAACTGATTGAAGCGTTGGGTTGTGAAGTGATCCCGTTGTTCTGTGAGGTGGATGGCAACTTCCCCAACCATCACCCTGACCCGGGCAAGCCGGAAAACCTCGTGGACCTGATTGCCAAGGTCAAGGAAAGCAATGCCGATGTAGGCCTGGCCTTCGATGGTGATGGCGATCGCGTGGGCGTGGTGACCAACACCGGCACCATGGTGTTCCCGGACCGTTTGCTGATGTTGTTTGCCCAGGATGTCCTGGAGCGTAACCCGGCAGCCGAGGTCATTTTCGACGTGAAGTGCACACGTCGACTGGCACCCTGGATTGAAGCCTGTGGCGGCCGCCCGCTGATGTGGAAAACCGGTCACTCCCTGATCAAAAAGAAAATGAAAGAAACCGGCGCCCTGCTGGCTGGCGAAATGAGCGGGCATATCTTTTTCAAAGAGCGCTGGTTCGGTTTTGACGACGGTATCTACAGCGCTGCGCGCCTGCTGGAGATCCTCAGCAAGCGTCAGGCAACCGCTGAAGAGCTGTTTGAGACCTTCCCGAACGATATTTCTACGCCTGAAATCAATATCGATGTGACGGACGAGAGCAAATTCAGCATCATTGAGGCTCTGCACGATGCTCAATGGGGCGAGGCCGCCGAGTTGACGTCCATTGATGGTGTGCGGGTTGACTACCCTCATGGCTGGGGCCTGGTTCGCGCCTCCAACACCACGCCGGTGCTGGTGCTGCGATTCGAGGCCGAAACAGAGGCCGAACTGCAACGCATCAAGGATGTCTTTCACGCTCAATTGAAGCGTGTGGCACCTGATCTCCAACTACCGTTTTGATCGACTTGTTCTACCGGAGCCCTGAATGACCCTCGAACGTGATGCCGCCTCCAACGTCGCCAAGGTTTTGTCCGAAGCGCTGCCCTACATTCGCCGTTACGTCGGCAAGACGCTGGTGATCAAGTACGGCGGCAACGCTATGGAGAACGATGACCTGAAAACCGGCTTTGCCCGTGACATCGTGCTGATGAAGGCCGTGGGTATCAACCCGGTCGTGGTCCACGGTGGCGGCCCGCAAATCGGTGATCTGCTCAAGCGTTTATCCATCGAGAGCCATTTTATCGACGGCATGCGCGTGACCGACTCGCAAACCATGGATGTGGTGGAAATGGTGCTGGGCGGCCATGTGAACAAGGAAATCGTCAACCTGATCAACCGCCACGGCGGCAGTGCCATCGGCCTGACCGGTAAGGACGCGACGCTGATTCGCGCCAAAAAGATGGTCGTGACCCGTCAGACGCCGGAAATGACCAAGCCGGAAATCATCGACTTCGGTCATGTGGGCGAGGTCATCGACATCAATACCGACCTGCTGCACATGTTGACCAAGGGTGATTTCATCCCGGTTATCGCGCCAATCGGTGTGGGCGCCAATGGCGAATCCTACAACATCAACGCCGACCTGGTGGCAGGCAAGGTTGCCGAAGCCCTCAAGGCCGAGAAACTGATGCTGCTGACCAACATCGCCGGCTTGATGGACAAGGAAGGCAAGGTGCTGACCGGCCTGACTACCGCTCAGGTGGATGACCTGATCGCCGACGGCACCATTTATGGTGGCATGCTGCCAAAAATCCGCTGCGCGCTGGAAGCCGTGCAAGGTGGCGTGACCACGGCGCATATCGTCGACGGTCGCGTGCCGAATGCCGTACTGCTGGAAATCTTCACCGATACCGGTGTGGGTACGCTGATTACCAACAGCAAACCGGCTTAAGCAGAACCAAAAAAAGCCCCGCCCGGAGTGATCCGGGCGGGGCTTTTTGATGGGCGAGGGGATTAAATCCCGTACTGCGCCCGGTACGCTTCAACGGCTGGCAGGTATTGCTTGAGGGTTTCGTCTTCGGCCAGGAACTGCAAAACCTGGTTCAACGAAACGATGCTGATCACCGGAATACCGAAGTCGCGCTCGACTTCCTGGATCGCCGACAGCTCGCCATTGCCGCGCTCCTGACGGTTGAGGGCAATCATCACGCCGGCCGCCTTGGCGCCCTGGGCCTGGATGATTTGCATCACTTCACGGATAGCGGTACCGGCCGTGATCACGTCGTCGATGATCAGGATATCGCCTTCAAGCGGCGAGCCAACCAGGCTACCGCCTTCGCCATGAGCCTTGGCTTCCTTGCGGTTGAAGCACCACGGCAGATCACGGTCGTGGTGCTCGGCAAGCGCTACGGCAGTGGTCGCCGCCAGGGGGATGCCCTTATAGGCCGGACCAAACAGCACGTCGAAGGAAATACCGCTGTCAACGATGGCGGCAGCATAGAAGCGCCCCAGCTGGGCCAGTGCAGAGCCGGTGTTGAACAGCCCGGCATTGAAGAAGTAAGGGCTGGTACGGCCCGACTTCAGGGTGAACTCACCGAAGCGCAAAACGCCACGATCGATGGCAAAGCGGATGAAATCGCGCTGATACGCTTGCATGAAAAAAGTCCCCAGATACCACGGATTTAGCTAATTAGTAAGACGGCGTGTATCATACACGCACGTGATTTTTGGGGCCATTTATGCGGATCATCAGTGTGAACGTCAATGGTATTCAGACGGCAGTCGAGCGCGGTTTGCTCAGTTGGCTGCAAGCTCAGAATGCCGACGTTATCTGCCTGCAGGACACCCGTGCCTCCGCCTTTGAACTGGACGATCCAGCCTACCAGCTCGATGGCTACTTTCTTTATGCCTGTGACGCCGAAGTCCCCGCCCAAGGTGGCGTGGCTTTGTACTCGCGGCTACAGCCGAAAGCAGTCATCACCGGGCTTGGCTTCGAGACGGCCGATCGCTACGGGCGCTACCTGCAAGCCGATTTCGATAAGGTCAGCATCGCGACCTTGCTGCTCCCTTCGGGGCAGAACGGCGATGAAGACTTGAATCAAAAATTCAAGCTAATGGACGACTTTGCCCGCTACCTGGATAAGCAGCGTCGCAAGCGTCGTGAGTACATCTACTGCGGCTCGCTGTATGTGGCGCAGCAGAAACTCGACATTAAAAACTGGCGCGACAGCCAGCAATCGCCCGGCTTCCTGGCGCCTGAACGGGCCTGGATGGATGAGATTGTCGGCAACATGGGATATGTCGATGCCCTGCGTGAAGTCAGTCGTGAAGGTGACCAGTACAGCTGGTGGCCGGATAACGAACAGGCCGAGATGCTGAATCTGGGCTGGCGTTTTGACTACCAGCTGCTGACACCGGGCTTGCGCCGCTTTGTACGAAGCGCTCGCATGCCGCGTCAGCCACGCTTCTCGCAGCACGCGCCATTGATCGTGGACTACGACTGGACACTGACTATCTAAGTGTTGATCGCAGATCCAGAAAAAGGCTCCCGCTCTGTTATCAAGGGCGGGGGCCTTTTTTGTATCCGAGGCACTTTCAGGCGAAACTGGGCGTTCGTTTATGCAAGGTGCGTATCCGGTACTGCAAAAGCACAGCGGCAATAAAAGTGACAACAGCCTGCAGTACGATGAATAGATAGATTGAAGGGCTATTAAAGTCATACAGGTAAATGACCGGGATAAACCCTGCAAGCATAAAGGTATTGATCAGTACTTGAGGGATCAGGGTGTCTCGCATTGCCCGCAAGTGGCTTGCCGTGAGCGAGAAGTAAAGCGAGCTCAATACCGACATGCATATCGCCACAAATCCTTCACTGGTAAACGTCAGCGAGCGGTCGCCAAAGATAAAAAACAAACCGCTTCCCAGCGCATAAAAACCCCCTGCAATCACGGCCATGAGCACGGCGGCGGCTAGTTGTCCGCGCGGGTAGATCTTGTCCGCATCCACGATATGCTGGCTGGTATAGACGCTATGAAGCTGAGCGAACGCTATGACCGGAATGCTGAGAAATCCGATAATAGACATACAGATCGAAAGATCGGCAACCAGGCTTTCATTCAGCGACAGCAGTTTTCCGTTAAGCAGGTAAAAGTACAATTTTTGCCCCGCTACCCCGGCGGCAATAGGAAAGCCCATTGAAACGACGTCTGCCAGTATTTTTGGCTTGACGAGGATGTGCCGGTATCCGAGCCGCATAGAGAGGCAGGCCAGGGAGATGAAGAGGGCTGTTTCGACAATCAAGAAGTAGCCAACAGCCAAGAAAACAAAGTCGTGCTTGCTGCAAAAAACAAAACAAAACATCAGGAATGCGCAGCCTGCACACGTGCACCACTTCTTTACGGTTGCACACGGCAAGGAGTGTCCAGAGGCTTCGTGGAAAAGATGGGTGAAGGTATTGATTACCAGCAAAGGGATGGCCGGAATATAAATAAGAGACAGGTAAAAGAGTTTATCCCTGTCAAGGCTGTCCAGAAAACGGATGGAGGGGAGGTAAGCGAATACGGCAAGGGCTGCGGCAAACGCAATGGCAGCGAATAAAACCGCTATCGACAGTCCGCTCTCAAAGACTGCCTGGGGAGTGAGCGCATTTTTTTGATGATGAACGATATTGCCAATAGCCGCCAGCGGCATGTAGAAAAGGGTAGATATAACTGAAAAGATCGCCAGGACATAGGCGAACACAGGAAGATCGGCAATATTCTTGTGCGCGAGCAGCGCCGCAGCGATGGAAATGCCAAAAAATGGAAAGAGTCGACTGACAATAAAATTCCATAAGTTTTCCTTTAGATTTTGCTCATAGGTCAACTTCACGTTCGACGTTTCCATAGGGTTATCATGCAATGCCCAAATATAGGCTAACAGGCATCCCTATAAGTTCGCATATCCAAGATAAGATGATGCCAGATTTCATCCACTTCCAGCGCGGGTGGCAGGACGGGATACATTGCTTGGTATTTTTATTGAGAAACAAAAGTTTTTATAATACTGGATCGCTATCTCTGCTTCTATCGGTGTCCACTGCCGCCAGAGCAATGGGGTGCAGCACCTTTTTGAGAATTCATCACGGCAGTTTTCATAATATCTTTATCCTTAAAGATAGTGGCGAAGACTGATCAAGCAGTCGACATAAAAACTAGACGAGTAAAAACAAATAGTCAACAGCATATTTTCAAGTGCCACTTGGCCTTTATTTAAATTCGGTATTCACAGATGGCCATTGCACTAACATGGCGCGATAAATAACGGTGCGCTTTAAAATAAGGCTCTCTTAAAGGCATGGTTTATTTAGCGCGCATAAGTAAGTAGTTGTCGTTAAACGAATGCCTGGATAAACAAAGCATCGTACTGACGTCCACTCACCTGTTGTTTTGGCTCCCGCAATCAGCAAGCGTAGAAAAGCCCACCGAGGTGGGCTTTTCTACAAGGTGCCTGAGTTGCTGACTGAAACCTTACTTGATCGGCCGCCAGGTGAAGGGATAACGGTACACCACCCCGTCATTGGCCTTGACCCCTGCAATCACCACCAGCACTACCGCGCCAATCAGTACCAGGCCCAGCAGCGCAAAGCCGATCAGCACGAACATCAGCACATAGCAAATGGCCGAAGCAATCGCCACGGTGATCTGGAAGTTCAGTGCTTCCTTGCCCTGGTCGTCAATAAACGGGTCGCTCTCGCGCTTTACCTGCCACAGGATCAGCGGGCCGATCAGGCTGCCAAACGGAAACCACATCCCGAGGAACGCCGAAAAATGACAGAACATCGCCCATTTCCGGGCGTCGCGGCCCGGTTTGGGTGTTGAAAGATCCAGCTCACTCATCACGTTCTCCGGTTGGTCGTTTGAAGGCTTTGACAGTCAATCCGGCAATTTAGTCGGCCAATGCCGCTTGTTGCAGGGCAAAAATTTCGTTCATGCCTTTTTGTGCCAGTGCCAGCATGGCGTTCAGCTCTTCAGGCTGGAACGGTGCGCCTTCGGCGGTGCCCTGAACTTCGATGAAACCGCCGCTGCTGGTCATCACCACGTTGAGGTCGGTTTCGGCTGCCGAATCTTCAGGATAGTCCAGGTCAAGTACCGGTACGCCCTGGTACATGCCCACCGATACCGCCGCGATCATCTGCTTGATCGGGTCACCGCCTTTGAGGCCGCCACGCTTCTTGATGATCTTCAGGGCGTCGACCAGAGCAACCATGGCGCCGGTGATCGAGGCAGTGCGGGTGCCGCCGTCAGCCTGGATTACGTCGCAGTCGACGTACAAAGTGATATCGCCCAGTTTGGACATATCCAGTGCAGCACGCAGGGAGCGGCCGATCAGGCGCTGGATTTCCAGGGTGCGCCCGCCTTGCTTGCCGCGGCTGGCTTCGCGCTGGTTACGGTCGCCGGTGGCGCGTGGCAGCATGCCGTATTCGGCAGTCAGCCAGCCCTGGCCCTGGCCTTTGAGGAACCGCGGTACGCCATTCTCGACGCTGACGGTGCAGATGACTTTGGTGTCACCGAACTCGACCAGTACAGAACCCTCTGCGTGTTTGGTGTAGTTGCGGGTGATGCGGATCGGGCGGAGCTGATCGGCAACGCGACCACTTGGACGTTTCATGTGGGATACCTGTACGGGACGGAAAACTGCCGAGCATTATAAAGGAAAGGCCATGGCTGCGCAGGGCGCGTCTGTGAACCCTGGCGGGGAACGAAGATTGGATGTATTTACGACCGACGCCATTTGGGGCAGTTGCCCGCACTGCGTTACAATCTGTCGTCTAACCTGCCGCCAGGCTTAACTCATCCAATCGCGAGGTACCGTCCATGGTGCACAGCATGACCGCCTTTGCCCGCGTCGAAAGCGCCGGCACTCAGGGCACCCTGAGTTGGGAGCTGCGTTCGGTCAACAGCCGCTACCTGGAGCCGCACCTGCGTCTGCCTGAATCTTTCCGTGACCTCGAGGGCGCGGTGCGTGAAGCGCTGCGCCAGGGCATCTCCCGGGGCAAGCTGGAATGCACTTTGCGTTTCACTGAAGAAACCACCGGCAAGCCGCTGCAGGTTGACCGCGAGCGTGCCGCCCAGCTGGTGGCCGCCGCCGAGACCATCGCCAGCCTGATCAAGCAGCCTGCCGCGCTCAACCCGCTGGAAGTCCTGGCCTGGCCCGGTGTTCTGGTAGCCGATGCCAGCGACCCGCAAGCCTTGAACACCCAGGCCCTGGCGCTGTTCAAGCAAGGCCTGCAAGAACTGAAAAACGGCCGTGAGCGCGAAGGCGCGGAACTGGCCCGCCTGATCAGCGATCGCTTGACCGCCATCGAAAGCGATGTCGAAACCCTGCGCGAGCTGGTACCGCAAATGCTCGCCACCCAGCGTCAAAAGGTCCTCGATCGCTTTGCCGACATGAAGGCCGAGCTTGACCCCCAGCGCCTTGAACAGGAAATGGTTCTGCTCGCGCAAAAAAGCGACGTGGCCGAAGAGCTGGACCGCCTGAGCACCCATATTCTTGAAGTACGCCGCGTACTCAAGTCGGGGGGTGCTGCCGGGCGACGCCTGGACTTCCTGATGCAAGAACTGAATCGCGAGGCCAATACCCTGGGCTCCAAGGCATTCGATCCACGCAGTACCCAAGCGGCGGTCAACCTCAAGGTGTTGATCGAGCAGATGCGTGAACAAGTACAGAATATTGAGTAAGGCACACCCTGACATGACCCACAGCACTGGCACCCTTTATATCGTTTCTGCTCCTTCGGGCGCAGGCAAGACCAGCCTGGTCAAGGCATTGATCGACGT
This sequence comes from Pseudomonas sp. FSL W7-0098, assembly GCF_005930585.1. Lineage (NCBI taxonomy): Bacteria > Pseudomonadati > Pseudomonadota > Gammaproteobacteria > Pseudomonadales > Pseudomonadaceae > Pseudomonas > Pseudomonas sp. FSL W7-0098. Next base: position 198,787 of record NZ_RXHW01000004.1, read on the forward strand.
TGAGCCGCAGATCCGGGTATCGGTCTCGCACACCACCCGTGCCATGCGCCCAGGTGAAGTGAATGGCGTGAACTATCATTTTGTCGAGCGCGAAGAGTTCGTGAAAATGATCGAGCACGGTGACTTCCTGGAACGTGCCGAAGTGTTCGGCAACCTTTACGGCACTTCGCAAAGCCACCTGCAGCAGACCCTGGATGAAGGCCACGACCTGATTCTGGAAATCGACTGGCAAGGTGCAGAGCAGGTGCGCAAGCTGATGCCGCAGGCGCGCTCGATCTTTATCCTGCCGCCGAGCCAGGAAGCCTTGCGTCAGCGTCTGGACAACCGTGGCCAGGACAGCGACGAAATCATTGACGCACGCATGCGCGAAGCCGTGAGTGAAATGAGCCACTATGTGGACTATGACTACCTGATCATCAACGACGATTTTGCCCTGGCACTTGAAGACTTGAAGGCCATTTTCCGTGCCAATCGCCTTCAGCAAAAACGCCAGCAACAGCGTTTTGGCAAATTACTGGCCGAACTGCTCGGTTAATGAACACTTCCCAAAACCCCTGTAAGGGCTTTACATTGGCGCTTACAGAGGTTTTAGGAGCAGTGACGGAAAAATCAGCGCTTCCCTAATGGCTGGTGATTTTTTAAACTGTTCAGTCCGCTCGCCCATCCGGGCAGCGCGCATATTGCATTTGCTACGAGGAAGACCATGGCCCGCGTAACCGTTGAAGACTGTCTAGAACACGTGGATAACCGCTTTGAGCTGGTCATGCTCTCTACCAAGCGTGCCCGTCAACTGGCCACCGGCGGTAAAGAGCCTCTGGTGCAGTGGGAAAACGACAAGCCTACCGTTGTTGCCCTGCGCGAAATCGCAGAAGGCCTGATGAGCTACGAGTTTATCGCCAACGCTGAAATCGTCGAAGACGAACCGCTGTTCGCAGCGTTCGAGGACGAGTCCAACGAGGCGAACTAAGCCTATGCCCGGTCGACGTAGCACGGCGAAGGGTAAAAAGTTTTGGCAGGAGGTTTCCTCATGCCGAGCATAGACGCCCTCGCCGATCGCTTGTCGGCGTACCTCGGCCCGGACCAGGTCAATCTGGTCCGCCGGGCGTACTTCTACGCAGAACAAGCCCACGACGGCCAACGCCGACGCAGCGGCGAGCCTTATGTCACGCACCCGCTGGCAGTGGCAAATATCCTTGCCGACATGCATATGGACCATCAGAGCCTGATGGCGGCCATGCTGCATGACGTGATTGAAGACACCGGTATTGCCAAGGAAGCGCTGGTAGCGCAGTTCGGCGAAACCGTGGCCGACCTGGTCGATGGAGTCAGCAAGCTGACTCAGATGAACTTCGAAACCAAGGCCGAAGCCCAGGCTGAAAACTTCCAGAAGATGGCCATGGCCATGGCACGCGATATCCGCGTGATCCTGGTGAAGCTGGCTGACCGTCTGCACAACATGCGCACCCTCGAAGTGCTGTCCGGCGAAAAACGCCGACGGATTGCCAAGGAAACCCTGGAAATCTACGCACCCATCGCCAATCGGCTGGGCATGCACAGCATTCGTATCGAATTCGAAGACCTCGGTTTCAAGGCGATGTACCCGATGCGCTCCGCGCGCATTTATCAGGCGGTCAAACGCGCTCGGGGCAATCGCAAGGAAATCGTCAACAAAATTGAAGAATCGCTCAGCCACTGCCTGGCCATCGATGGCATTCAGGGCGAAGTCAGCGGTCGTCAAAAGCATATCTACGGCATCTACAAGAAGATGCGCGGCAAACGCCGGGCTTTTAACGAGATCATGGATGTTTACGCATTCCGGATCATCGTCGACAAGGTCGACACCTGCTACCGCGTGCTGGGCGCTGTACATAATTTGTACAAGCCCCTGCCGGGCCGGTTCAAGGACTACATCGCCATTCCCAAGGCCAACGGCTACCAGTCGTTGCATACCACGCTGTTTGGCATGCATGGCGTACCGATCGAGATCCAGATCCGTACCCGTGAAATGGAAGAAATGGCCAACAACGGCATCGCCGCCCACTGGCTTTACAAGTCCAGTGGCGACGAGCAGCACACGGGCACCCACGCCCGGGCGCGGCAATGGGTCAAGGGCGTGCTGGAAATGCAGCAACGCGCCGGCAACTCCCTCGAATTTATCGAAAGCGTGAAGATCGACCTGTTCCCGGACGAGGTCTACGTGTTTACGCCCAAAGGACGGATCATGGAGCTGCCCAAAGGCTCCACGGCCGTCGACTTTGCCTACGCGGTGCACACCGACGTGGGCAACAGCTGCATCGCCTGTCGCATCAACCGGCGTCTCGCACCGCTGTCCGAGCCGCTGCAAAGCGGCTCCACGGTCGAGATCGTCAGCGCTCCCGGCGCCCGCCCCAACCCGGCCTGGCTTAACTTTGTGGTCACCGGCAAGGCGCGTACCCATATTCGCCATGCGCTCAAGCTGCAACGCCGTTCCGAGTCGGTCAACCTGGGCGAACGCCTGCTCAACAAGGTGCTTAACGGCTTCAACAGCGCGCTGGACAAGATCCCGGCCGAACGCGTTCAGGCCATGCTCCAGGAGTACCGCCTGGAGCAGATCGAAGACCTGCTCGAAGATATCGGCCTCGGCAATCGCATGGCCTACGTGGTGGCCCGACGCCTGTTGGGCGAAGGCGAAGCATTGCCGAGCCCGGAAGGCCCGCTGGCGATTCGCGGCACCGAAGGCCTGGTGCTCAGCTACGCCAAATGCTGTACGCCGATCCCGGGGGATCCGATCGTTGGCCATTTGTCCGCAGGCAAAGGCATGGTCGTGCACCTGGACAACTGCCGCAATATCAGTGAAATCCGCCACAACCCCGAAAAGTGCATTCAGCTGTCGTGGGCCAAGGACGTTACCGGCGAGTTCAACGTTGAATTGCGCGTCGAACTGGAACACCAGCGCGGCCTGATTGCGCTGTTGGCCAGCAGCGTCAACGCTGCCGACGGCAATATCGAAAAGATCAGCATGGACGAACGCGATGGTCGCATCAGCGTGGTCCAACTGGTGGTCAGCGTACACGACCGTGTACACCTGGCCCGCGTGATCAAAAAACTGCGCGCCCTTACCGGGGTTATCCGCATCACTCGCATGCGTGCGTAGCCATCTAATTACAAGGAGTCACCCATGTCCAAGACTGTTATCACCAGCGACAAGGCACCTGCTGCAATCGGTACTTATTCTCAGGCGATCAAAGCTGGCAATACTGTCTACATGTCCGGTCAAATCCCGCTGGACCCAAAAACCATGGAACTGGTTGAAGGCTTTGAAGCCCAGACCATCCAGGTTTTCGAAAACCTGAAGTCGGTCGCTGAAGCCGCAGGCGGTTCGTTCAAGGACATCGTCAAGCTGAACATCTTCCTGACTGACCTGAGCCACTTCGCCAAGGTCAACGAGATCATGGGCACCTACTTCGAACAACCCTATCCGGCCCGCGCCGCCATTGGCGTTGCTGCACTGCCAAAGGGCTCGCAGGTAGAAATGGACGCTATTCTGGTTATTGAGTAACGCCCTCGGCGCAGCGTCTTCATGCTGCGCCACCCCCCCGCTCTTCCCGGCTTCAAAAGGATTCCACCATGCGCAAAGCGCTAGTGTTGTCACTGCTCTCCATTGTTTTGGGTGGTTGTGCCAGCGAACCCGCCCCCCGTGATATCAGTGGCATCTGGATCAATCAGGCAGCAATAGATGAAGCGGCCAAGGGTGGCGGCCTGCTTGACGCCTTGTCGTCGTCAGGGCCAACCCTGGAATGGAGCATCGACGCCAAAAACGCCAAGGCCACCTGGCGAAGCAGCTTTGAGCGGGACGAGGGTACGCTGGTGCCTGATGGCAGCGCGTCGTGGAAGGTCAATTTCTATGGCGGTGAAAATACTGACCTGAAGCTCGAAGGCTCTGAATTAATACAGGCAGCGACTGAATCCTTTCCGCGGCAGGCGTTCGTACGTCCAGCTCAAAGTGATGTCGGTGAAGTTTCCCGGGGCACAAATGCAGATTTGTTCAAATCGGTGCATTTTGAGCAGGCACTCAAGTCAGCCTATCTTGGGGGCGAATGGCGCGTACTGAGTGGTGCAGGTCAGGGTGCCAAGGTGACATTCTCGCCCAAGGGGCAAGTCAGTGGATTGCCTGGCATCAATGGCTATGAGCTGTGCCTGGGAGGTGACTGCGCCACTATGAGCGGCGGTTTGGACAGCCTCTGGCTTCAGCAGGGGGAAATGGGCGCAGCGCATATTTTTGTGCGCAAAGGCCGCACACTTGAAATCTTCGAGGCGGTGGACGTCTCAGCGCCCGACGAAATGCCCCAGTTCTACCCGGGCAAGCGTGAGTGGGCGCTGGAGAAGCTGTAAGCCAACCAAACGCCCGCTCCCACAAGATAACTCTCAGGCCTGCTCCCCCAAAATCGCAGCATAGCCCTCGCGATAATTCGAATAGCGCGGCTCCCAGCCCAGCGCCTTGGCGCGGGCATTGCTGCAGCGCTTGCTGCCTGCGCGGCGCACGCTCGCTTCGGCGGCCCATTCGGTAATGCCCAACCGCTCGCGCAACCAGTCCACCACTTCTGCCAGTGGCGCCGGTGCGTTATCCACACCTATATAGCAGTCATCCAGCGCCTTGCCCTGACGATCAGCCTCCAGCAGAAAGGCCAGCAGCCCCGCAGCATCATCGGCATGGATACGGTTGCCATACAGCGGCGGCTCAACCGCCACGCGATAACCTTTGCGCACTTGCCCCAGCAGCCATTCACGACCCGGCCCGTAGATCCCGGTCAGGCGTACCGCGCTGGCAGCGATGCCACTCTCCAGCGCCACTCGCTCGGCATCCAGGATGATCCGGCCAGAGTAGTTGGTGCTCAGGGCGGGCGATGTTTCGTCGATCCATTCCCCGTCTTTCTGGGCGTAAACGCCACTGCTGGATACAAACAGCAGACGCTTGGGTCGCTGACCATGCTGCTCCAGCCAACTCAGGGTGTTTTTCAGGCCGTCTACATATGCCGCCTGATAGCCCGCTTCGTCATGCTCGGTCGCCGCCGCGCTGTACACCACGTAGTCAATTTGCCCGGTTGGCCATTGCGTCGGGCATTGCTCGCTGAACAAATCGCCCTCCACACCGATAACGCCCGTGGGTAAACGGTCAATGGAGCGGCGCAGGCCGTAGACCTGCCAATCCTGGTCGAGCAGTTGAGTCGCCAGACGGCTGCCGACATCACCGCATCCGACGATCAATACAGAGGCTTTGGGCATCGCAAAAATCCTAATGAAAAGTTACAAAAAGACGTAATTTGGCACGACCAAAGTCGTGACTTCCGAAAAAAACAGATGCTATTGCTTTTGTTAACAAGAATTACTTGCAATAATAACCCATCATTTTGCCCTTGGTCTTACAACGCGTTGTAGGGCATTACCTCATTACTTTTCTCAGGTCCGGCTAGCATGACACGCAATCATCCCACCGCTTCGCCAACCCAGCCTTCGAGCCCTGCACGCGTCTGGCGTGGGGTGGCGGCGCTGATGTTCAGCTTGATGTTGGCACCTGTTGCGGCATTTGCCGACGAGCCTGCTGCCCCGGCCGTGCACGCGGCCACTGAAGCAGCTGCCCCGGCACCTGTTGCTGCACCGGGTACGACTGATCCTACACTGGTTGAAGGCGCTGCTGCGCCAGCCGATAACGCGCCGCAAATAGTCGCAGAAGAAGACAACAGCCTGGGCATGGCCCATGACCTGTCGCCTTGGGGCATGTACAAAAACGCAGACATCATCGTCAAAATCGTAATGATCGGCCTGGCTATTGCTTCGATCATCACCTGGACGATCTGGATTGCCAAAGGCTTTGAAGTCCTGGGTGCCAAGCGTCGTCTGCGCAGTGAAATTGCCCAACTGAAAAAAGCTCGCACCTTGAAAGAAGCCAGCGAGACGGCTGGCAAAGAAGGCACCCTGGCCCACTTGCTGGTGCAGGACGCCCTTGAAGAAATGCGCCTGTCGGCCAACAGCCGTGAAAAAGAAGGCATCAAGGAGCGTGTAAGCTTCCGTCTTGAGCGTCTGGTTGCAGCGTGCGGTCGCAACATGAGCAGCGGCACTGGCGTACTCGCCACCATCGGTTCCACAGCACCGTTCGTCGGTCTGTTCGGTACCGTATGGGGCATCATGAACAGCTTTATCGGCATCGCCAAAACCCAGACCACCAACCTGGCAGTTGTTGCGCCGGGTATTGCCGAAGCCCTGCTGGCCACGGCACTGGGCCTGGTCGCAGCGATCCCTGCGGTAGTGATTTACAACGTCTTCGCCCGCTCCATCACCGGCTACAAGGCCCAGGTGGCGGATGCATCTGCTGAAGTGTTGCTGTTGGTTAGCCGTGACCTCGATCACCTGCCGCCCGAGCGCAGCTCGCAACCGCACATGGTGAAAGTGGGGTAATCGGCCATGGGCCTGCATTTAAAAGAAGGCGATGACGATCTCGCCGAAAACCATGAAATCAACGTCACCCCCTTTATTGACGTGATGCTGGTACTGCTGATCATCTTTATGGTGGCAGCACCGCTGGCCACTGTGGATATCAAGGTTGACTTGCCTGCTTCCAGCGCCAAACCGGCGCCTCGTCCTGAGAAACCGGTGTTCCTCAGCGTCAAGGCTGATCAGCGCCTGTACCTGGGCGAAGAACCGGTCACGGTTGAAGCCCTGGGCCCGACCCTGGATGCCAGGACCCACAACAACAAAGACACGACGATCTTCTTCCAGGCCGACAAGGGCGTGGACTACGGTGACCTGATGAGCGTGATGGATGCTTTGCGCGCAGCGGGTTATTTGAAGGTGGGTCTGGTCGGACTTGAGACGGCAGCCAAGAAATGACCATAGCGCGCCAAAAGATGACGCGTTACGCAATCAGCCTGGCCGCGGTGTTGGCCATCCATGCAGTGGCCGTGATTCTGGCCCTGCAATGGTCCAACCCGCGCGCTATCGAACTTCCGCCGCAAGCGATGATGGTTGACCTGGCACCGCTGCCAGCACCACCGCCGCCTGCGCCGCCCAAAGTGGTGACACCGCCACAACCCCCGGCGCCAGTGGAAGAGTTGCCGATACCCAAGCTGGCCGAAGCGCCCAAGCCGAAGATTTCTGTACCCAAACCGGTCAAGCCCAAGCAAAAGCCTCAACCGCCCAAGCCTGTGGAAAAACCGGACCCGGTCAAAGAGAAACCTTCAGAAGAGAAACCGAGCGACGCAACGCCGACCAAAAATACCAGCGAGAAATCCGCTGCACCGGCACCGGGGCCGTCGGCGCAACAACTGGCGGCCAAGGCCAGTTGGGAAGGCACTTTGCTCAGTCACCTGGGCAAGTACAAAAAGTACCCGCCTGCTGCGCAATCCCGTGGCAAGGAAGGCTTGAACCGTCTGCGCTTCGTGGTAGACGCCGAAGGCAAGGTACTGTCCTACGAACTGGTAGGGCGCTCTGGCAACGCCGATCTGGACCGGGCCACCCTGGAAATGATTCGCCGGGCACAACCCTTGCCCAAACCGCCGCCTGAAATGCTGACCAATGGCAGCATCGAGATCGTGGCACCCTTCGTTTATTCCATCGATAAACGTCGGCGCTAACACCACAAAGGGCACCTCAGGGTGCCCTTTGTGCATCTGCGGTCTGGATAAAAAACCAGTCATACCTTGATTGGCTACTGTAGCTCTGAGGGTAATGTCTGATAACGTGCGTCTATCGATTGCAGCCGCTATGCTTGGCCCGCAACCACAGGGACGCACGCTATGACGCTTACAGAATTACGCTACATCGTTACCCTCGCCCAAGAGCAGCACTTCGGCCACGCCGCCGAGCGCTGCCATGTCAGCCAGCCGACCCTGTCGGTGGGTGTGAAAAAACTGGAAGACGAACTCGGTGTGCTGATTTTCGAGCGCAGCAAAAGTGCCGTGCGTGTAACCCCCGTGGGCGAAGCCATCGTGGCCCAGGCGCAAAAGGTGCTGGAGCAGGCCCAGGGCATTCGCGAACTGGCTCAGGCCGGCAAGAACCAGCTGACCGCTCCGCTTAAAGTAGGCGCGATCTATACCGTGGGTCCGTATCTGTTCCCGCATCTGATCCCGCAACTGCACCGGGTTGCCCCGCAGATGCCGTTGTATATCGAAGAAAACTTCACCCATGTGCTGCGCGACAAACTGCGCAACGGCGAGCTGGATGCAATCATCATCGCCCTGCCGTTCCAGGAAGCCGACGTGCTGACCATGCCGCTGTATGACGAGCCGTTTTACGTGCTCATGCCCAGCGAGCACCCGTGGACCAAAAAAGACACCATCGACGCCAGCCTGCTCAACGACAAGAGCCTGCTGTTGCTGGGCGAAGGTCACTGCTTCCGCGATCAGGTGCTGGAAGCCTGCCCGACTGTGGCCAAAGGCAATGATGGCGCCATGCACACCACGGTCGAATCCAGCTCGCTGGAAACCATCCGCCACATGGTCGCTTCCGGCCTGGGTATCTCGATTCTGCCGTTGTCGGCTGTCGACAGTCATCACTATGCCCCGGGCATCCTGGCCGTGCGTCCGCTGACCCCGCCGGTACCGTTCCGCACCGTTGCCATCGCCTGGCGCGCCAGCTTCCCGCGGCCAAAGGCGATTGAAATCCTCGCCGACTCGATCCGCCTGTGCTCGGTGGCCAAGCCGCCTGCCGCGACCTAAGTGCCACTGCAATGACCGAGTTGTCGAAAGTATCGGTCACCGCGCTCAAGGGCGTCGGTGAGGCCATGGCCGAAAAATTGGCCAAGGTCGGACTGGAAAACGTCCAGGACGTGCTGTTCCATTTGCCGTTGCGCTATCAGGACCGCACCCGCGTTGTCCCGATTGGCGCTTTGCGCCCCGGTCAGGATGCCGTTGTCGAGGGCCGGGTCATTGGCGCCGACGTGGTCATGGGCAAGCGCCGCAGCTTGCTGGTGCGCATCAACGATGGCACCGGCGGCCTGAGTCTGCGCTTCTACCACTTCAGCAATGCGCAGAAGGAAAGCCTCAAACGTGGCACCGAAGTGCGCTGCTATGGCGAAGCCCGCCCCGGCGCTTCGGGACTGGAGATCTATCATCCCGAATACCGCGCCATTACCGGCGACGAACCGCCACCTGTCGACACCACGCTGACGCCCATCTACCCCACCACCGAAGGCCTGACCCAACAGCGCTTGCGTCAGCTCAGCCAGCAAAGCCTGGCCATGCTCGGCCCGCGCAGCCTGCCCGACTGGTTGCCGCCGGAGCTGGCCAAGGACTATCAACTGGCCCCGCTGGATGAAGCCATTCGCTATCTGCATCAGCCGCCTGCCAATGCTGATGTTGAAGAACTCGCCCTGGGCCATCACTGGGCCCAGCACCGCCTGGCCTTTGAGGAGCTGCTGACTCACCAGCTGTCGCAACAGCGACTGCGCGAGAGCCTGCGTTCACAACAAGCCCCGGCGTTGCCCAAGGCGAAAAAACTGCCAGTGCAGTTCCTCGCCAATCTGGGTTTCCCGCCGACGGGCGCGCAGACCCGGGTTGGCAACGAGATTGCCTACGACCTCAGTCAGCCCGAACCCATGTTGCGCCTGATTCAGGGCGACGTGGGCTCCGGCAAGACCGTGGTTGCGGCCATGGCAGCGTTACAAGCACTTGAGGCGGGTTATCAGGTTGCCCTGATGGCCCCCACGGAAATCCTCGCCGAGCAGCACTTCATCAACTTCAAGCGCTGGCTCGAGCCTTTGGGCCTTGAAGTGGCGTGGCTGGCCGGCAAGCTCAAGGGCAAGGCCCGGGTCAGTGCGCTGGAGCAAATCGCCAGCGGCGTACCGATGGTGGTCGGTACCCATGCTCTGTTCCAGGACAACGTGCAGTTCAAGAACCTGGCGCTGGTGATCATCGACGAACAGCACCGCTTTGGCGTGCAGCAACGTCTGGCCCTGCGCAACAAGGGCGTGGGCGGAGTGATGTGCCCGCACCAGCTGATCATGACTGCCACGCCGATCCCGCGCACCCTGGCCATGAGCGCCTATGCCGACCTCGACACCTCGATCCTCGACGAGCTGCCGCCGGGCCGTACTCCGGTTAATACGGTACTGGTGGTCGATACGCGGCGTCTCGAAGTGATCGAGCGGGTGCGCGCCGCCTGCGCTGAAGGGCGCCAGGCGTATTGGGTGTGCACCCTGATCGAAGAGTCGGAAGAAATGACCTGCCAGGCTGCCGAAACCACCTTTGAAGACCTCTCCAGCGCCTTGGGTGAGCTGCGCGTCGGGTTGATTCACGGGCGAATGAAGCCCGCTGAAAAAGCCGAAGTCATGGCGCGCTTCAAGGCTGGCGAGCTGCAATTGCTCGTGGCCACCACGGTGATTGAGGTGGGCGTCGACGTGCCCAACTCAAGCTTGATGATCATCGAAAACCCCGAGCGCCTCGGCCTGTCCCAGCTGCACCAGTTGCGCGGTCGCGTGGGCCGGGGCAGCGCCGTCAGCCATTGCGTGCTGCTGTATCACCCGCCGCTGTCACAAATCGGCCGTCAGCGCCTGGGCATCATGCGCGAGACCAACGATGGCTTTGTGATCGCCGAAAAAGACCTCGAACTGCGCGGCCCCGGCGAAATGCTCGGCACCCGCCAGACCGGTCTTCTGCAATTCAAGGTCGCCGACCTGATGCGCGATGCCGACCTGCTGCCCGCCGTGCGCGAGGCCGCCCAGGCGTTGATCGAACGCTGGCCGAGCCATGTCAGCCCCCTGCTTGATCGCTGGCTGCGCCACGGTCAGCAATATGGTCAGGTGTAAAAGACCATTCAGTAAATGGCCCGGCGGCCGATCAAGAGCTAATCAAAATCAAGTTGTACAGAACGGATGCAGACCATGACTGAAGTTGCCAGTGCCCTTGTTGCTGCGAGCACGCCGTCCGTTATCGGGCGCTTGCTCGGTGACCTGGCTGTCGCCTATCGCAAAGTCCCGGATCACCCGGGGCTCGACCCTGCGCGCAAGGTGCACGCCGTACTGCTCGACGATTCGATCGGTCCCCTGCTGGTGCTGTTCACCCAGAATCATTTACTTGATCTGAACCGTCTGGCCGACTTGACCGGGCGGCGCATGACCGCCGTTGCGCCGGAGCGCCTGCAGGTCTTGCTGGACAAGCATGGCCTGAGCCAGCTGCCGGGCTTGCCGGCGCTGGTCAACTCGCCCTGCCTGTACGAAGAACACTTGCTGCAACAACCCTCGCTGCTAATCAGCACGGGTGAACCGGGCCTGTGGCTGGAGATTGCCCAGCAAGACTTCAAACCCCTGCTCAAAAACGCCAGCGCCGGCCGTTTTGGCGAGCCTTTGGGCGCCATCACACCTGATCTCGGCGGGGACGATGGCGAGGCCATCACCCGGGCAGTGCAGGCCTTCACGGCGCGGCGCATCCAGCAGCGGCTGGAGGCCACCATCGAACTGCCACCGCTGTCCGAGAGCGTGCGCAGAATCATGCGGCTGCGCTCCGACCCTGACGTGACCATCGATGAAATCACCAGCGTGGTGGAAACTGACCCGGCGCTGGCGGCGCAGGTCATGAGCTGGGCCTCGTCATCGTTTTACGCCTCGCAGAGCAAGATTCGCTCGGTCGAAGACGCCATTGTGCGCGTGCTGGGGGTTGATCTGGTGATCAACCTGGCACTCAGCCTGTCGCTGGGCAAAACCCTGAGCCTGCCCAAGGACCATCCGCAATCGAGCACTCCTTACTGGCAGCAGTCGATCTACACCGCGGCGGTGATTGAAGGGCTGACCCGGGCCATGCCCCGGGAGCAGCGCCCCGAAGTCGGCATGACTTACCTGGGCGGGTTGCTGCACAATTTTGGTTACCTGCTGCTGGCCCATGTGTTTCCGCCGCATTTTTCGCTGATCTGCCGGCATCTTGAGGTAAACCCCCATGTCAGCCACAGCCTGATCGAGCAGCACCTGTTGGGTATCAGCCGTGAACAGATGGGCGCCTGGCTGATGCGCTTTTGGGGGATGCCGGATGAGCTGGCGATTGCCGTACGCTATCAACACGACCCGGCTTATGTGGGGGTGGATGCGCAGTATCCGAACCTGGTGTGTGTGGCGCTGGGCTTGCTGCGCAGCCGTGGAGTCGGTCACGGTGCGTGTGCGCCGTTGCCGGATGCGTTGTTCGAGCGTCTTGGCGTGCCACGAGAAAAGGCTGAGGCGGTGGTGGGCAAAGTATTGGAGGCTGAAGTGTTGCTGCGCGAGATGGCGGCGCAGTTCGGTCAGGCTTGAATAACTAAAAGCACAAGCCCCTCACCCCATCCCTCTCCCAGAGGGTGAGGGAGCTGATTGTCGGTGTTCTTGAAATCGCGCGCGGTCAGTTCCCTCTCCCTCTGGGAGAGGGCTAGGGTGAGGGGCTCTTGATCTTAAGCCTTGGCCTTTTTACGCGGCTTGAGGTACTTGGTCAGGCCCTGGAACCAGATCACCAGCGCCGGGTTGCCCTTGATCTGAATCGACTTGTCCTGAATCCCTGTCATGAACGCCAGTTGCTTGTTCTTCGCCTGCAGCGTAGCGAAGCCGTAGGCGGCATCTTTAAAGGCGATGGCAAACGCCGGCTCGGGGTACAGGCCGCCGTGGCTGGTGATGCGCTGGTCTTTGACCTTGAAATGACGGGCCACTTTGCCGTCGAGGGTTTGCAGCTGGAACACCAGATCCTTGTCCACCAATTGTTGCTGGAAAGCAGGATTGTTGCGGCTGGCTTTGCCCATCAAAAAGCCCAGCATCCAGAGCAGAAAACGAAATTTCATGTACGCGGCCTCGGGGAAATAAAAAATGGCCGGCGCAGTGTAACGATTTGAGCGAAGAACGCCATATTTCTGCAGAGTTAGGCGTAGATGGGCTAGGTTTTGCCACTTATGGCCGCACAATCGGCCCGTGTTTTCTCAAGAACGGGCCGCTGGCAAGGCCAGCTTGCCCATTCTTCATGTAGCCCGTGCCTTAAGGATTCACGCTGTCCTTGAGGAATTTGCCCGGTTTGAACGCCACCGTGTTGCTGGCCTTGATGGTGACCGGCTGACCGGTTTGCGGGTTTTGCCCCGTACGGGCACCGCGGTGGCGCTGGATAAAGGTGCCAAAGCCGACCAGCGTAACGCTGTCCTTGCGATGCAGGGCCTGGGTGATTTCTTCCAGCACCGCATTGAGAACGCGGTTGGCTTGTTCTTTGGTTAGGTCAGCCTTTTCAGCGATAGCTGCGGCGAGATCGGGTTTACGCATGATGAAGCCTCATTGACGGTTTTTTGTTGTTATGTCCGTGCTGCTCTCTACGGAACAGCGCCCAAGGCGCCGCAGGCTCTAAACTGCGGCAGACCCGTGTGAGAATGGCACGCGACCAAGGTCGGCGCCAGCCTCTGCACAGGCTTTGTTGAGTCAAGGCAATGGCATATGCGACAGAATGAGCCGCTTTTACGCCAAAAGTGCAGGCAGCTCTTTGTTTAGCGCGAGTTTTTCTCGAACAGCCTCACCCGTCAGCGCATAACCGAGCAACTTGCCGTCTGCGTCGCGGCACAGCGCCTTGATATCGGCGCCCTGGCCTTCCACGGTCCACACACCCTCATAGCCACGCGGCACAGGTGACACCACCAGCGGGCAAACCGGGGTTTTCACCGTAATGGGCATGGCTCCGTAACTGACCGCGGTCGGGTTGCCTGCCAGGGTTTGCGCCAGCGCCCGGGCGCAACTCATCAACGGCATCACATACAGCAGGTTAAGGCCGTCGACCTCGGCACAATCGCCCAGCGCGTAGATATGGGAGTGAGAGGTTTTAAGATGACGATCCACCTCAACCCCGCGATTGACCTTGATCCCCGCAGCGGCGGCCATATCAATGCGAGGGCGCAAACCGATGGCGGACACCACCACATCGCACGGAACGACACTGCCATCCGACAAATGCGCCTCGAGGCCGCTGTCGGTACGTTGCAGGCGGGTCAACACCGGGCCCAGATGAAAGCGTGCGCCCAGGCTTTCGAGGCCAGCCTGCACCGCCGCTGCAGCAGCGGGGTGTAAAAGGGTTGGCATCACTTGCTCGCAGGGCGCGACCAGATCGACCTCATAACCGCCTGCGATCAGATCGTTGGCAAATTCGCAGCCGATCAGCCCCGCGCCCAGGATCAGGACGCGGCGTTTACCTGCGGCAGCTGCGCGAAAACGCGCGTAGTCTTCCAGGTCATTGATCGGGAAGATCGCATCCTGGGCGTCGCCCTCCACCGGGACCTGCACCGTTTGCGCACCCCAGGCCAGCACCAGGTCACGATAGGGCACCGCCTCTTCACCGATCCACAATTGCTTGTGGCCCGGGTCGATACCGCTGATGCGGGTATGGATACGCACCTGGGCCTTGAGCTGCTCGGCCATCGCCTCGGGCGTGGCCATGCTCAGGCCGTCAGCCTCTTTGTTTTTGCCAAAGCCGGTAGACAGCATTGGCTTGGAGTAAGAGCGCCCGTCATCGGAGGTGATCAACAGCAGCGGGGTTTCGCTGTCCAGCTTGCGAAACTCACGGGCCAGGTTATAGCCGGCCAGCCCGGTGCCAACGATCACGACAGGTGCGTTCATGCCAATCTCCAGAAGTTGAATCAGGTTTTAAAAGGGTTGATCAGTTGATTTCAATCATCTCGAAATCCATTTTACCGACGCCACAATCCGGGCACAGCCAGTCTTCAGGTACGTCCTGCCACAGGGTACCGGGGGCGATGCCATCATCCGGCCAGCCGTCGGCTTCGTTATAAATCAGTCCACATACAATGCATTGCCACTTCTTCATCTGGGTATTTCCTAAAGGTTCAGGCTTGGACAAGGCCACGGACTTATCAACAGGCGCCGTGTTACTCGTCAAATTCAGGGCGTTTTGTACTGATGACCACCCGCAGATGCAAGCACCAATACGGGCAAAAGTCCCTTGGACGCTCATTCGAGGATCCGCGTGATAAGCTCGCCGACCTCAATGGCTGCCAATTATGACCCACCGTGCCGCACATAACTTCTCCGCTTATCCCCCCTGTCTGGCTTGAACAAGGCCAACTTCCTGCGCTGCCTGACTCACAGACCCTGGACTGGCTATTTGACGAGGGCTCTCTGACTCGGCGTCTCACTGCAATTTCAGATAATGCCTTCAGCGTGCTTCCACTTTATGAAGGTTGGCAAGTACTGCGCCCGGATGAATGCGCTGCGTTGGACCTGCCTGAAGGCGTTCAGGGCTGGGTGCGCGAAGTGTATTTGCGCGGGCACGGTGAGCCTTGGGTGTTTGCACGCAGTGTCGCGGGTAAAAGCTCACTGCAAGAGGGTGGCCTGAACATGGACGAACTGGGCAACCGCTCGCTGGGGGAGTTGCTGTTCAGCGACCAGGCCTTTGAGCGCGGAGCCCTGCAGGTGTGCCACTACCCGCGTAACTGGTTGCCGCAGGCTGATCAGGTCGATCACCTGTGGGCACGCCGCTCGCGCTTTGTGCGTGGCAAACTGAGCGTGCTGGTGGCCGAAGTGTTTTTACCCAAACTGTGGGCCGCCCTCGGTGCCCGGTCGGAGAACAATTGATGTACACGCGCCTGCTCAAATCACTCAACCGTTTCAACCCCCGTGCCTGGGACTTTATCCAGCTGACCCGCATGGACAAGCCCATCGGCATCTACCTGCTGCTGTGGCCGACCTTGTGGGCATTGTGGGTGGCCGCCAAAGGCGTACCCTCGCTGGGTAACCTGCTGATTTTTGTCTTAGGCGTGGTATTGACCCGTGCTGCCGGCTGCGTGATCAACGACTTTGCCGACCGCAAGGTGGATGGTCATGTCAAACGAACAGAACAACGGCCTATGGCCAGTGGCAAAATCAGCAGCAAAGAAGCCCTGGTGTTCTTTGCGCTGTTGATGGGGGTCAGCTTCCTGCTGGTGCTGTGCACCAATGCTCCGACCATCTGGCTTTCATTTGGCGCGCTGGCACTGGCGGCCACTTACCCGTTCATGAAGCGCTACACCTACTACCCGCAAGTGGTGCTGGGCGCAGCGTTCTCGTGGGGCATACCGATGGCCTTTACGGCCGAGACCGGCAGCCTGCCTGCTGCGGCCTGGCTGCTGTACATCGCCAACCTGCTGTGGACAGTGGCCTACGACACCTACTACGCCATGACCGACCGCGAAGATGATCTCAAGATCGGGGTTAAATCCACCGCCATCCTGTTTGGCGATGCCGACCGCGTGATCATCCTCAGCCTGCAGGGTCTGGCCCTGGGTTGCCTGCTGCTGGCAGGGTCGCACTTTGAGCTGGGCGGCTGGTTCCACCTTGGCCTGCTGGCGGCGGCGGGCTGTTTTGTGTGGGAATTCTGGTACACCCGCGACCGTGATCCGCAGCGCTGCTTCAAGGCCTTCCTGCACAACCACTGGGCAGGGTTGGCGATTTTTGTGGGGATCGTGCTCAATTATGCGGTGGCTTGAGCCCCTGCCCCGCGAGTTTTTTCAACGCTGACCCAACCCCTGTGGGAGCGGGCTTGCTCGCGATGCGGACAGCGCGGTGGCGCTGCAAGACCGCGACGATCCAGTCGCGAGCAAGCCCGCTCCCACATCGGCCTTACCCCGCTGGCACCAGCCGCAAGGTGCTGCGGGTATTGAGCTGGATTTCGTTTTCGTCCATATGCGGTTTGTCGTAATCACCCTCGATGTAGGACTCGGCCTGGTCGCGGTAGTGCTTGTCGAACGGCACGCCACTTTGCCCGACCGGGTTGATGGTCAGCCCGTGGGACGGCTCGGCAAAGTCGATCAGGCGCCGGGTAGACGGGCCGTAGCTCACTGGCCACGGGGCATTGCCCAGTTTGGCGCTGAGGTTGTTGGGCACTTCGTGGCCGCCGGGGGCGGCGAAGGGGCCGACGTTGAGCAGCCAGTCCAGGGGCTTTTGCCGCCCCAGCGGGTGTTCATGGGTCAGGGTGTGGGCCACGCCCCAGCGCCATTGCCCGGGGTCGTCACCCAGGGTGGCCTTCAAATGGGCGATGCTGGCCTGCCACGCCACCTTGACCGTATCGGCGCGGGTTTCTGTGCGCGCGGTGCTGCGGTTGTCCCACCACAGTGAATCCGGGCTGGCCGCAAGGCGCGGCAAGGCAGCATCGATCACACGCGTAGTCAGCATGGCATCAAAAAAACTGTCGCCCAGTTTGTCGCGCATGGTGGCCTCTGTGAGGCTGTACAAAAACTGGTTGAACAAGGTCGCCGCAGTTGAGTCCAGCGGATAATCGCCCTTCCACTGTGCCAGTTGCTCCACCAGTTTGCGTTCGCCCGGGTCCGTGACCACTTCGCGCAGCACCGGCAACAGAGGCTTGAGCACACGCTGCGCGTAGCCCGTGGCAGTCCCCAACTGCAAGGCCTGGCTGTTTTTCAGGTTCCACTTCACGCTGGCATCGCTGAGCTGGCGATCAAGCTGCTGGCCGCGATCGGCCAGGTTGTAATAACCGGGAATCTCGATGCCGGCAGGCGACAGCGGCTGAAAGTTGGCCGACACGATATAGCCCCGCGCCGGGTTTTCTTCCTGGGGGTTGGCGCTGAACGGGTAAAAACCGTCTTTATCGGCCTGTGAGGTGCTGCCATCGAGGATGAATGCCGGGTTGACCCCCGCCGGGCGTTTGGGCAACTGCGCTGCTGCCCACCATCCGATATCCCCCTTGGCGTTTGCCCACACCAGGTTCAGCCCCGGCGCTTGAATAAACGTCGCTGCCGTACGCGCCCTGCTCAGGGTGTCGGCGCGGTTGAGCTGGTAGAAGCCTTCGAGGATCGGATTTTTCGTTTCCAGAAAGCCCCACCACATGGCAATCGGCGTGTTGCCCGCCGTGGCGCCCAGCACGTCATTGATAATCGGCCCGTGGGGTGACTGGCGCAGGGTGAGGGTCACCGGCGCCTCGCCCTTGACGGCAATCTGCTGTTCGCTGCGGGTCATGTCGACCCATTGGCCGTGATACCAGACCTGATTGGGGTTATCGGGGTTGGTCTTCTCGGCGATCAGGTCCAGATCATCGTTCTGGAACATGGTCAGGCTCCAGCCAAAATCGGGGTTGTTGCCCAGAAAAGCGAACGGCACCAGCGCCTGATGGTAGCCATACAGGTCGAAATCCGGTGCCGACAGCTGCGCTTCGTACCACACAGACGGTGCCGCAAAACGGATATGCGGGTCACCCGCCAGCAGTGGCTTGCCACTTTGTGTGCGTTTGCCTGACACCACCCAGGCGTTGCTGCCTTCAAACTGCGGCAAGCCCGCCTGGCTCAGGGCCTGATCGCTCAGTTGGGCCAGCGCCCCCAGGGTTTCCCAGTCGCTGGCCGCCAGTGCAGGAGACAATACGCCTTGGGGCTGCCAGTCGAGGTCGAAGATTTTCAGGTAATCGCTGCCCAGTTGGTCACGTATATAGGTCAGCAGCGGTTCGGTACGAAAGCCGGCGGCAAAGCTGTAAGCCATGTAGCCGGCGACACTGATGGTATCTTCGCCGGTAAAGGGCCGGGGGGCGATGCCCAGCAGGTCGAACTCCACGGGTTTGGGGTTGTTGGCCTGGTATTGATTGATCCCGTCCAGGTACGCCTGCAAGGCCAGAAATGACGGGGACTGGTGATCCAGCTCAGTCAAGTAACTCGCAGCCCGCTCACGGATGCGCAGGCTGCGAAAAAGCTTGTCGGTATCGACCAGCTTGGGGCCCAGCACCTCGGCCAGTTCGCCCCGGGCGAGGCGGCGCATGATCTCCATCTGAAACAGCCGGTCTTGTGCCTGAACGTAGCCCAGGGCCCGGTACATATCCGCCTGGTTGCCTGCACGAATATGCGGCACACCGCGCTCGTCATAACGCACCGTGACCGGCCCCTGCAACGCTGCAAGCGCCACCTGCCCCTGGCGTACGGGCAGTTTGCTCTGCACGTACCAGGCCCCGCCGCCTGCAAGGACGACAATGGCAACGGCGATAACGGTCAGGCTGCGATTCATGAAGCAACTCCTTGTTCTGGTCGTACGCGCCGGGGCGATATCAGTGGGCGGCGCTTTTATCTTGCCAGGAGCAGTAACAGCCCACCGCCATGGTATGGGTGGCCTTGACCGGGCGACCTTCGCTCAGGGCTTGCAGGATGGGTTCTATGAAACTGTTGCTGGCGTTGCAGGTGGCCCCTTCGCTGTAGGGGCCAAAGTAGGCCAGTTGGCCACTGCGGTCCCAGATGGCCACGGCCGGGCTGGCACTCAGATGCTCGGCGCCGGGCAGGCTGGCCAGCGCCTTGATCGCGCCCAGGGTGGCGGGTAATTGACCGTGAGTGCCGGGCTTTTGCAGTGAGTAGAATTCGACGCCTTGGGGCGCGTAATGAGCCAGCAGCTCGCTGAGGTGCTGCTGGTTGCCAACGTTGCAGGGGCACGCCGGGTCCCAGAAGTGCACCACGCGAATGGCACCCGGACCCGACAGTTCGGCGGGCAGGCTCAGTACATCTCCGGAGAACAAAGCGGCCTGATCACTGAAGGCACGGATATAGCGGCCCTGGAACCAGTCGTAGGCCGTCCACAACCCCACCGCGCAGATCAGCGTCAGCAGGCAGGCCAACAGGGTTTTGAACGGGGGCACCGGCATTGGAAAGCTCCTTGAAGGCCGCGTAGCTTGCCATGCTTGACCTGACAGATGAATATTGAAGGTCTATAAAGCCTGTTTTGCGCGCCTGCGCCCTGTCTGGAAGCCTCTATGCCTGCCCTGTTTTCTCCCGATTCCTTGCGCGCCAGCCTGCAGCCGCTGGCTGCGGGCCAGCCGTTATCGAGTGAAGCCCTGGCGTATCAGCGTTATTACGGTCTGGATTTTCCCCATCGTCAGGCGCCAGTCAAACGTCAGTTGGGGCGCTTCACTGCGGGGGGTTACGAGATCGTCAGTCAGGTGTGGTGGCCAGCCTCGTCACCCGTGGCGACCTTGTTTGTGATTCACGGGTTTTACGATCATATGGGGCTTTACCGGCATGTGATCGAATGGGGGCTGGACCACGGATTTGTAGTGATCGCCTGTGATCTGCCGGGGCACGGGCTGTCCAGTGGCGAGCGGGCCAGTATCGACGATTTCGCGCGGTACCAGGCGGTGCTGCAAGGCCTGTTTATCGAAGCGCAATCATTGCAGTTGCCGCAGCCCTGGCATCTGTGCGGGCAAAGCACGGGGGGAGCGATTGTGCTCGATCACCTGTTGCGCTGCGGTGCGCAAAGCCCGGCACAGGGCCAGGCAATACTGCTTTCGCCCCTGGTGCGACCCAAGGGCTGGAGCTGGTCGAAACTCAGCTACTACCTGCTGCGCCCGTTCGTCAAAGGCATTGCCCGGCGTTTTAGCGAAAACTCCAACGACCCGGCTTTTTTGCCGTTTCTGCAAGCCGACCCTCTGCAACCGGTGCGCTTGCCGACGGCCTGGGTGGGTGCCCTGGCGCGCTGGATCCCGCGAATTGAAGGCGCGGCACCGAGTGCGCGGCAGCCGCTGGTGATTCAGGGCCAGGACGATAAAACGGTGGATTGGCAGCATAACCTTGAGGTGCTCAAGGCCAAGTTCAATCAGCCGCAGACACTGCTGTTGCCTGAAGCCCGGCACCATCTGGCGAATGAAACGCCCGAGATACGTGAGCGATATTTCGCTTTTCTGGACAAGTATTTCTGAGACCCTGAAGGGCGCTGTCCTATGGGTTCAGGTTGGCAGTGCTTTGCCCCACTGCCAGCCCGGCGCGAACCGCTGCCAGGGCTGCTTGATAATAGGTCTTGCCTTCAGGCGATTGCGCAAAGGTAACGAACTCTTCCAGCTCCGGGTCAGACAGATCGCGATACACGTAGAGCAAGGTGTTATCCAGCTCGCCGCCGATCTGATCCATCAACCGCTGGCGCTGCCCGTTCAACATGCTCTGCGCTTGCCCGCCACCCAATAGCCCCGGGATCATCGAACTCAAGCTGTCCGCGGCAACACCGGCAATCGCCAGGCTGACTTCGGCCCCGGCTTCACGGGCAGGCAGTGCGCGAGACAAATGATTGATCAGCAACTGGCGGGTAGCGTCGGCGTCCATGCGCGGCAGGCCCTGCGCATGCATGGCCAATTGATCGCGGCGCGTGGCCAACAGCTCGGCGGCGACAATTTTGCCGCCCAATGGCGAGCGGAAAAACACCAGCGCCGGCTTCGGATCAGGCAAGTTGTTACGCATCTGTTCCTTGGCCCGCTTATCCATCGCCGCAGGTGCAAAACGCTGGCTACTGTTGTTGACCAACGCCTGGTAGACCGCTGGCGGCAAATTGTTGCGATAACGCTCCTGAGCAGCGCCCAGCGCATCATTGAAGTGCTCACGTTGTTGCGGCCAGCCGGCGACCGTAAACAGATCATCAAGGTTGTCTGCCCATGCGGGTAACGTACAAAACATCATTAACAGTAAAAACAAGCGGCGCATGAGGGGCTCCTGTCTGCAGGGCGCTATTGTCCGGGTGTGGCGTAGGACTTGTCGAGAATTCGTCTCGCTCATATGGGCATTAAAGCGTGCAGGTGATTTATTTCGACATTGCCAGCTAGACGGAGCTGTCAGATTTTGAGGCGGCTCGATACTATGCGCGCCATGCAAATACCCTCTGATCACCCGCTGTTGCTACGCATCGTCGACGACCTGTATACGCAGGGATGGTCACAGCAAAATATTTTCCTGCCCGAGGCTCTGACCCTCGAACTGGCGGCTGAGTGCCATAAACGTTCAGCTGAAGGCGAACTGACCCCGGCAGCGGTCGGCCGCGGTGTGACTCAGGAGGTACGCGAGGGAATACGCGGTGACCATATCCAATGGCTGGAGCCGGGAGAGGCGCTGGCTTGCGACAGTTACCTGGGGTTAATGGAAAGCCTGCGAATCGCCATGAATCGCAGGCTTTTTTTGGGCCTGGAGGACTTTGAAAGCCACTTTGCGCTCTACCCGCCCGGTGCGTTTTACCTCAAGCATCTGGACCGCTTTCGGGATGATGACCGGCGCATGGTTTCGGCTGTGGTCTATCTCAACCAGGGCTGGCTGCCCGAGCATGGTGGGCATTTGCGCATGTACCTGGACGGCGATATCGACTATGACGTGTTGCCGACCGGCGGGTGTCTGGTGGTCTTTCTCTCGGGCGAAATCCCCCATGAAGTCATGCCTGCGACCCGTGACCGTCTGTCGTTGACCGGTTGGTTTCGCCGTCGTGCCACCGAGGTGTTTGTATGAGCCCCAAAGTACTGGTCAGTCGCTGCCTGCTGGGGCATCGCGTGCGCTACGACGGCGGCGCCAGCGGCCCCTATGCACTACTGGCGCAATGGCAGGCCGAAGGCCGGGTGATTGCCTTGTGCCCGGAAGTGGCGGGCGGCTTGCCCACGCCACGCGCTGCAGCAGAGATCCCCGGCGGCCAAGGGGTCGAGGTGCTCGCGGGTAAGGCTGCAGTCATTACCACTGAAGGCGAAGACGTAACCGAGGCGTTTGTGTCCGGCGCGCGTCAGGCACTGGCGCTGGTTGAGCGCCACGGCATCCGCATTGCCATTCTCAAGGCCAACAGCCCGTCCTGCGGCAATCGACTGACCTATGACGGCAGCTTTAGGGGTGTCAAAGTCGAGGGGCAGGGCGTGACTGCAGCCTTGCTGACCCGTGCAGGGGTGCAGGTATTCAGTGAGCTGGAGCTCGAAGAAGCGGCCAAAGCACTGGGTGTTTTGACGCAGAAATGAGTTCAGGTAATATCCGTCATCACATTGCCCAGGGATACAACGATGACTGACAAGCCTAAATCGCAGCCCTCGGCCGCAGCTGAAAGTGCCGATTCAGCACTGCACCATATCGTTGATGGTTTTTTGCACTTTCATCACGAAATCTTCCCTGAACAAGAAGCCTTTTTCAAAAAGCTGGCCACGGCGCAAAACCCCCGTGCGATGTTTATTGCCTGTGCCGATTCGCGCATCGTGCCGGAGCTGATCACCCAGAGCGCACCGGGCGATCTGTTCGTGACCCGTAACGTCGGCAACGTTGTACCGCCTTACGGCCAGATGAACGGTGGTGTTTCCACGGCGATCGAGTACGCGGTACTGGCACTGGGCGTGCAGCACATCATCATTTGCGGGCATTCCGATTGTGGCGCGATGCGCGCCGTGCTCAACCCCGCCAGCTTGAAAAAAATGCCGACGGTAAAGGCCTGGCTGCACCACGTGGAAGTGGCCAAGACCATGGTGCAGGACAACTGCAACTGCGCCAATGAATCTGAAAGCATGCACGTGCTGACCGAAGAAAACGTGATTGCCCAGCTGCAGCACTTGCGCACGCACCCGTCGGTAGCGTCGCGTATGGCCAATGGGCATCTGTTTATCCATGGCTGGGTCTACGACATCGAAACCAGCGCAATCAAGGCCTACGACGCCGACAAGGGCGAATTCCTGCCACTGGACGGCACCAGCCCGATCCCGAGCGCGACGCCCAAAGCGCGGTTTTAAACGCGCATGAGCGGTGGGAGCGGGCTTGCTCGCGATTGCATCAGCGCGGTATGTCAGTTAAACCGCAGCGTCTGCATCGCAGGCAAGCCAGCTCCCACAAAAAGCCTGCAAAAATCTTACAACGCCAGGCCAACACCCAATTGCTTGGACAGGCACGGCCAGCGCTTCCAGGCTGCGCCCGTTTCAGGGCTGGTCAGGCGCTCGCGATAGGCTTCGACCGACTCCAGGGCAAAGCTCTCTTCGTTGAGCATCAGGTCAACCGCATGATGCACGGCGGCATCCAGCTGGTTGGCAAAGTCTTCGCCAATCAACTGGTGGGCGATCAGGTTGGCCACGGTCATGTCCAGCGGAATCAACGGCTGCTGGAAGTGCTTGATATAGAGGTCGTTGACCTCTTCGACCAGGCGGTGCGCCAGGTACGCTTCGTCCAGCAAACCCTCCAGCCCTTCGTGGCCAACGAGCAGCGGCAATGGCTGGGCAAAGAATTGCTCGGCGATTTTCAGGATCGGCTTGATCTGCGACTCGATACCGGCCTCGCGAGCGACTTCATTGGCCGCATCGAGCAAGTCGGGCACCTGGTCGATATAGGCGCTGACGAAACGCGTCATCACCACATTACGGTCGACTTCAGGCAATTGGATGGCGGTGTGAAGGTGTGGCAATTGAGCGGCCAGATGCTTGGCGAGCAGGCCCGTTTCAGCCTCATGGTCTTGGGCACGCGAGATCTGCACGCGGATGGCGGCGGTGTTCATGGGAACTCCAGGGGGGTGCTAGACAGGGGGGTACTTTTAAAAAAGTAGCCCTCTCAGGTCAAGGAGAGGGGTTTTTCAGGGGGAGTATTGTCATTCATTTTGTGACCGGGCAGTGAGTGCCATTTGTCGATGGCCCCTTATTTCATTGTTTTGGCCCCTCATATTGCGGGGCCGGGCCCTGTGTCTATACTCGTTTTTGTAACCGTTATTCGATGACGCCCGACTGCTTGAGCAGACGAGGCTCGGCGGTAAGGAACAGCTGGTTGGAACACCGCCCCCTTGTAGCGCTGCCCGTGTACAGATGCAGACCGGCGCAATAACAAGAAAAATAAAGGGGAACACCGCGATGCGACATCCACAGTTATGGATGGGCCTGCTGTTGTGGTCAGTGTTCAGCCAGGCACAAGCGGCCTGGACCGTGAATATGACGCCAGGTGCAACCGAAGTCAGTCATGCGGTCTTCGACCTGCACATGACCATCTTCTGGATCTGTGTGGTGATCGGCATCATCGTCTTCGGGGCCATGTTCTGGTCGATGATCGTCCACCGTCGCTCCACCGGCCAGGAACCGGCCAGGTTTCATGAGAGCACCAGAGTCGAAATCCTGTGGACAGTCATCCCCTTGGTGATCCTGATCGCCATGGCTGTACCCGCGACCCGCACCCTGATCCATATCTATGACAGCAGTGAATCGGATGTGGATATCCAGGTCACTGGCTATCAGTGGAAATGGCATTACAAATACCTGGGCCAGGACGTCGAGTTTTTCAGCAACCTGGCCACCCCCGCCGACCAGATCCACAACCAGGCCCCCAAGGGCGAGCATTACCTGCTCGAGGTCGATGAACCGCTGGTTTTGCCCATAGGCGCCAAGGTGCGGTTTTTGGTGACCTCGGCCGATGTCATCCATTCCTGGTGGGTGCCGGCTTTTGCAGTCAAACGTGACGCCATTCCGGGGTTTATCAACGAGGCCTGGACCCGCGTCGAGAAGCCTGGCCTTTACCGCGGCCAGTGCGCCGAACTGTGTGGCAAGGACCACGGCTTTATGCCGATTGTGGTTGATGTCAAAACCAGGGCCGATTACGACGCCTGGTTGACCGAACGCAAGGCCCAGGCCGCGCAACTCAAGGAGTTGACCAGTAAAGAGTGGACCCTCGACGAGTTGGTGGCGCGTGGCGACAAGGTCTATCACACCGCCTGCGTGGCCTGTCACCAGGCTCAGGGCCAGGGCCTGCCGCCGATGTTCCCGGCACTCAAGGGTTCACCTGTTGCCACCGGCCCTGCCGCCGACCACCTGCACCGCGTGTTCTTCGGCAAACCGGGTACCGCCATGGCCGCTTTCGGCAAGCAACTGTCGGAAGTCGACATCGCTGCGGTGGTGACTTACGAGCGCAACGCCTGGGGCAACAACAAGGGCGACATGGTGACACCAAAAGACGTGCTGGCGCTCAAGCAGGAACAAGGCAAATGAGCCGCCCGGGGATGTGTGCACGTAACGGTCGGGGGCAATCTGCCACTGGCTTCTTGGTCCAGCTGTTTGCAGGAGTCAGGACATGAGTGCTGTTATCGATGACCACGGCCATGCAGACGGTCAGGCCCATGGCCCGGCCAAAGGCCTGATGCGCTGGGTGCTGACCACCAACCACAAGGACATCGGCACCTTGTACCTGTGGTTCAGCTTCTGCATGTTTCTGCTTGGCGGCTCGTTTGCCATGGTGATTCGCGCCGAGCTGTTCCAGCCCGGCCTGCAGATCGTGGCCCCGGCCTTTTTCAACCAGATGACCACCATGCACGGTCTGATCATGGTCTTCGGCGCGGTGATGCCGGCGTTTGTCGGCCTGGCCAACTGGATGATCCCGCTGATGATCGGCGCACCGGACATGGCCTTGCCACGGATGAACAACTTCAGCTTCTGGCTGTTGCCCGCTGCATTTTTACTGCTGATTTCGACGCTATTCACCGCCGGGGGTGGGCCCAACTTCGGCTGGACGTTCTACGCGCCGCTGTCCACGACCTACGCATCCGAAAGCGTGACCTTTTTCATTTTTGCAATCCATTTGATGGGCATCAGCTCGATCATGGGCGCGATAAACGTGATCGCCACCATCCTCAACCTGCGCGCCCCCGGCATGACCCTGATGAAAATGCCCCTGTTTGTCTGGACCTGGTTAATCACCGCCTTTCTGCTGATTGCGGTAATGCCGGTGCTCGCGGGCGTGGTGACGATGATGCTGATGGATATCCACTTCGGCACCAGCTTTTTCAGCGCCGCAGGTGGCGGTGACCCTGTGCTGTTCCAGCATGTGTTCTGGTTTTTCGGCCATCCCGAGGTGTACATCATGATCCTGCCGGCCTTCGGTGCCGTCAGCGCGATCATTCCAACCTTCTCGCGCAAGCCGCTGTTTGGCTACACCTCGATGGTCTACGCCACGGCCAGCATCGCCTTCCTGTCGTTTATCGTATGGGCGCACCATATGTTTGTGGTGGGCATTCCGCTGGTGGGCGAGCTGTTCTTCATGTACGCCACGCTGCTGATCGCGGTGCCCACCGGGGTCAAGGTGTTCAACTGGGCCAGCACCATGTGGCAAGGCTCACTGACCTTTGAAACGCCGATGCTGTTTGCCGTGGCCTTTGTGATTCTGTTCACCATCGGCGGGTTTTCCGGGTTGATGCTGGCCATTGCTCCGGCGGACTTTCAGTACCACGACACCTATTTTGTGGTGGCGCATTTCCACTATGTGCTGGTGCCGGGGGCAATCTTTGGCATCTTCGCTTCGACCTACTACTGGCTGCCGAAATGGACCGGCCACATGTACGACGAAACCCTGGGCAAGCTGCACTTCTGGCTGTCCTTTGTGGGCATGAACCTGACGTTCTTCCCGATGCACTTTGTCGGACTGGCGGGTATGCCGCGGCGGATTCCGGACTACAACCTGCAATTTGCCGATTTCAACATGGTGTCGTCGATTGGTGGGTTCATGTTTGGAGCGACGCAGTTTTTGTTCCTGTTTATTGTCATCAAATGCATCCGCGGTGGGCCGCCAGCACCGGCCAAGCCGTGGGACGGCGCCGAAGGTCTGGAATGGAGCGTGCCTTCGCCCGCGCCGTACCACACCTTTACCACGCCGCCGGAAATCAAGTGAAAGGTCAAAGTCCCCTCTCCCTTTGGGAGAGGGGCTTTTGCTCCAAGGAGATCAAGCGTGAACAACTCAACCCCCATCAAACGCCTGGTCCTGCGCCTGTCGCTGCTGGTGGTGGTGATGTTTGCCTTTGGCTTTGCCCTGGTGCCGATTTACGACGTGATGTGCAAGGCCTTCGGCATCAATGGCAAGACCGCCGGGCAGTACGAAGGGGAGCAAGTGGTCGACCCGAGCCGTCAGGTACGGGTGCAATTCCTGTCTACCAATGCCATCGACATGGTGTGGGAGTTCTACCCCAAGGGCGATCAACTGGTGGTCAATCCGGGCGCGGTCAACGAGATGGTCTTTGTTGCCTACAACCCTACCGGTCAACCGATGTCAGCGCAGGCAGTGCCGAGCATTTCGCCCGCCGAAGCGGCCCGGTACTTCCACAAGACCGAGTGCTTTTGCTTTACCCAACAGGTGCTGCAACCGGGTGAACGGATCGAAATGCCCATGCGCTTTATCGTCGATCAGGCCATGCCCAAGGATGTGAAACACCTGACGCTGGCTTACACGCTGTTCGATATCACCGCTCGCCATCCGCCCGTCGCCGCCATCGCCGGCAAGGCCGCTGACCAGCCTTCCCGATAAGGAGAACGCCCCATGGCAACTCACGATCAGTACTACGTACCGGCGCAAAGCAAGTGGCCGATCATTGCCACCATTGGCTTGCTGGTCACGGTGTATGGACTGGGGACATGGTTCAACGATCTGAAGGCGGCGCGGCCTGAATCCCACGGGCCGCTGATCTTTTTCGTCGGCGGTCTGATCGTTGCCTACATGATGTTCGGCTGGTTTGGCGCGGTGATCAAAGAGAGTCGCGCCGGGCTTTACAGCTCGCAGCTCGATCGCTCCTTTCGCTGGGGCATGACCTGGTTTATTTTTTCCGAGGTGATGTTCTTTCTCGCCTTTTTTGGTGCGCTGTTTTATGTACGCCACTTTGCCGGCCCGTGGTTGGGGGGCGAAGGCAGCAAGGCAGTGGCACATATGCTGTGGCCCGACTTTCAGTTCACCTGGCCACTGCTGCACACCCCCGACCCTGCCCTGTACCCGCCCCCCAAAGGGACCATCAGCCCGTGGGGCTTGCCGCTGCTTAATACCGTATTGCTGGTCAGTTCCAGCGTTACCCTCACCATTGCCCACCATGCACTGAACAAGGGCCATCGCGGCGCGTTGAAGTTCTGGCTGGGGCTGACGGTGTTGCTGGGTGCAGGCTTCCTGGGGTTCCAGGCCGAGGAATATGTTCACGCCTACAAAGAGCTGGGGTTGACTCTGGGCTCAGGCATCTATGGTGCGACCTTCTTTATGCTCACCGGTTTTCACGGTGCCCACGTGACCATCGGCGCGCTGATTTTGCTGATCATGCTGATCCGTATTGTGCGCGGCCACTTCAATGCCGAGCACCAGTTCGGATTCCAGGCCGCAACCTGGTACTGGCATTTTGTTGATGTTGTGTGGCTCGGCCTGTTCTTGTTTGTTTACGTGCTATGACGCGCTTTCGCCCTGGTTTTGCCCCCACGCTGGTGGTGTTGGCGGTGCTGCCGCTGCTGGTGTTTCTGGGCTTCTGGCAGCTTGACCGGGGCGAGCAAAAGCGTGAGTTGCTCAACCACTACGCCGAGCGTCAGGTGGCTGCACCGGTGACCGTCGGGCAATTGCTCACCTTCGATGATCCGGCCTTTCGCCGCGTGCAGCTGCGCGGCCATTTCGACGGTCAACACAGCCTGCTCCTGGACAACCGCATGCGCGATGGCAAGGTCGGTGTGGAGTTGCTGCAACCCTTTCAGGATCAGGCCAGCGGCCAGTGGCTGTGGCTTAATCGCGGCTGGTTGCCATGGCCGAGCCGCCTTAAGCCACCCGAGTTCAGCACCCCGGAGCAGATACTGGATATTCAGGCCTGGGTCTACGAATCACCGGGAACGCCCTTCCAGCTGCACCCCGACCCGCTGGGCGCGCCCTGGCCACGGCTGGTGACGGCTGTGATGCCAGCCAAACTGTGGGCCGAACTGGGCCGTGAAGGCTTTGCCGACGAGGTGCGCATCGCCCCCGGGCCCGCAGCGTATCTGGCCGACTGGCCACTGATCTCCACGGGCATGGGCCCGGAAAAACACACTGCCTATGCCGTGCAATGGTTCGCCATGGCACTGGCGTTACTCGGTCTTTATCTGTATCTCGGCTGGCACACTGCTCAGGAGAAACGCCATGGGAACGGCCATCAATCCGCCTGAAAGCACACGCACCCTGCCCCCGACCACACGACGGCGCGGGCGCTTGCAACTGATCCTTATCCTGCTGCTCACTATCGGCCCCATGGTGCTGGCCACATGCATGTACCAACTCAAATTCTGGCTGCCCGAAAGCCGCAGCTACCACGGCGAGCTAATCGGCAACGGGCAAAGCCGCGCTGCCCTTGGGGTGACGGCCGATGAACAACGCTGGCAGCTGCTGGTGACCGCGCCTCAGGGTTGCGCTACGGATTGCCAGCAACTGGTGTACCTGGCCCGCCAGCTGCAGATCGGCCTGGGTCGCGATGCCTCCCGCGCAACCCACGCACTGGCAGCGGCACACCCCGTGGATGCGGCCTACGCGGCCAAGCTGCAACTCGAATACCCGCAACTGCAGCGCTACGCCCTGGACCTGCCAACTTATACGCAGGGAGCCGAGGGCAACGGTGCAGCGCAACTGTGGATCATCGACCCCCACGGCAATCTGGTGCTGCGCTACGCCTACGGGGTGATCGGCAAGGACGTGCTCAACGACCTGCGCCTGCTGCTGAAGCTGTCCAATATCGGATAGAGGGCTACGCCATGGCCAAAGCCGGATTTCGTCTCGCCTTGCTTGCCACCTTGCTGGCGCTGGTGGTGGTGCTGCTCGGCGCCTACACCCGCCTGACCCATGCAGGGCTGGGCTGCCCTGACTGGCCGGGCTGCTACGGTTTTATCAGCGTGCCCAAGACCGAGGCGCAACTGGCCCATGCCGAGCTGCATTTTCCCGATGCCCCGGTGGAGGCCGATAAAGGGTGGAGCGAGATGACCCATCGTTACTTCGCGGGCACCCTGGGCCTGTTGATCGCACTCCTGGCGGCCCGGGCCTGGCGGCAGCGGCACTTGCCCGATCAGCCGCTCAAGCTGCCGCTGTTTATTCTGCTAGTGGTGATCGCCCAGGCGGCCTTTGGCATGTGGACGGTGACGCTCAAACTATGGCCGCAGGTTGTCACCGGGCATCTGCTCGGCGGCTTTGCCACCTTGAGTTTGCTGTTTTTGCTGACCTTGCGCCTCTCTGGCGTATTGCCCGCGCTGGCGGTACCGCGGCGTTTGCAACGTTGGGCCAGCGCCGGGCTGATGCTGGCAATCCTGCAGATCGCATTGGGGGGATGGGTCAGCTCCAACTATGCCGCCGTGGCGTGTATTGATGTGCCGACCTGCCATGGCCAATGGTGGCCTGAAGCCGATTTCGCCAATGGTTTTCATCTGACTCAGCACATTGGCCCCAACTATCTGGGTGGGCAACTGGACAGCGAAGCCCGTACAGCGATTCACCTCACCCATCGTTTGGGCGCCATGCTGCTGACCGGCGTGCTGCTGGGTCTGGCCTGGCAATTACGCAAGGTCGGCATGAGCCGTCTTGCGGGGTTACTGCTGGTGGCGCTGGCGGCACAGATCGGCCTGGGCCTGAGCAATGTGCTGTTTGGCTTGCCGCTGGCAGTGGCGGTGGCCCACAACGCCGGGGGGGCGGCTTTGCTGCTGACCCTGGTGCTGGTCAATTACCATGCGCGCGCAGTGCTGGTACGGGCCCGGGCGCCACGATTTTCCCGCTGGACCTACAGCCTCAAAGGAGAACAACCGTGGCGACCTTGATGGGCGAGCATGCACAGCGGGCGTTGTGGCGCGATTATCTGGAGCTGACCAAGCCCAAGGTGCTGGTCTTGATGCTGATTACGTCGCTGGTGGGCATGTTCCTGGCGACCCGCGCCGGCGTGCCCTGGCCGGTGCTGATCTTCGGCAATCTGGGCATCAGCCTGTGTGCCGGTGCTGCGGCCGCAGTCAATCATGTAGTGGACCGGCGCATTGACGCCGTCATGGCCCGCACCCACAAGCGCCCGCTGGCACAGGGGCGAGTGTCGCCGGTTGCTGCGCTGACCTTCGCTCTGTTGCTGGCGCTGGCGGGCATGGGATTGCTGCTGGTGTTTACCAATCCGCTGACAGCCTGGCTGACGCTGGCGTCGTTGCTCGGCTATGCGGTGATCTACACCGGTTTTTTGAAACGGGCCACACCGCAAAATATCGTTATCGGGGGGCTCGCCGGGGCTGCCCCACCGCTGCTGGGTTGGGTGGCGGTTACCGGGCAGGTCACCGCCGAGCCGTTGCTGCTGGTGTTGATCATCTTCGCCTGGACCCCGCCGCATTTCTGGGCCCTGGCCATTCATCGCAAGGAAGAATACGCCAAGGCCGATATCCCGATGCTGCCGGTCACTCACGGCGAACACTACACCAAGGTGCATATCCTGCTGTACACCTGTGCCCTGCTGGCAGTGAGTCTGCTGCCGTTTGTGATCCATATGAGCGGCTTGCTCTATCTGGGCTGTGCGCTAGGGTTGGGCGCACGCTTTCTGCATTGGGCGTGGGTGCTGTACCGTGGCACCCAGCCGCACGCGGCGATCAACACGTTCAAGTACTCTATCTACTACCTGTTCCTGCTGTTTATCGCGCTGCTTGTCGACCACTATCTGATGTTGAACCTATGACTAAAATTCAAAAGACCGTCTTTATTCTCGTTGCGCTGGTGGCCTTGGTCATGGGCCTGACGTTTAACAAAATGATGTCGGGTAAAAACCAGGGCGATAACACGTCACTGATCGATGCCGGGATCATTTTGCTGCCGCAAAGCCGCCAACTGCCGGACGTGACGATGACCAACCAGGATGGTCAGCCGGTGGTGATGAACGCGCTGAAAGACAAATGGAGCATGCTGTTTTTTGGCTACACCTTCTGCCCGGACATCTGCCCGACCACCCTCGCCCAACTGCGCCAGATCAAAAGCGAGCTGCCCAAAGAGGTACAGGACAAGCTGCAGATCGTGCTGGTCAGCGTTGATCCCCATCGCGACACGCCGCAGCAGCTCAAGCAATACCTGGGCTACTTTGACCCGCAGTTTGTGGGGCTGACGCCGGGCTCCATTGAAGAGCTGCAGACACTCGCCAACGCGGTGAGCATCCCGTTTATTCCCGCCGATACCAGCAAGGCGAACTACACGGTGGATCACAGTGGCAATCTGGCGCTGATCGGGCCGGACGGCACTCAGCGAGGGTTTATCCGCGCACCGTTCAACAACCAGAAGATGGTTGCCCAGTTGCCGGGATTGGTTGAACGCAAGTAAGGAGGGGGGCTGCAGGTTACTGGGTGGGCGCTGGCTTGCCTGCGATGCAGGCGACACGGTCTTTCAGACAAACCGCAATGAGGCCATCGCGAGCAAGCCCGCTCCCACAGAGGGGCGGGATTGCTCCGACAGTGGGTGTCAGAACGCCGGAACGATGGCGCCTTTGTACTTCTCAAGAATGAACGCTTTCACTTCCGGGCTGTGCAGGGCTGCAACCAGCTTTTGCATGTCAGCCGAGTCCTTGTCATCCGGGCGAGCTACCAGAATATTCACGTAAGGCGAGTCGCTGCCTTCGATGACCAGTGCGTCTGTTTCCGGGTTCAGCTTGGCTTCCAGCGCGTAGTTGGTGTTGATCAGCGCCAGATCAACCTGGGTCAGCACCCGTGGAATGGTGGCTGCTTCCAACTCGCGGAACTTCAGCTTCTTGGGGTTGGTGGTAATGTCTTTGGGTGTCGACAGGATGTTGGTCTTGTCCTTGAGCGTAATCAGCCCGGCCTTATCCAGCAACAACAGCGCACGGCCGCCGTTGGTGGCGTCATTCGGGATCACCACGGTAGAACCGTCTTTGATTTCATCCAGCTTTTTGTACTTGCTCGAGTAAGCGCCCAGCGGCTCCAGGTGAACGGCTGCAACGTTGATCAGGTGGGTGCCCTTGGCCTTGTTGAACTCATCCAGGTACGGTTGGTGCTGGAAGAAGTTGGCGTCCAGGCGCTTTTCGGCCACCTGCACGTTTGGCTGGATGTAGTCGGTGAACACCTTGACCTTGAGGTTTACACCCTCTTTGGCCAGTGCAGGTTTCACGAACTCCAGGATTTCGGCGTGAGGCACTGGGGTGGCCGCAACCGACAGATCGCCCGCGTGGGCCGAGAACGCCGCAACAGCGGCCACAGCAGCAAATAACTTCTTCATGCAGCAACTCCTTGGGAATACCTGAAATCAGGTATCTGCCAGCCACAGGCTGGCGGTTACGTTTATTAATCCGGGGGGTACTTACTTGCGCGAAAAATGCACCACCAGCCTGTCGCCAACGGTTTGCAGAATCTGCACCAGAATCAGCAGCAGCACCACCGTGACGATCATCACGTCGGTCTGGAAGCGCTGATAACCGAAGCGGATCGCCAGATCGCCCAGACCACCTGCGCCCACCACACCGGCCATCGCGGTGTAGCTCACCAGGGTAATGGCGGTCACGGTGATCGCCGCAAAGATACCAGGGCGCGCCTCAGGCAACAGGGCGCTGGTGATGATCTGCCGCGTGCTGGCGCCCATGGCCTGGGTCGCCTCGATGATGCCGCGGTCCACTTCACGCAAGGCAGTCTCCACCAGACGGGCGAAGAACGGCGTGGCGCCGACCACCAGTGGTGGGATGGCGCCGGCAACGCCCAGCGAGGTGCCGGTAATCAGTACCGTGAAGGGGATCATCACAATCAGCAGGATGATGAACGGCAGCGAGCGCAGAATGTTCACCGCCAGCGACAGAAAGGCATACACCGCCTTTTGTTCAAACAGTTGGCGCGGGCTGCACAAAAACAGCAGCACGCCAAGCGGCAGGCCCAACACGATGGTAAACAGCAGCGAACCGCCGAGCATCATCAGGGTGTCGCCGGTAGCCAGCCAGATTTCCAGCCAGTCGATATTGGAGAAAAAACTCAAGAAAGCGTCCATTAGCGCAGCACCTCCATATGAACGTCAGCGGCAACGAAGCGGGCGAACGCCGCTTTCATATCGCCACCGGTGATGGCGAGGGTCAATTGCCCATAAGGGGTGTCTTTGATGCGGTCAATACGACCGGCCAGGATGCTGTAGTCCACACCTGTTTCGCGGGCGATGGTGCCCAGCAGCGGTGCGTAGGTAGCTTCGCCCTGGAAGGTCAGGCGTACGATGCGACCAGGTACATGAGCGAAATCGTCGCGCTGCTCACTCTCGTCGATCTGCTCGTCTTCCTGCACAAAACGCTTGGTGGTCGGGTGCTTGGGGTGCAGGAATACATCGGCCACCGGGCCTTGCTCAACGATCACCCCCGCGTCCATCACTGCCACTTCGTCACACACGCGACGGATAACATCCATCTCGTGGGTGATCAGCACGATGGTCAACTTCAGCTCACGGTTGATCTCGGCCAGCAATTGCAGCACCGAGGCGGTGGTTTGCGGGTCGAGGGCGCTGGTGGCTTCGTCGCACAGCAACACTTTTGGCTTGGTGGCCAGCGCACGGGCAATGCCCACACGCTGTTTCTGGCCGCCTGAAAGTTGCGCCGGGTATTTTTTGGCGTGATCAGACAGGCCCACGCGCTCGAGCAACTCTGCAACGCGCTTATCAATGGCACTGCGGGACAATTCACCGGCCAGTGTCAGAGGCATCGCGACGTTATCGGCCACGGTCTTGGAAGCCAGCAGGTTGAAGTGCTGGAAAATCATGCCGACCTGCTGACGGAAACGGCGCAGGCCGTTGGCGTCCATCGCGGTTACGTCTTCGTTATCGACGATGATTTTGCCGCCGCTCGGCGTTTCGAGGCGGTTGATCAGGCGCAGCAATGTACTTTTACCCGCACCGGAGTGGCCTATCAGGCCGAACACCTGGCCGCTCTCAACACGCAAAGTGGTGGAGTGCAGCGCGGGGATGTCCTTACCGGCAACCCGGTAAGTTTTATGAACGTTATGAAACTCAATCACGTAGCGAACCTTGTGGGCGCGTAAATAGAAGTTCAGCGGTAAGCCGGGCGCGCATTTTAGCCTGTCCGTATAGATGCACTTAGCATTTATTTGCGCACAAACCTTTGATTTGGCAATAAGACGACTAAAGGTCAGAAAAAAGGAACGACGGTAACGGCCAGACGTCAGTACTTAGGCAACTCGCATCCGCTTGGGCGGTATTTGTCTACAAAGCCCTTATCACAGGGCTTTCGCATACAAGGAGTTTAGTCTGATGAGCAGCAAAAAACCGTCTTCCAACAAGAGCCAGATGGCCGGCACCGACACCCTGGATCGTGGTAACACCAACGTCAAACTGGAAAGCCTTGAAACCTTTCGCGACGACGCCACCGATCAGGCCTTACGAACCAACCAAGGGGTGAAGATTGCTGACAATCAGAACACCCTCAAGGCCGGTTCGCGCGGGCCGTCGCTGCTCGAAGACTTCATCATGCGCGAGAAGATCACGCATTTTGACCATGAGCGTATTCCCGAGCGCATCGTGCATGCGCGAGGCACTGGTGCTCATGGTTATTTTCAGGCGTACAAGTCCCACAGCGCACTGACCAAAGCAGGATTCTTGCAGGACCCCGGCAAGCAAACCCCCGTATTCGTGCGTTTCTCCACCGTGCAAGGCCCGCGGGGCTCCGGGGATACGGTGCGTGATGTTCGCGGTTTCGCGGTCAAGTTTTTCACCGACGAAGGTAACTTCGATCTGGTCGGGAACAATATGCCGGTATTTTTCATACAGGATGCGGTGAAGTTTCCAGACTTTGTACATGCTGTAAAACCTGAGCCACACAATGAAATCCCTACTGGCGGCTCGGCCCATGACACCTTCTGGGACTTTGTCTCACTGGTTCCGGAATCCGCTCACATGGTCATTTGGGCCATGTCCGACCGGGCCATTCCGAAAAGCCTGAGAAGCATGCAGGGCTTCGGCGTGCACACCTTTCGTTTCATCAACGCGCAAGGCCAGTCTAACTTCGTCAAATTTCACTGGCGCCCAAGTGTAGGCACTTGCTCGTTGGTGTGGGACGAAGCGCAGAAGCTCGCAGGCAAAGACACGGACTTCCATCGCCGTGACCTGTGGGACGCCATTGAGACGGGCGATTACCCGGAGTGGGAGTTCGGTGTCCAGATCATCCCGGAGGAAGATGAGCATAAGTTTGATTTCGATATCCTTGACCCGACCAAGCTGATCCCGGAAGAACTGATACCGATTACGCCATTGGGAAAAATGGTCCTCAACCGCAACCCGGACAATTTTTTCGCAGAAACCGAACAAGTCGCCTTCTGCCCTGGCCACATTGTTCCAGGGATCGACTTTTCCAATGACCCGTTGCTGCAAGGGCGCCTATTTTCCTATACGGATACGCAGATCAGTCGCCTTGGCGGGCCGAATTTTCATGAGATCCCGATCAACCGTCCGGTGGCGCCATTCCACAACAACCAGCGTGATGCCCAGCACCGCAGCACCCTCCACAAGGGGCGTGCAGCCTACGAACCCAACTCGATCGATGGCGGCTGGCCAAAAGAAACCCCACCGGCGGCCAGTGACGGCGGTTTTGAGAGTTACCCGGAACGCATCGACGCCAACAAAATCCGTCAGCGCAGCGAATCATTCGGTGACCATTTCTCCCAGGCGCGGCTGTTCTTCAACAGCATGAGCAACCATGAGCAAGAGCACATCATTGCTGCCTACAGCTTTGAGCTGGGTAAAGTTGAGCGCGAGTCTATCCGTGCGCGGCAGGTGAATGAGATTCTGGCCAATATTGATTTGGGCCTGGCCAGGCGCGTCGCCGAAAATCTGGGCTTGCCCGCACCCAAGGCCGGTACGGTAGCTGAGCGCAAGACTCGCTTTACCCAGTCGCCGGCCCTGAGCCAGGCCAATCTGCTGGCAGGGAATATCAAAACCCGAAAAGTGGCGATCCTGGCGGCCAACGGGGTGGATGGCAAAGCGATCGATGCGCTGAAACAGGCGCTTGCAGCAGAGGGTGCCCACGCCAAATTGCTGGGGCCGACGTCAGCCCCGGTGAAAACCGCTGACGGCACATTGCTGGCTGTGGATGCGTCGATGGAAGGCTTGCCTTCGGTGGCGTTCGACGCGGTGTACGTACCGGGTGGCGCGGCGTCGATCAAGGCACTGAGCGGCGACGGAGTGGCCTTGCACTACCTGCTGGAAGCGTACAAGCACCTCAAGGCCATCGCCTTGCAGGGTGATGCCAGACAACTGCTGGACGTGCTGCACCTACAGGCAGATGAAGGGTTGCTGGCGATCAAGGATGCCCAGGATCTAAAAGCCTTTTTTGCAGCCATCGGGCAACACCGCGTGTGGTCACGGGAGGCCAGGGCCAAGGCAATACCGGCCTAGCCGAAAACAAAAAACCCGTAGCAGCCTTTGGCTGCTACGGGTTTTTCATGCCCGGATGTTTTATTCCGGTTTGCTGGGGATCAGCACCATTTGTGCGGGTACGTGGCGAATGACTTGACGGTTCAGCTTGAGGTCAAACCCGGGGTCGATCTTTTTAACCCGCTTGCTGATCAGTGTGGCCAGCCATGGATAATCCGCCGTACGCGGAACCTGCAGGCTGACGGCGCACTGGTAATTGACGATATCTTGCGCGATCAAATCCAGTTGATGGCGAAGTTTGGCAATATCGTTGATGTTCAGTGCAACGGTGGTGCTTTCGGCCGCCGGGTCGATCACCTTGGCCGGTGGTCGGGCCTCGGCAGCCTTGAGGGCGGCTTCAGCCTTGTCCAGCTCGGCCTTGCGGGCCTGGGCAATGGCGCTATTGACCCCACCGGTCAGTGCAGGGGCCTTGGGCATCAGGGCGCGGGCACGGCTCAGGGCGGTAGCTGCCGCGTTGACATCACCCTTTTGCAGGACGATCTGGCTGCGTTGCAGGTAGGCCTCGGCCAGTTGGCGCTGGTACTGCACCAACTGCGGATCATCCGGGGTTTGCGTCTGCAAGGCGCTCAATTGGTCTTCAGCGGTCGCGAGTTCACTGCTGGCCAGGTTTTGCTCCAGCTGTGCGATGGCCGTAGCGCGTGCGGCGGCGGCAGTAGTGTCGGCCGACGGCGTGCTTTGGCAGGCGCCCAGCAGCAGAGAAAATGCGGCCAGGAGCAAGTAACGGGAGTTGAACAGCTTCATTCCTGCGGCTCTCTAAGTGCGCAAAAAACAAGCAAGTCTACACCCCTCGACGGGGTAGAACAAAACTCAACAAAAACAGTGCTGCGGCACACACCACAATCGACGGGCCTGCTGGCGTGTCCTTAAACCATGACAGCGCAAGGCCACCCACTACGGCCAATATGCCCAGTGCGCTGGCGCCCAGTGCCATTTGCTCCGGCGAGCGAGCATGACGCTGGGCCGCGGCCGCCGGAATAATCAGCAAGGAGGTAATCAGCAACACGCCGACGATTTTCATCGCCACGGCAATCACCACCG
Organism: Pseudomonas sp. FSL W7-0098; assembly: GCF_005930585.1. Classification (NCBI taxonomy): domain Bacteria; kingdom Pseudomonadati; phylum Pseudomonadota; class Gammaproteobacteria; order Pseudomonadales; family Pseudomonadaceae; genus Pseudomonas; species Pseudomonas sp. FSL W7-0098. The sequence continues at coordinate 237,664 of NZ_RXHW01000004.1, forward strand.
CAATCAACAGCATCAGGGCCAATCGTAACGCCGCCACGGGCAGGCCTTCAACCATGGCCAGCTCTTCATGCACGGTGATCGCCAGCAATGGTCGCCACAGTGCAACCAGCAAGGCCAGAACCGTCGCGCTGCCACCCAGGATCCACATCAGGTCGGTTGGGCTGATGGCCAGCAGGTCACCAAACAAATACGCCATCAGGTCGATCCGCACTTCATGCATGAAGCTTAGTACGACCAGCCCGAGGGACAAGGTGCTGGGGGCGAGAATTCCGAGCAGTGTGTCGGATGCCAGCGACTGTCGCTGCTGCAGCGTGACCAACAGCACCGCCAGCAACAGGCAGCCCACGGTCACGGCAATGGTCGGGCTGATATCCAGCAGGAACCCCAGGGCTACGCCCAACAGGGCTGCGTGCGATAACGTGTCGCCGAAGTAGGCCATGCGCCGCCACACCACGAATGACCCCAAAGGGCCTGCAACTATTGCCAAAGCCAGACCTGCCAGCAGGGCGTAAAGCAGAAAATCAGCCATGCTTGCAGCCTTCTCCATGAACGTGGGCGGATGCCGCCGGGTTATTTTCGCTAACCACTGAGCCATGCAAGTCATGAGCATGGTCGTGATGGTGGTGATAAATCGCCAGGCTTTGTGCGTTTTTGCCAAATAGCTCAACGAAAGCCGGGTCACCACTCACCTGCTCGGGATGGCCCGAACAACAGACGTGGCGGTTGAGGCATACCACCTGATCGGTGGTGCTCATCACCAGATGCAAATCGTGGGAGACCATCAGCACGCCGCAGCCGTGGCGGTCGCGCAGGCGGGTGATGAGGGCATACAGCTCCGATTGACCGGCCACGTCCACGCCTTGCACCGGCTCGTCGAGCACCAGCAATTCGGGCTTGCGCAGCAGGGCGCGGGCCAGCAGCACGCGCTGCATTTCACCACCGGACACGCTTTGCACCGGGCTATCGATGACCTTTTCAGCACCGACTTCCTTTAGCGCCTCAAGGGCCTGGGCACGGTCTACACCGGGCACCAGGCGCAAAAAGCGCAACACGGACAATGGCAGTGTCGGGTCAACGTGAAGCTTTTGCGGCATATAGCCCACGCGCAGCTTGGGCTTGCGCCATACGCTGCCGCTGGTGGGCTTGAGCAGGCCGAGCACGGCTTTGACCAGCGTGGTCTTGCCGGCGCCGTTGGGACCGATCAGGGTCACGATCTGGCCCGGTTCAACGCTCAGCTCGATATTGTCGAGTACGTTTTGTCCGGCATAGGTCACAGTGACATGTTGCAGGCGAATCAGTGCAGCGCTCATCAGGCCTCCCGGCAACCCGAACACAAACCGACCACTTCGACAGTCTGGCCTTCGACAGTAAAGCCGACATCCCGGGCGCTATTGATAATTGCGTCGCTGATGGACTTTTGCTCAAGCTCGATGGCGGCGTGGCAGTTGCGGCAAATCAGGAACTGGCCCTGGTGCGGGTGCTCGGGGTGGCTGCAGCCAACAAAAGCGTTGAGTGAGGAAATGCGGTGCACCAGGCCATTGTCGAGCAGGAAGTCCAAAGCCCGATAAACGGTAGGCGGCGCAGCGCGACGGCCATCCTGCTCGCTCAGTACTGCAAGAATGTCGTAGGCACCCAGCGGCTTGTGGCTTTGCCACACCAGCTCAAGCACCCGTCGACGCAAGGCGGTCAGGCGCAGGCCCTTTTGCGCACACAAGGCATCGGCCTCGGTCAGGGCGCTATGGACACAATGAGAATGGTCGTGGGGACGGCTGGCAAGCGGTGTTATAGGCATGGGCGGCGACGATTATTGAGAGAGACGTTATTATGTTACCTGTTTCAGCCATCATGAGTGCTTATCGTGCCCCGTCTTTTTTCCCTTTTTCTTGCTCTAAGCGCCAGTTTGCTTGTGATCAGCCCGGCCCGGGCCGAGGTCAACGTGCTGACCAGCATCAAGCCCCTGCAACTGATTGCCGCTGCCGTGCAGGACGGCGTGGGGCATCCGGAGGTGCTTTTACCGCCCAATGCCTCACCGCATAACTATGCGCTGCGCCCATCCGACGTACGGCGCGTGCAGTCAGCAGACCTTCTCTACTGGATCGGTCCGGACATGGAAGGGTTTCTGCCACGAGTGATCAAGGGCCGCACCCTGCCATCGGTTACGGTACAAACCCTGCCGGGCTTGAAATTGCGTCATTTCGCCGAAGATAGCCATTCGCACGAAGAAGATGCCGCCGAACATGATCACGATCATCGTCCCGGCACCCTGGATGCACACTTGTGGCTGGCTCCGGACAATGCGCGGGTGATCGCCGCGAAAATGGCGGCGGACCTGAGTGAAAAAGACCCTGCCAATGCGACCAGGTATCAAAGCAATCTCAAGGCCTTCAATGAACGCCTGGATGCGTTGAATGCGCGCCTCAAAACGCGACTGGCCGGGATTGCCGACAAACCGTTCTTCGTCTTCCACGAAGGCTACGACTATTTTGAAAGCGCTTACGGCATCAAGCACACGGGCACCTTCAGTGTGGCTTCGGAAGTTCAGCCGGGCGCCCAGCACGTAGCCGCCATGCGCAAGCGTCTGCAGGAAGTGGGCAAGACCTGTGTATTCAGCGATCCGCCGCTGCGTCCGCGCCTGGCTGACACCCTGACGGCCGGGTTGCCGGTCAAGTTGGCGGAGCTGGATGCCCTGGGTGGCTACACCCCGGCGACGGCGCAGGGGTATGAGCAGTTGCTGGAAAAACTCGGCAATGACCTGGCGGGGTGTCTGGAAAGCTTGTAAGCCGACTCCCACAGATTGTGTGACATTCACAAAAGTTGCGGCTTGCCAGAACCTCTGTGGGAGCGGGCTTGCTCGCGATTGGATCGACGCGGTTGTTCAGATACACCGCGTCGCTACAATCGCGAGCAAGCCCGCTCCCACAATTGATTTCAGTGTTTGTTACAACGCGAACGGCAGCTGTACGGTCACCGTCTGACGCAAAGCCAGGCGTTTTTCAAACTCGCCCGGATCATGAATCAGCACGTCCTGACCGGCAAAGGTCTGGGCTGCGATCAGGCGCGACAGCCAGAACCGCACGCAAGCAACGCGCAACAGGGTTGGCCACAACTCGGCCTCGGCGGCAGTGAACGGACGCAGGGCGGCATAGGCGCCCAGCAGCGCACGGGCGCGGGGAGCATCGATCTGACCGTCTTCGTCTGCACACCAGTCATTCAGGGCAATGGCCACGTCGTACAGCATCGGGCCCGAGCAGGCGTTGTAAAAATCGATCAGCCCGGTCAGATGAGTGCCTTCAAACATCGCGTTATCACGAAACAGGTCGCCATGCAGGTTCGCCCGGGGCAGCGCCAGAATCTGCGCCTTGCGCTCAGTAATTTCCTGCAGCGCCTTTTGCAGCAAATCTGCTGAATCAGGCGACAAACCAGCCATCAAGGCAGGACCTTCAGCCAGCATCCAGTCCAGGCCGCGGTCTGTCTTGCGTTCCAGTACGTTGTTGCGGGTCGCGGTATGCAAGTGGCCGAGCAGTTCCCCAACCTGGGCGCAATGCTGGGCGTTGGCCTCACGAATATGCTTGCCCGCCAGGCGCGGCTGCAGCAGCGCCGGCTTGCCCTTGAGTTCGCGCAGGGCCTGGCCGTCAACGGTGCGCAAGGCGAATGGCACCGGCAGGTCGGCGTCATGCAGCACATCCAGCAACTCGATAAAGAACGGCATCTCTTTGACCGGCCCACGCTCAACCAGGGTCAGGACAAATTCACCGCGCTCCAGGCTGATGAAGTAGTTGGTATTTTCGCTGCCCGCAGCAATCCCCTGGAAATCGAGCAAACGGCCGAGTTCATAAGGCGCAAGGAAGGTTTCCAACTCGCTGCGAGTCAGTGGGGTGAATACAGACATGATTTAAATTGCCAGTACGGGCGCCGCGCAAGGCGGCGCCAATTAAAGTTAAGACGCTACTTCCATTCGAAGATTTTCCACGAAGGAATCAGCATATCCGGCTGGTCGGAACGGATGTAATTGGCATCAGTACCATCAGCCCGTACCAGGAAGTACGGTTTGCCCCCTTTTGGGGTGACCTTGATGGCGTACAGGAAACCGTTTTGACGGTACTCCTGAATGGTTTTATCGCCTTCCGTGCGAATGGTTACATCTGGATCGGCGGTGACTGCTTCATCTGCTGCGAAGGTTACCAGCGGAGTGAATGCAAACAAACCGGTCAGCAACAGGCGATTGAGTGTGCGCATGATAACCTTGTCCCTTTGTCGTCATTGGTCCGGACATTCTAGCGCCGGACTCGCCGAAAAGGTTGATCCTGCTCATGAGCCAAGCTCCCCTCGTCCTGGTGGACGGTTCTTCATATCTGTACCGCGCCTTCCACGCGCTGCCGCCGCTGACTACGTCCAAAGGGCTGCCGACAGGCGCCGTGAAGGGCGTATTGAACATGCTCAAAAGCCTGCGCAAGCAGTATCCGGACAGCCCGTTCGCGGTGGTTTTCGATGCCAAGGGCGGGACATTTCGCGATGACATGTACGCCGAGTACAAGGCCAACCGCCCGAGCATGCCCGATGACATGCGGGTGCAAATCGAGCCATTGCACGCCAGTGTGATTGCGCTGGGTTTTCCCTTGCTGTGCGTTGAAGGCGTGGAGGCCGATGATGTCATCGGCACGCTGGCCCGCAGCAGCGCCGCGGCAGACCGACCAGTGGTCATCTCCACCGGTGACAAGGACATGGCCCAGCTGGTTGATGGCCACATCACGCTGGTTAACACCATGACCGGCAGCGTGATGGACATTGAGGGCGTTAAAGAGAAATTTGGCGTATCGCCCGAGCAGATCATCGACTACCTCGCGCTGATGGGCGATTCGTCTGACAACATTCCAGGCGTACCTGGTATTGGTCCCAAGACAGCGTCCGGCTTGCTGGTGGGTGTAGGCGGTGGTTTGGTCGATCTGTACGAAAAGCTCGATATCGTGCCGACCCTGCCCATTCGCGGCGCCAAAAACTTGCCTGCCAAACTCGAAGAACATCGCGAAATGGCGTTTTTGTCCTATCAATTGGCGACGATCAAGATCGATGTGCCGCTGGATATCGGCCTGGAAGACTTGCACCTCAAGGCGCCTGACTGCGAAAAGTTGATTGAGCTGTACACCGAACTTGAGTTCAAAAGCTGGATTGCCGAAGTTGAGCGCGAGGCCAAGCGTGCCGGGCAGGTGATTGTGCATGAGGCTCCTGAAGCGCCCGCCGAAGCGGAGCAACAGTACGAGACCATCCTCGATCAGGCTCGCTTTGATGTATGGCTAAAAAAACTCAACGACGCCAAATTGATTGCCTTTGATACCGAAACCACCGGCCTGGACGCGCAGCAAGCGCAGCTGGTGGGCCTGTCGTTCGCGGTCAAGCCTGGCGAAGCGGCTTACATTCCATTGACCCATTCCTACATGGGCGTACCCGAGCAACTGGATCGCGACACGGTATTGCGTGCCCTCAAGCCGCTGCTGGAAGACCCGAGCAAAGCCAAGGTCGGACAACACGCCAAGTACGACATGAATATTCTGGCCAACTGCGCCATCGGTGGCGATCAATCCTGCGGGATCATGGTTCAGGGCGTTGCCTTCGACACCATGCTTGAGTCCTATGTGCTCGACTCCACGGGCAGCCGCCACGATATGGACAGCCTGGCCCTCAAGTACCTGGGCCACACCACCACCAGCTTCCAGGACATTGCCGGCAAGGGCGTCAAGCAACTGACCTTCGACCAGATTTCCCTGGAGCAGGCCGGCCCGTATGCGGCCGAAGATGCCGACGTGACCTTGCGTTTGCACCATGTACTGCACGAAAAACTCGCAGCGATCCCTAGCCTCAACAGCGTATTGACGGACATCGAGATGCCGCTGGTGCCGGTACTGGCGCGTATTGAACGTCAGGGCGCGCTGGTGGATGCCAACCTGCTGGGTATCCAGAGTGTTGAGCTGGGTGACAAACTGGTTGCGCTTGAGCGTGAGGCTTTTGCCATTGCCGGTGAGGAGTTCAACCTGAGCTCACCCAAGCAACTGGGTGTGATCCTGTATGAAAAACTCGGTCTGCCAATCATCAGCAAAACGGCCAAAGGCCAGCCTTCGACTGCCGAAGCCGTGCTGGCGGAACTGGCCGAGCAGGACTTCCCGCTGCCCAAGGTGCTGATGCAGTACCGCTCCATGAGCAAGCTGAAAAGCACCTACACCGATCGCCTGCCTGAGCAGATCAACCCGCGTACGGGCCGTATCCACACCTCCTACCACCAGGCCGTCACGGCGACCGGTCGTTTGTCTTCAAGTGATCCAAACTTGCAGAACATTCCGATCCGTACCGCCGAAGGTCGTCGGATCCGTCAGGCCTTTGTGGCCCCTAAAGGCTACAAACTGCTGGCGGCCGACTACTCGCAAATCGAGCTGCGGATCATGGCCCACCTGGCCAAGGACGAAGGTTTGCTGCATGCCTTCCGCAACAATCTGGACGTGCACAGCGCCACCGCTGCCGAGGTGTTCGGGGTTGATCTGGCGGACGTCACCACCGACCAGCGCCGCAGTGCCAAGGCCATCAACTTCGGCCTGATCTACGGCATGAGCGCCTTTGGCCTGGCCAAACAGATCGGCGTCGACCGCAAACAGTCGCAAGCCTATATCGACCGTTATTTCGCACGTTACCCGGGCGTGCTGGACTACATGGAGCGCACGCGCACCCAGGCTGCCGAGCAAGGCTATGTCGAGACCATTTTCGGTCGTCGCTTGTACCTGCCGGAAATCAACGCGAAAAACCCGGCGCTGCGCAAAGGCGCCGAACGCACGGCAATCAACGCACCGATGCAGGGCACGGCAGCCGATATCATCAAAAAAGCCATGGTGTCTGTGGATAACTGGCTCAGCGCCTCAGGCCTCGATGCCCGCGTCATCCTGCAGGTACACGATGAACTGGTGCTAGAAGTGCGCGAAGACCTGGTGGACCAGGTGCGTGATGAAGTGCGGATACACATGAGCGAAGCGGCGAAGCTGGATGTGCCGCTAGTGGTTGAAGTAGGCGTGGGCAACAACTGGGATGAAGCGCATTAATGAGGGAATGTGGGAGCGGGCTTGCTCGCGATGCAGGCGACGCGGTCTGTCGCAATGACCGCGTTGATGCCATCGCGAGCAAGCCCGCTCCCACACTAAAAATTTATTGCTGCTGCAGAGACCGGGCTTATTCCAAAGAGTTTTTAAGCTCCCGGAACTAAATCTGCCAACACCACTCAGATTTATTGAATGGGTGGTGAAGCCCTTCAAAGCTCCTAATGTTGTGTTAAGTGTTGGCAGATACCTGAACCCCGCCCTAGCGGTTCAGTACTTGAACCCCGGACCTCCTTCCCCCCATGCGAAGTCCGGGGTTTTTTTTGCCTGCGATTTGTTACTCGTCGGCTTCAACCAGTTCTTCGCCTTTGTTCGGCAATTCCATCCAGCGTGCCAGCACGGTGTACGCCTCTTCCAGGCCCATGCGCTTTGGCGTGGAGAACAACTGGATGGTGACGGCATCGCCCCATTGCTTGCGAATGTCCGACTGGATTTTAAGCAGCGTATTTTTTGCAGCGCCGTACGTCAGTTTGTCGGCTTTGGTCAGCAAAATGTGCATAGGCATGCCGCTGGACACGGTCCAATCCAGCATCAAAAGGTCGAAATCGGTCATTGGATGACGGATATCCATCATCAAGATCACACCCTTGAGGCTTTCACGGCTGCCGAAATATGCTTCAAGGTGGCGCTGCCAGTGCAATTTCAGCGGGATCGGCACCTTGGCATAACCGTAACCTGGCAAGTCGACCAGGCGACGTTCTTCGTCCAGTTGGAAGAAGTTCAGCAACTGAGTGCGGCCCGGAGTTTTCGACGTGCGCGCCAGGCTGGCGTGGGTCAAAGTGTTGAGTGCACTGGACTTGCCGGCGTTGGAGCGCCCGGCAAACGCGACTTCGTAGCCTTCGTCATCGGGGCATTGATCGACTTTGGCAGCGCTGAGCATGAAGGTGGCCTGTTGGCACAGACCGAGAATGGGGTTCTTGAGTTGCATGGGATTTCCGATGTGAGCGGCGTCAGGAATGGACGCGGCGAGCGTGTCGTTTCCGTTTCAGTGACGCCAGTATATAATGCCGCAGATTTTGTGTGCGCTTTGTCCCAGCGTAGGATGAAGAACACGGGAGCAAAAAACCCAGGTTGCGCATTAGAACGCAGCAGGCTCCCAACCCTGAAAAGGTCGTTTTATGACTGCTGGTGCCGGTGTCTTGATGCCACGTTACAGCATTCAGGCTACACAGGATCCGGAAGCCGTGTACAACCGCGTTTGTATTGTCTGCCATGCTGGTCAGCTAATAGGCCAAGGTAAGAGCAAGGTATGTAGGCGCTGGTACGACATGTGACCCAGGGTTTCAAGGCGATGCCGCCGCGTGGTTTGTGCATGGACTGCAGTGTCGAGGATTACCGAACTGTCCTACAGTGGATAAGCGAGTGAGCCCGGCCCATAACTCTTTAACCCTTAGCCGTAGTTGGATTAGCTGATGAACAAATTACTCGTGAGTCTGCTGTTGACCTTGGGCGTCAGCGGTATTGCCCAGGCTGCTAGCACCGCTGTGGTAGGTGATGCTGCTGCAGGTCAGGCAAAAACCGCTGTATGTGGCGCTTGTCACGGTCCGGACGGCAATAGCATGGCCCCAAACTTCCCCAAGCTGGCCGGGCAAGGTGATCGCTACCTGCTCAAGCAGTTGCATGAAATCAAGGACGGCAAGCGTCAGGTGCTGGAAATGACCGGCCTGCTGGCGAACCTGAACGATCAGGACCTTGCCGACATCGCTGCCTACTACTCAAGCCAGAAAGGTTCGGTTGGCGCTGCTGACCCGGCCCTGGTAGCCCAGGGTGAAGCCCTGTTCCGTGGTGGCAACCTTGAGAAAGGCATGCCAGCGTGCATCGGCTGCCACTCCCCAGACGGCCAGGGCCTTGCCGCTGCCGGTTTCCCGCACCTGGGCGGCCAGCACGCCAGCTATATCGAGAAACAGCTGACAGACTTCCGTGAAGGCGACCGCACCAACGATGGTGACTCGATGATCATGCGCGGCATCGCGGCCAAAATGAGCAACAAGGACATCAAGGCGCTGGCCAGCTATATTCAAGGCCTGCACTAAGGTCTGTACGGTCGGCGGGGCCAGGTCTTGAAACCAGAGGTCACGTTAACGATCGTTTAATCCTTGAATGTGAACCTCAAAGGGCAGCTTCGGCTGCCCTTTTGCATCGCGTCTACAGTTACACTATCGAACTCAAGCCAGCATGGACCTGTCTGAATACAGGTCACGTTGATATGACCTTATCTGTCCAGGAGTAAAGCATGCGTAATCTGATTCTCAGCGCCGCTCTCGTCAGTGCCAGCCTGTTTGGCATGACCGCTCAAGCTGCCGAGCCGCTTGAAGCGGGCAAACAATATGTAGAGCTGAGCAGCGCCGTTCCGGTTGCCGTGCCTGGCAAGATCGAAGTGGTCGAGCTGTTCTGGTATGGCTGCCCGCATTGCTTTGCATTCGAGCCAACCATCAATCCCTGGGCAGAAAAACTGCCCGCCGACGTGAGCTTCGTGCGTATCCCTGCCATGTTTGGCGGGATCTGGAATGTGCATGGCCAATTGTTCATCACCCTTGAAGCCATGGGCGTTGAAAACAAGGTTCACAAAGCCGTGTTCCAGGCCATCCACGACGGCAAGAAGCTGGCAACCCCAGAAGAAATGGCTGATTTCCTGGCCGGTGAAGGCATCGATAAAGACAAGTTCCTGAGCACTTACAACTCGTTCGCCGTCAAAGGCAAAGTTGAAGACGCCAAGAAGAAGGCACAGGCCTATCAAATCTCCGGCGTACCGACCATGGTCGTCAACGGCAAGTACCGCTTCGACCTGGGCACTGCCGGTGGCCCTGAAGGCGCTTTGAGCGTGGCTGACCAGCTGATCGCCAAAGAGCGCGCAGCGGGCGCAAAAAACTAAGCGGCGCCCTCGCCCATGCTCCGCTGGAAAGGCGAGCGAAGTGTTGGTCTGCATGAGCCGCAGATCAACGAAGATCATCTGGCGTCCTGCGGGATGCCGGATGATCGACGTTTACGACTGCTCAGTTTCAATATCCAGGTGGGTAACAGCACCCAGGGTTACCGGCATTACCTGACCCGCAGTTGGCAGCATGTGCTCCCCCATAAGGGGCGGGCCGGTAACCTGGAGCGTATTGGTGACCTGCTCGGCGACTTCGACCTGGTCGCCCTGCAAGAGGCCGACGGTGGTAGCCATCGTTCTGGCTACATCAATCAGGTCAAGTATCTTGCCCAGCAGGGCGAATTTCCCTACTGGTATCAACAACTCAATCGCAATCTCGGGCGTCTGGCCCAGCACAGTAATGGTGTGCTCAGCCGGTTGCGCCCTGCCGCGATTGAAGATCATCCCTTGCCCGGCCCTGCGGGGCGTGGTGCGATTCTGGTGCGCTTTGGTGAAGGCCCCGACGCTTTGGTGGTCGTGGTCATGCACCTGGCGCTGGGAACCAAAACCCGTACCCGGCAGCTGGCCTATATTCGCGAGTTGATTGGCGACTATCAGCACCAGGTGTTGATGGGCGACATGAACACCCATGCCAACGACCTGCTGCACACCTCGCCACTGCGGGACCTCGGGCTGCTGGCGCCGCAAATGGAGGCCACCTTCCCCAGTTGGCGCCCGCAACGTTGCCTGGATCATATTTTGCTCAGCCCAAGCCTGACCCTTGAGCGCGTCCAGGTACTGGATCAGCCTATCTCGGACCATCTGCCGGTAGCCGTCGATATCCGTCTGCCAGGCTCTGTCGGCGTCGACTCCCAGATCGCGCTGCGCCCGCCTGACAACGGGGCGAAGGCATGAGGGACGAGGCCGCGCGCTGGAAAGAGAAATACCTTAAAAGCGTGGAGCTGCAAGACAAGCTTGAGCGCCGCTGGAATGCCCGCCTCGACTTGCTGCGCCGTGGCCTGGTGCGTAGCACCCTGGCCGCTGAGGGCACGGACCGCACGGTCGACCAATGCATGAAAGAAATGCGCGAAGCGGTGCGCACCAATGAGATGGACGCCGCCCTTGCCGCCTTGCTCCCGCGCCTTGAAAAAGCCGTGCTCGACTCCGAGCAGCGACGTGAAACCCGGGTTGAGCAAGTCAGCGCAGCGCTCAATACGCTGGTCACCCAACTGCAGGCCCTGCCACTGCCCCGTGAGGTCAGCAAGCCGCTCAAGGCCTATGCCAAACAGCTCGAAAACCGGGTGACGCACGCCCGAGAAATACCGCTGCTGCTTGGTGAGCTGAGTCACTTGCAAGGGCAGGCACTGGCGCCGCAACTCAATGACGCCCAGCCGCCCAAGCCGGGCTTGTTACAGCGATTATTTGGTGCACAAGACGCTGAAAAGGCACTTGGCGAAGCGACTGTGGTTCCGATTCCGGTTGAGACTCAGGCGCCGCGACCGGCTGCGCCGAACAGCGTGGTCCCAGCGCATGTTGCCGAGCCGCCGGCAGTACCCACGCCTCAGCCTGAACCGGTAATTGTTGAAGCCGAACCACAGCCCTTGCCGCCCGTTGCTACGGCTGACGATGACGCCCAGGCGCTTGCCGAGCCGCCCCCTTCGGTACCTCTAGAGGCTCAAGAGCATGCATCCAGCGGTGCACTTGAGTCAGTGGTCGCGATGGTTGAGGCCGAAAATGATCAAGCCCGGGATTTCGTTGAGCAGTCGCCGCTCGACGAACAGACTGAGCTGGCCGAAGTCGATGCTGTCTATGCCTTGCCTGATGCCCCCGAGCCAACCTACAGCAGCGTGGCCGAGCACATTGAGTCCACACTGCTCGGGTTGTTGAGCGGCCTGTCGCTGCCTGAACACCACAGGCCACAGGCCGAGGCCATGTGCCGGCGTCTGGAAAAAGGGCTCAACTGGTACGAATTACTACCGATCCTCGACGATCTTGCTGTTTTGATGCTGGCCATCACTGACAGCGGCCAGCATGAGTTCGAGGCTTACCTCAAACAGCTCAATGAACGCCTGGAGTCATTTCAGAACAACCTCCAGGCGGCCAGCGAGGGTCATGCCGAGGGTCGATCCGCCGCCGACGACTTGCACAGCCAGCTGCGCGAACATGTGGACGGTTTGCAAAACAGCGTGCAGGACGCCGTTGACCTTAACAGCCTCAAGCACCTGCTGGAAAATCGTCTCGAAGGACTGCTGGGCACGATGGACCAGCACCAGCAGCAGCGCATCGCCCGTGAACAGGAGGTCTCGGCCCACCTCCAGGGGCTGGCCGAGCGTATCGCGAGCATGGAACAGCAGGCCCAGGGCTATCGCGAGCATCTTGAAGAACAGCGCCAAAAAGCACTGATAGACCCCCTGACCGATCTGCCTAACCGGGCGGCATGGGGCGAACGCCTGCAATATGAAGTCGATCAGTGGCAAAAAAACGGTAATCCTCTACTGATTGCCATGCTCGACCTCGATCATTTCAAGCGTATCAATGATGGTTACGGCCACCTGGCGGGCGACAAGGTGCTCAAGATCATTGCCACCCAGTTGCGCAAGCATCTGCGGCCGATCGACTTTATTGCCCGCTTTGGTGGCGAAGAGTTTGTGCTACTGATGCCCGATACTCCGTTGAGCGCAGGTTTGCATCTGATCGAGAAGCTGCGGGCAGCAATCCAGGCCTGCCCGTTCCACTTCAAGGGCGAACCCGTGACCATCACCACGTCTATCGGTGTATCCGCGTTCAGGCCGGGTGATCGCAGTGACCATGTGCTTAAACGGGCTGATGAAGCACTGTATCGGGCCAAACGGCGTGGACGTAACTGCGTGGAGCCTCAAGCAGCGACTATTGAAACTTGATATTTATTTGTCGCTTTATGTAGTTACTTTCTAGACAGCAAGTAGTCCCTGTCGGTATTTAAAATTAATTAACGGATTTCCTCGCGGCTTTCTTGACGGGTTGTGAGTGGGCGACTTATATAAAATAACAGACCGGCTTGGTTACCCGACAAGTAACGACGGCACTGTGGACATCTCATTATCAAACCCCCATCGACAATGCCGCCGGGCACTGCAGGCTCTAGCCCGGTGGTATAAAGCCAGTACGGTGTACGGCCGTAAAAGGTAGTGTATGAAAATATTGATTTACTTGTTATCTGTGTTCTTTTTGATCACGGGCTCTGTTTCGGTAAGTGCAGCCACTAAAACCCCGATCTATTCGGCCTCCATTAACAAGGATGGAACACTGGCCGCACAATCGCCGCACTGGATTGAAAGTATTGAATACTCCAGCCAACCCGATTATGCAGCCAGTTATAAAGTTAATCTGATGCCCGATGCCTTTCAAAAGGAGCCAAAATTTTGTGTGGCATCGACTTACGACAATTCAAGCTATGAACATACCCTTTATGGCATCGCCAAATTGTCGAGCAAACCGACCCGATCCGAAGTGAATGTTATAGGCTTGATGCTAGGTGCCAACGGGCCATCCGGGGATTCATCGATGAGTTTTTACCTGGTGTGCGGCAAATAAATCACCTTACGAAGGCTGCGACCCTGTTGGTGTTTACAAGGTCGCAGCCCTTGTCTTCATCCGGTACAGCTGCACGACACGGGCGGTAAGGTATGCTTGCCTATTAATTGCTCAGTCGTGTTGTTCTCGCCCATGAAATTCTCCGCCCTGATCTTGTCCCTTGCCCTGCTGGCCGGTTGCAGCAACGGTCTGCGCATGGACACCAGTCATCCTTCGATCAACCACGACAGCCGCGTGCAGTTTGTGGTGCTTCACTACACCTCAACCTCGCTGGAGCGCTCCCTGGAGCTGTTAACCCGCGGTCCGGTCAGCAGCCATTACCTGGTCGGGGATACTCCGCCGACCATTTACAAACTGGTGGATGAAAACCAGCGCGCCTGGCACGCCGGTGAAAGCCAATGGAAGGGCCGCACCTGGCTGAACTCCAGCTCCATCGGCATTGAAATCGTCAACAAGGGTTTTCGCGATACGCCCGAAGGTCGAGTCTGGTACCCCTATACAGAGGGTCAGGTCCAGTCGGTTATCGCACTGCTCAAAGATATTTCAACCCGCTATCAGATCGACCCGCGCAACATCATTGGCCACAGCGATATCGCGCCCTTGCGCAAGCTGGATCCGGGCCCGCTGTTTCCCTGGAAGCGCCTGGCCGACGCTGGCTTTGGCATCTGGCCAAACGCCCGGGCCGTAGCCCGGGAGCAAGCACTGTACGCCAGCAACTTGCCAAGCATCACCTGGTTCCAGCAGCAACTGGCGCTTCTGGGCTACGAAACCCCGCAAACTGGAGAGCTGGATGTCGCCACTCGTCACGTTCTGGCCGCCTTCCAGATGCATTTCAGGCCTTCGCGATACGATGGCACTCCGGATGCTGAAAGTGCGGCCATTTTGAAAGTGCTGAACACGCAAAAGCACTGATGAGCTAGAGCAATGGCAGGGCCATGTAAAATTGTGTGCCTTGCCCTGGACGCGAATACACCCCAATGCGCCCGCCATGCAGTTGCACAATCTCTTTGCACAGTGCCAGCCCAAGGCCGGCGCCACCCTTTTTGCGCCCCACTTGCACAAAGGGCTCAAAAATCCGCCCTTGTTGGCTATAGGCAATGCCTTCGCCATTGTCTTCGATGCTGATAATCACCCGTTCCCCATGGCGCCTGGCCTGCAGGCAGATCTGCCCGCCACTGGCGGTGTGGCGCAAGGCGTTGTCCAGCAGGTTGTCCAGCACCCGCTCCAACTGGGCCTGATCGGCCCGCAACTCAGGTAGCGGTTGTTGCAGCTGCACCAGCAGCTCGACATTTTTTACCCGCGCACGGTCGGCGAAACGGACACGGGCGTCCTCGAGCATGTGTTCGACACTGCAGGGGGCCAGCGTCAGCTTCTGCATGCCGTTTTGATAGCGGGAGAAGTTCAGCAGGTCATTGATCAACTGCATCAGGCGCTGCATTTCTTCGTTGACGGTGTTGAGCAGGTCGGTTTCCCGTGACTGGGGATCAAAGCGTGAACGCTCCAGAAACAACCCGAACGCCATATGCATGCCGGTGACGGGGGTGCGCAACTCATGGGAGGCCCGCAACACGAACTCGCTGCGTACCCGCTCAAAGGCACGCTGCTCGGTGACGTCGTGCAGCACCATGACGGCGCCGAGGATAGGCCCCTTGGGCTGGCTCACCGGGGTCAAGCTGTAGGTCAGGAGTCGGGTTTCGCCTTCAATGTCGACGCTCAAGTCTTCCGGCAAGCGCTCAAGACTGCCTCCGCGCAGTACTGTTTGCAGTTGCTGGTCGAGTTCCGGACGTTGCAAGGCCTCACCCAGCGACTGCCCCAATCGCCCTTCATCCCAACCCAGCTGGCGCTGTGCGACGGGGTTCAAGTGCTCCAGCCGGCCTTGCTGATCGATCATCAACAACCCGTCATCGATACTGTCGAGTACCGCTTGCAGCCGCTGCTGGCCCGCCAGCAGCTCGTCGATGTTGGTTGCCTGATGCTGGCGCAATGCCTCGGCCATAATCCCAAAGCGCCGCGTCAGCAGGTTCATCTCTGTGGCCGAGGAGAGCGGCAACACCACTTCGAAATTGCCTTTGCCAATGTTATCCGCGGCCTTGGCCAGTGCCTCGATCGGGGCACCAAAACGCCTGGCAATACCGTGGGCAGTGATAAAGCCGATGATCAGCACGGCAATGCCGACCAGGCCGAGCAAGGCGGCGACGACCAAGGCGCGATCCCGGGCTGCGGCCTGGGCGGCATATATGGTGTCGAGCGCACGACGGTGTTCGGTAATCAGACCGTTGCGCAGTTGATTGAAGCGGCTGGTCAGATCCTTGTCATTGCTCAGGTTCAGTTGCGCGTCGCTGGCCTTGTTGAAGGCCAGCAAAAAACTGCTGTAATCCTCCCGGGCCTGGGCAAAACCGCTATGCAGATTGTTTTTACGCTCATGCTCGATGCCCTCGTCGAGCAGCTTCAAATACTCCCGGGCTGATGACTTCAGCGCTTCGGGATCTGGCTGGTTATGCAGCATCATCACCAACTGATCGCCCAGCGACTGACGCAGTTTCAGGCCCAGATCGAGGGTAATGAAGTTGTTACGAATCAGCGCTTCCTGGGTTTTCGCCATTTGCATCACGCTGACGACGCCAAGCAACAGACCAAGCAGCGCCACCGTGATTAACGCGGAAATGCTCAGGAACAGGCGGGTGCGCAGCTTGATCGCAAGTTTCATCGCGGGCTCACAGGTTGTACTGCTTACGTTTGCGGTACAGCGTCGAGGCATCGATACCCAGGGTTTTTGCTGCCTGATCCAGGGTTTCACTGGTGGCCAGGACGGCGCCGATATGGGCTTTCTCCAGTTGATCGAGGCTCAGAGCAGCGCCAATGCGCGGGGCGTTGGGTACCGTTTGTTCGGCCATGCCCAGATGGCTGACTTCAACCACTTCCTGCGGGCAAATAATACTCGCGCGCTCAACCACATTGCGCAACTCGCGGATATTGCCCGGCCAACGGTAATTGGCCAGGGCCCGGCGGGCTTCCTCACTGAAGCCGCGGGCAGGGCGAGCATATTCCTTGACGAAACGGGCCAGGAAACGGTCGGCCAGGGTCAGGATATCCTCACTGCGCTCGCGCAGCGGCGGCAAATGCAGGGTGATCACGTTGAGACGGTAGAGCAGGTCTTCACGGAAGCGGCCATCGCGCACCATGTCCTCAAGGTGGAGGTTGGTGGCGGCCAGAATGCGTACATCGGCGCGGCGGGTAACGGGGTCGCCGACGCGCTCGTATTCTTTGTCCTGAATAAAGCGCAGCAGTTTTGGCTGTAGGGCCAGCGGGAAATCGCCGATTTCATCGAGGAACAAGGTACCGCCATCGGCCTGATTCACCCGGCCCAGAGTGCTTTCGCTGGCACCGGTAAAGGCTCCACGGGTATGGCCAAACAGTTCGCTTTCCATCAGCTCGGCCGTCAGTGACGGACAATTGATCGTGACACAGGACTTTTTCGCCCGTTTGCTCCAGCCGTGGATTGCGCGTGCCAGCTCCCCCTTACCGGTACCCGACTCGCCGAGAATAAGGATATTGGCATCCGTACCGGCCACCTGGCGGGCGGTTTCGAGCACCGCCATCATGGCCGGGCTATGGGAGTCGAGGCCTTCTTTGGGCTTGCGTACTTCACCCTCCAGGGCTTCAAGCCGGGCCGCCAACTGGCGCACTTCCAGTTGCTTGGCCGTGGCCAGCCTTAGCTGGTCGGGGCTGCACGGCTTGACCAGATA
Source organism: Pseudomonas sp. FSL W7-0098 (assembly GCF_005930585.1). NCBI lineage: Bacteria > Pseudomonadati > Pseudomonadota > Gammaproteobacteria > Pseudomonadales > Pseudomonadaceae > Pseudomonas > Pseudomonas sp. FSL W7-0098. The sequence goes on from NZ_RXHW01000004.1 coordinate 254,967, forward strand.
ATCGGCGGCACCTGCCTGGATCGCATCAACGGCTGTATCGACGGCCGAGTGGGCAGTGACTATCACAACACGCATCCACGGCGCCTGGATACGCATTTGAGCCAGCACATCCAGACCGTTGTCTTCGCCCAGGCGCAGATCGAGAAAACACAGATCGAACACCTGTCGTTGCAGCAGTGCGTCGGCCTGCGCTGCGCTGTTAGCGGTGGCGACAGTGTAGCCCTCGTCTTCGAGGCAATAGCGGAATGTACGCAGGATGGCGGACTCATCGTCGACCAGCAGAATGCGGCCCTGTTGCTCTTTGGCTGAATCCATTTCCTACGTTCCTTTATATGTGGTCTTGGTTAGTGTCGGAATAATCGGGCAAGTTGCATGATTTTTCTGATTGATTCCGAGGCTAGCACCGAAGGCTCTGGCCTGCATAAGGTAACTGGCTGATTTTGCGGCTTTTTGCGTTGAGTCGCAGGTCGAAATTAATCCCTCTCGCAGCAGCTGACTCGCGGAGCAAGGCTGCGTCCGACGGCGAAGCCGTCGTAAACCCTGAAAACCGAATTTTACTGGCACACCGTGGTGTCTGATTTGCGACGGCTGTGCCGCCGCACGCAGCCTCGCTCCGCGAGTCAGCTGCTACGCGACGTGTGGTATCCCCTGATCGTGCAGAACGCCCGACCCGCAGGCCGGGCATCGTGCAGGTTGCGCGTCAAATCCATTCGAACAAATAGATAACACATTGATTTATAACGGTTTTTTCATTGTGTCAAAAGCTGGCACGGCCCCTGCAATTACCCTTGTACAGAGCGTCGCACAGAGCGGCTCAACCTCACATTGACCACCGGGTGGCAGGAGTTTGAACATGAATATTCACGAATTCTCCAACTTGCGTGTTTCGTCATTGCATCTGCAACAAGGTCTGTTCGCCAGCCTTGCGTTGTCGGTGACCCTGATCGGTGGTCAGCAGTTGGGCCGGTTGGAGCAAGCACCGCAGCCGGTTGCCGCTGCACAGCACTACATCGCTCCCCAGCAGCACTTCAAGGCATTTGGCCCAGTGTCTGATACCACTGGCCGTTACGAACTCGCAGCCTCGGACGAAACCCAAATCGCCCGCTCGCAACCAGCACCTGAACGTTGGGTGTTTTAAGTGTTCACAACCTTGAGGCCCTGATCGGGCGTCGAGACACACCCTCATCACCCTGTTTCGCACAGTAATAAGGAGAATCACCATGTTGAGTTGGGCCATTACCTTCCTGATTATCGCCATCATCGCTGCTGTCCTGGGCTTCGGTGGTATTGCGGGCACCGCTACCGGCATCGCCAAGATTCTCTTTGTCGTGTTCCTGGTGATGTTTGTGGTGTCCTTTATCTTTGGTCGCCGCGGTCGAGGCTAGAGATGACCGCCCCCTCCTTTAAGGCTACGGTCGCTGTCCTGGTAACGGGCGGCGGCCGAGGGGCATGAAACCGGTTACATGGATGCAGGCAGCCAAGGTTCTACCTTGGTTTTTTTGTGCCCGGAGAAAATCTTTCGGCGGCTGTAATGCCTTATCAGGGTTCATTTTTTTGAAAACAAATGTGGCCTGACCAGCACTTCGAAACGTCGACCGTATATCGACTTGTAGAAAAATAGCCCGGACTTATATCTGATTTGTGTTGTCGGATATTTCTTGGATATAAGCGGCTTAATGCCACCCCCTCCTTAGCCAAAAAGACCTTGAAACAGCCGGTCTACGGCACTTATGTCGTCTATTCTGTGGATTCTCAGGAGGGGCGATTTGAGGTCTTGTCGGACAAAACCCATGCCGATTCGGCATAGGGTAGGCGTTTACGGCATTAGACGGCCACCTCATGCATGGGAATAGTTGCGCCTTTTTTCGCCTGCCAAAGAGCCTTTCTGGCTCGGTTTGGGCGACCTTCTACGGGGGTGGCGGTTTCTGCTTTTTGCGCTTTCAAGCGCTCTATTCAGAGCCTCTGCCCGAGTCCACTTGAAGTAAGGGTAATGACATGAAGAAGGCAAAACTTAGCCTCGCCTGGCAGATCCTGATTGGTCTGGTCCTCGGGATTGCAATCGGCGCGCTGCTTAACCATTTCAGTGCTGAAAAGGCCTGGTGGATCAGTAACGTTCTGCAACCTGCCGGCGATATCTTTATCCGTCTGATCAAGATGATCGTAATCCCAATCGTGATTTCTTCACTGGTTGTCGGGATTGCAGGCGTGGGAGATGCGAAGAAACTCGGTCGTATCGGTTTTAAAACCATCATTTACTTCGAGGTGGTCACCACCATCGCGATCCTGGTCGGCCTGGTGCTGGCCAACGTGTTCCAACCCGGTGCCGGGATCGACATGAGCACCCTGGGCACGGTCGATATTTCCAAGTACGCAGCCACGGCAGCTGAAGTCACGCATGAACATGCGTTTATCGAGACCATCCTCAACCTGATTCCATCGAACATCTTCGCGGCCATGGCTCGCGGTGAGATGTTGCCGATCATCTTCTTCTCGGTGCTCTTCGGTCTCGGTTTGTCGAGCCTGAACGCCGAACTGCGCGACCCGCTGGTGAAAACCTTCCAGGGCGTGTCCGAGTCGATGTTCAAAGTCACTCACATGATCATGAACTACGCGCCAATCGGTGTGTTCGCCCTGATCGCCGTGACCGTCGCCAACTTCGGTTTCGCCTCGCTGGTGCCTCTGGCCAAGCTGGTGCTGCTGGTTTACGGCGCCATCCTGTTCTTCGCCGTTGCGGTGCTGGGCCTGATTGCCAAGCTGTTCGGCTTCTCGGTGTTCAAGCTGATCCGTATCTTCAAGGATGAACTGGTTCTGGCTTACTCCACCGCCAGCTCCGAAACCGTGCTGCCACGCGTGATCGAGAAGATGGAAGCCTACGGCTGCCCGAAAGCGATCTGCAGCTTTGTGGTACCGACCGGCTACTCGTTCAACCTTGACGGCTCGACCCTGTACCAGAGCATCGCGGCAATCTTTATCGCCCAGCTGTATGGCATCGACTTGTCGATCAGCCAGCAACTGCTGCTGGTACTGACCCTGATGGTGACCTCCAAAGGCATCGCCGGTGTACCAGGCGTATCCTTCGTGGTACTGCTGGCGACCCTGGGCAGCGTGGGTATCCCGCTGGAAGGCCTGGCCTTTATCGCCGGTGTTGACCGTGTGATGGACATGGCCCGTACAGCCCTGAACGTGATCGGTAACGCCCTGGCGGTACTGGTAATCTCCCGTTGGGAAGGCATGTACGACAACGCCAAGGGCGAGCGCTACTGGAACTCGCTGCCGCACTGGCGCAGCAAGGAAGCCCTGCCAAAAGGTGAGTAACCTCGCCTGGTAGTGCAACTCCCACAAACCCCGGCCCTGGCCGGGGTTTGTTGTTTCTGGGGGTAGGCCGCTATCATTCGCATCATCTTCCAGGAGTTTTCTTGATGCTCAACGGCCTATGGCTCAGCTTTTTCGTCGTCTCTACGGTGTCGGCGCTCGCCCAATGGCTGGTGGGGGGCAACGCGGGGATCTTCTCGGCGATCGTGGAAAGCATCTTCGCCATGGCCAAGTTGTCCGTCGAAGTGATGATCTTGCTCTTCGGCACCCTGACGTTATGGCTGGGTTTTCTGCGCATTGCCGAAAAAGCCGGCATCGTCGATTGGCTGGGCAGGGCCCTGGGACCTCTGTTCAAGCGCCTGATGCCGGAAGTCCCGCCTGGGCATCCGGCGCTGGGCTTTATCACCCTCAACTTCGCCGCCAACGGCCTGGGGCTGGATAACGCGGCCACGCCCATCGGCCTCAAGGCCATGCGTGCCCTGCAAGAGCTCAACCCGAGCCCGACCAGTGCGAGTAATGCACAGATCCTGTTTCTGGTGCTCAACGCCTCGTCCCTGACCCTGCTGCCGGTCACTATCTTCATGTACCGTGCCCAGCAAGGGGCGCCGGACCCGACACTGGTATTCCTGCCGATCCTGCTGGCCACCAGCGCCTCGACCCTGGTCGGCTTGCTGTCGGTGGCCATTGTCCAGCGCCTGCGTCTGTGGGACCCGGTGGTGCTGGCGTACCTGGTGCCTGGCGCGCTGATCCTGGGCGGTTTCATGGCATTGCTGGCGACCCTGTCAGCCACGGCGCTGGCCAGCTTGTCGTCGATCCTGGGCAACCTCACGCTGTTCGGCCTGATCATGCTGTTTCTGGTGATCGGGGCGCTGCGCAAGGTCAAGGTCTACGAAGCGTTTGTGGAAGGGGCCAAGGAAGGCTTCGACGTCGCGAAAAACCTGTTGCCGTATCTGGTGGCGATGCTGTGCGCGGTGGGTGTGCTGCGTGCTTCCGGGGCACTGGATTTTGGCCTGGACGGTATTCGCCATGTGGTTGAGTGGCTGGGTTGGGATACGCGCTTTGTCGATGCGCTGCCAACGGCCATGGTCAAACCCTTTTCGGGCAGTGCGGCGCGGGCCTTGCTGATCGAGACCATGCAGACCCAGGGTGTGGACAGCTTCCCGGCGCTGGTGGCGGCCACGGTGCAGGGCAGCACGGAAACCACGTTCTATGTGCTGGCGGTGTACTTCGGCGCCGTGGGCATCCAGCGTGCCCGGCATGCGGTGGGTTGCGCCCTGCTGGCCGAGTTTGCCGGCGTGGTGGCGGCGATTGCGGTGTGCTACTGGTTCTTCGGCTAACCCAGGCCACCTTGTGGGAGCGGGCTTGCTCGCGATGGCATCACCGCGGCCACGCAGGTAAACCGTGTTGCCTGCATCGCGAGCAAGCCCGCTCCCACAGGTTTACAGGGTTTTACGCCACACACTCACCAGCCACGGTTGCTGGTCACGGGGCAAGCCCGCCGGGCGGTAGTAGTGCTCCAGCTCGGCAAACCCTGCAGCCGTCAGCATCGTCCGCCAGTTCTGCAGATCGTGATAAGCCCCGTAACGCTCACCGTTCCAGCCTTCGCGGTTGTCGCCGCGCGGGTTGGAACTGAGCAGTACGCCGCCGGATTTCAGGGCTGCATGCAGCTTGCCCAGCACCTGACCCAGTTCCTGGGTCGGCACATGGAACAACGAAGCATTGGCGAAGATGCCGTCGAAGCGTTCAGCGGGCAAGTCGAGCTTGAGGAAGTCCTGGTGCCACACTTCACAGCCGCTGTCTTCGCGGGCCATTTGGGTGAAGCGTTCGGTGCCGTCCAGCCCGATTGCCACATGCCCGAGGCGGGTGAAAGCCTGCAGGTCGCGACCCGGCCCGCAGCCGAAATCCAGGACAGTGAAGGGCGCCGAACCTTGAATATGACGCAACAGGGCGTCGATGTTCTGGCTCACGTCATGGTCGCGGGTGCCTTCACGGAAGCCCTCGGCGCTCTGTTGATAGTGGCTCAGGGTCGTGGCGGCAATCTGTTCGAGAGTTTTTGCATCGAGGGTCATCGCAGGCTCGGTCGGCGGCAGGGCTGGCCGCCGACTATACCTCAGCGTTTGTTCAGTGCCAGGGCCAGGCGGTCACCACCCAGCTGAATCACGGCCACCAGAATCACCAGCAATACGATCACGGTCAGCATCACCTGCGAGTCGAAGCGCTGGTAACCATAGCGGTACGCGATGTCACCCAGCCCGCCGGCACCAATCGCACCGGCCATGGCCGACGAATTGATCATCGTCACCAGGGTGATGGTAAAACCGCCGACGATGCCGGGTAAGGCTTCGGGCAGCAGTACGTGCCAGATAATGTGATGGCGCTTACAGCCCATGGCTTGGGCGGCTTCAATCAAACCGTGATCCACCTCACGCAGGCTGACTTCAGCTATGCGTGCAAAAAACGGTGTGGCGGCGATGGTCAGCGGTACGACCGCCGCCCATACGCCGTAGGTAGTGCCCACAATCAGGCGGGTGAACGGGATCAATGCCACCATCAAAATCAGAAACGGGATTGAACGGAACAGATTGACGAACGCACCCAGAGCCTTGTTCAGTGTGGGGGCTTGATAAATCCCGCCTTTGCCGCTGGTGACAAGGATCACCGCCAGCGGTATGCCCAGAACCAGCGCGATCAGCGACGACACACCGACCATCAGGAAGGTGTCGATCACCCCCTGCCACAAACGATCAAATCCCATAGCCCACTACCTCGACCTGTTGTGCCCATTGTCCGGCCCGCTTGCGCAGCTCTTCGGCGCCCAGCGAAGTGCTGGTTACGCTGAGCAGCAGTTGCCCCAGGGCATGCCCCTGGATGTGTTCGACGCCGCCGTGGAGCAGTCGCACTTGCCCTCCCAGCGCGCTGAACAGCGCTCCCAGGTCGGGCTCTTGGGCCTGCCGGCCGGTAAAACGCAGGCGCAAGATCACGCTGGCTTGTGCGGACTGTGCCTGCGCCGAAATACGGTTACGCAGCGCTTCAGGCAGGGTCGCCTGCAAGGGCGCCAGCAGGGTCTTGCTGACGTCATGCTGAGGATCGCCGAAGACCTGCCACACAGGGCCTTGCTCGACCACGCGACCTTGCTCCAGTACCACTACGCGGTGACAGATATCACGAATCACGGCCATTTCATGGGTAATGAGGATGATGGTCAGGCCCAGGCGCTGGTTGATTTCGCGCAGCAGACCGAGGATCGACTGAGTGGTTTCGGGGTCCAGGGCCGAGGTGGCTTCGTCGCACAGCAAAATCGCCGGATCGTGCACCAGCGCACGGGCAATGCCCACACGCTGTTTTTGCCCGCCCGACAGTTGCGCTGGGTAAGCCGTGTGCTTGCCTTGCAGGCCAACCAGCTCCAGCAGCTCACGCACCTTCTGCTCCCGTTGCAGCTTGGGCACGCCCGCCACCTTGAGTGGCAACTCGACGTTCTGCCACACGGTTTTGGCCGACATCAGGTTGAAGTGCTGGAAGATCATGCCGATCTTGCGCCGCAGCGCCACCAGCTTGTCTTCGTCAAAGCTGGCGATATCGACCTGATCGATCAGCACGCGGCCGCGGGTAGGCTGTTCGAGGCGGTTGATGGTGCGAATCAACGACGACTTGCCAGCACCGCTGCGCCCGATGATGCCGAAGATCTCCCCGCGCTGGATTGCCAGATCAATACCCGTGAGGGCATCCACAGGGCCCTGGCGGCCGTCATAGGTTTTGCCGATACCGATAAAACGCACATGGGCGTGGCTCAACTCAGGGTGCAGCTCGGTGTGGTTGGCGCCGGGCTGCGGCTGATCGAGCCGCTCGCGAGCAATGGCCACATTCATGGTCAGCCTCCCCAGCCGGGCTGGTACAGAGTGCCGTAGGTCTTATCCAGCGCAGCTTTGACCACTGGCGAGTGCTGATAGATATCGATAAATTTGGCCAGCCGCGGGTCGTCTTTGTTCTTGGGCTGGATCACGAACTGAATCACATACTCGGGGTGGTCGATGCCGTCGAACAGCAAGGCCGACTCGGCATCGAAGGTTTTCGACAGGCGAATGTAGGCTGGATAACCCTGCACCAGGTCGGCATCGTCGTAGGCGCGTACCAGTTGCACGGCCTCAACCTGCAGGATCTTGATCTTTTTCGGGTTGGCGATGATGTCCTCTTCCGTCGCCTTGTAACCAACGCCCGGCTTGAGTGTAATCAGCCCGGCCTTGGCCAGCAGTTGCAGGCCACGCCCGCTATTGATCGGGTCATTGGCGATGGCAACAGTTGCGCCTTCAGGCAGGGCGTCGAGGCTTTTGTATTTTTTCGAGTACAGGCCCACGTTGTTGATGATGCCTTTGGCGTAGGGTGCCAAATCGAACCCGGCGGCGGCCTTGGCGTTTTCCAGGAACGGGATGTGCTGGAAGTAATTCACATCGATATCGCCGCTGGCCAGGCTGACGTTGGGTGCGATCCAGTCGGTGAACTCCACCAGCTCGACCTTGAGCCCTTGCTTGTCGGCCTCGGCCACTGCGGTTTCCAGGGGAATGGCGAACGCGGCGGTGGTACCGACCTTGAGCGGCTTGTCGGCCGCGTGGAGCAAACCGCTAAACAGCCCGAGGGCCAGAACCAGTGCGTGTTTTTTGTTCATGATAATTGCCCAGTCAAAGAGTCGGAATTCGAACCCTGTGGGAGCGAGCCTGCTCGCGAAAGTTTGGCAGTCCTGCAAGCTTCGCGAGCAGGCTCGCTCCCACAACAAAAAGGGTTAAGGGTTGTGTCTGTAAGCCGCACCTGTATGGCATTGCGGCAAGTGCGCATCGCCTTCCACAAACAGCTTCTGACGCAGGCTGCCAGTGTCATAAGCGGTTTTATAAGAGCCCCGGCGCTGCAGTTCGGGGACCACCAGGTCGATAAAATCGACGTAGCTTTCAGGGGTGACGATGCGGGTCAGGTTGAACCCGTCCAGGCCGGTTTCTGCAATCCAGGATTCCAGCTCGTCGGCCACTTGCGCAGGCGAACCCACCAGCGTGATGTAACGCCCGCCCAGGGCGTGCTGTTCAAGCAGCTTGCGCCGGGTCCAGTCGTTGTTTTGCAGCACTTTGGTGGCGGACTGGATCGCGTTGCTCTTCACGTACTGGATCGGCTCGTCCAGTTCATAGTCGGCAAAGTCGATACCCGTGGAGCTGGAAAAGTGCGCCACGCCGGCTTCAGCGCTGGCATAGCTCAGGTACTCGTCACGCTTGGCCAATGCCTGGGCCTCGGTCGGCGCCACGATCACATTGATCCCCATAAACAGCTTGATGTCGTCCGGGTTGCGGCCCGCAGCCACAGCGCCGGCGCGCACCTTGTCGACCTGGGCTCTGGTCGCTGCCTTGGTCTGCCCGCTGATAAACACGCACTCGGCATGGCGACCGGCAAACACCAGGCCGCGATCCGAGCTGCCCGCCTGAAACAGCACCGGGGTGCGTTGCGGCGACGGTGCGCAAAGGTGATAACCCTCCACCTGATAGAACTCACCTTCGTGTTTGATCTTGTGCACCTTGTCGGGCCGGGCATAAATGCGCCGGGCCGGGTCATTGAGCACGGCGTCGTTTTCCCAGCTGCCTTCCCATAGCTTGTAGAGCACTTGCAGGTACTCATCGGCCTGATCGTAGCGCCGGTCATGCTCGACCTGTTCGGTCAGGCCCATGGCCTTGGCTGCACTGTCGAGGTAGCCGGTAACAATATTCCAGCCAACGCGACCGCGGGTCAGGTGGTCCAGGGTCGACATGCGACGCGCGAATAAATACGGCGTTTCGTAGGTCAGGTTGGCGGTCAGGCCAAAGCCGAGGTTTTTGGTGACGGCAGCCATCGCCGAAACCAGCAGCAGGGGATCATTGACCGGTAGCTGGATCGCCTCTTTGAGTGGCATATCAACCGATTGTTGATAAACGTCGTACACCCCCACGATATCGGCGATAAAAAGCCCGTCGAACAGCCCGCGTTCCAGCAGCTGCGCCAACTCAGTCCAGTATTCAAGGGTGTTGAAGGTGGTCGAGTTGTCCCGTGGATGAGTCCACAGACCGTGGTTGATATGACCAATGCAGTTCATGTTGAAGGCATTGATCAGAATCTTCTTTTTGCTCATCAGATGGTCCCCCGCAATGGCGGGTTGGCATCATTTAGGTAGTAATTGCCTACCGCGTGGTACTTCCAGCGCACCGGGTCATGCAGGGTGTGCACGCGGGCGTTGCGCCAGTGACGGTCAAGGCCGTGCTCGGCCAGGGTGGCCTGGCTGCCCGCCAGCTCGAACAGGGTGCTGCCGGCGGCCAGGGAAATTTCTGTACTCAGGGCCCGGGCTTCTGCGATGGCAATCGAGGCTGCGGCGACGGTGCTGGCGCTGGTGTTGCTCTGAGCAATATCCAGAAACGCTCCGGCACGTTCCAGCAGGGCTTCGGCGGCATGCAGACGTACGCTCAAATGGCCGAAGCTTTTGAGGGTCAGCGGGTCTTCGCTGGCGATATCCGTAGTGGCATCAATCCAGGGCCGGGTTTTGCTGCGCACAAAATGCAGGGCGTCTTCAAAGGCGGCGCGGGCGATACCGGTATCGATGGCCGCGTGAAGGATCTGCGCCAGCGGGCCAACCGGGGTCGGACGCTCGAAGGCGCTTTGAAACGGGATCACGTCTTGTGCTGCGACCAGTACGTTGTCGAAAACCACCGAACCGCTGCCCGTAGTGCGCTGGCCAAAACCGCTCCAGTCGTCGATCACGCTTAGGCCATCGCTGTCGCGGCGCACGAATGCAAGATGCTGGATGCCGTTATCGTCCACAACCGAGGTAGGTATCCGCTGTGCATACAGTGCGCCAGTGGCGTAGAACTTGCGGCCGGTGATGCGGTAGCCGTGTTCGGCCTGGGCCAGATGGGTGGTGCGATCGTGTGCAGTCTTGGTGCCGATTTCAGCTAGGGCATTGCCGAAGCGCTCTCCGGCCAGCACTTCGGCATAGAGCCGCTGCTTTTGCTCGTGTGTGCCATTGACCCGTAAAACTTCGAGTGCATAAAAGTGGTTTTGCGGGATTTGCCCCAGAGAGGCATCGGCCGCAGCGATCAGCGCGATCACTTGCGCCAGGGTGACGCTGGACACGCCTGCGCCGCCGTAGGCCTTGGGCACGGTGATGCCCCACAGGCCGGTATGGGAAAACAGCTCAAGCTCATCAAACGGCAAGCGCCGCTCGCGGTCACGCAGGGCACTGTCGCGTTTGAAAAACGCCGCCAGTTCACGGGCTACGCTCAGGGCCTCGGCATCGCTGTGGATAACCGGGACCTGTTTGGATATCAGTGACATGGGTGTCTCCAGGGTCAGATCCAGGAATGCCGGGCAGGCAGGGTGCCGTTGAGGCGATACGCGCCGATGGCGTGGTATTTCCAGCGCACCGGGTCGTGCAGGGTGTGCACCCGGGCGTTGCGCCAGTGGCGGTCGAGGTTGAACTCGGCAAGGCTGGCGCGGCTGCCGGCCAGTTCGAACAATTTTTCGCTGGCCAGCAGCGACAGCTCGGTGCTCAGCACCTTGGCTTCGGCCACCGCAATCGATGCGCGGGCAGCGCCAGGGGCGTCGATCGCTGCCGCGCTGACTTCGTTCAGAACGCGTCCGGCTTTGCGCAACAAGGCTTCGGCTGCGTGCAGCTCAATGTGCAGTTTGCCGATATCGGCAATCACATAAGGATCATCGCTGTTGCGTTCGACCTTGGCGTCGATCCACGGGCGTGAGCGCTCGCGGACAAAACTCAGGGTGTCGGCAATGGCACCGCGGGCAATGCCCAGGTCAATGGCGGCCTGGATCAATTGCGACACGGCGCCTTGAATGTTCGGAGCATCGTTGAGGCGCGAACTGTCGACCACCTGTTCGGCTTCCACCCGCACGTTGTTAAGTAATACGGTGCCACTGGCGGTGGTGCGCTGACCAAAACCGGACCAGTCATCCACGACGCGCAAGCCTGGTGTACCGCGACGAACGAAGGCCATGACCTGTCTGCCTTCATCGTTGACGGCTTTTACCGCAATCCAGTGGGCGAACAGGGCGCCGGTGGAGTAAAACTTCTGACCGTTAATGGCGAAGTCGTCGCCATCGGCGATGATCCGGGCCTTAATGTCCAAGGTGTTTTTGCTGCCGCGTTCCGGGCCCGCATTGCCGATGCGCCAGCCTTGCAGCACGCTGGAGAACAGTTGTTCTTTTTGCGCCTGGGTGGCCGTGGCAGCGATCAGGCTGAGAATGCCGACCTGATTTTGCGGGATTTGCCCCAGCGCCGGATCGGCAGCCGAGATGATCGCGAACACTTCAGCCAGGGTCACAAATGACACCTGGGGGCCGCCAAATTCGCGGGCAATGGAAATACTGCCCAGGCCGCTGCGGGTGAAGGCTTCTATGAGCGACCACGGCAGCTTGCGTTGCTGGTCGCGTTTGCCCGCGTGTTCGCGTGCACTGGCTGCCAGTGTGTGTGCGGCTTCAAGGGCTTCGTTGTCGGTGCGCAGAACCTGCGCTGCCAGCAACAGAGGCGCGACATCCTGGTCGCTTTGCAGGTGTGCATTGGCCAAGCTGGACATTAGTTGCGCTCCTTGGCTGCACTCAATGCCCTGGCGTTATGCACAAGGGTGATTGTGTTACGGACCATACCTACCTCACGTTTCATGGGAGCGCCGCTCGTGCGGCGCGGTTAAAAGCTGAGAGTCCGGTGGTCCGGTTCATATACCCTAATCGAGTATAAAAATTTTAAGAACTAACTTTTAGGAATATGGATAGACGATTCCCTGGCTCCCTGCTCCTGGTTACGCCAGTTGGAACGGGGCTCTGCGGCGTGCAGTACCTCCCTCGGGGCAGGGTTGAGATAGAGCTTGGGAGCACCTACCTTGAGCACTCGCGCCGGTGCCCAGCGCGAATTGTTGCCCACGCGTTCGATCACACAGTAGGTGACTTCCAGCTTGGCGTCTTCGCCAGCCTCCTGGATGATGTGGGGGGGCACGAACACGCTGACGGGTTTGTCGATATCCACTTTGCGCAGTTTGGGCAAATCCAGGCGTACATCCCCCCAGAGCAGGGTGATGGCGTCATTGTTGGCCATGTTGCGATAGGGTTCGATACTCACCGGGACACCGCGTTTCATCTGGCTTGGGTTAACCCCGTAGCGCTGGATGGGCTGCGGAATTACAAGCGGGGCCAGGCCCTGGTTTTCGTCGCCAATGGCTTCGCCGCCAGGGCAGTCAAGTTTGACCAATATTTTAAGTTGCGCAGAAAGAACCGGGCTGCTGCCGATATGCATCACCCGGTAGTAAAGGCGCGCCGTACCATTTTGAATAAAACTCTCTGGCACTCTTAACATGACAGGCTGGCCAATACCGGCTTTGAAAATCTGCCGCGAGGCGACATAGCAACCATCCCAGAACAACTCTACAAGGTCACCTTCTTCCATGTTCTTGTAAGGGTTTATTGTAATAAGCAAGTGCTCGGCCGCGCGCGCGCACACAGTATGCCTTGCGGAGTTTGAAAGTACGGGCGGAGGGAGTTTGTTGAAACATGAGGTAAAGGGCATATTTAAAGATTCCTTTCCAGTATGTAAGGGAACGGTACACGTCTGCGCAGACCGGCCCTCGCTTTCAGCACCGAGTACTGGCCGCACATGGTTAACGCGATAAATATTTGCTTTTTGACAAGTGGCTGGGCTCGATTATTTTTATTAGATAAGAGTCTGTGGGCATGAGTGTCAAGGGCGAACAGAAGTAATATAAATGTCCCTGAATTATTCAGAATGTTCCTACTGAAAGAGTACTTTAAAGTTGCATGACAAGTAGTTCTAGCGATGAGTCATCAGTCTAAGTTTACAGGCTATTTAATGGTCCTCTCTCACCAGGCCTTTGCACGCGCCCAATCACTCGGGACCTCAGCCAGCATGATTTTTTTGCGTTTTTGCCATTTATTTCACACTCCGTCTGCATAATCGCCATGCACGAGGCAGCTGGTTAGCCCGCTTTGTGATATTTAGATCTGGCCCAACATTTCGGAAGCCCACTCAAATGGCAACAAACCCACAGTTGATACCGCCTGTTCCCCGGTCCTCACGTTTCAGCATGCGCTGGTATTCCTGGGTATTACTGGTGGGGGTATTGGTCTACGGGCTCGCGTGGATCATGCATTGGGATGACCGCGGTGCGTTGTGGGTACTGGAGCGGTTTGAGAGCCCGTCCGAGCAGAACGAAAGCATATGGCTACCTGACTACAGGGCGGTGATTGATGCCAAGGTGTTGCCAGGAATGGAAAAGGACGAGGCATCGGACCTGGCCTATAACCCGCTGACCAAAACACTGTTCTCGGTGATGGGTAAAAACCCTTTTCTCGTGGAACTGACTCTGGATGGCGACGTACTGCGCAAAATTCCGCTGGTGGGCTGGAGCAACCCGGAGGGCCTGACAGTCATGGAGAACGGCCTGCTGGCCATTGTCGATGAGCGTGAGCATATGCTGAGCATCATCAACATCGACGCGGACACCAAGTCCCTGAATATTGCCGACTTCCCCAAGTACGACCTGGGGCCTTCGAAAAACCAGAACAAGGCCTTCGAAGCCATTGCCTGGGACCCTCGCCGCCAACAACTGCTGCTGGGTGAAGAGCGTCCGCCGCAGTTGTTTGTATGGAAGAGCGACGGTAGCCAGGTGCTAACCGGCAGCAAGCAGAAAGTGCCAAGCGATGAGCTGGATCTACGCAACCTGTCGGCCCTGAGCATCGATCCGCGTACAGGCCATACACTCGTACTGTCGGCCGATTCGCATATGCTGCTGGAGCTCGATGAGCTGGGTGAGCAGGTCAGCTTCATCACCTTGCTCGGTGGCTTCAATGGCCTGAAGAACACCATTCCCCGGGCCGAAGGTGTCGCGATTGATGAACACGGCACGCTGTATATGGTGAGCGAACCGAACCTGTTTTATCGCTTCGAGAAGGTGGCCAAATAAATCCCGCGCTCGCGCAAGACATGTTGCCCGTTGAGGTTTAAGGTTCAATTCAGACAGCCGTGGTATTTCATTGGCCTGATCTGTTTAGAGTTCGACCCATGCGCCGTGTCAACCGCACTACCGTTTTTACTCTCTGTATAACGCTGGTGGCCTTGCTGGCCGCCGGCTTTGCCGCGCAACATTTTCGCCTGTTTGAACGGACCTGGTTCCAGATCAGCCAGATGTGGCACCCCGCCAATCCTGATGCAATCAACCTGGGAGACTACCGCGCCGTAATGCAGGGCAAGGTCATCGAAGGGCTTGAGGATGATGTCTCGGCACTGACCTTCGATCCATTGCGTAAGAGTCTGTTTACCGTGACCAACAAGAAAGCCGAGCTGATCGAGCTGTCCCTAGATGGCCGGGTCTTGCGCCGCATTGCACTGGTCGGGTTCGGCGATGCCGAGGCAGTCGAATTTATTGGCGAGAATACCTACGTCATTACCGATGAACGTCAACAGCGCCTGATCAAGGTCAAGGTCGATGACAACACCCGGGCTCTGGATGCCCGGGATGCCGAGCAATTGACGCTGGGGATCAATCAGTCGGGCAACAAGGGCTTTGAAGGTTTGGCCTATGACTCGGTGGGCAAGCGCCTGTTTGTAGCCAAGGAGCGCGACCCCATGCTGATTTATGAAGTGCGCGGCTTCCCTCAAGCCAACCCCCAGCAACCTTATGCCACCCATGTTGTGAGCAATCCGCGACGGGATGCACGGTTGTTTGTAAGGGACTTGTCGAGCTTGCAGTTTGACGAACGCACCGGGCATTTGCTGGCACTGTCAGATGAGTCGAAATTGCTGCTTGAACTGGGTCTGGACGGGCAACCGATCAGCACACTGTCGCTGAAGAAGGGCAAGCACGGTCTGACCCGCTCAGTGCCACAGGCAGAAGGCGTCGCGATGGACGATGAAGGGACTATCTATGTGGTGAGCGAGCCGAATCTGTTTTACGTGTTCAAAAAACCGGCTTTGTAGATGAGAAATGGCCGATCATTTTCTCTTGTGGGAGCGAGCCTGCTCGCGAAGTTCGTTCGCGAGCAGGCTCGCTCCCACAGTTGAAATTTTCCTGCTGGCGCAGTTACTTGCTCAGGGTTTTCACGCCCTCAGGCGTGCCCAGCAACAGCAGGTCGGCCGGGCGGGCGGCGAACAGACCGTTGGTCACAACACCGACGATGGCGTTGATCTGACGCTCCAGCTCAACCGGGTTGGTGATCTGCATGTTGAACACGTCAATGATGATATTGCCGTTGTCCGTAACCACACCTTCGCGGTACACCGGATCGCCGCCCAGTTTTACCAGCTCGCGGGCCACGTGGCTGCGGGCCATCGGAATAACTTCAACTGGCAGCGGGAACGCGCCCAGCACCGGAACCAGCTTGCTGGCATCGGCGATGCAGATAAAGGTCTTGGCCACGGCAGCGACGATTTTTTCGCGGGTCAGGGCTGCGCCACCGCCCTTGATCAGGTTGAGGTTTTCGTCACTTTCATCGGCGCCATCAACGTAGAACTCAAGATCACTGACCGTGTTCAGTTCGTACACCGGAATGCCGTGGCCCTTGAGACGCGCGGCGGTGGCTTCGGAGCTCGCAACCGCGCCGTCGAATGCGCCCTTGTGCTGGGCCAGGGCATCGATAAAGCAGTTGGCAGTGGAGCCGGTACCGACCCCGACGATGCTCTTGTCATCCAGTTTTGGAAGGATGAAGTCGACAGCAGCCTGGGCTACGGCCTGTTTGAGTTGATCCTGGGTCATGCGGGCTCCGGGGCGGGAAGGGGGAAAAAGAAAGGAGCTGAGTATAACCCAAGGCTTTAAAACCTTTGGATTCGTATGGTCGCCTGCGCAAACGCTGGGGTAGACTCCTTGGTCCCTGCCAACCCGCCCAGTGAAGCTTTCCGATGCTCGAACAGTACGTTAAGAAGATCCTCACCTCGCGCGTTTATGACGTTGCCGTAGAAACCCCACTGCAAGCTGCCAACCAGCTTACCCAGCGGTTGGGCAACCAGATTTTGCTCAAGCGCGAAGATTTGCAGCCGGTGTACTCGTTCAAGATTCGTGGCGCTTACAACAAACTGATGCACCTGACCGACGCCGAGCGCGCGTGCGGCGTGGTGACGGCGTCAGCGGGCAATCACGCCCAGGGCCTGGCCCTGGCGGCCAAGGTGCTGGGGGTCAAAGCGACCATCGTGATGCCCAAGACCACCCCCGAGATCAAGGTCGAAGGCGTGCGCTCCCGTGGTGGCATTGTGGTGCTGCATGGCGACACGTTCCCCGAGGCGCTGGCCTACTCGCTGCAACTGGTCGAGAAAGAAGGCTACGTCTACGTTCACCCCTACGATGACCCGCACACCATTGCCGGGCAGGGCACCGTGGCGATGGAAATTCTGCGCCAGCACCCGGCACCGCTGGATGCGATCTTCGTACCGGTCGGCGGCGGCGGGCTGATTGCCGGTATTGCGGCGTATGTGAAGTACCTGCGCCCGGACATCAAGATCATTGGTGTCGAGCCCGATGACTCCAACTGCCTGCAAGCCGCGATGGCGGCGGGCGAGCGCGTGGTGCTGCCAACCGTGGGGATTTTCGCCGACGGCGTGGCCGTGGCGCAGATTGGCCAGCACACGTTCGATATCTGCAAGGACTATGTGGATGAAGTGATCACCGTCAGCACTGACGAGATCTGCGCAGCCATCAAGGATATCTTCGACGATACCCGCTCGATCACCGAACCTGCCGGTGCGCTGGGCGTGGCCGGAATCAAGAAGTACGTCGAGCAGCGCGGCGTGCGCGGCCAGACCCTGGTGGCAATCGACTCCGGTGCCAACGTCAACTTTGACCGACTGCGTCATGTGGCCGAGCGGGCCGAGCTGGGTGAAGGCCGTGAAGCCATCATTGCGGTGACCATTCCTGAGGTGCCGGGTAGCTTCAAGGCGTTCTGCCAGGCCGTGGGCAAGCGTCAGATCACCGAGTTCAACTACCGCTACCACACTGGCAGCGAAGCGCACATTTTCGTTGGCGTGCAGACCCACCCCGAGAACGATCCCCGCAGCGCGCTGCTGGCCAGTCTGACTGAGCAGGGCTTCCCGGTGGTCGACCTGACCGAGAACGAGCTGGCCAAGTTGCATATCCGTCATATGGTTGGCGGCCATGCTGCGAAGGTCAGCGATGAGTTGCTGTTCCGTTTCGAGTTCCCGGAGCGGCCGGGGGCGCTGTTCAACTTCCTCAACAAGCTGGGCGGGCGCTGGAACATCTCGATGTTCCATTACCGCAACCACGGCGCGGCGGATGGCCGGGTCATGGCCGGCCTGCAGGTACCGGCGGACGAGCGCCACCTGGTGCCGGCGGCGCTGGAAGAAATCGGCTACCCGTACTGGGATGAGAGCGATAACCCTGCCTACCAGCTGTTTCTTGGCTGATAGGCGCTACGCTGATTGAACGGCTCAAGGGATTAATCAAATGGAAACGTTCACAGCGTTAAAACTGCTGCATGGCGTATCGACATTGCTGCTGTTTGTCAGCGCCGTGGCTCTGCTGGTGGTGGTGATTCGCCGCTGGCGGGCAGGGGACAAGAACCTGTCAGGCGGAGTGGTGCAGCGGCCCTGGAGCTTTGTCTGGGCGCTGATGGGCCTGTGTCTGCTGGCGTTGCCCGTCAGTGGCTGGTTTCTGGTGCATCTGGCCGGTTGGCCGTTGAGCCAGATATGGCTGCTGGCGGGCAGTTGTTTGTACCTGCTCGGCAGCCTGAGCTGGCTGTGGCTGGTGGTGCGCCTTAACCGTCTGCGCTTGGGGCGAATGGCCAGATACCCGTGGCTTACCCTGGTGCTGGCCATTTTTTGTGCAGCCTGCTTTATCGCCATCGCGGGATTGATGGGCGCCAAGCCGGTTTAAGCACACGTGCTTGTGTGGGAGCGGGCTTGCTCGCGATGGCATCACTGCGGTCTTGCAGAAAAACCGCGGCGATCTTATCGCGAGCAAGCCCGCTCCCACAGGTTGTGTGTCAGTCGCGAAGCGAGATGACTTCCCAGCCACGCTTGATGGCCTCCGCACGCAAGTTCGGATCCGGGTCGACCGCCACCGGATGATCAACCTGCTCCAGCAGCGGCAAGTCGTTCATCGAGTCGCTGTAGAAGTAGCTGTCTTTCAGGCTGTAGCCGTTTTCTTCGATCCAGCGGTTCAGGCGTGTCACCTTGCCTTCACGGAAGCACGGTACGTCTGTGCTGCGACCGGTGTAACGGCCATCGATGATTTCGCATTCGGTGGCAATCAAATGTTCCACGCCGAGTTTTTCGGCAATGGGGGCCGTGATCACGCGGTTGGTGGCAGTGATGATCACCAGGGTGTCGCCGGCTTCACGGTGTTTGGCCAGCAGGGCATGGGCCTTGGGCAGCATCAGGCCATCAATGCAGTCGCGCATGAATTCGCGGTGCCATTGATCCAGTTGCGCCATGTCATGGCGGCCAAAGATTTCCATGCTGAAATTAAGGTAGGCGGCGTTGTCCAGCTTGCCGGCCAGGTAGTCCTGATAGAACGCGTCGTTGCGCGCCTTGTAGGCGTCGCCGTCGAGAATGCCCCGGCGGCACAGGTAATCGCCCCAGGCGTGATCGCTGTCACCGCCCAGGAGGGTGTTGTCCAAGTCGAATAAAGCCAGACGCATTGAGGTTACCCGTTGAGTTGCCTGAGAAAAGGCCACAAGAATACGGTCTTTTAACAAGAGTGCACATAAGGCAGGAAGGCGCGTTGCTGCTTTCACAACCTTTGTGGAACAATGCGGCGACATGCGTTTGCGAGGTTGTTGCCGTGATCGACCCCGATGGTTTCCGCCCTAATGTCGGGATTATTCTGACAAATGACGCTGGTCAGGTACTTTGGGCTCGCCGTATCAATCAAGACGCCTGGCAGTTTCCACAGGGTGGCATCAACCCTGACGAAACGCCGGAAGACGCCTTGTACCGTGAGCTGAACGAAGAAGTTGGCCTTGAACGCGAAGATGTAGAAATACTCGCCTGCACGCGAGGCTGGTTGCGTTATCGTTTGCCGCAACGCCTGGTACGTACCCACAGCCAACCGCTGTGCATCGGCCAGAAGCAAAAGTGGTTTTTGCTGCGCCTGGTCTCCAACGAGCAGCGGGTGCGGATGGATTTGACCGGTAAACCGGAGTTCGATGGCTGGCGTTGGGTCAGTTATTGGTACCCGTTGGGCCAGGTGGTGACATTCAAGCGCGAGGTCTACCGTCGCGCTCTCAAAGAGCTTGCCCCGCGCCTTTTAACGCGCGCCTGACACGGAGTTCGACCCCGAGCCATGCTCAATACGCTGCGCAAGATCGTCCAGGAAGTTAACTCCGCCAAGGATCTCAAGGCGGCGTTGGGGATTATTGTGTTGCGCGTCAAAGAGGCCATGAGCAGCCAGGTCTGCTCGGTCTATTTGCTTGATCCAGAGACCAACCGCTTTGTCCTGATGGCCACCGAGGGCTTGAACAAGCGCTCGATCGGCAAAGTCAGCATGGCGCCCAACGAAGGCCTTGTGGGCCTTGTGGGCACCCGTGAAGAGCCTCTGAACCTCGAAAACGCCGCCGATCACCCGCGCTATCGCTACTTTGCCGAAACCGGTGAGGAGCGCTATGCCTCCTTCCTGGGTGCGCCGATCATCCACCACCGGCGCGTGGTCGGGGTCCTGGTCATTCAGCAAAAGGAGCGCCGTCAGTTCGACGAAGGTGAAGAAGCCTTCCTGGTGACCATGAGCGCCCAGTTGGCCGGGGTTATTGCCCACGCCGAAGCCACGGGTTCGATTCGTGGCCTGGGCCGTCAGGGCAAGGGCATCCAGGAAGCCAAGTTCGTCGGCGTACCGGGTTCGCCGGGTGCTGCCGTGGGTACCGCCGTGGTGATGCTGCCACCCGCGGATCTGGATGTGGTGCCCGACAAGACCATCACCGATATCCCCGCCGAAATTGCGTTGTTCAAGACCGCCCTGGAAGGCGTGCGCAACGATATGCGCGCGGTGTCCAAGAAACTCGCCACCCAGTTGCGCCCCGAAGAACAGGCATTGTTCGATGTGTACCTGATGATGCTCGACGATGCGTCGCTGGGCAGCGAAGTCAAAAATGTCATCAAGACCGGTCAATGGGCCCAGGGCGCGCTGCGCCAGGTCGTGACCGATCACGTCAACCGTTTCGAACTGATGGACGACGACTACCTGCGTGAGCGGGCGTCGGATGTGCGTGACCTTGGCCGTCGTCTGCTGGCCTATTTGCAGCATGATCGCCAGCAAACCATGGTCTACCCGGACAACACCATTCTGGTCAGCGAAGAGCTGACGGCCACCATGCTCGGAGAAGTGCCCGAAGGCAAGCTGGCAGGCCTGGTGTCGGTACTGGGTTCGGGCAACTCCCACGTTGCCATCCTGGCCCGCGCCATGGGTATCCCGACGGCGATGGGCGTGGTCGACCTGCCGTACTCCAGGGTCGACGGCATCCAGATGATCGTCGACGGCTACCACGGCGAGGTCTATACCAACCCCAGCGAAGTGCTGCGCAAGCAATACGCCGAGGTGGTCGAGGAAGAGCGCCAGCTGTCCCTGGGGCTTGATGCCCTGCGCGAGCTACCCTGCATCACCCCTGACGGGCATCGCATGCCGCTGTGGGTCAATACCGGCCTGCTGGCCGATGTGGCGCGCGCACAACAGCGTGGCGCTGAAGGCGTAGGTCTGTACCGCACCGAAGTGCCGTTCATGATCAACCAGCGCTTTCCCAGCGAAAAGGAGCAGCTGGCGATTTATCGCGAGCAATTATCTGCCTTCCATCCGCAACCGGTGACCATGCGCAGCCTGGACATCGGCGGCGACAAGTCACTGTCTTACTTCCCGATCAAGGAAGAAAACCCGTTCCTGGGCTGGCGCGGGATTCGCGTGACCCTCGACCACCCTGAAATCTTTCTGGTGCAGGCCCGGGCCATGCTCAAGGCCAGTGAAGGCCTGAACAACCTGCGTATCTTGCTGCCGATGATCTCGGGCACCCACGAACTCGAAGAAGCCCTGCACCTGTTGCACCGCGCCTGGGGTGAAGTGCGCGACGAAGGCACCGACGTGCCGATGCCGCCTATTGGGGTGATGATCGAAATCCCGGCTGCGGTTTATCAGACCAAGGAGCTGGCCCGTCAGGTCGACTTTCTGTCGGTGGGTTCCAACGATTTGACCCAGTATTTGCTCGCTGTGGACCGCAACAACCCACGCGTGGCGGACTTGTACGACTATCTGCACCCGGCGGTGCTGCAGGCCCTGCAGTCGGTGGTGCGTGACGCCCATGCCGAAGGCAAGCCGGCGAGCATCTGTGGAGAAATGGCCGGTGACCCGGCGGCGGCGATCTTGTTGATGGCGATGGGCTTTGACAGCCTGTCGATGAACGCCACCAACTTGCCGAAAGTGAAATGGATGCTGCGTCAGGTCAGCCTGAGTCGCGCCAAGGAACTGCTGGCCGAAGTGATGACCATCGACAACCCGCAGGTCATTCGCAGCACCATTCAACTGGCGCTGAAAAACATGGGCCTGACCCGCATGATGAACCCGGCGGCGATCAAGCCTTACTGAAAAGCGCCCTCACCCTAACCCACTCCCGGAGGGAGAGGGTTGGGGTGAGGGCTAGCGTCACACCGCCAGCCTTACCTCTCCCAACCGCCCCCCATGCGGCCCGAAGCTGTGTTCCACCATCACCCTTGACCCGTCTGCATTCACAATAAGCGCGGTGCTGGCACGGGTGCCATAGCTGGGGCTGGTGATAAACACACTCGACAGCAGACTCTCCGTGGCCAGACCTACGCCGGTGTCCGGCAGTTCGCTGAACGGGGCCGTCTGCGGATCCTTGAGCAACGCCAGCAGCGCTTGTGGCTGCGGGTTGTCCAGCACCTCGGCCAGCGCGGCCTTGGCTTTGAGCAGTTTGGGCCACGGCGTATCCAGCCCGCCGTTGGACAAACCATAAATCCCCGCGCTCAGCGGTTGCGGCGCCAGGTCCCCGGAATTGAAATGCCAGAGCTGATCTGCGGTGCCCAATAGCAGATTAAAACCGGCATAGTCGACAGAACGTCGGCCTACCTGGGTGAAATACTCGGCAATTGACTGGTGGCCGGTGAGAAAGTCTGCCACCAGCTCGCCCCGTGAGCGCCGTGAAGGCGGCTTGTGCGGTTCGCGGATATTGGTCAGGGCCGCAAAGCGTCCATCGGCGCCTATGCCCAGCCAGGTTCCTCCCGCTTCAAGGTCGCGCCCGGCATATACCTGTGGCGCATTGGCCCACTGCGCCAGGGGTTTGGCGGGGCGGGCATAGAATTCATCGCGGTTGGCCGCAACGACCAAAGGCTGTGCATGGCCGGGGCGCCAGGCGAAGACAATCAGACACATGGGCAGTCCTTAATGTTTTTTTAACCACACTACTTATAGATTGCTCGGGCGGCTCGCGCCATACCGTGCAGCGCAGTGGAGCCAAAGCCCTTGCTCCGTTACCATGCGGATCAAATTTGGGGGGGCGTCATGGAATTTCTGCTCTATCTGGTACTGGGAGGTTTTGCGGGGGTGCTGGCCGGGCTGTTCGGGGTCGGCGGCGGGTTGATCATCGTGCCGGTGCTGGTGTTCAGCTTCACCTTGCAGGGTTTTGACAGCGAGGTGCTGACCCATCTGGCCGTTGGCACGTCACTGGCCACGATCATTTTTACCTCGATCAACTCGAGTCGCGAGCACCATCGAAAAGGCGCCGTGCGCTGGCCTCTGGTGCTCTGGATGACGCTGGGCATCCTGATCGGTGCGGGCATCGGTGCGTTGACCGCAGAAGCCATTGCCGGCCCCCACTTGCAGAAAATCATCGGTGTGTTCGCCGTGGTGATCGCCATTCAGATGGCCCTGGGCTTGCAACCCAAGGCCACTGGCACGGTACCTGGCAAGGTCGGGCTGACCCTGGCCGGTACGGTGATTGGCTGGGCTTCGGCGATTTTCGGCATCGGCGGCGGCTCGCTGACCGTACCATTTCTGAGCTGGCGTAGCGTGCCGATGCAGCAGGCCGTGGCCACGTCGTCAGCCTGCGGGCTGCCGATTGCACTGGCAGGTGCAGCAAGTTTCATGATCATTGGCTGGCACAACCCCGACCTGCCCGCGCATAGTCTCGGTTTTGTCTACCTGCCCGCGCTGCTCGGGATCGCCCTGACCAGCATGTTTTTCGCCCGTTTCGGTGCGCGACTGGCCCACAAGCTCTCGCCACGCCTGCTGAAACGGCTGTTTGCCGCACTGTTGTTCTGTGTCGGCTTGAGTTTCCTGATCTAACAAGGAGTCGCAATGCTGCCTTACCCGCAGATTGATCCGGTGGCACTGGCCATCGGCCCGCTGAAAATCCATTGGTACGGCTTGATGTACCTGATCGGCATTGGCGCTGCCTGGCTGATCCTGTCACGCCGCCTCAACCGCTTCGACCCGACCTGGACCAAGGAGAAACTCTCCGACCTGGTGTTCTGGGTGGCCATGGGCGTGATTGTCGGCGGGCGCCTGGGCTATGTGCTGTTTTACGACCTGAGCGCCTATATCGCCAACCCGCTGCTGATTTTTGAAGTGTGGAAAGGCGGCATGGCGTTCCACGGCGGCCTGATCGGCGTGATGCTGGCGGTGTGGGGTTTTGGCAAGCGCAACGGCAAGTCATTCTTCCAGATCATGGACTTTATCGCCCCTGTAGTGCCCATTGGCCTGGGTGCAGGGCGCATCGGCAACTTTATCAACGCCGAACTGTGGGGCAAGGCCAGCGATGTGCCGTGGGCGATGATCTTCCCTACCGACCCACAACAACTGGCGCGTCATCCGTCGCAGCTTTACCAGTTCGCCCTCGAAGGTGTGGCACTCTTCCTGATTCTTTGGCTGTACTCGCGCAAACCCCGTCCAACCATGGCGGTTTCCGGGATGTTCGCCCTGTTCTACGGCATCTTCCGCTTTATCGTCGAATTCGTCCGTGTGCCGGATGCCCAATTGGGTTATCTCGCGTTCGGCTGGGTGACGATGGGGCAAATTCTCTGTATCCCGATGATCGCGGGCGGCCTGTTCCTGATCTGGTGGGCTTACCACCGCGATCCAGCGGCTCAAAAAGCTGCGTAATACATTCGGATGGCGGGGCTTATAGAGCCCCGCATTCAAACGGTAGGAAAACCATGAAGCAATATCTCGACCTCGTTGCCAACGTCATTAAAAACGGCACCCTGCAAGCCAACCGTACCGGCGTAAAAACCATCAGCCTGCCCGGCGCCATGCTGCGCTATGACCTCAAGGAAGGCTTCCCGGCCATCACCACCCGGCGTATGGCGTTCAAATCGGCCATTGGCGAGATGTGCGGTTTCTTGCGCCCGGTCAATAGCGCTGCAGACTTCCGCGCATTGGGCTGCAAGGTGTGGGACCAGAACGCCAACGAAAACGCCCAGTGGCTGGCCAACCCGTTCCGTCAGGGCGAAGACGACCTTGGCGAGATCTACGGTGTGCAATGGCGCAAATGGCCGGCCTACAAGCAAGTTGATCGCAGCAATGTGGCCGCTATCGAGTTGTGCCTGAGCCAGGGCTATCGTCAGATTGCCGAAGGCGAAGAAGACGGCCAGGCCTATGTGGTGCTGTACAAGGCCATCGACCAGGTACGCCAGTGCGTCGACACCATCATCAATGACCCGGGCAGCCGCCGTATCCTGTTCCACGGCTGGAACTGCGCCCAGCTCGACGAAATGGCCCTGCCACCGTGCCACCTGCTGTACCAGTTCCACCCGAAT
Source organism: Pseudomonas sp. FSL W7-0098 (assembly GCF_005930585.1). Taxonomy (NCBI): domain Bacteria; kingdom Pseudomonadati; phylum Pseudomonadota; class Gammaproteobacteria; order Pseudomonadales; family Pseudomonadaceae; genus Pseudomonas; species Pseudomonas sp. FSL W7-0098. The sequence goes on from NZ_RXHW01000004.1 coordinate 280,057, forward strand.
GTCGAGACCAGGGAGATTTCCCTGACCCTCTACATCCGCTCCAACGACCTGGGCCTGGGGACACCGTTCAACCTGACCGAAGGCGCTGCGCTGCTGAGCCTGATCGGCCGCCTGACCGGCTATACACCACGCTGGTTCACCTACTTTATCGGCGATGCCCACGTGTACGAAAACCACCTGGACATGCTTAACGAGCAGCTCACCCGCGAGCCGTTCCCGATGCCCAAACTAGTAATCTCGGACCGCGTACCGGAATTCGCCAAGACCGGCGTGTACCAGCCAGAGTGGCTGGGGATGATCGAGCCGGGCGACTTCAGCCTCGAAGGCTACCAGCACCACGCGCCAATGACCGCGCCAATGGCGGTGTAATGCCAAAGCCTGTGGACGTTGCCACAGGCTGTTTCAATTGCCAGGCCCGGACTAACGAACGCGGCTCTCGAAGCGGCTAACGCCCGTCAGCTCCAGCACCAGCTCATCGCCCACATTCAGTGGGCCGACGCCCACCGGTGTGCCAGTCATGATCACATCACCGGCTTGTAGCGAGAAGCACGCAGCCATGTACTGGATCATCGGTACGATCGGGTTGAGCATCAGGGCGCTATTACCGTCCTGACGCACTTCGCCATTGATGGTCAAACGAATGCCGATATCGGCCAGGTCAGCAAAAGTGCTGCTCTGTACGAAAGGAGCCAGCACACAGGCGCCATCGAACGACTTGGCAATTTCCCACGGCAGGCCTTTGCCTTTGAGCTCGGCCTGTTTGTCGCGCAGGGTCAGGTCCAGGCCAGGGGCAAAACCGGAGATCGCATCCAGCACTTCTTCGGCGCTCGGGTTGTTCGACAGGGGCTTGCCGATCAGTACCGAAATTTCGGCTTCGTAATGCACCGAACCGCGCTCGGTGGGGATCGCAAAGCCGCCTTCCAGTGGCACGACACAACTGCCCGGTTTGATGAAGAGCAGGGGCTCGGTCGGGATCGGGTTGTCCAGCTCTTTGGCGTGCTCGGCATAGTTGCGGCCGATGCACACCACTTTACCGATCGGAAAGTGGATCCGGGTACCGTCGACATACTGGTGCTGATAGCTCATGGACAGACTCCGCTATTGAATACCGTTAACTTTAAACCGCAAAAATCTTGCCGGGGTTCATGATGCCTTTAGGGTCGAAAACGGCCTTGAGCGCTTTCATGTACTCGATCTCAACCGGCGAACGGCTGTAGGTCAGGTAGTCACGCTTGGTCATGCCCACGCCATGCTCGGCAGAGATCGAGCCGTTGTATTTCTCAACGGTTTCAAACACCCACTTGTTCACCGTCGCGCACTTGGCGAAGAACTCATCCTTGCTCAGGTTTTCGGGCTTGAGGATGTTTAGATGCAGGTTGCCGTCGCCAATGTGGCCGAACCAGACAATTTCGAAATCCGGGTAGTGTTCGCCGACGATCGCGTCAATTTCTTTCAAAAATGCCGGGACTTTCGACACGGTGACCGAAATGTCGTTTTTGTATGGCGTCCAGTGGGAAATGGTCTCCGAGATGTACTCGCGCAGTTTCCACAGGTTCTGCAGTTGGGTTTCGCTCTGGCTCATCACGCCATCAAGTACCCAGCCTTCTTCCATGCAGTGCTCGAAGGTTTCCAGTGCCGCATTGGCAACCTCTTCAGTGGTCGCCTCGAATTCCAGCAGCGCATAGAACGGACAGTCGGTTTCAAACGGGGAAGGCACGTCGCCACGACCCATGACCTTGGCCAGCGCCTTGTCGGAGAAGAACTCGAAAGCCGTCAGATCGAGCTTGTTCTGGAAGGCGTGCAGTACCGGCATGATCGAATCGAAATCTGCCGTGCCCAACACCATCGCCGTCAGATTTTTCGGCGCACGGTCCAGGCGCATGGTGGCTTCCACCACAAAGCCCAGGGTGCCTTCGGCACCGATAAACAGCTGGCGCATGTCATAGCCGGTGGCGTTCTTGATCAGGTCCTTGTTGAGCTCCAGCACATCGCCCTTGCCGGTGACCACTTTCATGCCGGCCACCCAGTTACGGGTCATGCCGTAGCGAATCACCTTGATGCCGCCGGCATTGGTGCCGATATTGCCGCCAATCTGGCTGGAGCCAGCCGAAGCGAAGTCCACCGGGTAGTACAGGCCGTTTTCTTCGGCCAGGTTCTGCAGATGCTCGGTGACCACCCCAGGCTGGCAGACCACGGTGCGGTCGGTCAGGTTGATGTCCAGCACCTGATTCATGTAGTCGAACGACACTACTACTTCGCCATTGGCGGCCACGGCAGCAGCGGACAGGCCGGTACGGCCACCCGACGGTACCAGTGCCACATCATGGGCGTTGGCCCACAGCACGATGGCCTGCACCTGCTCGGTGGTTTTCGGAAACACAATGGCCAACGGGGCGGGAGCGAAATGCTTGGTCCAGTCCTTGCCGTAAGCATTAAGGGAGTCGGCGTCGGTCAAAACCTTGCCAGGCTCTACCAGGGTCTTCAGCTCATCAATCAAGGCAGGATGGGTCATCAACAGAACTCTCGAACAATTCATGGTCATCCTGAGAACGCTTCACGTCGCAGGAATGGGTGTTTAGCGGGGCGCTTATGCTAGCATACGACCCCCCCGCAGAATCGAGCCACAGGACGATTCTCGGGGCCGGTTTTCACGCCGGCCAGGTCAGCTCGCGCTGTCCATTCCCTGCCATTTTTTCTCTGGGACACAGGTTTACGCAGATGAGCAAGACTTCTCTCGATAAGAGCAAGATCAAGTTCCTTCTTTTGGAAGGCGTCCACCAATCCGCTGTTGAAGTGCTCAAATCCGCCGGGTACACCAGCATTGAGTACATCACCAGTTCCTTGCCTGAAGCCCAGCTGAAGGAAAAGATCGCTGATGCCCACTTTATCGGCATCCGTTCTCGTACCCAGCTGACCGAAGAAGTGTTCGATTGCGCCAAGAAACTGGTCGCTGTTGGTTGTTTCTGCATCGGCACCAACCAGGTCGACCTCAACGCTGCTCGCGAACGCGGTATCGCTGTTTTCAACGCCCCTTACTCCAACACCCGTTCGGTGGCCGAGTTGGTGCTGGCTGAAGCGATCCTGTTGTTGCGTGGCATCCCTGAGAAAAACGCTTCCTGCCACCGTGGCGGCTGGATCAAAAGCGCAGCCAACTCCTTCGAAATCCGCGGCAAAAAGCTGGGTATCGTGGGTTACGGCTCGATCGGTACCCAGCTGTCGGTTCTGGCTGAAGGTCTGGGCATGCAGGTGTTCTTCTACGACACCGTGACCAAGCTGCCATTGGGCAACGCCACCCAGGTCGGCAATCTGCACGAACTGTTGGGCATGTCCGACATCGTCACCTTGCACGTACCGGAAACCGCAGCCACCCAGTGGATGATCGGCGAGAAAGAAATCCGTGCCATTAAAAAGGGCGGCATTCTGATCAACGCCGCTCGCGGCACCGTGGTTGAGCTGGACGCCCTGGCTGACGCAATCAAGGACAAGCACCTGATCGGCGCCGCCATCGACGTGTTCCCGGTTGAGCCGCGCTCCAACGACGACGTGTTCGAAAGCCCGCTGCGTGGCCTGGACAACGTGATCCTGACCCCGCACATCGGCGGTTCTACCGCTGAAGCGCAAGCCAACATTGGTCTGGAAGTGGCAGAAAAACTGGTCAAGTACAGCGACAACGGTACCTCGGTATCGTCCGTGAACTTCCCGGAAGTGGCCCTGCCGGCCCACCCTGGCAAGCACCGCCTGCTGCACATCCACCAGAACATCCCGGGCGTGATGAGCGAGATCAACAAGATCTTCGCCGAAAACGGGATCAACATCTCCGGCCAATTCCTGCAAACCAACGAGAAAGTTGGCTATGTAGTGATCGACGTCGACGCCGAGTCTTCGGACCTGGCGCAAGAGAAGCTGCAGACCATCAACGGCACTATTCGCTGCCGCGTGTTGTTCTAAACGCCTCTCACTAAAAAGGGAGACCCTCGGGTCTCCCTTTTTTATGCGTCGAAAAAGCTTATTTCACATTAACCGTGATTTTTTCCGACACGATGCTTGGCTTGAACGGCACATGAACCTGGTTACCCAGCACCAGTTGCAGGGTGTGCTTGCCAGGTGGCAGGGTGACCTGGGTTTCGGTCTGGGCCTTGCCGAAATGGATATGGTTGGCATCGGCCGGGATCGGTGCGTTCTCGGCCGGCAACTGGTCGACATCGATCAGCAGGTGGTGATGGCCCGCATGCGGCGTGGCCTCGGTGATAGGCGCCAGAGGCATGCCTTCAATACCGAATTTAACGGTGAAAGTTTGATCAACCGTGGCACCGTCTTTAGGTTCGACGATAAACACTTTGGCGCCTTTTGGTGCAGGCTCCGATTCCAGGCCAGCCGCTGTGGCCATGACCGAAGCGCCCATCAATACAGAAGCCAGCGCAACACGAGACAGTAGAGCTTTCATTTTTTTCTCCGGTTTTTTGCAAAATTCTTCGGTGCCTGACAACTTAGAGCCAAACCGTTGTCCAACCCCGCAAGTGACCAACATAAAGCAAAGCGAACGTTAAATGCGATTCGCTTGCATCCCAACCAAAGGAGTGACCATGCGTTTATTGCCGGGCCTGATGCTTTTACTGCCACTGGCGAGCCCTTTTGCTCAGGCCGAACTGATCGACGACATCAATGACCGTGGTGAACTGCGCATAGCCCTGGAAGCCGACATGGCACCGTTCAGCTTCAAGCAGGACGGGCGTCTGACCGGCTTTGACGTTGAACTGGCCGAGTTGCTGGCTCAGGAACTGGAAGTACATTCCTCCATTCTGGTCACCGATAACGCTGACTTGCTGTCAGGGGTTGAGAGCGGTAAATACGATGTCGCGATCAATCATGTGGCTTTGACCCAGGAACTCCAGGATCGGTTCGATTTCAGCGAACCTTACAGCCATCTGCCAGCGCAGACGATTGCCCGGCAAGAGCAGCCGCGCTCACTCAACAGCCTTGCAATGTTTCAAGGCCAGACTTTAGGCGTAGCTCAGGGCAATGGGTTTGTCGAACGTGGGCCATTGGTCACGGTGGCGCAGAAAACGCCGGTCACAGATGAGGAGGTTGCCCTGGTGATCCCCTTCCAGAAAGGCAACCCGGCGTTCCAGGCCAGCCTGGACAAGGCCTTGCAGCGGATCAAGGCAGACGGGAGGCTGGAGGCGTTGTCGCAGAAGTGGTTCGGGATGTCTGCAAGACAGCCCTGAATACCCAATGTGGGAGCAGGCTTGCCCGCGATGGGAGCGACTCGGTAAGTCAGGCATACCGAGTTGTCTGCATCGCGAGCAAGCCCGCTCCCACCGAATACTCAGGGTTAACGAATCGCCTTCACATCCCCGGCCTTCACCTCAGCCGCCTGGTTGCCCCAACTGGTGCGGATGAAATTGACCACATCGGCCACTTCCTGATCCGACAAACGCCAGTCGAAAGCGGGCATGGTGAACGTCGATGGCGCTGTATGCGTTGCAGGCAACGTCCCCCCCTTAAGCACGATATGTATCAACGACGTCGGGTCGGCCGACTGCAATACCGGATTGCCCGCCAGGGCAGGGAACACACGGGTATAGCCGTGACCGTCGGTACGATGGCAAGCCGCACAGTTGTCGATGTACACCGCAGCGCCACGCTTGCTGTCATCACCGTTCCACAGGGCATCCGCCACTGCCGGGTTGTACTGATGCGGTTTGTCAGCCGGATTCACCGCTGGCAACGACTTCAGGTAACGGGCAATGGCCGTCAGATCAGCGTCGGACATGTACTGCATGCTGTGTACGATCACATCGCTCATGCCGCCAAATACCGCACTGCGATCACTGCGACCGGTCTTGAGGAACTGCACCAGCTGGTCTTCGCTCCAGCTGCCCAGACCGTCCTTGTGATCACCGCGCAGGTTCTTCGCGATCCAGCCTTCCAGCGGTGCACTGCCTGACAGAAATGCCGGGCTATCACTGGCGCTCAAGGCTTTTTCCTGCATGGTCAGGGCCCGTGGCGTATGGCATGCACCGCAGTGGCCCAAGCCTTCCACCAGATACGCCCCACGACTAACTACCGCGTCCTGCCCGGCTTGCGGCTTGAAATCTTCAACCGCAGGGGCAAACAGCCAGCGCCAGATCGCCAGCGGCCAGCGCATGCTCAACGGCCACGGGATATCGGCTTCCTGGTTCGCTTGCTCGACAGGTTTAACGCCCTTCATGAAGTAGGCATACAACGCCCGCATATCGGCCTCGTTGACCCGTGCATAGGACGGATACGGCATGGCCGGATACAAGGTGCTGCCGTTCTGCGCAACACCGTGACGCACGGCTTTGTCGAAATCTTCAAAGCTGTAAGTGCCAATGCCGTTTTTGTCTGGCGTGATGTTAGTCGAATAAATGGTGCCGATCGGCGTCTCCATCGCCAGGCCACCGGCGAACGGCTTGCCGCCCTTGGCCGTATGGCACGCCACGCAGTCACCGGCACGGGCGAGATATTCACCTTGTTTGATCAACGCCTGCGGGTCGCTTTCAGCGGCCACCGCCGAAAAGCTGGCGAGCAGGCTCAGGGTTGCGATAACAAGTGCTTTCATGGTCATCGCTCCTTATGCCTGAACCAGTGGGCCGGGGTTCTTCAGATACTGCTCACGGATTGCCCGCGCCGACCAATAGGTCAATGCAGCCACCAGCCCCGTAGGGTTGTAGCCCAAACCTTGTGGGAAAGCCGATGCACCCGGCACAAACACGTTGTGCACGTCCCAGCTTTGCAGGTAACGGTTCAGTGCACTGGTTTTCGGGTTGGTCCCCATGATCGCTCCACCATTAAGGTGGGTGGTCTGGTACGACGACGTATTGAAGTGGTCACCCACTTGTTTGCCGATACGCGCAATGGCCTTGGGGTTCATCGCTTCGGCGATCTTGCCCATTTTTTCCATCATGAAACGGTTCATCTTGATGTCGTTTTCTTGCCAGTCGAACGTCATGCGTAGCAACGGCTGGCCGTAGGCATCGCGATACACCGGGTCCAGATCGAGGTAGTTGCCACGGTAGGACTGATGCGCACCGTGGGCGTCCATCGACACTTGGTGAGTGTAGTAATCGGCGGTTGCACGCTTCCACGCGCTGCCCCAGGCCGGCGTACCCGGCGGGTTGGACGTGCCTGCAATCGGCCGGCTACCGGCCTGGTTGACCCACATCGGCGAGCCGCCGACAAAACCGTGCGGCCCGTGGTCGAAGTTGTCGGCGTTGAAATCATCAATTGCCACGCCATTGCCGCCTGCACCGATAAAGTTATTGGTGTGCACGTCTTTGTCGAAGTAGGCCTTGATGGTGCCCATGTTCTGGTAAGCAAAGTTTTTACCGACAACACCTTCGCCGGTTTTCGGGTCATACGGCTTGCCAATGCCCGACAACAACATCAGACGCACATTGTGGAACTGGAACGCGCCCAGGATCACCAGATCGGCCTGCTGCTCGATTTCTCGGCCCAGGGCATCGATATAGGTCACGCCGGTAGCCTTGGTTTTGCTGCTGTCCAGGTTGACCCGGATCACATGGGCATTCGGGCGCAGCTCGAAGTTCGGCAACGGCTTCAGGGCAGGAAGAATGTTTACGTTGGGCGATGCCTTGGAATACATGTAGCAGACATAACCGCTGCAAAAACCGCAGAAGTTGCACGGACCCATCTGCGCGCCATAGGGGTTGGTGTATGGCCCGGAGGTGTTTGCCGACGGCAGGTTATAAGGCTTGTAGCCAACCTCATTGGCCGCTTTCTGAAACAGCTGTGCGGAGTAGGTGTTCTTCTGCGACACCAACGGAAAGTGGTCCGAACGGTCCGGCGCATAAGGGTTGCCGCCCTTGCCTTCACCGACCCGTTGGCCATTGACGGTCCAGGCCTGACCCGACGTACCAAAAACCTTTTCGGCATAGTCGAAGAACGGCTCCAGCTCTTCGTAGCTGACGCCGAAGTCCTGGATGGTCATGTCCTTGGGGATAAAGTTCTTGCCGTAACGCTCTTCGTAATGGCTGCGCATGCGCAGTTCGATCGGGTCGACCCGAAAGTGCACACCCGACCAGTGCAAGCCTGCACCGCCCACACCGTTACCCGGCAGGAAAGCGCCCAACTGGCGGTTGGGCAGGGCCACGTCATTGACGCTATGGCGAATGGTGACGGTTTCTTTGGAGACGTCCTGGAACAGCTTTTTGCGCACGCTGTAGGTAAGTTCGTCGATGACCTGTGGATAGTTGCCGTCTGGATAGGTGTCCTGCATCGGACCGCGCTCCAGGGCCACAACATTCAGGCCGGCTTCGGTCAGCTCTTTGGCCATGATCGCGCCGGTCCAACCGAAACCAACGATTACTGCATCAACTTTTTTCATAACGGTCGACATGCTCAAGCCCTCTCGCCGCGAATGGAAACTGCCGGGAAGGGGTATTGCTCGTTGCGTTCTACCCAGTCCATGAAATCAGCGCGCGCGCCGGGGAAGCCGATCATGGTCCAGCCGATCATGCCTTTGTTGCCACCGTGAATAGGGTCGCAAAAGAAGCCTTCCTTGGTGTTTTGCAGCAAAAAGCTGAAAAACATCTTGGCCGGGACGCTATCGAATTTAGGCGTGCCGGCTTCCAGCTGTTTGAGCACTTCGTCTCGGGTAGCGCTGTCTAGCCCAGCAAATGTTGAGTTATAGGCTTTTTTGCAGAGCTCCTCCGTGGCAGCAATGCCCAGGCGATAGATCTGTTTTGGCACCAGTTTGCTTTGCCAGCCCATTTCCGGCGCAGCGTCGGCATTGAACGGCCCCTGCATAAACCACAGCGCGCCGCTGGCGTAAGGCGTGTTCATCTGACGGTCGATATATTCCGGAACGCCAGCTTCGAGCGCCCCCGGGCCTTGCTCGTCAGCCGGGATCAGACGCGCGACGGCGGCGTTAACGAACGCCCACTCTTCAGCCGTGAAGTACGTTGGTTCATAGGCCGGGCCTGATGCGGCAACGGGCGGCGCAGCGACCGGTGCGGCTTGAGCGTCTGGCGTAGCCATCAGAACGGAACCACCCAGGCCCGTGCTCGCAACAGTGACCACTGGAATCAGGGTCAGGGTTTTGCGCAAAAACTCACGCCGGGGGTTGTCTTGCTCAGACATGCGGGGCACCTCATCAGGCATTCACGGATTACAGCCGCTCATGGGCAGCTTTTCGTTTTGGCAGCGATACGGGTCGAAATCGACCTGAGAAAAAAGACGCAGGCAAAGTTTGGTTACAAATACTAACAGGCCAGGCGACCAGATGAATCGTTTCATGCGTAAATTTGCCGCACCAATAGCATCAGGCCATCACTGGCTGCGCCCTCACGCTTTTTTGACAAATGCCTGACACAGTTTTGATAAGTCATCCCTCAATCTAGCGTTTCAACTTCCAAATTCTTTGTTAATGGTCGAACTGATATGCCCAAAGCCCGGTTTTTTCCTGCTCTGTGCCTGACCTTGCTGGCAGCGTTTTCTGTGCCTCAGGCCCTGGCCGACGAAACAGCCCAGGCCCGGCCTGTACAGTGGGCACAGCCCATTGCCACGCAATACAACCTCTATCAAATGTCCCCGACCCTGTACCGCAGCGCACTGCCTGACAGTGCCGCGCAGCCGCTGCTGGAAAAATTACAGATAACCACCGTCATCAACTTCTTGCCTGATGCCGACAGTTCCTGGCTCAAGACTCCAGGCGTCGCTAAAGTCCAACTGCCTTATCGCACCAACCATGTAGATGACACCGATGTGCTGGCCGCGCTGCGTGCCATCCAGACGGCACAAGCACAGGGCCCTGTATTGATGCACTGCAAGCACGGTTCGGACCGTACCGGGCTGATGGCGGCGATGTATCGCGTGGTCGTGCAGGACTGGAGCAAGGAAGACGCCCTGAAAGAAATGACCCAGGGCGGCTTTGGCGAAAACTCGCACCACAAAGATGGCGAGAGCTACATGATGAAGGCGGATATCCCACAGTTGCGCGCAGCCCTGAGCAGCGGCGCATGCAGTACCAGCCCTTTTGCTTCATGCGTGGTGAAGAACTGGCTCAAGTCCTGAAGATACCTATACGCTCGCGGGCGGCTGGCCCATAAACACCTCGAAAGACTCATGCAGCGGGCGTTCGATGCCCGGTGCATGGAAGGCTTCGCGATAGGCCAAGCCCGTTTGCGGGTCAAACACACCTTGCTGTTCAAACCTTGCAAAAACCTGCTCAGCCATCGCTTCGGCCCATTCATTGACGAAATAAGCGCCATCATGGCCCGAGACGATCGCATCGAAAGTGTTGGCAGATCGGTCGTTCTGCGCCAACGGTAACGGCTGGAGTTCATTGTGTGCACTGCGCCAGATCTCTTCCACGCTGCGGCCATCGCCCCAGGTGCGGTGCAGTTCAAAATCAAACAGCGCAAGCCCAAGCTCGCGGGCCATTTCAAGCCAACGCTCGACACTGCGCGCTTCAAGTACTTGGTCTATCTGCTCATAGGTCAGCTCACTGTCATGCTGGGCATGCCTGGCCAACCAGCGCAGACCGTCCCGTGACCAGCACCACTTTTCAGCGCATTTGCCTGAAAACCCGGACGCCTCAGCATTCAGTACATCCACGCGGGAAAATGCACCGTAGGGACTGCGGGTCAGCAGTTGCTTCATGCAACAACCCAACTCATGGAAAAGCAGGGTTAACTGCTGCGGCGTCAGCAGTGATGGGGAGCCAGGGGATTCGGGTGAGAAGTTGCCATAGAGAATGGCCACCGGGGTGGTCAGGTCCCCTTGCTGATTGATTCTGCGGTTACGTGCCGACTGCATCCAGCACATATTCGGCTTGGATTCACGAAGGTAAGGGTCGAGATAAAGATGCCCCACCCGAACACCTGACTCGATCACCTCAAACAAACGAACGTCCGGGTGCCAGGTATCAAACGATACTTGTTCGACCAGATCGACCGCGAAGAGGCGCTTGACGAGTAACACGATGCCTTCAAATACACGTGTGAACGCAAAATATGATTTCAATTGATCGCCCGCCAGCGGGCTTAGTTGCAGAGCGCGTTTTTGCGCCAGAAACAACAGATCCCATGGTTTGAGTCCGTCGTATTGCATAGCCGACGCCAGGGCATGCAGCTCTGCGGTTTGAGTTGAAAAAAATGCCGACTTGCGTTCAATTCGAGTGCGCAGAAAACTCAGCACCTCATCAACCGAGGTTGCCGTCTTGCCCTGCAGGCTCAGCTCGGCATGGCTGTCATACCCCAGCAGGCGCGCCTTCTGCTGACGCAGCCTGAGCAGATCATGGAGCACCGGGCCATTGCCATATTGCCCGCCTGCGGGGCCCTGCTCGGAAGCCCGCGTGTTGTAGGCCGTGAACAACTCCTCGCGCAGCGCCCTGTTTTCGCATGAGCGCATGATCGCGGTGTAGGTAGCGCGCTCCTGAAGAGTTATCAGCCAGCCTTGCAGGTCGGCGTCCGTGGCAATGTCTGCCAACTGCCCCTTGAGTTCACTCGCAAGCCCCGCAAGCAAGGACTCATCGGTAACCAGCTTGCTCCAGGATTTTCTGGATTGTCGTGCGTTTTCGTAAAAAACCCATTCCTGTCGGGATATCTCGTGGTTGAGCTCGATGAGTTCGCCTCTGCCAGAGGCTGACAGCTCACTCCCAGCCAACCGGTAGTCGCGCAGTATCTTGCCCAATAGGGCCTGCTGCGAGCGATCAAATTGCATGGCTTCAGGGCTTTCTGCCAAAGCCTTGCAGGCCAGATAAAGCTCGCGGTTTTGCAAGACTTGCGCCTTGTAATTGTAGGCAGCCAGAAAGCATTGGCCGATATCTGTTTCCCATGACACTTCTCTTGGTACCTGCCCCAGTGTCGTGATGACGGCAATGGCTTCATCCAGCCGCGCCGTCAGGGCTTCCATCGGCAACACCAGGCCCGACCATGTGGGTTGGGACTGGGCACTGACGATTCGGCTGATTGACTGCAGGTTGTCGGCAACAATGTGTTCGATTGCCGGCTTGAGATGTTCTAGACGTACCTTGCTGTAAAGGGGCAGAAGGGGCGCGCTCAACAGCGGGTTGGTTGGCTCCATGGCAGCATTCCTTGAAAGTTCTGCTTCATTTCGGGCTGAGTATCGGTGGGTTCTCAGCCTATTGAGACAGGGATTTCAGGGGGGCTATCTATGTAGTGCAGCCTCAAAAAGCTCAGCGTTCAGCCCATTTATACAAGGCAGCCTTACGCTGTTCGGGGGGCAATTTACCCAGCTGTTCAACTTCGGCATAAAAACTCGGCCAGTCGCCGCCCACGTGCTTGAACAGGGCTGCGAAGGCAGGCACCCATTGATCGTAAAGACCGAAGGGCAACAATTTGGCGTTATTGAGAGGGCCATTGACCCACGCGTCATAGCGCGGATTTCCCGCCCATTGCTCATCCCGTAACTGACGATAATCACGGCGCATTCGTTCGAATGCAGCGGTTTTACGCTGCTGCATTTCGGCTGCCGGCAACGGCTGTGCATAAAGGGTCTTCAAGCGCTGGCGAGTGTCGAGCACCAGGGTGATAAATTGTTCACGTTGCTGCACATGGCTGCCGTCGGAGGGTGGCAAGCCTTGTTCGACGCGCCATTGGCGGGTGCCTGCCTGTTCCACGAAACTGGCAAAAGACTCATTGAATTCAGTGTCGTCCTTCACATAAAACTGCTGATGGGCCAGCTCGTGAAAGATCAGTGTGGCCAAACGCTCATCACCCCAATTGAGCATGCCATTGAGGATCGGGTCATCAAACCATCCCAGGGTGGAATAGGCTTCAACGCCGCTGACAAACACGTCCATGCCCTGCTGGCGTTGCAGGGCCGCCTCACCTCGCGCCGCTCCCTGGCTGTAATAACCCCGGTAGGCCACGCACCCGGCTATGGGAAAGCAATGGGTGACGGGGTCGAGGGAATACGCCGGGGTGGCAAAGACATTCCACACCACGTACTGCCGTTTCAGGTCGGCATACAGACGATAGCTCTGGTTGTCCGGCAGGTGTAAATGCTCGCTGGCGAAGGAGCGCGCAGCCTGGGCTTTTGCCAATTGCTCACGCAACACTGTCGGGCGCCGGGGATCAACAATCACCTTGCTCACGGGTTCACGGGCCTGCAATAAATTCCATTGGCCGGTGGCCAATTGCGAGTAGTAGCCCGCACTGGAGCAACCGCTGAGCAGAAGCGGCAAGGCAAGGACCAACAAGCCGCGAACACGCGAGGTCATAAAGCGATCCAGTAGGCGAGTGATGTGACCATAATGCACGCTATGCTTGCGTAACACTTTTTTTGGACATCATCATGCGCACGCTTTTGTGGTTGCTGGCTGCTTGTCTGCTCAGCGCCTGTACCAGCACGCCAATCCCCCCGGCTGATCCCGCCATGGCCTGGGTCGAGCTTGAAACCCAAACCGGCAAGCTGGTAATGGCCGAGCGTCTGGATAACAAGCGACAGGCCGATGGCCGCTATTTTCAAGTAACGCCAGGTAGCCACGAGTTGATGGTGCGCTTCGATTTCGAGGTGTTTGTCGGCGGCATGGGTATGTTCAGTGACCCACAGGAGCGCCTGTGTTACGTCACCGTCGATTACGACAACTTCCAGCCCGGCCAGCGTTACCGGCTACAGGCCCGCTCACTGGGCTTCAACGCCTACGCCCGGCTGTACGACGCAACGGGCAAGGTGGTCGCCGAGGAGCGGCTGGTCAACTGCTTACCTTGAAGGCTGACGGTCGTTGTTCTGGTAGATGATTTTCTTGGTGCCGCTTTCACACGAACCAACCACCATGTTCTCGTCATGAACTTCTTCATTGCTCACGATTTCGAGGGTGTAGGACGACACATTGTTCGCCTGGATCTTGGCTTCGATTTCGGCTTTCAGTTCTTCGCACGGCTTGGGCGCCGCCAGAGCCGAGGTGGCCAAGGCGCAGCAAACTACAGCTAGAGCAAAACGTTTCATGGTGAGACTCCCTTGAGGCAGAACGCAAAGTCATGATCTGACGCGAGTAACGACCATTCGATCACATATCGCACAGCGCAGGACTGATCTGTCGCAGCCGGGTATCGATTGTGCCCCGCTAGCGGTTAGCGGGGCACACAGGTGGTGTCAGCTCACCAGCGTCGCGTCGAGGGTGATTTTGGCGTTCAGTACCTTGGACACCGGGCAGCCCTCTTTGGCTTTGGTGGTCAGTTCGTCGAATTGCGCCTGGGTGGCGCCGGGCACCTTGGCCTTGAGCACCAGATGCACGGCCGTAATTGCAAAACCGCCGTCCACTTGATCCAGGGTTACTTCAGCAGTGGTATCGATACTGTCGGCCTTGAGGCCGGCATCACCGAGAATCATCGACAAGGCCATCGAGAAACAGCCTGCATGGGCTGCGCCGATCAGCTCTTCGGGGTTGGTGCCCTTACCGCCTTCGAACCTCGCCTTGAAGCCATAAGGCGCTTCGCGCAGCACTCCGGTTTCTGTGGAGATGGAGCCAATGCCGGTTTTAAGGTCGCCTGCCCAATGAGCCGATGCTTTCTTTTTAATACTCATGCGTGCCTCCTGAAGAACGGCGCGAAGGTTTCACGCCTTGAATGAACTAGTGAGGGTAGTTCGCCCCACAAAGTTCACCCTGTCGGACCAATCTTCATTTTTAGTAGCTCAATTCCCAGTCGACCATTGAAACTCGGGTATATGCCCATATTGCTGTAAGTACTGGCAGGTTATGCGAGCACCCTGACCTGCATCCCACCTGGAGTAGCCGGCTGATGAAACGACTGTCTGACATCAAATTCTCGACCCTCGACCTGGTCCCTGTCCGCGAAAACGGCAGTGCAGCCCAATCGTTGCGTAATTCGCTGGATCTGGCACAGCATGTGGAAAAATTCGGCTACAACCGTTTCTGGGTAGCGGAACACCACAACATGGATGGGATTGCCAGTTCGGCGACCTCGGTGTTGATCGGTTATCTCGCCGGCGGTACGTCAACCATCCGTGTCGGCTCGGGCGGCGTGATGCTGCCCAACCATGCGCCGCTGGTTATCGCCGAGCAATTCGGCACCCTCGAAAGCCTGTACCCGGGACGCATTGACCTGGGCCTTGGCCGCGCGCCCGGCTCGGATCAGATGACCGCCCGCGCCCTGCGTCGTGAGCGTTCGGGCAGTGCCGATGATTTCCCGCAGGATGTGGCCGAGCTGATGCGCTATCTGGGCCCACGTACTCCCGACCAACGGATCATTGCCATGCCGGGCACTGGCACCAATGTGCCGGTCTGGCTGCTGGGCTCCAGTCTGTTCAGTGCACAATTGGCCGGTGAACTGGGTTTGCCTTACGCCTTTGCATCACATTTCGCACCACGGTTGATGCATGAAGCGATTCGCGTTTATCGCAACCACTTCAAGCCTTCTGCCGTGCTGGACAAGCCCTACGTGATGTTGGGCGTGCCGCTGGTGGCTGCTGATACCGACGAGCAGGCCGAGTACCTGGCCACCTCGGTGTACCAGCGAATCCTGGCGCTGATGCGCGGGCAGAGTCTGGTGCAGCGCGCGCCGGTGGCGACGATGGACGGTTTGTGGCTGCCCCACGAAAAAGAGGCGGTGATGAGTTTCCTGGGCCTGGCGATGGTCGGCAGCCCGCAGAAGATCAAGGCCAAGCTGGACGTGCTGGTCGAGCAGACCCAGGCCGATGAGTTGATTTTTACCTGTGATCTGTACGAACACGCAGACCGCATTCACTCGTATGAATTGCTGTCGCAGGTGATGAAAGGGGCCTGACACAAAGGGAAGTGTGGGAGCGGGCTTGCTCGCGATGGTATCGACGCGATTGATCTGAAACACCGCAGCGTGCGCATCGCGAGCAAGCCCGCTCCCACAAGATCTACTACTGCGCTGGACTTACCCGCGCTTGTAGACAATTTCTTTGGTGCCGGCTTCGCAAGAGCCCACTACCTTGCCGTCAGCGGCAGCACCTTTTTCCACAACCGTCAGCGAATAATGTCTGGCGCCGTTAGCTTCAATCTTCGCCGCGATTTCGCTTTTCAGTTCTTCGCACGGCTTGCCCGCCGCGAACGCCGTTCCTGCCAGACTCAGCAAACCTACAGCCAATAAAAGCTTTTTCATCGGTCACATTCCCCGGTCAAAACAAAAAGGGTGCAATGCGAACATGCCGCATTGCACCCAGACTGTGTAGCGGACTTTATGGCAAACGGCCAGTCCGCGGGGCAAAACCTTGCCTCAAATCAACTGCTGGCAATCCTGAAGCCGATTTTGAGCGTTACCTGATAGTGCGCCACCTTGCCGTCCTTGATATGGCCGCGGGTGTCGATCACCTCGAACCATTCCAGGTGCTTGATGCTTTTGTTGGCTTCGGCCAGTGCATTACCGATGGCGTCTTCTATGCTGGTCGGGGACGAGCCTACCAATTCGACTTTCTTGTAGGTGTGATGGTCAGACATAACGTTCTCCTTTGTCGTAAATCAAAGCCTAGCAGCGAATGTGCTAAATACTTTGTAGGCAATCTAAAAGGAAAAGTTCAGGTTAACTGCACTTTCTCACGCCCCTGTAGTCCGACTTAACAAGCACCTCACTCATCAATGCAGGAGAGCCCTAATGGCTAGCAACTCTTTACGTAAAGCCTCATTGCAAAGCATGGAAGCAGAGATCGAGAGCCTGCTCAAGTCTCTTGAAAGCCTCAAGCACGACGCTTCGGACGAGTCCAAAAAGACCCTTGGCATCCTCAAGAACAACGCCGAGAACGCGCTGAAGCATTCACGTCATCTGCTCAGCGATGCGCTGGAAGAAGTGAAGGACAAAACCCGCGAAACCGCGATCGCTACCCGTGAATACGCCCAAGAGCATCCGTATGCCACCGCTGGGGTTGCCATCGGCGCACTGGGTCTGCTGGCAGCCTTCCTGTTGTGCAAGCGCGGCAATTAATCTGCGCTGCGCGCAAGCTCTGCCTTGAGCCATTGCGCAAGTTGCCTGGCGCGTCCGTCTGCGGCGCGCTTGGGCAACCATAACGTCAGTTGCCCCGGGGTTTCATTGAAGCCCCAGGGCGCAGCCAGCCGTCCTGCTTGCAGGTCCTGGGCCACCAGCGGCTCGGGAGCAATCGCTACACCCAGCCCCGCAACGGCGGCTTCCAGCAAGTAATACAAGTGTTCAAACCCCTGCCCGTATTTTAAATCCTTCGTCTCAATTGCGTTTTTTTGCGCCCAGCTCGGCCATGCCTGCGGCCGCGAAGTGGTGTGCAGCAACGGTTCGTCGAGCAAGGCGCTGGCCGGGGCATGGCGCAGTTGTTCGTACCGCGCATAACGGGGACTGACCACCGGGCCAATGCGCTCGCTGGCTAATTCGTAAACCTGCATGTCTGCTGGCCAGGGTGGCTCGGCAAACACCAGCAAAGCATCCAGCCCGGGGCGACGCGGATCCAGATCGCCTTCACCGGCCGACAGGTGCAGGCGCAAGTCAGGCAAGTCGGCATTCAATCGGCCCAGGCGCGGAATAAACCAGCGCGCCAGCAAACTGCCTGAACAGCCGAGCACGAACGGAGCGTCAACCTGGCTTTGCGTGAGTTCAGCGCATACATTTCTCAAGCGCTCAAAGGCTTCGCTACTGGCATCCCGCAAGCGGATACCGGCTTCGGTCAGCTTTAGCCCGCGCCCTTCCTTGACGAACAGGCTCACCCCCAGGTGCTCTTCCAGCACTTTCAATTGCCGACTGACGGCACCGTGGGTGACGTGTAGCTGCTCAGCCGCCTGGCTGACGCTGCTCAGGCGGGCGGTGGCTTCAAAGGCACGCAGGGCATTAAGAGGGGGGAGATCGCGGCTCATGGTATCTGTGAGTTTTCCTGACAGGTTACGGCGATCTTATCGGTTTTCATCCCGGGCTGTCACGGGTACAGTCAGGCCCATAGACCTTCGCCATTTTTTATCTGGAGCGTCACATGACTCAATCCACTTTGCGTACCGGCCCTGATGCCAATGGCCTGTTTGGCTCATTTGGCGGCCGTTATGTGGCTGAAACCCTGATGCCGCTGATCCTTGACCTGGATCGCGAGTACGAGCTGGCGAAAAAAGACCCTGAGTTCATCAAGGAGCTGGCCTACTTCCAACGCGACTACGTGGGCCGCCCAAGCCCGCTGTACTTCGCCGAGCGGCTGACCGAGTTCTGTGGCGGCGCCAAGATCTACCTCAAGCGCGAAGAGCTGAACCACACCGGCGCCCACAAGATCAACAACTGCATCGGCCAGATCCTGCTGGCACGGCGCATGGGCAAAAAACGCATCATCGCCGAGACCGGCGCCGGCATGCACGGCGTGGCCACTGCCACCGTGGCTGCGCGCTTTGGCCTGCAGTGCGTGATCTACATGGGCACCACCGACATCGAGCGCCAGCAGGCCAACGTGTTCCGCATGAAGCTGCTGGGCGCCGAAGTGATCCCGGTGGTGGCCGGCACTGGCACCCTCAAAGATGCAATGAACGAAGCCTTGCGTGACTGGGTGACCAACGTTGACAGCACCTTTTACCTGATCGGCACCGTGGCTGGCCCGCATCCTTACCCGGCGATGGTGCGCGACTTCCAGGCCGTGATCGGCAAGGAAACCCGCGACCAGATGCAAGCCCAGGAAGGCCGCCTGCCGGACAGCCTGGTGGCATGCATCGGCGGTGGCTCCAACGCCATGGGCCTGTTCCACCCGTTCCTGGATGACACCGGCGTTGAAATCATCGGCGTAGAAGCCGCCGGCTACGGTATCGAAACCGGCAAGCATGCAGCCAGCCTCAATGGCGGCGAACCGGGCGTGTTGCACGGCAACCGCACCTTCCTGTTGCAGGACGACGATGGTCAGATCATCGACGCCCATTCGATTTCCGCAGGCCTGGACTACCCGGGCATCGGCCCTGAACACGCCTGGTTGCACGATATCGGTCGTGTCCAGTACACCTCGGTGACCGACGCTGAGGCGCTGGATGCCTTCCACAAATGCTGCCGCCTTGAAGGCATCATCCCGGCCCTGGAAAGCGCCCACGCGCTGGCCGAAGTGTTCAAGCGCGCACCGACGCTGCCGGCCGATCACCTGATGGTGGTCAACCTTTCGGGTCGCGGCGACAAAGACATGCAAACCGTGATGCACCACATGGAACAGTCTCAACAGGAGCAACACTGATGAGCCGCCTGCAAACGCGCTTTACCGCTCTCAAGGAACAAAACCGCGCGGCGCTGGTGACCTTTGTCACCGCCGGTGACCCGGATTACGACACCTCGCTGGCCATCCTCAAAGGCTTGCCGGCAGCAGGCGCCGATGTGATCGAACTGGGCATGCCCTTCACCGATCCGATGGCCGACGGCCCGGCGATTCAACTGGCCAACATCCGTGCGTTGGGTGCCAAGCAGAACCTGGCAAAAACCCTGCAGATGGTTCGTGAATTTCGTACCGGTAACAACGACACTCCGCTGGTGCTGATGGGCTATTTCAACCCGATCCACCACTATGGCGTGGCGCGTTTTATCGCCGAAGCCAAAGAGGCGGGCGTAGACGGCCTGATCGTGGTCGACATGCCACCCGAGCACAACAGCGAGCTGTGCGACCCGGCACAGGCTGCTGGCCTGGACTTTATCCGCCTGACCACGCCAACCACGGACGACGTACGCCTGCCGACCGTATTGGCCGGCAGCTCGGGCTTTGTGTACTACGTTTCGGTGGCGGGCGTGACCGGTGCCGGTTCGGCCACCACGGAACAGGTGAGCGCGGCTATCGAGCGTCTGCGTCGGCATACTGATTTGCCGATCAGCGTGGGCTTTGGTATCCGTACCCCTGAACAGGCTGCGGCAATTGCCCGCCTGGCCGATGGCGTGGTGGTGGGCTCGGCCCTGATCGACAAGATCGAGAATGCAGCGACGCCTGAACAGGCGGTGGATGGTGTGCTGAGTTTGTGTGCTGCGCTGGCTGAAGGTGTACGTAGCGCCCGCTAGATCAAGAGCCCCTCTCCCGGAGGGAGAGGGGACTGATTGGGGGATGTCACCACACATCGGCTCCCTCTCCCCCCGGGAGAGGGCTGGGGTGAGGGCAAGAGGCTTACACAGTATTACTTCTGCGTCCCGTCATCATGCAGCAGGTTAGCCTGGGTCAGGTTGCTGCCTGCCGGTACGCTGCGGGTCAACCATACGTTGCCACCAATGGTCGAACCCTGACCAATGGTGATACGCCCCAAAATCGTCGCCCCCGCATAAATCACCACATCATCCTCAACGATCGGATGGCGTGGATGGCCTTTTTGCAGCTGTCCCGACTCATCCGCCGGGAACCGCTTGGCACCCAACGTCACCGCCTGATAAATCCGCACACGCTCGCCAATAATCGCAGTTTCACCAATCACCACGCCCGTGCCGTGATCGATAAAGAAACTGCGGCCAATCTGCGCGCCGGGGTGAATGTCGATCCCCGTGGCCGAATGGGCGATTTCTGCGCTGATCCGCGCCAGCAACGGTAGCCCGGCACGGTACAGGTGGTGCGCCAACCGGTGATGAATCACCGCCAGAATTCCCGGGTAGCACAGCAGCACTTCATCGACGCTGCGCGCCGCCGGGTCACCGTGGTAAGCGGCCAGCACGTCAGTATCGAGAATGCTGCGCAAACCCGGCAAAGCCAGGGCAAAGTCCTGAATCAGCAAGGTCGCCGTCGCATCCACTCCCTCATCCGGCAACCCGCCCTGACGCGCGACATAACGCAACTCCAGCCGGGCCTGGGTCAGCAACGCATTGAGGGCTACGTCCAGGGTGTGGCCCACGTAGAAATCTTCGCTCTCTTCACGCAGGTCCACCGGGCCCAAACGCATCGGAAACAAAGCACCGCAAAGAGCTTCAAGAATATCGGCCATTGCAGCACGCGACGGCAGCTCGCGACCGCCCTGTTCGCCACTGACGCGGCCGTTTTGCGTACGCCACTGGTTTCGCGCCGCGCGCAGTTGGCAGACGATGGCCTGCAATTGCCAAGGATTGGAACGATCACTCACGATGAATACTCCGCACGCTGGCGGCTGGATCAACCAGCCGCGAATAGGCAATGATTTTACGGTATCAAAACGTTTGCGACTCCGGCAATCAAGCCTTAACGCCGGCGCCAGAGGCGCCAACCCACCGCGGCGCTGATCAACAGTAGCAACCCGCCCAAAATGGCAATGCTCAAGCCGTGATAGCTGAATAGCGGCTTTTCGATGCGAATGTACCCGGGCTCGGCAAATAACTCGCGCAGTGCGGCATTTGCCTGCTCCAGGTTAATGGCCTGCAACTGCCGGGCAGGGTCGGCAAAACGGCCTTCATCGTAGTCTCCCAGCGAGACCCAGTAGTAATCAGCCAGCGCACTGCTGCCTTGCACCGTCCACGCCTGACGGGAAATGGCCGTTTGCTTGAGTCGGGCAAACACCTGCGGATCCAGCCCGTCCTTGAGCAGCCGCGACGTGAGTTGCTGCATCACCTCACGGGCCCTGGGCACGTTCTCGCGTTCAAGATCCGCGTTCAGACTCAGAAAACTCACGCCGCCAAACACCTCGCGCTCAGCCCAGGGGCCGTAAGACAAGCCGTGCTTGAGCCGCAGTTCGCTGTACAGCGCCCACTCCAGATAATCGCGCAGCAGGGTCCAGGTTTCATCGGATTGCCCTTCGATAACCGGTTCGGGCAGCAACCAGTGCAGGGTTGCCGTGTCGCCCACCACACCGCGCACCAGCTCGCGCTCTGCGTCGGCCTTGGCATCGATGGCGGCGAGGGGACGGTGCTCGCTGGGGTCAACCGGCTCGAGGGCACCGTAGGCTCGCTCAAGATAAGCTGGCAAGAAACGGTCAAGGTCGCCGACGATAATCAGCGTCATGTTGTTGGGCGCGTACCACTTCTGGCGTACAGCCTCTAGCTGCTGGCGGGTAAGGTCATGCACTTCGGCCCGCTCGGCGCACTTCAGGCCCAATTCGACAGCCAGCTGGTTGCTGGCGCTGTGGCCCAGATCCTGACGGTCCAGCCAGCGCTGCAAGTGCGAATAATGGCCGCCGTCTTCGCGCTCGACCACCTGTTTGGCGTCGCTGATACGTTGTTCGGTCAGCTGGGTGCGGGTCAGCAACCCCAGCAGCAGGTCGAGAATCTTGCGCTGATTTTTTGCCGGGGCCTCGATCACAAAGGTGGTATCGGCGCTGCTGGTAAAAGCGTTCCATTCGCCCCCCAACGCTTGCATGCGCTCCTCCAGCCCCCCTTCACCGGTGTCGTCGATGCCGCTGAAGAGCAAATGTTCCAGCAGATGGGGCAATTGCTGATCGGCGCAGGAAAAGTCATCCATACCCACCCCCACCACCAGCCGAATAGCCACATGATCGCGATCGTTGTTGGGTTTGAGGATCAGTTGCAGACCATTGGGCAGTTGATAGCCCTCAACGCTGTAGCGATCCAGGGCAAAGCCTTGGGCAGCGCCAAGCAGCAAGCAGATAAACAGCAGGCAACGCATAAAAAATCCCTGAATTCTCGAATCCTTGAGCCCGTGCAGCTTAGTCGCTGCATAACGGCTGACAACAGCCCGACGTACAACGTTCAAGGCGAATGTTGCGTGTCGGCTGCGTCATCCAGCTCCAGGGCCCCGGTTTCAGAGGTCTCCAGCACCACGTAGGCGCTGCCGCAAAACAACGAGTTAAGGCGTTTCATGTCCGCGATCAGCTCCAGATGCATAGAACTGGTCTCGATACTTTGTGTGACTTTACGCTGCAAGCGACTTACGTGAGCGTGGGCCAAACGCCGCTCCTGGGCGCGAAAGCGGCGTTTTTCACGCAGCAATTGGCGGGCGTTCTGCGGGTCGGAATTGAGAAACACCGTCAGCCCAAGACGCAAATTATCGATCAACTGGGTTTGCAGGCCCACCAGCTCCTCCAGCCCTGTTTCTGAAAATGACCGGCGCTGGGAGGTTTTCTGCTGCTGGACTTTGCGCAGCATGCGTTCGATTACATCACTGGCAAGTTTGAGGTTGATCGCCAGTTCGATGATTTCAGCCCAGCGCCGACTGTCCTGCTCGCTTAAATCCTCCCGAGGCATTTGTGCCAGATAGAGTTTTACCGCGCTGTAGAGCACTTCGACTTCATCGCTCAACGTGCGCATTTCCGCGGTGATAGCCGTTTGCTTGCCGCGTAGAACGTCGAGCATATTGACCAACATGGTGTCGATCAGGTCGCCAATACGCAGGGTTTCGCGCACCGCATTGGCTAGCGCCAGGCTCGGTGTATCGAGGGCGGCGGGGTCCAGGTGGCGCGGTTTGGCGACACCGTTGGTTTGCTCGCGCTCAGGCAGCAGCCAGGCGCAAATGCGCGCCATCAGGCCTACTGTCGGCAACATCAAGAAACAGCGGGCGGTGTTGTAGAGCAGATGGAAGCCGATCACCAACTCCTGGGCGCTATAGCTCAGGCTGTCCATCCAGGCCACCAGCGGGTCGAGCACGGGCATGATCAACAACAGGCCGATCAGCTTGTACAGCAGGCTGCCCAATGCCACCTGCCGGCCCGCTGCGTTCTGCATATTGGTACTGAGAAACGCCAGTATGCCGCTGCCGATATTGGCGCCAATCACCAGGCCGATGGCCACATGCAGGCTGATAACCCCCGCGCCCGCCAATGTGGCGGTCAGCAGCACGGCTGCCAGGCTTGAGTAAGACACCATGGCGAACAGGGCGCCAACCAGGGCATCGAGCAGAATATCGCCGGTCAACGAAGCAAAAATCACCTTCACGCCCTGAGCATGGGTGATGGGTGTGGCGGCTTCGACAATCAATTGCAACGCCAGGATGATCAAGCCCAGGCCAATGCCCACCCGCCCCAGTTGCCCGGCACGGGTTTGCTTGCGGGTCAAAAAGAAAATCACACCCAGAAAAATCAACAGCGGCGACAGCCACGACAGGTCGAAGGTCAGCACCCGCGCCATCAAGGCCGTACCGACATCGGCACCGAGCATGGTGGCCAGCGCGGGAGTGAGCGCCATCAGCCCCTGGCCGACAAAGGAAGTGACCAGCATGGCCGTGGCGTTGCTGCTCTGCACCATGGCGGTAACCACGATCCCCGCGACAAAGGCAAACATGCGCCTGGAGACGTTTTGCCCGATGACATGGCGCAGGTTGGTACCGTAGACCCGCAAGATGCCGGTACGGACGATATGCGTGCCCCAGATGAGCAAGGCCACGGCGGAAAGCAGATTGAGCAGGGTCAGCATGCTGGCTCCCTGTGGTAGATGTGTCTAAGGATCAGATAGCTGCGGGCCGTTCCTACAGATGTTTCTTAAGATGTAGTCGGCAATTGAGCAGAGCGCCAGCATCGCATAGCAGGGGCAGGGTTGAAAGATTAATACCTCGTAGCAGCTGCCGAGGAACGAAGGCTGCGTCCGGCTGCGCAGCAGTCGTAAAATCGGCGTTTGCGGTGTGTCAGGCACACCATAGGCTCAGACTTTACGACCGCTTCGCGCTCGAACGCAGCCTTCGTTCCTCGGCAGCTGCTACGCGATTGCTGTGTTACAGCGTACTGAACAGCGGGAATGTGCCCAGCAGCAGCGCGGCGACCATGATGCACAGGCACACCAGAATCGCCCACTTGAGGGTGAAACGCTGGTGATCGCCAAACTCGATACCGGCCAGGGCTACCAGCAGGTAGGTCGAGGGCACCAGCGGACTGAGCAAATGCACTGGCTGGCCGACAATTGAGGCACGGGCCATTTCGGCGGCAGTGATGCCGTAGTGGCTGGCCGCTTCGGCCAATACAGGCAGTACCCCGTAGTAGAACGCATCGTTGGACATGAAGAAGGTGAAGGGCATGCTCACCAGCGCGGTGATCACCGCCAGATACGGCCCGAGCGCAGGCGGAATCACGGCCAACAGGCTTTTGGACATGGCATCGACCATCCCGGTGCCCGACAGGATGCCAGTGAAGATACCCGCGGCAAAAATCAGCCCAACCACTGCCAGGACACTGCCAGCATGGGCCGCTACACGGTCTTTTTGCTGTTGCAGGCAAGGATAGTTGACGATCATCGCGATACTGAACGCGACCATAAACAACACGGGCAGAGGCAGCAGGCCGGCAATCAGCGCGATCATCAGCGCCAGGGTCAATGCACCGTTGAACCAGATCAGTTTAGGTCGACGTGCATCTGGATACTGCGACACGCTGATTTCGCTGTGGTCGACTTCATCGCCGTGCAGGTGCAATTCGCCCAGACGCGCACGCTCGCGCTTGCCGTAGAACCAGGCGATGACCAGGATCGCTGCGCAGCCGGCGAGCATTGCCGGGATCATCGGTACAAAAATATCCGAAGGATCGACGTGCAGCGCACTGGCCGCCCGTGCTGTCGGGCCGCCCCAGGGCGTCATGTTCATCACGCCGCCGGCCAGGATGATCAGGCCGGCCATGATCCGCGGGCTCATCCCGATACGGCTGTAGAGCGGCAGCATGGCCGCCACGCAAATCATGTAGGTGGTCGCGCCGTCGCCATCCAGGGACACCACCAGCGCCAGCACCGCCGTGCCCACCGAGATTTTCAGCGGATCACCCTTGACCAGCTTGAGGATCTTGCGCACTGCCGGGTCAAACAGACCGGAGTCGATCATCAGGGCAAAGTAGAGGATGGCGAACATCAGCATCACCCCGGTAGGGGCCAGCTTGGTGATGCCTTCGAGCATCATCGGGCCGATTTTCGGGGCAAAACCGCCGAAAATGGCAAACAGGATGGGCACCAGAATCAGGGCGATCAGGGCGGAAAGACGCTTGGTCATGATCAGGTACATGAATGTAATGACCATGGCAAAGCCAAGGAAGGTCAGCATGAAAGTCACCCTTATTGTTGTAGTAAGGCGCTGACCGCGGGTTGTACGCGTGGCAGGCCAACCGGTCTGTTGCCGGTAATGACTCGATGCTAGAGAGGGAAGCTTTCAGCCAGCTTTCGCTGGCAAAAGTTCTTACAGAAGGGAGAGTTGCATAAATCCTTGCAGCAGCTGCCGAAGGTACGAGGCAGCTGCTACAAAGAGCGGGCTTTAATCCAGCTTGAGGACTTTGGCCAGGACGATTTTCGGACCTTTCATCTTTTTGATGATGATGCGCAGGCCTTCGACTTCCAGTTGTTCTTCTTCGGCCGGAACCCGCTTGAGGGTGTCGTAGATCAGGCCCGCGACGGTTTCGGCTTCAACGTGGTCAAGGTCCACACCCAGCAAGCGTTCAATCTTGAACAACGGCGTGTCGCCGCGCACCAGCAGCTTGCCAGGCTGATACGACAGAATGCCGCGCTCGGCCTTGCGGTGTTCGTCCTGGATATCACCTACCAGCACTTCCAGCACGTCCTCCATGGTCAGGTAGCCCACCACCTTGCCGTCAGCTTCTTCAACCAGGGCAAAGTGCGCGCCGCCCTTGCGGAACTGCTCAAGCAACTGACTCAGCGGCATATGCCGCGACACCCGCTCCAGCGGTCGGGTCAGTTCTTCAAGGTTGAAGGTTTCGGGCAAGTGGTCCAGGTCGGCCAGTTCCAGCAGCAGATCCTTGATGTGCAGCAAACCGACGAAGGTGTTGGTGTCGGCATCATAGACCGGGTAGCGGCTGAATTTGTGGCGACGGAACAGCGCCAGGATGTCCTTGAGCGGCGCCTTGGAATCCAGGGTCACCAGGTCTTCGCGGGAGTTGGCCCAGTCGACCACTTCCAGCTCGCCCATTTCCACGGCAGAAGCCAGCACGCGCATGCCCTGGTCGCTCGGATCCTGGCCACGGCTGGAGTGCAGGATCAGCTTGAGTTCTTCACGGCTGTAAGCGTGATCGTGATGGGCACCGGGCTCACCCTGGCCGGCAATACGCAAAATCGCGTTGGCACTGGCGTTGAGCAGGTAAATCGCCGGGTACATGGCCCAGTAGAACAGGTACAGCGGCACGGCGGTCCACAGCGACAGGGTCTCTGGCTTGCGGATGGCCCAGGACTTGGGCGCCAGCTCACCGACCACGATGTGCAGGTAGGAAATGATAAAGAAGGCGGTAAAGAACGATACGCCCTTGATCACTTCAGGCGACGAGACGCCGATGGCGCCCAGCAGCGGCTCCAGGATATGGGCGAACGCCGGCTCGCCGACCCAGCCCAGGCCCAGCGAGGCCAAGGTGATACCCAGCTGGCAGGCAGACAGGTAGGCGTCGAGCTGGTTATGCACGGTGCGCAGGATCTGCCCGCGCCAGCCGTTGTCTTCGGCTATCGCCTCAACCCGGGTGGAGCGCAATTTGACCATGGCAAATTCGGCCGCAACGAAAAAACCGTTGAGCAAAACCAGGATCAAAGCAAAAAGAATCATGCCGAAGTCGGCGAAGAGTGTCGCGAGGGTCAAGCCAGGGGAAGGGTCCATGATGGAGTTTTACGGGTTCCGTCGTTACAGATAGGGAGGTATGGCCAAACAATGTAACGGCTGATGTAGCCCTTGCCTAGTGGGAAAGGGCTACAGGGCCTAGTCAATAAGTGTCTTTGGCTGGGGTTTTGTCACCTGGCCCGGTGCGAAATGGCAGGTGAAGGTGCTGCCGTGTCCCAATACGCTGCTGATCTCCAGGCGCGCGCGGTGGCGCAGCAACACATGCTTGACGATCGCCAGGCCCAGCCCGGTGCCGCCGGTGCTGGCGTTGCGGCTGGAGTCGACACGGTAGAAGCGTTCCGTCAGGCGCGGCAAATGCTTGTTGTCGATACCCACGCCCGAGTCCTGCACGCTCAAGTGGGCGCCCGCGCTGTCTGCCCACCAGCGAATGCGTACGCTGCCGCCATCGGGGGTGTATTTGACGGCGTTGAACACCAGGTTGGAGAACGCGCTGCGCAATTCGGCTTCGCTGCCCTTGAGCGCGCAATCGGCTTCCACGTCCAGGGTGATCGTCTGGTTGCGCTGACCGGACAACGCCTGGGCGTCGCTCTTGATCGAACGCAGCAAGCTGTCGATGGCCACCGGCTGGTTATCCGAGGGGTAGTCCGTGGCCTCCAGCTTAGCCAGCAACAGCAGGTCGTTGAGCAGGGTCTGCATGCGTTCACCCTGTTGCTGCATTTGCGACAGGGGGCGCTTCCAGCGCGGGTTTACGTCGTCGACGTTATCGAGCAGGGTTTCAAGATAGCCACAGATCACCGTTAACGGCGTACGCAGTTCATGGGACACGTTGGCGATAAAGTCTTTGCGCATCTGCTCCAGTTGATGAATGCGCGTCACATCGCGCACCAGCATCAGGTGTTCGTTGTTGCCGTAGCGGGTGATATAGAGCTGGATGCGCAAGTGATCGTTGACCGGCGAGGGGATATCCAGCGGTTCGCCATAATTACCTTGCTCGAAGTATTCCTTGAAGCGCGGGTGGCGTACCAGGTTGGTCACTGGCTGGCCGCTGTCCTGTGGCGTCTTGAGACCCAGCAGGGTCTCTGCGGCGAGGTTCCACCACTCCAGGTTGCCGTCACTGTCGAGCATGATCACCGCGTCCTTGAGCGCCGCCGTGGACTCTTGCACGCGATCGATCACCGCTTGCAGTCGCCCGCGTACGCGCTGGTCACGGCGCTGCAGGTGGTAGATGCTGTCGAACACCTCGCCCCACAAACCGTAGCCATCGGGCGGTGCTTCGTCGGGTTTGTGCTGGCGCAGCCACTCGTGCAGGCGCAGCAACTGCTTGAGGGTCCAGCCCAGATAGAACGCCAGGCCAATGGCCAGGCTCCAGCCGTAAAAGCCACTGATCAGCCCGACCAGCAGGCAGCCAGTGACCAAAAGCAACAAATGACGGATCAGAGTGCCATGCCAGTTTTGATTCACGTCGCGCGAGTCCTTGCTTGCCGCTGGATCAGTGAGAGCCGGTATCAGGCCTTGGTGGAAAACCGGTAACCGGTACCACGCACGGTTTGTACCAGATTTTCGTAAGCCTCACCGAGGGCTTTGCGCAAGCGGCGGATATGCACGTCCACAGTGCGCTCCTCCACGTACACGTTGCCGCCCCAGACCTGGTCCAGCAACTGGCCCCGGGTGTAGGCGCGCTCCTGGTGGGTCATGAAAAATTGCAGCAGGCGGTATTCAGTGGGGCCCATTTCGGCAGGGGTGCCGTCGATGGTCACGCGGTGGCTGATGGGGTCGAGCAGCAGACCGCCAATCTCGATGGGCGATTCGGCATCGGCCGGGCCGGCGCGGCGCAGCACAGCCTTGAGGCGGGCGACCAGCTCACGGGGGGAGAATGGTTTGGTGATGTAGTCATCCGCGCCCACTTCCAGGCCCTGGATCTTGTTGTCCTCTTCACCCTTGGCCGTGAGCATGATGATGGGAATACCGCTGGTCAGCTCTTCGCGCTTGAGGCGTCGGGCCAGCTCAATGCCCGACGTGCCGCCGGGCAGCATCCAGTCGAGCAGGATCAGGTCCGGTTTACGGTCCACGATAATGGCATGGGCATCCTGGGCATTATCGGCTTCAAGGCAATCGTAGCCCGCCATTTCCAGGGCCACGGCGATCATCTCGCGGATCGGCGCCTCGTCATCAACGATCAAAATGCTCCTGCCAACCATGCCGTAATCCTCTCGTCATTAAACTGTCTTGTGGCGCATTAGATAACGCAATTATTGCAGTCGTGTGACAGCTTTGGGGATGGGCGCGCGCTAACGGTTAGTGAACTACGCTTTAGTCTCAAATCGTACAACCACAAAAAGGACGATTCCAATGACATCTAGCTCGTTTTCCCTAAAAACATTGCTGCTGGCCGTAGCCTTCACCTTGCCCGGGTTGGCGTATGCGGCTGAACCGGCGATGACCAAGGACGGCATGCTGGTTGACCACAAAGGCATGACCCTCTACACCTTCGCCAAGGATGCGGGCGGCAAATCGATGTGCAATGACAAGTGCGCCGCCAACTGGCCGCCGCTGGCAGCCGAGAGCACAGCCATGGACATGGGCAAATGGACGGCCATCAAACGCGATGACGGCCACATGCAATGGGCCTATGACGGCAAACCGCTGTACACCTTCGTGATGGACAAGAAAGCCGGTGACATGACCGGTGACGGTAAAATGGACGGGGCGTGGAAGGTGGCCAAGCCATAGGAAGATCAAAAAAACCCTCACCCTGACTCTCTCCCAATGGGAGAGGGGACTAAAAGCAAAAGCAGATGTACGCCTCACTGAAGATCGGCTCCCTCTCCCTCCGGGAGAGGGCTGGGGTGAGGGGCTCTTGATCTCAGGCAAAAAAAAACCTCGCCTCCCTGTCACAGGGGGCGAGGTTTTTTATGACGCTGTCTTAAACCGCGCTGGTCGACTGCGGACGACGCACGTCCGGCTGCTTCCACGATTCCGCCGCAGACTCATCGATAGCCTGCTGAATCGCCTTTTTGCGGTGCTCTTCAGCGCGGCGGCTGAAGAACCACACCATAAAGGTCACCAGTGACACTGCCAGCAAAATCAGGCTGGCCACGGCGTTGATCTCAGGTTTGACCCCCAGGCGCACCGCCGAAAACACTTCCATCGGCAAGGTCGTCGACCCCGGCCCCGACACAAAGCTGGCCAGTACCAGGTCGTCCAGCGACAGGGCAAAGGACATCATTGCGCCGGCCGCCAGGGAGGGCGCAATCATGGGAATGGTGATCAAAAAGAATACCTTCCACGGCTTGGCACCCAGGTCCATGGCCGCTTCTTCGATCGACAGATCCAGCTCACGCAAGCGCGACGACACCACCACCGCCACATAGGCCGAGCAGAACGTCGTGTGCGCGATCCAGATGGTCACCAGGCCACGTTCTTGCGGCCAGCCAATCATCTGCGCCATGGCCACGAACAGCAGCAACAGCGACAGACCGGTAATCACCTCTGGCATGACCAGCGGCGCCGTCACCAGGCCGCCAAACAGCGTGCGACCCTTGAAGCGGCTGATACGCGTCAGCACAAATGCCGCCAACGTACCCAGTGCCACCGCTGCAATCGCCGTGTACAGGGCGATTTCCAGCGAGCGCATCACCGAACCCATCAGTTGCGTGTTGTCCAGCAGGCCCACGTACCACTTCAACGACCAGCCGCCCCACACCGTCACCAGCTTGGAGGCGTTGAACGAGTAGATCACCAGAATCAGCATCGGCAGGTAGATGAACAACAACCCCGCGACCAACATAAAGCTAGAAAAACGGAAGCGATTCATATCTTGCCCTCCAGCTCTTTAGCCTGGCTGCGGTTGAAGAGAATGATGGGCACGATCAGGATCGCCAGCATGACCACGGCAAGCGCAGACGCCACCGGCCAGTCACGGTTGTTGAAGAACTCTTGCCACAGCACTTTACCGATCATCAGGGTTTCCGGGCCGCCCAGCAGTTCCGGGATCACGAACTCGCCCACCACCGGGATAAACACCAGCATGCAGCCGGCGATAATGCCGTTTTTGGACAGCGGCACGGTGATCTTCCAGAAGCTGTTGAAGGTGCTCGACCCCAGGTCTGACGCGGCTTCCAGCAAGCTGGTGTCGTGTTTCACCAGGTTGGCATACAGCGGCAGGATCATGAATGGCAGGTACGAATACACAATGCCGATATACACCGCGATATTGGTGTTGAGGATCTGCAGGGGTTCACTGATCCAGCCCATCGACATCAAGAAGCCATTGAGCAGGCCGTTGTTGCTGAGAATGCCCATCCACGCGTAGACGCGGATCAGGATCGCGGTCCAGGTCGGCATCATGATCAGCAGTACCAGCACGGTCTGCATCTCTTTACGGGCATTGGCGATGGCATAGGCCATCGGATAACCGATCAGCAGGCACAGCAGGGTGCTGAAGAAGGCCATCTTCAGGGAGCCCAGATACGCGGCGATATACAGTTCATCGTCGCCGAGCATGGCGTAGTTGCCCAGGTTCAGCAGTACCTGGATTTTCTGGTCAACGTAGCTATAGATCTCGGTATACGGCGGAATCGCGACGTCCGCTTCCGCGAAGCTGATCTTCAGGACGATAAAGAACGGCAGCATGAAGAACAAAAACAGCCACAGGAATGGAATCCCGATGACCATATGGCGGCCACCGGGGGTTATTCGTTGCAGTCGGCGTTTGAGTTTTCGCATGTTCATGAGCGCAATACCACGCCGCTGTCGTCTTCCCACCACACGTAGACTTCGTCGTCCCAGGTCGGGCGGGCGCCACGGCGTTCGGCGTTGGCCACAAACGACTGCACCAGCTTGCCGCTCGGCAGCTCGACGTAGAACACCGAGTGCCCGCCCAGGTAAGCGATGTCATGCACCTTACCGCGCGACCAGTTGTATTCGCAGGTCGGCTTTTCGGTGGTGACGAGCATTTTTTCCGGGCGAATCGCGTAGGTGGTGTGTTTGTCTTCCACCGAGGTGCTCACGCCGTGACCGACGTAAATGTCGTTCTCCAGCTCCGGGCACTTGATCCGCGCATAGCCTTCAGCGTCATCGACCACTTCACCGTCGAACAGGTTGACGTTGCCGATAAATTCGCACACCAGGCGGCTGACCGGGGTTTCGTAAATGTCGATAGGGCTGCCGATCTGGGCAATCCAGCCCAAATGCATGATCGCAATACGCTGGGCCATGGTCATGGCCTCTTCCTGGTCGTGGGTCACCATCACGCAGGTCACGCCCACGCGCTCGATGATCTCAACCAGTTCCAGCTGCATCTGCGAACGCAGTTTTTTGTCCAATGCGCCCATTGGCTCATCCAGCAGCAGCAACTTCGGGCGCTTGGCCAGCGAACGGGCCAGGGCAACACGCTGGCGCTGGCCACCGGACAACTGATGGGGCTTGCGCTTGGCGTACTGGCTCATGTGGACCAGCTTGAGCATCTCGCCCACGCGGGCATCGATCTCGGCGGTCGACATCTTGTCCTGCTTGAGGCCGAAGGCGATGTTCTGCGCCACGGTCATATGCGGGAACAGGGCATAGGACTGGAACATCATATTGATCGGCCGCTCATAGGGCGGCAGGTCGGTGATATCAACACCGTCAAGGAAGATACGACCCTCTGTTGGGCGCTCGAAACCGGCGAGCATGCGCAGCAAAGTGGATTTGCCCGATCCCGATCCGCCGAGCAGGGCGAAGATTTCGCCCTTGTTGATTTCCAGGGACACATCGTCCACGGCAATCGTCTCGTCGAATTTCTTCGTGACCCGGTCGATTTTGACCAGCACCTGCTTAGGTGTCTGGTCGCCCTCGAGGGCTTTCTTATAGGCGCCGGAGGCAACAGCCATTACGTAACTCCCAACAAATTTAGCAGCCCGGCCTTGATGGCCGGGCCTTGGATAGGTGGTCTGGCGAGATTACTTGCCCGTCTTGACCTTGGTCCACGTACGCGTCATCAGACGCTGTATTTTCGGGGGCAGCTCGGTTGAGACGTATGTCTTGTCCAGCACCGCCTGGGTTGGGTAAACCGCTTCGTCGGTACGAATGGACTCATCCATCACCTTGTCGGCCGCCGGGTTAGGGTTGGCATAACCGACATAGTCACTGACCTGAGCGATCACTTCAGGCTTGAGCAGGTAGTTGATGAATGTGTGGGCCTCCTTGACGTTGCTGGAATCCTTGGGGATGGCCAGCATGTCAAACCACAGGGCGCCGCCTTCCTTGGGCACGATATAGGCGATGTTCACGCCTTTTTTTGCATCCTCGGCACGCGCCTTGGCCTGGAATACATCACCGGAAAAACCAATCGCAACGCAGATGTTGCCGTTGGCCAGGTCGGAGATGTATTTGGAAGAGTGGAAGTAGGTGACGTATGGACGCACCGACATCAGGACTTCTTCAGCTTTCTTGTAGTCCTTGGGGTTGGTGCTGTTGGCATCCAGGCCCAGGTAGTTGAGTACGGTAGGCAGCATTTCATCCGCCGAATCCAGGAAAGCCACGCCGCACTTGGTGAGCTTCTTCATGTTCTCGGGTTTGAACACCGCATCCCAGGAGTCGATACTGTCGACGCCCAGCACTTCTTTGACTTTATCGACGTTGTAGCCAATGCCGTTGGTGCCCCACAGGTAAGGCACGGCATATTGATTGCCCGGGTCATTGGCCTGCAGGCGCTTGAGCAGGGCCGGGTCGAGGTTGGAATAATTCGGCAACTGCGCAAGGTCGAGCTTCTGGAACGCACCCGCCTTGATCTGCTTGCCCAGGAAGTGGTTAGACGGAACGACCACGTCATAACCGGTACGCCCGGCCAGCAGTTTGCCTTCCAGGGTTTCGTTGGAATCAAAGACATCATAAATCGGCTTGATGCCGGTCGCGGCTTCAAAATCAGCCAGCGTGTTCGGCGCGATATAGTCCGACCAGTTGTAAATGTGCACCGTGGGTGCCGCTTGTACGCTGACGGCAAGCGTCAAACCAGCTCCGACCAGCAAGGTCTTGCGAAACAGAGATATAGACACGTGATGGTCCTCTAAATAGTTGGGCCTGAGTTGCCCGCGTCATACGGCAGTCGAACCGCCAAAGACAAAACCGGCGCGCAACTTACCCTCGATAAACCTGCACAGCAAAGTTTTCCGCGAATAATTGCCCTAACACCTTGTTTTTCCGACCATTGCGCCGGTTTTTGTGAAACCGGAAGGCATCAGCCCTCCGGTCTCAATCGCAGCCTTCGGCAGCGGCTACAAGGGGCGAGGCGTTATTTACCGGACTTGATTTTGGTCCAGCTGCGCGTCAGCAACCGCAGGGTGGTCGGTGGCAAATCGCTGATGGCGTAGAGCTTGGCCTTCACTTCATCGGACGGGTAAATGCTCGGGTCGCCCGAGATATCTTTATTCACCAGCGGCGTTGCAGCCTTGTTACCGTTGGGGAAACGCACGCTGTTGGTGATTTCGGCCATCACTTCAGGCTGCATCAGATAATTCATCCAGGCATAGGCGGCGTCGACGTTCTCGGCATCCTTGGGAATGGCGACCATGTCATAGAAGCTGCCGGCACCTTCTTTAGGGATCGCGTACTTGAGCTTGACCTTGTCACCGGCCTCTTTGGCGCGGGAAATGGACTGCTCAAGGTCACCCGAGTAACCCACGGCCACGCAGATGTTGCCGTTGGCCAGGTCGGAGATGTACTTGGAGGAATGGAAGTAGCCGACCGAAGGGCGAATCTTCAGGAACAGCGCTTCGGCTTCAGCCAGTTGTTTCTTGTCTTGCGAATCGGTCGGGTAGCCCAGGTAGTGCAGGGCGGCCGGGATCATTTCGGTCGGCGAGTCGAGGAAGCTTATGCCGCAGCTTTTAAGCTTGGCAGCGTTCTCCGGCTTGAACAGCACGTCCCAGGAATCGATGGTGTCCACGCCCAGCGCGGCCTTGACCTTCTCCGGGTTGTAGCCGATGCCGATGGTGCCCCACATGTACGGGAACGCATGTTTGTTGTCTTTGTCGCTGGCATCGCCAACGGCCTTGAGCAACGCCGGGTCGAGGTTTTTCCAGTTGGGCAGCTTGGACTTGTCCAGCTCCTGGTAAACCCCGGCCTTGATCTGCTTGGCCAGGAAATTGTTGGAAGGCACGACGATGTCGTAGCCGGACTTGCCCGCCAGCAGCTTGGCCTCAAGGGTCTCGTTGCTGTCGAACACGTCGTAGACCACCTTGATACCGGTCTGATCTTCGAATTTTTTAACCGTATCCGGTGCGATGTAATCGGACCAGTTGTAGATGTGCAGAACCTTGTCTGCTGCTTGAGCTGCCCCGGCCATCACACCCATCAAGGAGAGGGCGAGAAGGGTCTTGCCAGCTTTTTTAAAACCTGATGCCTTCATCTGTAATGCTCCAATTGTTCTTTTAAACCACCGATTCAGCGACCTGATCTCAAGGTGACTAAAGCCGGCGGCTAGTCTGGCAAGATCCGGGGCAGGCTTTCAAGGGAAGAGCCTTGATTCTTAAGGCTCTGAGCGCAATTGCCTGCTTTAAAACAGCAGTTCTCCTGCGCTCAAAGCCTAGCAGTTAACCTTGCAAAGTTTCCAAGGTCAGATCCAGGCACTTACGCGCCTTGGTCACCAGCTCGTCGATCTCGTCCTTGCTGATCACCAATGGCGGCGAGATGATCATGGTGTCACCCACGGCACGCATGATCAGACCGTTATCAAAACAGAACTGCCGGCAGATCATGCCGACACCACGGCCTTCGTAACGCTTGCGTGTGGCTTTGTCCTGTACCAGCTCAATGGCACCCAGCATGCCCACACCACGCACTTCGCCCACCAACGGGTGATCGTTCAGTTCACGCAGACGCTTTTGCAAATACGGTGCCGTTTCGGCATGCACCTTCTCGACAATTTTTTCTTCGCGCAGGATGCGGATGTTTTCCAGTGCCACGGCAGCGGCTACCGGGTGACCCGAGTAGGTGAAGCCGTGGTTGAAATCGCCGCCCTCATTCAGCACCGCCACCACTTCGTCGCGCACGATCAGGCCGCCCATCGGGATGTAGCCCGAGGTCAGGCCCTTGGCGATGGTCATCATGTCCGGCTTGAGGTCGTAGAAATCACTGCCGAACCACTCGCCGGTGCGACCAAAACCACAAATCACTTCATCGGCCACGAACAGGATGTCGTACTTGGCCAGGATTTCCTTGATGCGTGGCCAGTAGGTGGCTGGCGGCACGATCACACCGCCCGCGCCCTGGATCGGCTCGGCAATAAAGGCACCGACAGTGTCGACGCCCAGTTCGAGGATTTTTTCTTCAAGCTGATTGGCCGCCCAGATACCGAACTCTTCCGGGGACATATCGCCACCTTCACCGAACCAGTACGGCTGCGGGATGTGGGTAATGCCCGGAATCGGCAAATCGCCCTGTTCGTGCATGTAGGTCATGCCGCCCAGGCTGGCACCGGCCACGGTAGAACCGTGGTAGCCGTTTTTGCGGCTGATGATGGTCTTTTTATTCGGCTGGCCCTTGATCGCCCAGTAATGGCGAACCATGCGCAGCATGGTGTCGTTGCCCTCAGAGCCTGAGCCGGTGAAGAACACATGGTTCATGCCTTCAGGTGCGATCTCGGCGATGGCTTTGGACAGTTCAAGGAC
The DNA here is from genome assembly GCF_005930585.1 of Pseudomonas sp. FSL W7-0098. Taxonomy (NCBI): domain Bacteria; kingdom Pseudomonadati; phylum Pseudomonadota; class Gammaproteobacteria; order Pseudomonadales; family Pseudomonadaceae; genus Pseudomonas; species Pseudomonas sp. FSL W7-0098. The sequence goes on from NZ_RXHW01000004.1 coordinate 317,016, forward strand.
CGGCGGGTGGGCGGTCATGAAAAACAGGTTGTAGTACGGCAGTTCACGCATTTGCTTGCTGGCCGCTTCAGCCAGCTCGTCACGGCCATAGCCGATGGCAACACACCACAGGCCGGCCATGCCGTCGAGAATCTTGTGGCCTTCGCTGTCCCACAGGTACACGCCCTTGGCGTGAGTGATGATGCGTGGGCCGACTTCTTTCAACTGTTTGAAGTCACTGAACGGTGCCAGGTGGTGATCGTTGCTCAGTTGTTGCCATTCGAGGGTTTGCGGGTTCTTGTTGGTCATACGGCTCTCCTTTAGTCAGTAGAGGAGGGGCGGCGCCTTCCTGGCTCGCCCCTCCAGCGTGTCAGACGGCGAACAGCAGGAATTCCCGCTCCCACGAACTGATGACGCGCTTGAAGTTTTCATGTTCGGCACGTTTGACTGCCACGTAGCCGGTGATGAACTTGGTGCCCAGATACTTCTCGACCGTCTTGCTGTTTTCCATACGCTCCAGGGCGTCTTCAATGGTCAACGGCAAGCGCAGGTTGCGGCGCTCGTACCCACGGCCCACTACCGGCGCACTCGGGTTGATGCCTTCGACCATGCCGATGTAGCCACACAGCAGGCTGGCGGCAATAGCCAGGTACGGGTTGGCATCGGCGCCCGGCAGGCGGTTTTCGACACGACGGTTCTGCGGCCCGGCATCCGGTACGCGCAAACCCACGGTACGGTTCTCCTCGCCCCACTCCACGTTTACCGGTGCCGAGGTATCAGGCAAGAAACGGCGGAACGAGTTCACATTCGGAGCAAACAGCGGCAACAGTTCTGGAATGAACTTCTGCAGCCCGCCGATGTGGTTCAGGAACAGGTCGCTCATGGTTCCATCTTCATTGGAGAAGATGTTTTTGCCGGTGTTGATATCGATGATGCTCTGGTGCAAATGCATGGCACTGCCAGGCTCGCCGGTCATGGGTTTGGCCATGAACGTGGCGGCGACATCGTGCTTGAGCGCGGCTTCGCGCATGGTGCGCTTGAACACCAGAATCTGGTCGGCCAGGGACAGTGCGTCGCCGTGACGGAAGTTGATTTCCATCTGCGCCGTGCCGTCTTCGTGGATCAACGTGTCCAGATCCAGCTTTTGCAGTTCGCACCAGTCGTATACGTCTTCGAACAACGGGTCGAATTCGTTGGCCGCTTCAATGGAGAAGGACTGACGACCGGTTTCCGGGCGGCCGGAGCGGCCCACAGGCGGCTGCAACGGGTAATCCGGGTCGTCACTGCGCTTGGTCAGGTAAAACTCCATCTCCGGCGCCACAATCGGCTGCCAGCCGTGGTCGGCGTAGAGCTTGAGCACCTTTTTAAGCACGTTGCGCGGCGACAGCTCGATCGGGTTGCCCTGCTTGTCGTAGGTATCGTGAATCACCTGAGCAGTTGGCTCAATTGCCCACGGCACCACAAAGACTGCGTTCTGATCGGGACGGCAGACCATGTCGATGTCGGCCGGATCGAGGAGTTCGTAATAGATGTCGTCTTCGACATAGTCGCCCGTTACGGTTTGCAGCAATACGCTCTCGGGCAGGCGCATGCCCTTTTCGGCAATGAACTTGTTGGTCGGCGAGATCTTGCCGCGAGTAATCCCGGTAAGGTCGGCGATCATGCATTCGACTTCTGTGATCTTGTGGTCTTTCAACCAATCGGTGAGCTGGTCGAGGTTGTTACTCATAAATGCCTCTGGGCTGAGTGTCCTGACTTGAATAAGTCAGGCGTTTACTGACGCATCTGCGTCGCGTTGTGTTGCGCGCCGTCTGCAGGCATCTCCAAATGCCTGGAAGATGGCGAGGTAAATCGGGTTGGAGCTTACCTGCCATTCGGGGTGCCACTGAACCGCCAAAGCAAAAGCCTTGCCGTCTTTGACCGACACGGCTTCGACCAGACCGTCCGGTGCAAGGGCTTCTGCGCGTAAACCGGGGGCCAGGCGATCGATACCCTGGGTATGAATCGAGTTGACCTCGAACTCCGTGGGCAAGCCCAAAGCTGCCAACACTCCGCCGGGCTGGACGTGCATGGCGTGGCTCGGTGCATATTGCACCTCAACAGGGGCACTGGGGTCTTCGCGATGTTCGATAAAACCTTCGACTTCATGCAATTTCTGGTGAAGTGAGCCACCCAGAGCTACATTCAACTCCTGAAAGCCGCGGCAAATGCCGAGCACCGGAACGCCCGCTGCCAATGCAGCACGAATCAGGGGAAGGGTGGTGCGATCACGCTCGGGATCATGCAGCGTGTCTGGTGCGCTGGCGGGGCCGTGATACAAGTGGGGTTCAATATTGGAAGGCGACCCGGTAAAGAGCAGGCCGTCCAGACCGTCAATAATATCGGTCGGATCAATCAGTTCCGCCAGTGACGGAATGATCAGGGGCAAGCCTTTGGCGGCCACTGCAACTGCTCGCACGTACTTATCGCCAGTGATGTGATAAGGATGCAAACCGATCTGCTTGGTGCAGGCGGTGACGCCGATTAACGGCAGGCGTGACATGTAACACCCCGGTATTATTGCTGTTATGGGTTTGAATCGAGCTTAGCCTTGTTCATTTTTTTACACAACACCCCCGTAAAAAATACAACACGGCCCGCTCAAGCCTGCGGGCGCCACCCGTCAAAACAGAACAAATACGCCCCAAAAAGCGTCAAAAATGGCCTTCCGGCGCTTTTTAAGGGCAAAAAAGAGGCTGCTTGACTTCGGTATGCCGTTCGGGTTGACTGAATCCCGTAGCGCTCAATGATTGATATTTTTAACAACAAAGGTGTTGCATCATGTCGGTACCCCCGCGTGCCGTTCAGCTTAACGAAGCGAACGCGTTCCTTAAGGATCATCCTGAGGTTCTGTACGTAGACCTTCTCATTGCGGATATGAATGGTGTGGTGCGCGGCAAGCGCATCGAACGCACCAGCCTGCACAAGGTTTACGAGAAAGGCATCAACCTGCCTGCCTCTCTGTTTGCACTGGATATCAATGGCTCAACGGTGGAAAGCACCGGCCTGGGTCTGGATATCGGTGACGCAGACAGAATCTGTTATCCCATCCCCGACACCCTGTGCAACGAACCCTGGCAAAAGCGCCCTACCGCGCAATTGCTGATGACGATGCACGAACTTGAAGGTGAACCTTTCTTCGCCGACCCTCGCGAAGTACTGCGTCAAGTTGTTACCAAATTTGACGAACTGGGCCTGACCATTTGCGCCGCTTTCGAGCTGGAGTTCTACCTGATCGACCAGGAGAACGTTAACGGTCGCCCGCAGCCACCCCGTTCGCCGATCTCCGGCAAACGCCCGCATTCGACTCAGGTTTACCTGATCGACGACCTCGATGAATACGTCGACTGCCTCCAGGACATTCTGGAAGGTGCCAAAGAGCAAGGCATCCCGGCTGACGCCATCGTTAAAGAAAGTGCCCCGGCGCAGTTCGAAGTGAACCTGCACCACGTTGCCGACCCCATCAAGGCCTGCGACTACGCGGTACTGCTCAAGCGTCTGATCAAAAACATCGCCTACGACCATGAGATGGACACCACATTCATGGCCAAGCCTTATCCGGGCCAGGCGGGCAACGGGCTACACGTTCATATTTCGATTCTGGACAAAGACGGCAAAAATATTTTTGCCAGCGAGGATCCCGAGCAGAACGCCGCATTGCGTCACGCGATCGGCGGTGTGCTCGAGACCCTACCGGCACAGATGGCGTTCCTTTGCCCCAACGTGAACTCCTACCGTCGTTTCGGCGCACAGTTCTATGTGCCCAACTCGCCGTGCTGGGGCCTGGACAACCGTACCGTGGCCATTCGCGTTCCGACCGGCTCGGCCGACTCGGTACGGATCGAACACCGGGTTGCCGGTGCCGATGCCAACCCGTATCTGTTGATGGCCTCTGTGCTGGCCGGTGTTCACCACGGTCTGACCAACAAGATCGAACCGGGCGCACCCGTCGAAGGCAACAGCTACGAGCAAAACGAGCAAAGCCTGCCGAACAACCTGCGCGATGCATTGCGTGAGCTGGATGACAGCGAAGTGATGGCCAAATATATCGACCCGAAATACATCGATATTTTTGTCGCCTGTAAAGAGAGCGAGCTGGAAGAGTTTGAACACTCCATCTCCGATCTCGAATACAACTGGTACTTGCATACCGTGTAAGCGATTGCAGTCCACGAAAAACGCCGCCGGCCTTACAGCCCGCGGCGTTTTTTCATGCTCACAGGTCTACAATGCCGGCTGCCCTTGAGGAGACGCTGATGTCCAGCCGCGCCACACCCCGAAAGCCACGCGCTCGCAGCCAGGGCCGCATCGACACGATACTTGACGCTGCCCGCACGCTGCTGACGGCGCAGGGCGTATCCAGCCTGTCGATTTACAACGTGGCAGAGCACGCACAAATCCCGCCATCGTCGGTCTATCACTTTTTCGCGGGCGTACCCGCGCTCCTTGAGGCGCTGACCGGTGATATTCACGCAGCCTTCCGCGCCTGTCTGCAGGCGCCGATCGAGCATGATGCGTTGAAAGACTGGCGTGATCTTTCGCACATTGTTGAACACCGAATGCTGACGATCTACAACGAAGATGCAGCCGCCCGGCAGTTAATTCTCGCCCAGCATGGCCTTACCGAAGTCACACAAGCCGACCGCCAGCACGACCTTGAGCTGGGGCAATTGATGCACGCGCTGTTTATGCGCCACTTTGAATTGCCAGCACTGCCACAGGACGTGGACGTGTTTGCCCTGGCGATGGAGCTGGGCGACCGCGTGTATGCACGCTCCATCCAGCTGCACGACAGCATCACCCCGCGTATGGCCGAAGAAGGCATGCGCGTGGTGGATGCTTATCTGGGGTTGTATTTGCCGCCGTTTTTGCCGAAACGCAAGAGCCCGACGGTAAACCTGTAGATACTCTGTTGCAGGTCAAGCCCTATTGTGGGAGCGAGCCTGCTCGCGAACGACCTTCGCGAGCAGGCTCGCTCCCACAGTTGCAGTGTTCATGCCGCTGCGCTCGTCAGCGGCTACACGTCATCCCGCGCCCATCAGAACGGAGCATCACCCAAAATCGTTGCACGGTGCATCACACGGCGGTTCGGACGGTAATCGTCCACGGCGTAATGCTGGGTTACGCGGTTATCCCAAAACGCCACATCGTTCTCCTGCCAGCGCCAGCGAATGGTGTATTCCGGGCGGGTGGCATGGGCAAACAGCAACTTCAGGATCGCTTCGCTCTCTGCTTCAGACAGTTCATTGATGCGCGTGGTGAAACCTTCGTTGACGAACAACGACTTGCGCCCGCTTACCGGGTGGGTGCGGATAACCGGGTGCGACAGCGGCGGGTTATTTTTTCGGGTCTGTTCCCAGCGTGCCAAATCTTCCGGGGTCGAACCAAAGCGCTCCAGCGGGAATGACTTGGTGAAATCGTGGGTTGCGGTCAGCCCATCGAGCAGCACCTGCAACGGTTTCGACAACCCTTCAAAAGCGGCAATACCGCCTGCCCACAAAGTGTCACCACCAAAAGCCGGCAGTTGCTTGGCACTCAATACCGCGCCCATGGCCGGGGTTGGCAAAAAGGTCACGTCGGTGTGCCATACCGCGTTGTCACGCACGTCGGTCACGGCGGTGTCCAGCACCAGCACTTCCGGCTGGCCAGGCACGTTGGGGTAGATCGGGTGAATATGCAGGTCGCCAAAATTGGCGGCAAAACGGGCCTGCTGCTGCGGTGTAATCGACTGGTTCTTGAAAAACACCACATGATGCTCAAGCAATGCTTGCTCGATGGCATCACGGTGCTCAAGGCTCAGCGGTTGAGTCAGGTCGACACCCTCAATCTGGGCGCCCAGGGCAGAGCTAATCGGGGTAATGGTCAGGCTCATGATCTCTCTCTTAATCAGCGCGCCGATTAATCAGCGTCGAGTTCTGTTGTTAGTGAGCCTGGCCGTGCCACGGCACCAGCTTGCGTTGCAGGGCGCGCAGGCCCATTTCCATGGCAAAGGCGATGATGGCTATCACCAGAATCCCCAGTACCACCACATCGGTCACCAGGAACTGCGCGGCGGACTGCACCATAAAACCCAGGCCACTGGTGGCGGCGATCAGTTCGGCGGCCACCAGCGTCGACCAGCCCACGCCCAGACCGATACGCACACCGGTCAAGATATCCGGCAAGGCGCTCGGCAAAATCACATGGCGAATCAACTGCCAGCGCGTCGCACCCAACGACTGCGCAGCACGGACCTTGGCCGGGTCAACGGTACGCACGCCGGTGGCGGTGGCAATCGCGATCGGGGCGAAAATCGCCAGGTAAATCAGCAGCACTTTCGACAGCTCGCCAATACCGCACCAGATCACGATCAGTGGCAAATAGGCCAATGGCGGGATTGGGCGATAGAACTCGATCAGCGGATCGAAAATCCCCCGCGCAATGCGGTTGTGGCCAATGGCGATGCCCACCGGCACTGCTGTCAGAATCGCAAAGCCCAGACCCAGGCCGATACGGCTCAAGCTCGCGCCCAGGTGCTGCCACAGGGTGGAATCCATATAGCCCGTGGTCGCCAGCAGCCAGCCTTTTTGCAACACGGCAGAGGGCGGCGGCAGAAACAGGGGTTCAATCAGCCCGGCAGCGGTAACGGCCCACCATACGGCGATCAGGGTGACGAGGGTCAGCACGCTGATCCAGCGTGTGCTCAGGCTGCGCTTGACCGGGCGTGGGGTGTGGGGCGCGGCAACCGGGTTGGCGGCGACTGCTTCATAACTGCTCATGCGCGCTCCTGCCGCTGGGCGGCACCGCGTTGTGAAAACACGCGATCAAGCACGTGCTCACGGGTTTCAATAAAGCGAGGGTCGGACTTGATCGAACGTGCCGATTCGCCAGCGTTGTAGCGCTGGCCAAAATCCAGGCTCAGACGCTCAACAATGCGGCCGGGGTTGGGCGCCAGCAAAATCAGGTCAGTGGCCAGAAACACCGCTTCTTCAATGTCGTGGGTAATCAGAAATACCGGCTTGTCGGTACGTCGGCACACTTGCAGCAACAGTTCCTGCATCTGCTCACGGGTGAACGCATCGAGGGCACCGAAGGGCTCATCCATCAGCAATACGCGAGGGTCGGCAGCCAGCGCGCGGGCCAGGCCCACCCGCTGTTTTTGACCGCCAGACAGCTCCCATACGCGGCGCTTTTCAAAGCCGGACAAATCCACCAGCGAAAGCATTTCACGGGCACGGGCTTCGCGCTTGTCCCGTGGCACACCGGCCAGCTCAAGGCCGAAAGCCACGTTGGCCAGTACGTCTTGCCAGGGCAGCAACACATCGTCCTGAAACACCACACCGCGCTCGGCACTCGGGCCGTGGACGGGTACGTTGTCGAGGGTAATTCGACCAGCGCTGGGCTCGACGAAGCCAGCGATCAGGTTCAACAAGGAGGTCTTGCCGCTGCCCGACGGGCCAAGTGCGACCAGCAGTTGCTGTGGCCCGAGGCTGACGGAAATATCCGACAGCACCGGCTCAGCGGCGCCCGGGTACTGTGCGCTGATGCGCTCCAGTGTTAACAAGGCCATGACGGTCGACTCCTCAGCGGCGTTGATTATTGAGTAACAAAAGTGGCGTTGACCGACGGCGCGTAGTCCGGCAGTACAGCGTCGACTTTTTTCTGCTCTTTCAGGAAGGCAGCAGTGTCGGCCAGGGCTTTGGTAGTCGGTGCGCCCAGCAATACCACCTGATCAGCCGCCAACGGGTAGACGTTGCCTTGCAGCAGCAGCGGGATATCGGCGGCCTTGGCGCCCGAGAGCTTCACAACCTTGTCGATATTGCCCTGATTGGCCAGCCAGGCTTTTGGGTCCTTGTGGTAGTCGGCGTAGGCATCCAGAGTCACTTTGGCGAACTGCTTAACGACTTCCGGGTGCTTGGCGGCGTAGTCCTTGCGCACGATCCAGGCATCAAAAGTCGGCGCACCGAGCTTGCCCAGCTCACCGGAAGTGATCAGCACTTTGCCGTTCTCTTTGGCAGTGCCCAAAGCCGGGTCCCATACGTAGGTGGCGTCAATATCGCCACGCTTCCAGGCCGCGACAATGGCAGGCGGTGCGAGATTCAGAATCTGTACTTTCGAAGGGTCGATGTTCCAGTGCTTCAATGCAGCCAACAGGCTGTAGTGACCGGTGGACACAAACGGCACGGCTACTTTTTTGCCGACCAGGTCCTGCGGGCCGTTGATACCGGAGCCGTTACGGGCGACCAGGGCTTCCGAACCGCCCAACTGAGTGGCGATCAAAAAGGTTTCGACCGGTACGTTACGGGTCACGGCGGCGGTGAGCGGGCTCGAACCCAGGTAGGCAATCTGCACATCACCCGAGGCAATGGCCGCAATGATGTCTGCGCCGTTATCGAATTTGCGCCAGTTGATCTTGGCGTCGGTGGCTTTTTCGTAAGCACCGTCGGCCTGGGCGACTTTGGCCGGGTCAACGGTGGTTTGGTAAGCCACGGTGACATCCGAGCTGGCAGCCTGCGCGAAGAAGCTGGCACCCGCCAGAGACAAAGCAGCCAAAAGGCGTAGGGGAGAGTGCAGTTTCATCAGGTAGCTCCTCGGCAGGTGGCCGGATATCGGCTGGATGCGAGGTTAAATGATCTAAGAATCAGTAAATAAATAACTTTTAAGCATTAGCTTATGTAGTTACGCAACATACAGGCGCGCACCCGCGCCCTAACTGCCAGGGCGTTTTAGCCAGCGGGTGATTAGGTCGAATGTTTAAGAACAAAAGGCTATTAAAAGATTCATGAAATTATGTTTAGAAATTAGACAAAAGACCGATAGCATTCCCACGCGCGCGTGTAGGAGAAACCCTGCTATATGCCTATTTGATCTGAAAAGATCAGAAACAATTCTTTTTAGGTTTATTAAATAGTCATTAATCTGCGCACAAACGACGAATGATTAGACAAAGGTCGTAGCCATGATGGGTTGCGATTGACTTGCCGGTCACCGTCTGGCGCTAATCGCGCATCTGCAGCACCCAGGCATCAGATCCGGGGCTGAGGAACTACAAAAATTAGAAACGCAAAGGAGCAACACAATGCACAAGTCCACCTTGGCCATCGCTGTGGCCGTAGGATTGTTGGCACAACAAGCCAGCGCTGCCGGCTTTATCGAAGACAGCAAGGCCACGCTGAAGCTGCGTAACTTCTATATCAATAACGATAACCGTGACTCGGGCACCAAAGCTGCCGGTGCGCAAAGCAAGACTGAAGAATGGGGCCAGGGCTTCCAGCTGGACTTCACTTCGGGCTTCACCCAGGGCACAGTCGGTTTCGGTATTGATGCCATTGGCCTGTTGGGCGTCAAGCTCGACTCCAGCGCTGGCAAACACGGCAACCCTACCGGCGCAAACTATGGCGGTTCGGTGTTCCCAAGCGATGGCAACCACGCTGTAGACGATTTCTCCAGCCTGGGCCTGACCGCAAAAGCCAAAGTGTCCCAGACCGAACTGCGCATCGGTACCCTGCAGCCTAAACTGCCGGTTATCGTTAGCAACGATGGTCGCATGCTGCCGCAAACCTTCCAGGGTGGCCAGATCACTTCCAGCGAGTTCAAGGACCTGACCTTCACCGGCGGCCAGATCGAGCACGCCAAGGGCCGTAACTCGAGCAACAACGAAGGCCTGTCGATTGCCGGCGCGAACAATTCCATTACGGGCAAGTTCGTTAACAAGTTCTACTACGGCGGTGTGGACTACAAGGTCAACAAAGACCTGTTGCTGCAGTACTACTACGGCAACCTGGAAGATTTCTACAAACAAAACTTCCTGGGCCTGGTTCACAACTGGTCCATCGGTCCGGGCGTGTTGAAATCTGACCTGCGCTACTTCAACAGCACCGACGACGGCAAGAACGGCCACGACTCTGCGTATTACACCACCGGTGATTACGCCAACAGCTCTGCAGGTAGCGGCAAGGGCAAGGTCGACAACAACCTGATCAGCGGCCTGTTCCTGTACACCGTTGAAGGTCACACCTTTGGTGGCGGTTATCAGGTGAGTAACGGCAGCAGCGACTTCCCGTTCCTGAACCAGGGCGACGGTGCATCGGCGTACATCCCTACCGATATGCAGATCTCGAAGTTCGCCCGTGCTGGCGAGCGTACCTGGCAGGCGCGTTACTCGTATGACTTCGCCAAAGTCGGCGTACCTGGCCTGACGGCGGGCGCGGTTTACCTGCGTGGCGACAATATCGACACCTACAACAGCAAAAATGTGCAAACCAGCAATGGCTCTTCCGAGTGGGAACGCGATATCACCGTGGCTTACGTGATCCAGGAAGGCACGCTGAAAAATCTGGGCTTCATGTGGAAAAACGCCATGTGGCGCAACGATATTGCTGGCCAGCGCGACCAGGACGAAAACCGTCTGATCGTGAGCTACTCGATCCCGTTGCTGTAAGCGTGATTTAGTACAAAGTAAGAAAAATCCTGCCCGGCGCAATGCCGGGCAGGGTGTTTACCGCAGACCTCAACGGTCAATTCGCAACACATTAATAGTCGCAGCTCCCTGCCGCTCCCCTTGCCTAAACCAGAACCCACAGTGGCCCCACGCCTGGGCTGCGTCCAATGAAACAGTTTTTAATATCTCTTTTGGTTCTAATCAAATCGATATTTATTCTTTTTAATTATCTCCTGATGCATGCAGAGTGACTCCATCACGCCCCGCCATTGCCAATAAAAAGGAGCTGCACCATGAGCCTCAGACTCGGCGACATCGCCCCCGATTTCGAACAGGATTCCAGCGCCGGCAAGATCCGTTTCCATGAATGGCTGGGCGACAGCTGGGGCGTGTTGTTTTCGCACCCGGCGGACTTCACCCCGGTGTGCACCACCGAACTGGGTTTTACCGCCAAGCTCAAGGACGAGTTTGCCAAGCGCGGCGTCAAAGCCATCGCACTGTCGGTAGACCCGGTGGACTCACACCACAAGTGGATCGAGGACATCAACGAAACCCAGAATACCGTGGTCAACTTCCCGATCCTGGCCGATGCCGATCGCAAGGTGTCTGACCTCTACGACCTGATTCACCCCAATGCCAGCGACACCCTGACCGTGCGCTCGTTGTTCGTGATTGATCCGAACAAAAAAATCCGCCTGACCATTACCTACCCGGCCAGCACCGGGCGCAACTTCAACGAAATTTTGCGGGTGATCGACTCGTTGCAACTGACCGACAGCCACAAAGTGGCCACCCCGGCCAACTGGCAGGACGGTGACGAGGTCGTGATCGTGCCGTCGCTCAAGGACGAAGACGAAATCAAGCGTCGCTTCCCCAAGGGCTACCGCGCCGTTAAGCCCTACCTGCGCCTGACGCCCCAGCCGAACAAGTAAAACCAACCTCATACCCTGTGGGAGCGGGCTTGCTCGCGATGATGGCGTCGCGGTTTTTTCTGATACACCGCGCCGATCCCATCGCGAGCAAGCCCGCTCCCACAAACATGCAACCGTGTCTTCAACAGGGTTTTTGGCCGTTTCGACGGCCTTTTTTTTGCTTTCGATTTAACAAAAAGGCATATGCATTTTAAGAATAAACAAATGAATAAATATGATTTATAGATATATAAATCACCTGTTATGGTCTGTTCACTCAAGCGAAAACGCTGACAGCGAATTGCACATATTCATTCAAGGAAACGTCTAGATGCTGGTCGTGACACTCGGAGGAAGCCCAAGCCAACGTTCCCGCTCAGGAGTGTTGCTGGACCACGCCAAACGCTGGCTCAACCAGCAAGGCGTTGAAGTGGTGAGCTATCAGGTACGCGACTTTCCGGCCGAGGACTTGCTGCACGCACGCTTCGACAGCCCGAAAATCATCGACCTGCTGCAACAGATCGAAAACGCCGATGGCCTGGTGATTGCCACCCCGGTGTACAAAGCCTCGTTCAGCGGCGCCCTGAAAACCGTGCTCGACCTGCTGCCCGAACGCGCCCTGAGCCACAAAGTGGTACTGCCTATCGCCACCGGTGGCAGCATCGCCCACATGCTGGCCGTGGACTACGCCCTCAAGCCAGTACTGTCGGCACTCAAGGCCCAGGAAATGCTTCAGGGCATTTTTGCCGAAGACAGCCAGATTGCTTACGGCGAAGGCGGCGCACAAGCGCAACTGGTGCCGATTCTGGAACAGCGCCTGCAAGAGTCACTCGAACAGTTCTACAGCGCCCTGGCGCGACGCCCCAAGCCTCTGGACCCGAGCATCCTCAACGAGCGCCTGGTGACGGCTCGCTGGAGTATCTGAAACAGCATTTTTCCCACCGATAAAAGCTCCACCACCTTACTGATCCGCTAACGGCCCAGCAGGTGCTACCCGAATCCCGAACAACAAAAAAGGAGAGCGCCATGCGCCCTGTCATTTTGCGTCGTGGTCTGGTCGCACTCTTAGCTGCGGCTGTGTCCTTCGGTGCTGTTACCCAGGCCCAAGCCGATACCCTGCGCATCGGTTATCAGAAATACGGCACGCTGATGCTGCTCAAGGCCAAAGGCACGCTGGACAAGCGCCTGGCCGAGCAGGGCGTTGACGTGCAATGGACCGAATTCCCCGGTGGCCCGCAATTGCTTGAAGGCCTGAACGTGGGCTCCATCGACTTCGGCGTGACCGGCGAAACCCCGCCCGTGTTCGCCCAGGCCGCCGGCGCCGACTTGCTCTACGTCGCCTACGAGCCACCAGCCCCCACCAGCGAAGCGATTCTGGTGCCCAAGGATTCGACCATCACCTCGGTCAAAGACCTCAAAGGCAAAAAAGTCGTCCTCAACAAAGGCTCCAACGTGCACTACCTGCTGGTGCGCGCCCTTGAAGACGCCGGCCTTAAATACACCGATATCCAGACCGTGTTCCTGCCCCCCGCCGATGCCCGTGCTGCCTTTGAACGCGGCAGTGTCGATGCCTGGGTAATCTGGGACCCGTACCAGGCAGCAGCCGAACAACAGCTGCAAGCGCGCACACTGCGTGACGCCAGTGGCATCGCTGACAACCATCAGTTCTATCTGGCTACCAAGCCTTATGCCGAACAGCACCCCAAGGTGATCGAAACCCTGGTCGATGAAGTACGCACTATTGGCGAATGGGCCAAGGCCCACCCCGAGGACGTGACAAAACAAGTCGCACCACTGCTGGGCCTGTCTCCTGAGATCACCCTCACGGCGGTCAAACGCCAGGGCTACGGCGCACAGTTTCTGACCCCGGAAGTGGTCAACGCGCAGCAAAAAATCGCCGACAGTTTTTACCAGCTCAAGCTGATCCCCAAGCCGCTGGTTGTGAAAGACGTGATCTGGACGCCCCCGGCCAATCTGGCCAAAGCCAACTAACGCTTGCTGCCCCTAATTAGGAGACCACTCCATGAGCCTCAATATTTTCTGGTTCCTGCCTACCCACGGTGATGGCCATTACCTTGGCACCTCCGAAGGCGCCCGCGCCGTTGACTACGGTTACCTGCAACAAGTCGCGCAGGCTGCTGACCGCCTGGGCTTTGGCGGTGTACTGATTCCTACAGGTCGTTCGTGCGAAGACTCATGGCTGGTGGCGGCCTCGCTGATTCCGGTAACCCAGCGCCTGAAATTTCTCGTAGCCCTGCGCCCGGGCATTGTGTCGCCCACCGTTGCAGCGCGTCAGGCCGCGACCCTGGACCGTTTGTCCGGTGGCCGCGCCCTGTTCAACCTGGTCACCGGCGGCGACCCGGAAGAGCTGGCCGGTGATGGTTTGTTCCTCAGCCACGAAGAGCGTTATCAGGCCTCGGTAGAGTTCACCCGCATCTGGCGCCGTGTGCTTGAAGGCGAAACCGTGGACTACGATGGTGAACACATCACCGTCAAAGGCGCCAAGCTGCTTTACCCGCCGATTCAGCAACCGCGGCCACCGCTGTATTTCGGCGGGTCTTCGGAAGCCGCACAGGATCTGGCCGCCGAACAAGTGGAAATGGTTCTGACCTGGGGCGAGCCACCGGCTGCCGTTGCAGAAAAAATCGAACAGGTGCGCGCCAAGGCCGCCAAATTGGGCCGCACCGTACGTTTCGGCATTCGTTTGCACGTAATTGTGCGTGAAACCAACGAGGAGGCTTGGAAGGCCGCCGACAAACTGATCTCGCATCTGGACGACGACACCATCGCCCGTGCCCAGGCCTCGCTGTCGCGCTTTGACTCGGTGGGCCAGCAGCGTATGGCCGCCCTGCACGGCGGCAGCCGCGACAACCTCGAAGTCAGCCCTAACCTGTGGGCAGGCGTGGGCCTGGTACGGGGCGGCGCTGGTACGGCGCTGGTCGGGGATGGCCCGACCGTGGCCGCACGGGTTCAGGAATACGCCGACCTGGGCATCGACACCTTTATTTTCTCCGGTTACCCGCACCTGGAAGAGTCCTACCGTGTGGCCGAGTTGTTGTTCCCGCACCTGGATATCGAACGCCCGGAACTGCCAAAAAGTGCAGTCTACGTGAGCCCGTTTGGCGAAATGGTCGCCAATGACATCCTCCCTAAAGCCGCGTCGCAGAGCTGAGGTCGCCATGAGTTCAGGCAAGGCCTCGGGCCTCAAAAACATCGGTCACACCCTGGCGCCCTGGGCCTTGCCGGTCTTGCTGCTGGCAGTGTGGCAGCTGTCCGTGTCAGCGGGCTGGCTGTCGACACGCATCCTGCCCGCCCCCAGTGCCGTGATCACGGCCGGCGTCGAGCTGGTGCGCAGTGGCGAAATCTGGAAACACCTGGCCATCAGCGGCTGGCGCGCCGGGCTCGGCTTTGTGATCGGTGGCAGCATCGGTCTGGCGCTGGGCTTTATCACCGGCCTGTCGAAATGGGGTGAACGCCTGCTCGACAGCTCGGTGCAAATGATCCGCAACGTGCCGCATCTGGCGCTGATTCCGCTGGTCATCCTGTGGTTCGGCATCGACGAGTCAGCGAAGATTTTTCTGGTGGCGCTGGGGACTTTATTCCCGATCTACCTCAACACTTACCACGGCATCCGCAACGTTGACCCGGCGCTGGTGGAAATGGCGCGCAACTATGGCCTGTCCGGTTTCAGCCTGTTCTGGCAGGTGATCTTGCCGGGCGCGCTGCCGTCGATCCTGGTGGGTGTGCGCTTTGCCCTGGGCTTTATGTGGCTGACCTTGATCGTGGCCGAAACCATCTCCGCCAGCTCCGGCATTGGCTACCTGGCGATGAACGCCCGGGAGTTCCTGCAAACCGACGTGGTGGTGCTGGCGATTGTTTTGTACGCAGTGCTCGGCAAACTGGCCGACACCGCAGCCCGGGGGCTGGAGCGCATCTGGTTGCGCTGGCACCCGGCGTATCAAGTGGTTAAAGGCGGTGCAGCATGACAGCTCAACAACCTCCACGTTTGCGCCAGGGCATACCGCTGGCCATCAACGGCTTGCAGAAGGCCTTCGGTGAGCGCCTGGTGCTACGTGATATCAACCTGCATATCCCGGCAGGGCAGTTTGTCGCCATCGTAGGCCGCAGCGGGTGCGGCAAAAGCACCCTGATGCGTTTGCTGGCCGGCCTGGATCAGCCCACTGCAGGCCAGTTGCTGGCCGGTAGTGCGCCCCTGCAAGAGGCCCGTGAAGATACGCGCCTGATGTTTCAGGAAGCGCGTTTACTGCCCTGGAAAAAAGTCATCGACAACGTGGGCCTGGGCCTTAAAGGCGACTGGCGGCCAAAGGCGCTCAAGGCACTGGAAGAAGTCGGCCTGGCCGAGCGCGCCAATGAATGGCCGGCAGCACTCTCGGGCGGTCAGAAGCAGCGCGTGGCCCTGGCCCGCGCCCTGATCCACCAACCGCGCCTGCTGCTGCTTGACGAGCCGCTGGGCGCGCTGGATGCCCTGACCCGCATCGAAATGCAGCAACTGATTGAACGCCTGTGGCGCCAGCATGGTTTTACCGTATTGCTGGTGACCCATGACGTGAGTGAAGCCGTCGCGATTGCCGACCGTGTCATTTTGATTGAAGAAGGCCAGGTAGGGCTGGACCTCACGGTCGACCTGCAACGCCCACGGCTACGCGGCTCGCATCGCCTGGCGGCACTGGAAACCGAAGTACTGAACCGTGTTCTTGCACTGCCTGGCTCGCCACCTGAGCCGGAACCCGTTGCACCGCTGCCTACGCAACTGCGCTGGGCGCAATAAACCCACTTTCTATCCCAAGACAGGAATCGACACCATGACCATTAAAGCCATCAACGTTCGCAACCAGTTCAAAGGCCACATCAAGGAAATCGTACTGGGCGACGTGCTGTCGGAAATCGACGTACAAACGGCGTCGGGCATCGTGACTTCGGTGATCACCACCCGCTCGGTCAAGGAGCTGGAGCTGGTGGTCGGTAGCGAAGTGATCGCGTTCGTAAAATCCACTGAAGTGTCCATCGCCAAGTTGTAAATCATGGGTGATTCACAGCCCCGAACGGTGTAAGCCCTTCGGGGTTTTTTGTGCCTGAAAATCGCCCTCAAATCCTGGGGGTCATGACTGTGGCCGCTCATCAGCGATAAACAGCGCAACAAATTCTTGGCCGCCTGAATGCGCTGCTCGGCACAGGCCAGCAGGGCAGATACAGAGGCGCGGGGATCGATCAATAAAACGTGGGAACCGACGGGATTGTCGGTTTGGGGAACGTACTGGGACATGCTTTAACTCCTAAGAAAAGGAGCCACCTCAATCAGCTTGCACGCAGAAAGAGGGTAGCAATTGTGCGCGGGTGTGCAAGACCGGTCCCAGATAACCCGGCAGACCCGAAGATCTCCCGCGCACAACCGCCATAACGCCGATTGCAGGCGCAGAGCCTACCAAGCGAAATGAAAAGTTGGAAATCTGAGAGTCAGGCTTGCACGCCTGATCGCTGATGTTCAGCGATGGAGCGGACTATAGGCAGCCCGCCTGGGCATCACAATGGGGTAACGCGGGTGAAAGCCCGATCCCACATAAGTGCGCGCAAGGTCTGTAGAAATCGCAGCGCCTGCATCGCGAGCAAGCCCGCTCCCACAGGTTTGACGAGCATCCACACATGGTGAGAACACCCAAAACCTGTGGGAGCGGGCTTGCTCGCGATGGCATCAGCCCGGTGACTCAGGCCGTCACAGCAGCCTGAATCACCACCAAACCAATCAGCGCACCAAATGCAAAAACTGCAGATGGCGTTCGTACTGGTCGAGGATGTCGTTGATGATCTGCTCTTTGGTGTAGCCCGTCAGGTCGTAGTCCTGGCTGCCTTCGGCCAGATGCACTTCAGCACGGTAGTAACGGCGATTACGCAGTTGCTCCTTTTTGCCGAAGCCACCCCGGGCGAAGGACGGCGTGAAGTAGCCACGCATCTGCACCTGGTAGATAAACGGATGTTCATCCCCATGACCGATTTCCAGGCTCACGTTGTCGTTGGCCGGGTCTGGCTGGGTGACAACGTTAAGGCCTTTCTCCCGGAACACAGCGCTCACTTCTTCAATCGCCGGGCGCACGGTGGTGTCCATAAAGCGGTACACCTCGTCCCGCGACGGGAAGTGCACGGCCTGGCTCAAACGCTGGCGCCAGCCACCACGACGCGAGTGAGAAACCGGCGCCAGGGAGTGGGTCTGCGCAATCTTCTTCTGCGACTCAAGGTAGAACGCCTTGTGCAGGCCCCACATCATCAGCAGCAAAATCAGCGAGAACGGCAACGAGGTCAGCACTACCGCTGACTTGAGCGCATCGATACTGCCCGAGAACAGCAGCGCACTGGTGACCAGCGCAGTCATCGCGCCCCAGAACACCCGCAGCCATTTCGGGCCGTCTTCGTCCGCGTTATTGCCACGGGCCGAGAGGGTGGACAGCACCACAGTACCGGAGTCAGCCGAGGTCACGAAGAACACGAAGCTGATAAACACCGTCACCGCGATAACGGTCTTGCTCCACGGGTAGGTCTCAAGCAGCAGGTACAGCGTACGCGACGGGTCATCGATAGCCGACTGGCCAAGGGCTACCATGCCGTGGTTGAGCACCTGGTCGATGGCGCTGTTGCCGAAAATAGACATCCACGCCAGGGTAAAGCCCAGCGGAATCAGCAGCACGCCGAACACGAACTCGCGGATGGTCCGGCCACGGGAAATACGCGCAATAAACAGGCCTACAAAGGGCGACCATGCGATCCACCAGGCCCAATAGAACACGGTCCAGCCGCCCAGCCAGTCACTTGGCTTGTCGTAGGCATACACATCGAAACTCTTGGTGGGCAGTGCACCCAGGTAGTCACCGATGTTCTGCACCAGAGTGTTGAGCAAGTGCTGGGTGGGGCCGGCGAACAACACAAACAGCAGCAGGGCACAGGCCAGCAGCATGTTGATGTCGGACATCACCCGCACGCCCTTGTCGACACCGGCAATGGCCACCAGAATCGCGGCGCCCATCATCAACGTGATCAGGCCCACTTGCACCCATTGGGTATGGGGCATGCCGAACAGGTAGTCGAGGCCGGAATTGAGATGCAGCACCCCAAAGCCCATGTCGGCGCCCAGACCGAATACCGTGGCAATGATACCGAAACCATCCACCGCATAACCGATGGGGCCGTTGATGCGCTTGCCGATCAGCGGGTAGAGCGCCGAGCGCAGCGCCAGCGGCAGGTTATGCCGGTAGGCGAAGTAGGCCAGTGCCATGCCGACGAACGCGAACACACCCCAGCCGTGCAGGCCCCAGTGCAGGAACAGCAGCTGCATGCCCTGGCGCGCAGCCTCGGCATTGCCGGCCGGGCCCTGCGGCGGGTTGAGCATATGGGTGAGGGGTTCGGACACACAGAAGAAAAATAGCGTGATGCTGATCCCGGCGGCGAACAACATGCCCGCCCAGGACAGGTAACTGAACTCGGGTTCGTCGTGGTCGGCACCGAGCTTGATCTTGCCGTAGCCGGACAAGGCGGTGACGACCACGAAGATCAGATACAGGGTCATCGCTAACATGTAGTACCAGCCGACCGTGTTGGCCGCCCAGTTTTGTGCGGCCAGCAGCCATTCGCCGGCAGCGGCAGGCATGGCGATGACCACCACACCGAAGATCAGGATAAACGCGGCGGCAAAGTAGAACACCGGCGGGTTCATGCGGATCGAGGACGTCTCGGACGTGATCGGTACACTCATTGGATGTGCACCTTATAGAGGTAAAACGGGATCAAAAAGAGCGGATTCGGCAAGGGTTAGCCTCCTGTTGTGAGCGGGCAGCGGACCACCGGTTTAACTTGAACAAGCATTCAAGTTAAACATGGATGGCCTTTCAGCACTAATCGCTGCCCGCAGCTGCACGCCTGATACGTTAGCTCATGGCAAGGTATGACACATGGCCATGATCATCGTTCAGCCGTTATAGCGTGGGGCTATCAGGGGAGGCGGGGGTGGTTGAAGGAGAAAGATTTTATGGCCGTGAAAAAAATTTCAAATCCAGGCAAATGCCGGATGACATCAAGCAAAACATCAGCAAAACCGCCGCCCCAACTCACGCATGCTCATTTCATATTTTCAGGGCTCAAGGATCAATCCTCAGTCGCCCCCCACCGCCACTGTAATGTCCGCCATTGTCGTACCCGGCGGCTGTAGTTGGTGGCCGTCCGCCACCTCCGCGGCGTCTTCGACGGCGGGCAGGTGGTTGTGTTGGCATCTGGACAGGAGGTAATGGCATTACAATCTTTGGAGGAGGAGAGGTGGGGGCAGGTGCGGGGTAATAGGGAACCACTGGCTTGCCAAAAATATACGCCTTAACTTGTGTTATCGAGCCGCCAAAAATCTTAACCAGTTTGGCTGATCCTAACTTAACGATGGCGCCAGAGTTTTCAATAGACTCAATGCGTCTGATCCAACGAGCAGCCATTTGTCGGCCCTCACTGGAAGCTGAAATAGACGCAATATGCATAAAAATATAAGTCTCTGCCGCAAGCTCCAACTCGGCCTGAGTATTACCGGCCGAGTCCAGCACCCGCTGCCAATATTCTTCGCGTTTACCCTCCGGTAAAATAGTAAATACGGAGTTAAGCGTCCATGCATCTGCTGTGTAGCCAGCAGAGATAAATACATCACTATGAAACTTCCAAACTTCTTGATAATTAATATCTCGAACTACTTCCAGCTGTTCGTCTTCAATTTGACTTTTCAACACCTTCAAATACTCACTCGCCATTTCGCGGAGTATTTCTTGAGTTTTACTTTCATCAACAGGCATACCTTGAGCGGCAGCAACCTCCTTCATATAGTTCATCGCCACTATCCCGGCAACTGTGTTTTGCTCTGCAACACCTAACGCCAAAGTCGCATAGGTATATCCTTTCCCACTCAGATAGTGATACAGAAAACCTGGATTTGTTTCACGCAAATAACCTTCAGCGAACTTTAAATTTCCTGAGTCTAGTTTCCCAACATAAATCAACCTTCATTATTTTTTGTGAACATCAATAAATTGATCAACATCTCTTTTTATAATTTTCCAATTTGAGACCATGTAAGCTTGATAATAAATACTCACCGTCGAGCCGATACCATCGTTAATCCACTTTTGATCACAGGTATAGGGTTCATCTTCACGCATGAACTTGCACTCTATAATGACCTGCTCCGCAGCCTTGGCATCAGTCCAATAGAGCGAGACTCTGCCTTGGCCTATATAGCCTGAGTCGGTTGCATTTAATTCATAAAACAACCCTAACGCTTCATCAAAGTTGTCTCGCTGATCATCGGAAACTTTACGCTGCCTAATTATGAAATCGATCATAGAGGCTGCATTGACCTCACGAGTTGGACCTGGGTACAGAGACACACTGATAAATCCAGGGCGGATCTCCATACTGTAAGCAGGCTCCATGCTAGGCCATAACAACTCGAACCCCAAACTAACTAAATTTGCATCACACCCCTTTTTATTATTTATAAACCCCTTTTCCCAGGAGCTTTTCCCTTCATATTCTGGCCAAAAAAACATATAAGCTCTGGAAATTTCAAATACTGTTCCTGATAATTTTCCACACGCCAGGGCATAGGTTCGTTCATGAGGTTGCTTACCGTCTATAATCCAGAACCAGTGAAAACTGGAAGCAATAACTACCAGCGACGACTTAACCAGTGCCGACCATACATAGAGATAAATAAGTGCTAAAAACGGCATAACAATAAACATGGCTTAATCTTCTCGCACCGCCAGCCCCGAACATGCGATATTAAAAACCTTATATATCGTGCATATTCAAACGTTAGACCCGGTATCAAAATATAACCACAGCGAAGCCGCCGTACTTAATGTCGGATATTTCCGTAACTAATAATTTTATGTAGGAGAGGGTTAAACCGGGCGTGAACTGCGCGCCCCCGTTTAAAAAACAGACAAGTCCAGCGGCCGAATCGCGCCCATCCAGATTGCATGGTCGGTGTGGTCCAGCAGGTCATTGCCGGTATCGGGATGCATAAACACCACCAAACCGTGCCGGTAGAGCGCCAGCCACGGCAGGACGACTCCGATCAGTTCAGGGCCGAAAGCCAGTTGGCAGCTCCAGTCCGGGTGCGGGCCCACCGGGCGCTCGTGGACGCGGCCCATGGTGACGCCAAACAGTTGCCTGGCCTCTTCGCACAAGGCGCGCGCCTGATCGATGGTCGAAGCGTCGAAGTAGACATGGGCGTGGTAGCCCTTGATTCGCTGCATAAGTACCTCTTGCCCTCACCCCGCCCTCTCCCGGAGGGAGAGGGGCTGCTTTAAAGCGCCAGCAACCGGCGCAATTCAGCCAGCGCCGGTGCAGTATCCGGACGCACCCCGCGCCACAGATAAAACGCCTCGGCGGCCTGTTCGGCCAGCATGCCCAAACCATCCATCACCTGACCCGCGCCATGCCCGCTGGCCCACACGCAAAACGGCGTCGGCTCCTTGCTATACATCATGTCGTAGCACAGGGTTTTACCCGGCTCGATCAGGCTGCTGGCAATGGGGGGCAGTTCGCCGCTCAGGCTGGCCGAGGTGGCATTGATAATCAGGTCGACCGGCTCGTGCAGCCAGTCAAAACCGCTTGCAGCCACCGGGCCCAGGTCGCTGAACAACTCGGCCAGCAACTCGGCTTTTTCAACGGTGCGGTTAGCGATGGTGACCGAGGCCGGCCCTTCAGCCAGCAGCGGCTCCAGCGCACCCCGCACCGCACCGCCCGCGCCCAGGATCAGGATGCGCTTACCCTTGAGGCTGAAACCGGCATTGACCGTCAGGTCGCGCACCAGCCCTGCACCATCGGTGTTGTCCCCCAGCAAAACGCCATCGGCCAATTTGCTCAGGGTGTTGACCGCTCCTGCTCGCTGGGCCCGAGCTGTCAGTTGATCCGCCAGGCGGTAGGCGTCTTCTTTGAAAGGCACTGTCACATTGGCGCCACGCCCCTGCAGGAAAAACTCCGTTGCGCAGCCAGCAAAATCATCCAGTGGTGCCAGCAAGGTGTCGTACTGCATGGCCTGGCCAGTTTGCTCGGCAAACAGGCGATGCAGCACCGGGGATTTGCTGTGGGCAATCGGGTTACCAAAAACAACGTAACGGTCCATCAGGCAAGCTCCTCGGGCAGTGTCAGGCGTTGGCCAACCAGTCGCGGTCTTGCAGGAAGTAATCCGTCAGGCGCGCTTCCGGGCTTTCCGGTTCCGCTTTCCAGTCATAAGCCCAGCGCACTTGCGGTGGCAGGGACATCAGGATCGACTCGGTGCGACCGCCCGATTGCAGGCCAAACAGGGTGCCACGGTCATAGACCAGGTTGAATTCCACATAGCGTCCACGGCGGAATTCCTGGAATTCACGCTGCTGGGCAGTGTATTCGTCGTTTTTGCGGCGCTGAACGATCGGCAGGTAGGCGTCGATATAGGCATCACCAATGGCGCGAATAAAAGCGAAACAGGTGTCGAAATCCCACTCGTTCAGGTCATCAAAAAACAGGCCGCCAATACCACGGGGCTCATTGCGATGCTTGATATGGAAGTAGGTGTCGCACCACGCCTTGTAGCGCGGGTACACATCGGCACCAAATGGCGCACAGGCCTGCTCGGCCACGCGGTGCCAGTGCACGCAGTCTTCTTCAACGCCATAGTAAGGGGTGAGGTCAAAGCCGCCACCGAACCACCAGACCGGTTCTTCGCCTTCTTTCTCTGCGATGAAAAAACGTACGTTGGCGTGGGAAGTTGGCACATGCGGGTTGTGCGGGTGGATCACCAGCGACACACCGAGGGCTTCAAAGCCACGGCCCGCAAGTTCAGGGCGATGAGCACTGGCCGACGGTGGCAGGCCGCTGCCAAAGACATGGGAAAAGTTGACCCCGCCTTTCTCGATGACGTGGCCGTTTTCGATTACACGGGTACGACCGCCACCACCCGCCGGGCGCTCCCAGGCGTCTTCAACGAACTGGGTGCCGCCGTCTTCCGTTTGCAATGCGTTGCAAATGCGGTCTTGAAGGTCGAGCAGGTAGGCTTTTACAGCCTCGGTGCGAGTAGTCATGACATCACCTTAAATCGGGCAAAGCGACGCGGCGTGCGGGGCCGGCGGCAAAGGGGGGCTAGCATAACACCGCACTCCGGCTCACCGCAGTTGACGAAGATCACGCTTCAGCGTTGGATGGTGGCTTCGTGAAATGAGCGAGGACAGTGCAGATGGCAAAGCGTATCCAGTTTCGGGCCCACGGCGGCCCTGAAGTGCTTGAGTATGTCGATTACCAACCCGCCGAGCCGGGCCCGCAGCAAGTTCGGGTGCGCAATCAGGCCATCGGTCTGAATTTCATCGATACCTATTACCGGGGTGGCTTGTACCCGCTGGCTGAACTACCGTCCGGGCTGGGCAATGAAGGGGCGGGGATCGTTGATGCGGTGGGCAGTGACGTGCGCAACGTGAACGTCGGCGATCGCGTCGCTTACGGCACCGGGCCGCTGGGGGCATACAGTGAACTGCACGTTTTGCCTGCAGCCAATGTGGTGAAACTGCCCGAGGATATTTCCTTTGAACAAGCCGCCGCCGTGATGCTCAAGGGCCTGACAACCCAGTACCTGCTGCGTCAGACCTACGAACTCAAAGGGGGTGAAACCATCCTGTTCCACGCTGCTGCAGGCGGGGTAGGTTCGATTGCCTGCCAATGGGCGAAAGCCTTGGGCGTGAAATTGATCGGCACGGTCAGCTCAGCCGAAAAAGCCGCCCACGCCAAAGCTCTGGGCGCGTGGGAAACCATCGACTACAGCCACGAGGATGTTGCCAAGCGTGTACTGGAATTGACCGACGGCAAGAAGTGCCCGGTGGTTTACGACGGTGTAGGCAAGGACACCTGGCTAACGTCACTGGACTGTGTAGCACCACGTGGGCTGATGGTCAGCTTTGGTAATGCTTCAGGCGCGGTAACGGGGGTCAACCTGGGGATCTTGTCGCAGAAGGGCTCGCTGTATGTCACTCGACCGACGTTGGCGACCTACGCCAATAGCGCCGAAAACCTGCAAGCGATGGCCGATGAGCTGTTTGCGATGATCCGCAGCGGTGCAATCAAGGTTGATATCAGCCAGCGCTTTGCGTTGGCTGATGCGGCCAAGGCGCAGACGGAACTGTCGGCGCGCCGAACCACGGGATCGACGATTTTGTTGCCTTAAAACAAATTCGTAGCAGCTGCCGTAGGAACGAGGCTGCGTTCGGCGGCGCAGCCGTCGTAAAACCAGACACTGTGGTCGTTCAGAAAAATCTCGGACTCAGGTTTTACGATTGCTTCGCAACCGGACGCAGCCTCGTTCCTTCGGCAGCTGCTACAAGATCGGTTGGGCTGCAACTCATTACGCCGGGCGTACGATCTTGCCGCTAGCCAGGTCGCGGATCAGGCTCGGGTTTTTACGTCCACCCAAGTTGCCACCCAACACATGGTCGATTTGCCCACGGAAATACTGCTCCACTTTCAAGCGAGTACGCGCTGCCGGCAAACCTGCCGGGTTGGCTGAGGTCGAGACAATCGGCCCCACCAGCGCGCACAGTTCGCGCACCAGCGGGTGATCGCTCACGCGCAGCGCCACCGTATCGTGTACCCCGGTGATCCACTCGGGCAGCAAGCCCTGATGCGGCACCAGCCAGGTGTTCGGCCCTGGCCAGGTACTGGCCATGCGGTCGATCCACTCCTGGGGGAAGTCTTCAAACAGGAAGTCGAACTGGTGAATGTTGTCTGCCACCACAATCAGACCTTTATCCACAGGCCGCGATTTGATCGCCAGCAGCCGCTCGACCGCGTCTTCATCCCATGGATCGCAGCCCAGGCCCCAGACCGCCTCGGTCGGATAGGCAATCACCGCGCCTGCGCGAATGGCTCTTGCAGCTTGTTGGACGCGCCAGGTGCTGATCATTGAATGTCTCCAGATATGTGCTGCGCGCAGTGTACTTAGCTGGCGCGAGCAAACCAACGCCCACCCTCGAGTACAACATGCCCCGCCAGTTCAAGCTCGGTCAGAGTAGCCAGCAATCGGGGCAAATCCCAACCGCTGATATTGGCCAATGCTTCGCTGGTATAGGGCGCTGCCTGCAACAATTGCACTAATGGATTACAGCTTTGAGTAAACATTTCTGTTGTGGGCAACGGCATCGAGCGCCAGCCACGCAGGCCTTCGAGAATGTGCTCAACGGTCTCGACAAGCGTAGCGCCATCACGGATCAACTGATGGCAGCCACGCGCCCCAGGGTGGTGGATGGAACCGGGCATGGCGTACACCTCGCGCCCCTGCTCTGCGGCGAGACGGGCAGTAATCAGCGAGCCGCTGGACACGCTGGCCTCGACCACCAGCACGCCAAGGGACAAACCGCTGATAATGCGGTTACGCCGCGGGAAGTTGGCGGCTTGGGGCCCGGCGTCCAGAGGAAACTCCGATACCACGGCGCTACCGTTGCAAATCATTGCGTCTGCCAATGCCCGATGGCGCTGTGGATAAAGTTTTTCCAGGCCCGTCCCCAAAACCCCCACTGTCTGCCCGCCAACGTCCAGAGCAGCCTGATGCGCTGCGCCATCAATCCCCAGCGCCAGCCCGCTGGTAATCACAAAACCGGCGCCAGCCAGGCTGCGGGAAAAGGCGGTCGCGGTGTCCAGCCCAGGCCTCGAAGCGCGTCGGCTACCGACCATCGCCAACTGCGGTTTTTCCAGAGTTGACGGCTCTCCCGCCACGAATAACAGCGGCGGGGCATCGCTCAATTCGCTTAACAGCGCCGGGTAATCGGCCTGATCATGCAGCAGCACATGGTGTCTGGAGCGCTCAAGCCAGCGCAATGCAGCGCTGGCACCCTCACGGACTTCAGGGCTGCGCCGCGCCTGGGCACACCCCTCGGGCAGCCCCAGGGCACGCCAGGCGCTGGCAGGTGCGCTGAGCGCTGAACTGGCCGAACCAAAGGCTCTGAACAGGCTGTAATAACGCCGAGGCCCAACGTCGGGCAAACGGTGCAAACGCAAGCGGGCCTCCAACTCTGCTGGGGATATTTCTGAGGGTGGCATAGGATCATCCTTGATCGGTTATTCCATCTGGCTGTAAGGAACAAGCTGTGGATAACTCTGTTGACAAGTTGTTTGGCTAACGATGAAAAGTACCGGGTTGAGCCCCTTGGCAGAACTTGAAACGCCAATGGGAAACCCAACATTAGTTGAACGTCGCCTGGAGGCCGGGCAGGTTGGTTTCAAATTGAGACATGCACACGTGCAGCCCGGCAGCTAGTCGTTTCATCCGTGGGTGAATCCCTTTATTATGTGCTCTCGCGTGAAACGCCTGAGCCCGAGCGGGCTCTCTCTGAAGGAGACGTTTTGCACAGGTTGCTCGAGTCCCCAGGACCCACCTGACAACCGTTTTTGAATCTTTCACACAGTGCACCAATCAAACTTATGGCTATTTTGAACATCCTCGAATTCCCAGACTCGCGTCTGCGTACCATCGCCAAACCCGTGGCGGTTGTGGACGACGAAGTCCGTCAGTTGATCGATGACATGTTTGAAACCATGTACGAGGCGCCAGGTATCGGCCTGGCCGCGACCCAGGTCAACGTGCACAAACGCATCGTGGTCATGGATCTGAGCGAAGACCGCAGCGAACCGATGGTGTTTATCAACCCCGAGTTCGAGATCCTGTCCGACGAGATGGGCCAATACCAGGAAGGCTGCCTGTCGGTACCGGGTTACTACGAGAACGTTGATCGCCCGCAGCGCGTCAAGATCAAGGCGCTGGACCGTGACGGCAAACCTTTCGAAATGATCGCCGAAGGCCTGTTGGCGGTGTGCATTCAGCATGAGTGCGACCACCTCAACGGCAAGCTCTTCGTCGATTACCTGTCTACGCTCAAGCGCGACCGGATCAAGAAGAAACTGGAAAAACTGCACCGCCAGAACGCTTGATCGGCATAAAACGCACAACACTCCCGAACTGGCAGGGACCCGATGTGGGAGCGGGCTTGCTCGCGATCGGGCCAACACGGTTCTGCTGTTACACCGGGTAGCCCTCATCGCGAGCAAGCCCGCTCCCACATGAAAATGAGCCAGCCGGTCCGTTCGCTGGCTCATTGCCGTCAGTTCCCGCGCCCCCCTATTCCAAGTGAGTATTCCATGACTGAGCCACTGCGCATCGTCTTTGCCGGCACCCCAGAATTCGCCGCCGAACACCTCAAGGCACTGCTAGACACGCCTTACGAGATCGTCGCGGTCTACACCCAGCCGGACCGTCCGGCAGGGCGCGGGCAAAAGCTGATGCCAAGCCCGGTCAAACAGCTGGCGCTGGAGCACAACATCACAGTGATGCAGCCACCCACCCTGCGTGCCCCTGAGGCCCAGGCCGAACTGGCTGCACTCAAGCCGGACCTGCTGGTGGTGGTGGCCTACGGCCTGATCCTGCCGCAAGTGGTGCTGGATATTCCGCGCCTGGGCTGCATCAACAGCCACGCCTCCTTGCTGCCACGCTGGCGCGGAGCAGCGCCGATCCAGCGCGCCATCGAAGCCGGCGACAGTGAAAGCGGAGTGACCGTAATGCGTATGGAGGCGGGTCTGGACACCGGCCCCATGCTGCTCAAGTCCGTGACCGCAATCACCGCCGATGACACCGGCGGCAGCCTGCACGACCGCCTGGCCGAACTGGGCCCACCGGCCGTGATCCAGGCCATTGCCGGTCTGGCGGCGGGGACGCTGCAAGGTGAAGTCCAGGCTGACAGCCTGGCGACCTACGCCCACAAGTTGAACAAGGACGAAGCGCGCATCGACTGGAGCCGCCCGGCCGTTGAGCTGGAGCGCCTGATCCGCGCCTTCAACCCGTGGCCGATCTGCCACAGCACGCTCAATGGCGAAGCCCTCAAAGTACTGGCCGCAAACCTGGCTGACGCTCAAGGTGCACCGGGACAGATTCTCGCCGCCAGCAAGGACGGCCTGATCGTGGGTTGCGGTGAAGGCGCCTTGTGCCTCACACGCCTGCAATTGCCTGGTGGCAAAGCGCTGAACTTCAGTGATTTTTTCAACAGCCGCCGTGAGAAATTCGCCGTCGGTACAGTTTTGGGTGCCGCACAATGAATCCTCGTCTGGCCGCCGCCAAAGCCCTGACTGCCGTGCTCAACGGCAAGGCATCGCTCAACAGTTCGTTGCCGCTGCAACTGGACAAGGTTGAGGTACGTGACCGCGGTCTGACCCAGGATCTGGCCTTCGGCACCGCGCGCTGGCAGCCACGCCTGTCGGCGCTGGCCAACAAGCTGCTGCAAAAACCGTTCAAGGCCGCCGACGCTGACGTCGAGGCATTGCTGCTGGTCGGTTTGTATCAACTGCTCTACACCCGCATTCCGGCCCACGCCGCCATCGGCGAAACCGTAGGTTGCGCCGACAAACTGAAAAAGCCGTGGGCCAAAGCCCTGCTTAACGCCGTACTGCGCAACGCACAGCGAGAAAGCGAAGCCTTACTGGCTGAGCTGGAACGTGACCCGGTGGTGCGTACTGCGCACCCACGCTGGCTGCAAAAATCCCTGAAGGCTTTTTGGCCTGAGCAATGGGAAGCCATCTGTGCAGCCAACAATGCGCACCCGCCGATGATCTTGCGGGTCAACCGTCGCCATCACAGTCGTGATGCGTATCTGCAGTTGCTGGTCGAGGCAGGGATCGAAGCTCAACCTTGCACCTTTAGCCAGGACGGCATCGTGCTGGCTGCGGCCTGCGATGTACGCAATCTGCCAGGCTTTGCCGAAGGCTGGATCAGTGTGCAGGACGAAGCCGCCCAGCTGGCTGCCGATTTGCTCGATCTGGCCCCGGGCCAGCGTGTACTCGACGCCTGCTGCGCCCCCGGCGGCAAGACCTGCCACATCCTGGAAGTCGAGCCCAAGCTCGCCGGCGTGGTAGCCGTGGACCTGGAAGCCAAGCGCCTGGTGCGCGTTCGCGAGAACCTTGAACGTCTGGGCCTGAGTGCCGAGTTGATTGCGGCTGACGGCCGCGATACCGCAACCTGGTGGGACGGCAAACCATTCCAGCGCATTTTGCTGGATGCGCCTTGCTCAGCAACGGGTGTTATCCGCCGTCATCCAGACATCAAGCTGACCCGCCAACCGGACGACATCGCCGCACTCGCCACCCTGCAAGGCGAACTGCTGGACGCGATGTGGCCAACCCTGGAAGTCGGTGGCATCTTGCTTTACGCCACCTGTTCGACGCTGCCGACCGAAAACACCGAGGTGATCGAAGCGTTTCTGGCCCGGACACCGGGTGCCCGCGAGCTGGATATCGCCGGTCAGTTCGGTATCAAACAACCCCACGGCCGCCAGTTGCTGGCGCAAGAAGGTGGGCATGACGGTTTCTATTACGCCAAACTGATCAAGATCGCTGCCGCACGCAGCTAACGGTTCCAGGAAATGACGGCATGAAAATCATCATCCTCGGCGCAGGCCAGGTCGGCGGTACGCTGGCAGAACATCTGGCCAGCGAAGCCAACGACATCACCGTGGTCGACACCGATGGCGAACGCCTGCGCGACCTGGGTGACCGCCTCGACATCCGCACCGTGCAGGGCCGCGCCTCGCTGCCCAATGTGCTGCGCCAGGCGGGTGCAGATGACGCCGACATGCTGGTGGCCGTGACCAACAGCGACGAGACCAATATGGTCGCGTGCCAGGTGGCCTACACGCTGTTTCACACCCCGACCAAAATCGCCCGTGTACGAGAAGCGGCTTATCTGACACGCGGCGAGGAGTTGTTTGATAACGACGCCATCCCGGTCGACGTGCTGATCAGCCCCGAGCAGGTGGTCACCAACTACATCAAGCGCCTGATCGAACACCCCGGTGCTTTGCAGGTGATCGACTTTGCCGAGGGCAAGGCGCAGTTGGTCGCGGTCAAGGCGTATTACGGTGGCCCGCTGATTGGCCAGCAATTGCGCCAGCTACGCGAGCACATGCCGAATGTGGATACACGAGTCGCGGCGATTTTCCGACGCGATCGGCCAATTACACCCCGTGGCGATACCATCATCGAGGCTGACGACGAAGTATTTTTCATCGCCGCCAGAGCCAATATTCGCGCAGTAATGAGCGAAATGCGCCGCCTTGACGAAAGCTACAAGCGTATTGTCATTGCTGGCGGCGGACAGATCGGCGAGCGCCTGGCCGAGGCCATTGAAAGCCGTTACCAGGTCAAAATCATAGAGATGAATCCTGCACGTTGCCGCTATTTGTCCGACACGCTCGACAGTACAGTTGTGCTGCAAGGTAGCGCCTCGGACCGCGACTTGATGCTCGAAGAGAACATCGCCGATGCCGACGTGTTCCTGGCCCTGACCAACGATGACGAGGCCAATATCATGTCCTCGCTGCTGGCCAAGCGCCTGGGCGCGAAGAAGGTGATGACCATCATCAACAACCCGGCCTATGTGGACCTGATCCAGGGTGGCGAAATCGATATCGCCATCAGTCCGCAGCTGGCCACCATCGGCACCTTGCTGGCCCACGTACGCCGTGGCGATATCGTCAGTGTGCACTCACTGCGCCGCGGTGCGGCGGAGGCCATCGAAGCCATCGCCCACGGTGACTCCAAGTCGAGCAAGGTGATTGGCCGCAGCATCGGTGAAATCAACTTGCCACCGGGGACCACGATTGGCGCGATCATTCGCGACGAAGAAGTGCTGATCGCCCACGACTCTACCGTCATCAATGCCGGCGACCATGTCATCCTGTTCCTTGTGGATAAAAAGCATATTCGCGACGTAGAGAAGCTGTTTCATGTGGGCTTGAGTTTTTTCTAAGGAGTCAGGGATGCTGGAATCACTGGAAAAGATGCTCGCCAAGGGTGTGGATAACTCATTGCTGCGCTTTGGCCTGGGCAAGGGCTATCTGGACCTTGGGGATAACTTGAAAGCGGCGGAGCATCTGCAGCGTTGCGTCGGCTTTGACCCCAAGTATTCGGCGGCCTGGAAGCTGCTGGGCAAGGCGCAGCTGGCGGCGGGGGATCGTGCGGCAGCGCGGGCGGCATGGGAGCAGGGGATTGCAGCGGCTCAGGCCCATGGCGACAAGCAGGCCGAGAAAGAAATGACGGTGTTTTTGAAGAAGCTGGATAAGTCGCAGTAATTCATCCAGCTTCATATTGGGAACTTGATGTGGGAGCGAGCCTGCTCGCGAAGATCGTTAGATAATCGCGGCGCTTGTGAAACCTTCGCGAGCAGGCTCGCTCCCACGGGATGCATGTCTGGTCAGTACCAGCGCGCCTCACCCGGCGGACGCTTCTTGAAGCGCTTCATGCTCCACATGTACTGGCTCGGGTACGCCCGCACATACTTCTCGACCACCTTGCTCATGGCCGCGCACGAGGTCGCCGTATCGGTGCTGTACATCTCTTCGGGCGCCGCTTCCAGAATCACTTTGAAACCCGAACCGTCGGGCAAGCGCAATGCGTGGAGGAACACGCCCACCGCTTTGCCGCCCGCCAGCATATTGGGCACAAACTTGCTGGTCAGGGCCATCGTGCCGAGGAACGGCACAAAAATTCCGGCTGACTCAGCGGGCTCCGGATCTGCCGGAATGCCCACCTGACCACCTTTGCGCACCTCCTTGATCACGCTCAGGATGCCTTCTTTGGTCGATGCCGCCACGCGGTTGCCCAGCTGAACGCGTTGCTTTTGCAGCAATTCATCCACAGCCTTGAGCTTGGGCGGGCGGTAAAAAATGATCGGCTTGCACTGGCTGCAATAGAAGTGGTTGAGCACTTCCCAGTTGCCCAGATGGCTGGTGATGCCTACCACGCCCTTGCCTGAGGCCAGGGCGTCCTTGAGCACGTCCAGACCTTCGACTTCACGCACCAGGTCAATCGAACGCTGGGCCGGCCAGATCCAGGCGCACGCGCTCTCGGTCAGGCTTTTACCGATGTCCTTGAGGCTCTGGCCCACGAGTTGCTCACGGGCGACCGGGTCCATTTCGGGGAAGCATTTGGCCAGGTTGATCCGCACCACATCGCGCGAACGATTAGGCAGTTTCCACATCAACCAGCCAATGGCCGAGCCCACGCGTTGCACCGCGCTCCACGGGAGCATGGCAAACAATCGCAAAGCCCCGACCAGCAAGGCGCCTTTAAACTTTTCCACAGAATAATCTCTCGAAAGCACTCGTAGCAGCTGCCGAAGGCTGCGTCCGATTGCGAAGCAATCGTAAATGCTGAGTGCTTGATTTTACTGACACATCGCAGGGCCTGACTTCACGACGGCTGCGCCGCCGGACGCAGCCTTCGGCAGCTGCTACGGGTTATGCGTGTGGCGAAAAAAGACATTCTAACCGCCGTTGGCCAGTTCCGCGTAACGGTCGCAATACGTGGCATGGTCCATAACCATGCCGCTGGCCTGCATAAAGGCGTAGCAAATGGTCGGGCCGACGAACGTAAAACCGGCTTTTTTCAGGCCTTTGCTCATGGCTTCGGCCTCTGGCGTCACCGCAGGGAATTCATGGCGTTCAGTAAAGTGGTTGATCTTCGGTTTACCACCCACAAACGACCATAAAAACTCCACCGGGTTGTCCAGAGCCAGCCAGGCCCGGGCATTGCGTCGTGCTCCGGCCACCTTGAGACGGTTGCGGATAATCCCCGGATCCTGCAACAAAACCTCGATTTCAGTGTCCGTCATAACTGCCAAACGCTGCACATCAAAGCCAAACATGACCTTGCGATAGTGCTCGCGCTTCTTCAAAACCGTGATCCATGACAAACCTGCCTGGAACCCTTCGAGCAATAACAACTCGAACAGCCCATGCGCATCGCGCAACGGCACGCCCCACTCTTGATCGTGATAAGCGGCATACAGCGGATCTTCTGAACACCAGAAGCAACGTGGCATATAGGCTCCAGGGGGTGGAGGGGCGACCGAATCGGGTATACTCCCGCTCTTTAAATCGCAGCCCAAGAAACAGGTGAATTTGTGAGCCAGCCTACGCCAGCAGTGCGTACCTTCCAAGACTTGATCCTCGCCCTCCAGCAATACTGGGCCGAGCAAGGTTGTGTGGTGCTTCAGCCCTACGATATGGAAGTGGGCGCCGGCACATTCCATACCGCCACGTTTTTGCGCTCTCTGGGCCCGGAAACCTGGAACGCCGCTTATGTGCAGCCCAGTCGTCGTCCGACTGACGGCCGCTACGGCGAAAACCCGAACCGTTTGCAGCACTACTACCAGTTCCAGGTGGTTTTGAAGCCAAACCCGCCAAACTTCCAGGAGCTGTACCTGGGTTCGCTGAAACATATCGGCCTGGACCCACTGGTCCACGATATCCGTTTCGTAGAAGACAACTGGGAATCGCCAACACTGGGCGCCTGGGGTCTGGGCTGGGAAATCTGGCTCAACGGTATGGAAGTCACCCAGTTCACCTACTTCCAGCAAGTAGGCGGCATTGAGTGCTACCCGGTTACCGGCGAAATCACCTACGGCCTTGAGCGTTTGGCTATGTACCTGCAGGGCGTGGATTCTGTCTACGACCTGGTATGGACTGACGGCCCGTTCGGCAAAGTGACCTACGGCGACGTGTTCCATCAGAACGAAGTCGAGCAGTCGACTTACAACTTCGAACACGCCAACGTCGACAAACTGTTCGAACTGTTCGATTTCTATGAAAGCGAAGCCAAGCGCCTGATCGAACTCGACCAGCCGCTGCCGTTGCCAAGCTACGAAATGGTGCTCAAGGCATCCCACACGTTCAACCTGCTGGATGCCCGCCGCGCCATTTCCGTGACCGCGCGTCAGCAATACATCCTGCGTGTGCGTACCCTGGCGCGTTCGGTGGCTCAGGCCTACCTTGAAGCTCGCGCCAAGCTGGGCTTCCCGATGGCTCCGCCGGATTTACGTGATGAAGTGTTGGCTAAGTTGGAGGCAGCACAATGAGTGCTCAAGATTTTCTGGTTGAACTGGGCACTGAAGAACTGCCACCAAAAGCCCTCAATACCCTGGCTGATGCATTTCTCGCCGGGATTGAAAAAGGCCTGCAAACAGCCGGTCTGAAATTCAGCGCGAAAAAAGTCTACGCCGCACCGCGCCGCCTGGCCGTTCTGCTGACCCAGCTGGAAACCCAGCAGCCTGACCGCAGCATCAATATCGACGGCCCGCCACGTCAAGCTGCTTTCGATGCCGAAGGCAACCCGACCCAGGCAGCCCTTGGCTTTGCCAAAAAATGCGGTGTTGAGCTGAGCGAAATCGACCAGAGCGGCCCGAAACTGCGTTTCAGCCAGGTGATCGTCGGCAAGCCGACCGCCAGCCTGCTGCCGACCATCGTTGAAGACTCGCTCAATGACCTGCCGATCCCCAAGCGTATGCGCTGGGGCGCGCGCAAGGTCGAGTTCGTACGTCCAACCCAGTGGCTGGTCATGCTGCTGGGCGACGAGGTCATCGATTGCACGATCCTTGCGCAAAAAGCCGGTCGTGAGTCCCGTGGCCACCGCTTCCATCACCCGGAAAACGTGCGCATCAGCGCCCCGGCCAACTACGCCGAAGACCTGCGCAAAGCCTACGTGCTGGCCGATTTCTTTGAGCGTCGCGAGCTGATTTCCAAGCGTGTGGCCGAGCTGGCGACGATGCAGGAAGGCAGCGCTATCGTGCCGCCGGCCCTGCTCGACGAAGTGACCGCGCTGGTTGAATGGCCGGTGCCGCTGGTGTGCTCGTTTGAAGAGCGCTTCCTGGACGTCCCGCAAGAAGCCCTGATCACCACCATGCAGGACAACCAGAAGTACTTCTGCCTGCTGGACGTCGATGGCAAATTGCTCCCGCGCTTTATTACCGTGGCCAACATCGAGAGCAAAGACCCGCAGCAGATCATCTCGGGTAACGAGAAAGTGGTTCGCCCGCGCCTGACCGATGCCGAGTTCTTCTTCAAGCAAGACAAGAAGCAAAAACTCGAGAGCTTCAACCTGCGTCTGCAAAACGTGGTATTCCAGGCCCAACTGGGCAGTGTTTACGACAAGGCTGAGCGTGTTTCGAAACTGGCGGCATTCATTGCCCCGCGCATTGGCGGTGACGCACCGCGTGCCGCCCGTGCCGGTTTGCTGTCCAAGTGCGACCTGGCCACGGAAATGGTCGGCGAGTTCCCGGAGATGCAAGGCATTGCCGGTTACTACTACGCGCTGAATGACGGCGAGCCTGAAGACGTCGCCCTGGCGTTGAACGAGCAGTACATGCCGCGTGGCGCGGGCGCGGAGTTGCCGAGCACCCTGACCGGTGCTGCAGTGGCCATCGCCGACAAGCTCGACACCCTGGTGGGTATTTTCGGCATTGGCATGTTGCCTACAGGCAGCAAAGACCCGTACGCACTGCGTCGTGCAGCGCTGGGTATCCTGCGCATCCTGATCGACAAGAAACTCGACCTCGACCTGACTGAAGCAGTGAAATTCGCTGTCAGCGCTTTCGGGGCCAAGATCAAGTCGGCCGGTCTGGCAGATCAGGTTCTGGAATTCATCTTCGACCGCCTGCGTGCGCGTTACGAAGACGAAGGCGTGGACGTGGCCACTTACCTGTCGGTACGTGCCCTCAACCCAACGTCGGCGCTGGACTTCGATCAGCGCGTGCAAGCCGTACAAGCGTTCCGCCAGTTGCCGGAAGCCGCTGCACTGGCCGCCGTGAACAAACGCGTTTCGAACCTGCTGAGCAAGGTTGAAGGCACGGTTTCGACCCACGTTGAAGCCCGCTATTTCGACAATGCTTGTGAGTTCTCGCTGTTCTCGGCCATCCAGAAGGCCGACGAGGCCGTACAGCCAATGGCTGCTGCCCGTCAGTACAACGAAGCCCTGACCCGTCTGGCCTCGTTGCGCGAGCCGGTGGATGCGTTCTTCGAAGCGGTGATGATCAACGCAGAAGACCCGAGCGTGCGGGCTAACCGCTACGCCTTGCTGGCCCGTCTGCGTGGCCTGTTCCTGGGTGTTGCCGATATTTCACTGCTGGGCTGAGGGGTTGCCGTTGAAACTGCTGATTCTCGATCGGGACGGAGTAATCAATTACGACTCCGACGCTTACATCAAGTCAGTCGAGGAGTGGCAACCACTGCCCGGCGCGATCGAGGCCATTGCGCAGTTGAGCAAGGCCGGCTGGACAGTCGCCATCGCGACCAACCAGTCCGGCATTGCCCGCGGCTACTATGATGTTGCCACGCTGGACGCCATGCACGCCCGCTTGCGGGCGCTGGTGGCAGAGCAGGGTGGCGAGGTCGGATTGATTGTCTATTGCCCACACGGACCTGACGCGGGTTGCGCTTGCCGTAAGCCCAAACCTGGCATGTTGCAAACGATTGCCAACCATTACGGCGTTGATTTGGCCCAATGTTGGTTCGTCGGTGACAGTTTGGGTGACTTGCAGGCTGCGCAAGCCGTCGATTCTCAGCCAGTTTTGGTAAAAACCGGAAAGGGCCTACAGACATTGGCCAAAGAGTTACCGGTTAATACTCTAGTATTTGACGATCTGGCGGCAGTCGCCGCAGAACTTATCCACAAATAAAGCATGTTCGAACACTGGCCTGCACGTTATGCACTGGCCTGTTCCCTTATGCTTTATCCGCAACGGTAAAAGCCGCTATGTCGATACTGCAGGCCATCAGAACCTTCTTCTTTTACCTGCTGCTGGGCACCAGCTCTCTGCTGTGGTGCTCGCTGAGCTTTTTTGTCGCTCCGTTTTTGCCATTCCGTGCGCGCTATCGGTTTATCAATGTTTACTGGTGCCGCTGCGCGCTGTGGCTGACACGGGTGTTCTTGAAAATTGACGTTCGGGTTACGGGCGCAGAAAACATCCCGCAACGACCGTGCGTGATTCTGGCCAACCACCAAAGTACCTGGGAGACGTTTTTTCTCTCGGCCTACTTTCAGCCGTTGAGCCAGGTACTCAAACGCGAATTGCTGTATGTGCCGTTTTTTGGCTGGGCGATGGCGATGCTGCGCCCGATTGCCATCGACCGTGACAACCCCAAGGCTGCGCTCAAGCACATTGCAAAAAAGGGTGATGAGCTGCTCAAGGACAACATTTGGGTGCTGATCTTCCCGGAAGGCACCCGCGTGCCGTTTGGCCAGGTGGGAAAATTTTCCCGGGGAGGCACGGCTCTGGCGGTCAACGCCGAACTACCGGTACTGCCAATTGCCCACAACGCGGGCAAGTTCTGGCCCAAGACGGGCTGGGCGAAAAAGGCTGGCACCATCGAACTTGTCATCGGTGAACCGATGTACGCCAACGGCAGCGGTCCACGGGCCATTGCCGAGCTGAACGACCGGGTACAGGCCTGGAACGAGCAGGCTCAGCGCGACATGGGTTCGTTGCCTCCTATAGCTAAACCTTCTGAAACGATTGTGAACTAAGCAAATTGTGGATAACTTGTGCACAAGTTTTCTTTTTTTGTTAAAAAACAGACGTAAGCCTATGATTTTAATGCTTATTTCAGACTGTAAGTTTTCACCTGAATACGTGCATAAGTTTTTCTAAGCACAAAAAAACCGGCTTATATCAGCCGGTTTTTTTGTGCCTGTCGATTCATTGCTTCTACCGCGCGGCCATCCTGCACCATGATAAATTCAAGATATCTGGGTTCATCCATCGCTGTCAGGAAAAGCTATTGCTGCGTGTCAGATGCGGGATGAACGTGGTCTGGTACTTCAACTGATCGGCCTTGAGGGTTGACGCCGGATACACCAGATTTTCCAGCTGTCTGGTTTTTTCGATCATCTTTTGATCACCTTTGACGAAGTTTATCGAATACGCATTGTCTGGGCCCGGACTCGTAGGGGTGACCGTCACCGGGGTAAATCCAGCATTGGTGGCCATGGCGATCAGTCTTTCTTGGGACATATAATTGGCAGGTGTTTCAGCTTCCATATATTGATTGTAGGTTCGCTCCAGTTGTGCGGGCGATATATCCGGGTTTTCATGGAGCTTCTTATACAACTCAATGACCACATGCATCAGGTCGATATCATCTCCGCTCAGGCGACTGGAGTGCTCGGTGATGCTCAGTACGCCCCCCTCCTTGAGCAGATCGGCGGCTTGTTTGATACTGTATTGTTGCACCCCGTCAGAGGGGAAGTGATGCAGTGAATGCTGATACATGACGCAATCAAACTTTCCACCTTCCACTAATGGGTTTGCACAATCGCTCCCTGCCACTTTGCCGCTGCTCATGCTAGTGCCGTCATAAATGATCTTTTTAACGGATGCACAATTCTTGCGACTCTCGAGTTGCACCGTTTTGCTGTTTTCGTCCCATCCTGTTTCAGTATCGACTTCCAGGACATAGGGCTCGACATATATGCCGCTGGCCTCGGCCAGACTGGCGGATACATAGGACGTCAGCTTGCCGTCATTTCCGCCGATATCCAAAACCTTGAGCTTGTTCGAACCGCGGCCCAAATCTGGATTCACCTCCATGATCATAGTGGCGATGTCATTACCCTTTCTGCTGAGGTGAGCAGTGACATCAGTCGCAACGGATTGTTTATTGATCGTTGTCGCGTTTCTATACCAATCGCACAGTTTTTCTATAAAAACGGCGTTGGGAAGCTTTCGTGAAACGTCCTTGGCGAGGCCCACCATATCGGCAATCAAGCGTTCCTTGTACTCATTGCTGATTGAAAAAGAATCCGAGTCGCAGTGATAGGTCAGTACTTTGGAAAGATCAGCATGTCGGCCAATATTCTCGCCGTGCAACTTTAAATAGTCATGGATAAAGTAATTACTCTTTGAGTCCAGTCGATGTTGGACAGGTTCGAAGCTTTCCAATGGACCGTCGAATGCCCTAGGAGAGAGTGAGATAAGTTGCAACATACAGAGTTCCTTATTCGCTGATGATCGTTCTAGGCTATAAGTAGGATTATCAGCAAAGCGGGTTCCAGAGACTTTGTATGAGCCCTTGTCCAAAGCTTTGGACGACCCGACCACAACAACAGAGGGGCAGGTAATTGAGTGGGTGGGGTTTTATTGCCACGTTCAAGTTCGGGAATGTGAAAGGCGGTGGTGCTCTTCGCAACACCGCTCGCTCAAAGGGAAGGCGGATTACTTAGACCTTGTCGATATTCACATTCCTTGTTTCCTTGAGGCACAGCATGCCCACCACCAGACTGACCCCGGTGATCACCACCGGGTACCACAGGCCATAGAAGATATCCCCGGTGTAGACCACCAGTGCAAACGACACGGTGGGCAGAAAACCACCGAACCAGCCGTTGCCGATATGGTAGGGCAGGGACATTGAGGTGTAGCGGATGCGAGTCGGGAACAGCTCTACCATCACGGCTGCCAGTGGGCCGTAGGTCATGGTGGCAATGAGTGTCAGTAGTACCATCACCAGTACAACCATTGGCTGGTTGACCGCGCCTGGATCAGCCTTGGCCGGGTAACCCGCTTCGGTTATCGCTGCGCGCATGGCCGCTTCGTCAAAACCGCTGATTTTCTGTTCACCTACCGACACTTGAACTTCAGCGCCCGGTGCAGCCGACTGTGAGGTATACGGCAAGCCCTGCTTCACCAGGAAGGTTTTAACCTTGTCGCACGGGCTGTCAAAACGTGCCTTGCCTACCGGGTCAAACTGGAAGGTGCAGGTGCCCGGGTCGGCCATGACCACAATCGGTGATTGACGGCTGGCGGTATCAATCTGCGGGTTGGCGTAATGGCTCAATGCTTTGAACAGCGGAAAGTACAGGACTGTGGCCAATAACAGGCCAAGCATCAGGATCGGCTTGCGCCCCACACGGTCAGACAGCCAGCCGAAGAATATAAAGAACGGTGCCCCGATTACTACGCTGATAATCAGTAAGAGATTGGCCTGGGCCGGGTCCATCTTGAGCATCTGTGTCAGGAAAAACAGCACATAGAACTGCGCGGTATAGAAGGTTACCGCCTGGCCAGCGTTGATACCGAACAGGGCAATCAGCACGATCTTGAGGTTTTCCCATTTACCGAACGATTCGCGGATCGGCGACTTGCTGGTTTTACCTTCGGCTTTCATTTTCACGAACGCTGGCGACTCGTGCATGCTCATGCGAATCCAGGTCGAGATGCCCAGCAGCACGATGGACAGCAGAAACGGCAGGCGCCAGCCCCAGACTTCAAACTGGTCACCGGTCAGGTACCGGCAACTCAGCACCACCAGCAGCGACAACAACAAACCCAAGGTGGCAGTCGATTGAATCCAGCTGGTGTTGAAGCCACGCTTGCCCGGTGCGGCGTGTTCAGCCACGTAAGTGGCTGCACCGCCGTATTCACCGCCCAGCGCCAGCCCCTGGAGCATGCGCAATACCACGAGCATGATCGGGGCAGCGATACCGATGCTGGCGTAGGTCGGCAACAGGCCGACAGCGAAGGTCGATAAACCCATCAAGATGATGGTCATGAGGAAGGTGTATTTACGCCCGATCATGTCACCCAATCGACCGAACACCAGTGCCCCGAAGGGCCTC
The DNA here is from genome assembly GCF_005930585.1 of Pseudomonas sp. FSL W7-0098. Classification (NCBI taxonomy): domain Bacteria; kingdom Pseudomonadati; phylum Pseudomonadota; class Gammaproteobacteria; order Pseudomonadales; family Pseudomonadaceae; genus Pseudomonas; species Pseudomonas sp. FSL W7-0098. The sequence continues at coordinate 357,861 of NZ_RXHW01000004.1, forward strand.
ACCAAAAAGCCTGCGGCAAAGGCCATCAAGGCAAAAATAAACGCCGTGGTGTCGTTGACCCCAGCAAAGAACTGCTTGCTGAGCACGGTGGCCAAAGCGCCATACAAGAAAAAGTCATACCACTCGAAAACGGTCCCGAGGGATGACGCAAAAATGATCTTGCGCTCTTCGCGCCCGGTCGTTCCTTTGACGGTAGCCGCCTGTTGTGCAAGTGCGTCTGACATGTGCAAAGTCCTCGGCCCTATGGGCCACAGTGATTATTGTTGTTGTCCACTGCCGGTTCCGGATGACTGCGCCCGAAACCACGATCGCATTCAGGCGACCGGTATAGCTGCCGTGCGGTTAACGCATGCTGTGTACTGCGGTGTTTCAAGCGAAGCCTGCAAAATCAGCTGCGCGGCTTTTTCACCAATCATCAGGGTCGGAGAACAGGTATTACCCGACACGATGCTGGGCATGATCGAAGCGTCTGCCACCCTCAAACCCGGTACCCCATGAACGCGCAATTGGGCATCGACCACTGCCTCGGCGTCCTGGCCCATGCGGCAAGTGCCCACGGGGTGAAATATCGTCGTACCAATACGGGCAGCTGCGTCGTACAGCTCTTGTTCGGTCTGCAAGTCCTTGCCTGGCAGATACTCCTCAGGTGTAAAGGCCTGCAGAGCTGCGCTGGCCACGATACGCCGAGTCAGGCGTATGGCATCGGCTGCTACCTTCAGATCATCAGGGTGGCTCAGGTAATTGGGGTCGATCAGCGGTGCGTCATCCGGGTTTGCCGAACGGATATCCACGCGCCCCCGGCTTTTTGGTCGCAAGTTGCACACCGAGGCGGTAAAGGCCGGGAAGGTGTGCAGCGGCTCGCCAAAACGCTCAAGGGACAGCGGCTGGACGTGGTATTGCAAGTTGGCAGATAACTGATCAGGGTCGGATTTGACGAACGCCCCCAGCTGACTGGGGGCCATCGCCAAAGGACCACTGCGGTCGTAGGCATATCGCAGGCCCATGCCGACTTTACCCCACACGCTATTGGCGACCTGGTTGAGGGTTCGGGCCTTGGTCAGTTTGAAGATCAAGCGTAACTGCAAGTGGTCCTGCAAATTCCCCCCCACCCCGGGCAGCTCATGCAGCACAGTTATCCCCAGGCTTTCGAGCAAAGGCCGCGGGCCAATACCCGAGCGCTGCAAAATGCCAGGAGAGCCAATCGAACCGGCGCAAAGGATAATCTCGCAACCGGCCGTGAAGGTATGCTGTGCGCCTTGCCAGCGCGCACTGACCTGGGTGGCCCGGCCGTTTTCAAGCTGCACTTTGTCGACTTGCACGTCGGTCAAAACCGTCAGGTTGGGGCGCTTGAGTATTGGCCGCAGAAAAGCCTTTGAGGCATTCCAGCGCACACCGGAGCGCTGGTTGACTTGAAAGTATCCACAGCCCTGGTTATCGCCACCGTTGAAATCGCTGACGCTGGCAATTCCGCTTTGCGCGGCGGCGTCACGAAACGCGTCGAGAATCGGCCATGAATAGCGCTGCTGCTCAACCCGCCACTCACCTTCACTGCCATGCAGCTCAGAATTGCCGGCAAAGTGCTTTTCGCTGCGTTTGAACAATGGCAATACGTCATCCCAGCCCCAGCCCGAATTGCCCAACTCGGCCCAGCGGTTGTAATCACCCGCCTGGCCGCGCATATAAATCATGCCGTTGATGGACGAGCTGCCGCCCAAGACCTTACCCCGTGGGTAGCTCAGGCTGCGACCTTGCAAACCGGCCTGGGTTTCGGTCTTGAAACACCAGTCGGTGCGCGGGTTACCGATGCAATACAGGTAACCCACAGGAATATGGATCCACGGGTAGTTATCTTGCCCGCCCGCTTCGAGCAGCAACACGTTGTGGCGAGGATCGGCAGACAGCCGATTGGCCAGCACTGAACCTGCAGGCCCGGCACCCACGATGATGTAGTCGTACACCTTGTTGGCTGATGGCATGTATCACCTCGCGCCTTTTATTTATTGTTCTTGTCCTACACCATCCTATTGATTATTTTCGTGTTGCAAACGCGAGATTTCACCCATGGCTTGTGCGTTTTTGCACAGTCATCCGTAAGCCACATCTGATGTAGCGCTCTGGGGGGTTGATCATGTTCGACTGGAATGACATGCGGTACTTCCTGGAGTTGCAGCGCAGCGGACGTTTACTCACCGCCGCCAAGCGCCTGAACACCACCCATAGCACCGTTGCACGGCATATTGAGAGCATCGAGCAACACTTGGGCGCGGCTTTATTTGTGCAATATGCCCAGGGGTACGAACTGACCCCGGCCGGGCAAGCCTTGCTCAAACATGCCGAAGCGATGGAAAACGTCGCACTGCTGGCCCAGGAAGAAATCAACCAGTCCCTCACCCCCTTGGGCAAAATCCGTCTGGGTGTCACCGAGGGCATTGGCATCATGTTTATCACCTCGCGACTGCGGGGTTTGTTTGAGCGTTATCCAGGTCTGGAGGTGGAACTGGTCGCAGTACCGCGCTTCGTCAGCATCCTCAACCGCGAAGCAGAAATCAGTATTCATCTGGACCGTCCCAACGCCGACCTGTTGATAACTCGCAAACTCACTGACTACCGGCTCGCGCTCTATGCCAGCCGCCTTTATCTGGACAAGGCGCCGCCTCTGAACAGCCGCGACGATCTGGCCAACCACTACTGGATCGGCTACGTCGACGACCTGTTGTTCAGTCAGGAGCTGCTGTTCCTCAATACTTTCTGCCGCACCCCGACCGTGACCTTTCGCAGCACCAGCGTCATTGCCCAGCAACAAGCCGCTCGCGCCGGGCTGGGTATCGCCGTATTGCCCAACTACATGGCCGCTGACGACCCCGACCTGGTGCGTGTATTGCCGGGCGAGTCTGTGCAACGCAGTTACTGGATCAGCACCCGCCGTGAACTGCACAAATCCGTAAGGTTGAGGGTGGTGTGGGATTTTTTACTGGAGTTGTGCCGCGAGGAGAGGGCGGTGCTGTTGGCGCCATAGTCATTTTTTAGCCATTAAAAAAGGCCAACGCTGAGCGTTGGCCTTTTTGGGTACTGCGGGTCAAAACAGGATCAGAAATCCAGGTTGGACACTGCCAGTGCGTTGCTCTCGATGAATTCACGACGTGGTTCTACAGCATCGCCCATCAAGGTGTTGAAGATCTGATCGGCGCCGATCGCGTCTTCGATGGTGACTTTCAGCATGCGACGCACGCTTGGGTCCATCGTGGTTTCCCAGAGCTGATCCGGGTTCATTTCACCCAGACCTTTGTAGCGCTGGATGGTGTGACGCTTGGTGCTTTCAGCCATCAACCAGTCCAGTGCTTCCTTGAACTCGGTCACTTGCTTGCGACGTTCGCCACGCTGGATATAGGCGCCTTCATCCAGCAGGGTGCTCAGTTGAGCGCCCAGGGTCACAACGGTTTTGTAATCGTTGCTGCCGAAGAAGTCGCGGTTGAAGGTGATGAACGTCGAGTGGCCGTGGGAGATCAGTTCGACCTCTGGCAACCAGACATTACGCTCACGGTCTTCACGCAGGCTGGCTTTGTAGACCAGGCCCGATTTCTCAACCAGACGCAGACGCTCTTCAAACTTGGCCATCCAGTCCTGCATGGCAGCGTGGTCACCCAACTGCTCAAGGCTTACAGCCGGCAGGTAGATGAAGTGCTCGGTCAGCTCCTGAGGGTACAGGCGCGACAAACGCTTGAGGGTCTTCATCACCATGCGGAAGTCGTACACCAGACGCTCCAGTGCCTCACCGGAGATGCCAGGGGCATCTTCGTTCAAGTGCAGGCTGGCATCTTCAAGAGCCGACTGGGTCATGTACTCTTCCATGGCCTCGTCGTCTTTAATGTACTGCTCTTGCTTGCCCTTTTTCACTTTGTACAACGGTGGCTGGGCGATGTAGATGTAGCCACGCTCGATCAGCTCCGGCAACTGACGGAAGAAGAAGGTCAGCAGCAGGGTACGGATGTGCGAACCGTCAACGTCAGCATCGGTCATGATGATGATGTTGTGATAGCGCAGTTTGTCGATGTTGTACTCTTCGCGGCCGATGCCACAGCCCAGCGCAGTGATCAAGGTGCCGACTTCTTGCGAAGAGATCATCTTGTCAAAACGGGCTTTCTCGACGTTGAGGATTTTACCTTTCAACGGCAGGATGGCTTGGGTACGACGGTTGCGACCCTGCTTGGCGGAGCCGCCAGCAGAGTCACCTTCCACCAGGTACAGTTCGGACAGAGCAGGGTCTTTTTCCTGGCAGTCAGCCAGCTTGCCCGGCAGGCCCGCGATGTCCAACGCGCCTTTACGACGGGTCATCTCACGGGCTTTACGTGCAGCTTCACGAGCACGGGCTGCGTCGATCATCTTGCCGACAATCAACTTGGCTTCGTTCGGGTGTTCCAGCAGGAAGTCGGAGAAGAACTTGCCCATTTCCTGTTCAACAGCGGTCTTCACTTCGGAAGACACCAGCTTGTCTTTAGTCTGCGAGCTGAACTTTGGATCCGGCACTTTCACCGAGATGATCGCGGTCAAGCCTTCACGGGCGTCATCACCGGTGGTGGCGACCTTGTGCTTCTTGGCCAGGCCTTCAGCTTCGATGTACGTGTTGAGGTTACGCGTCAGGGCAGAGCGGAAGCCCACCAAGTGCGTGCCACCATCGCGCTGTGGAATGTTGTTGGTGAAGCACAACAGGTTCTCGTTGAAGCTGTCGTTCCACTGCAGGGCGATTTCTACGCCGATGCCGTCTTCACGCTGAACATTGAAGTGGAACACCTGGTTCACAGGGTTCTTGTTGGTGTTCAGGTAATCAACGAATGCACGCAGGCCACCTTCGTACTTGAACAGCTCCTCCTTGCCGCTGCGCTCGTCCTTGAGGACGATACCCACACCGGAGTTCAGGAAGGACAGTTCACGAATCCGCTTGGCCAGGATGTCCCAGCTAAAGTGGATATTCTTGAAGGTTTCAGCCGAAGGCTTGAAGTGGATCTGCGTACCCGTGGTTTCGCTTTCACCCACAATAGCCATAGGCGCCTGAGGAACACCGTGGACGTAGGTCTGTTCCCAGATCTTGCCACTGCGGCGTACAGTCAGGACCAGCAGTTCGGACAGGGCGTTTACCACCGAAACACCTACACCGTGCAAGCCGCCGGATACTTTGTAGGAGTTGTCATCGAACTTACCGCCGGCGTGCAGCACGGTCATGATGACCTCGGCTGCAGATACGCCTTCTTCTTTATGCACGTCAACCGGAATACCGCGGCCGTTATCGCGCACGGTGATGGACTCGTCCGGGTGGATCGTGATGGTGATGTCGTCGCAATGGCCAGCCAGCGCTTCGTCGATGGAGTTGTCGACTACTTCGAACACCATGTGGTGCAGACCGCTGCCATCGTCAGTATCACCAATGTACATACCGGGACGTTTGCGTACGGCATCAAGGCCTTTCAGCACTTTAATGCTCGTTGAGTCGTACGTGTTTTCTTCGCTCAATGCCTTCACTCCCGATGGTCGTGGGTCTGGGTGATACAGCCCTGTTCCACGTGGAACAGGGCAACTGGCGTTTCCGTCTGCCAGCCTTCCCTCAATAATTCGTGGTCTACACAGGTAATGAATACCTGGCAGCGTAAGTCTTCCAACAAGCGACACAGTGCGTTGCGATGCTGCTCGTCCAGTTCGGACGGCAAGTCATCCACCAGATAAATACATTGGCCTCGCCGGGCCTGGCTGACCAAGTGCCCCTGAGCGATGCGCAGCGCGCAGACCACCAACTTCTGCTGCCCCCGCGACAAAATATCTGCGGCGTTATTTGCACCCAGCTTAAGGCGCAAATCAGCACGTTGTGGCCCCGCCTGGGTATGCCCCATTTGCTGGTCCCGGTGGACAGACGCGGCGAGTACAGCACTCAGCTCACGGTCTTTATCCCAACCACGGTAATAGCTCAGCGTTAACCCCTGGAGATCCAGCAGCTCGCTCAGGGTCTGCTCAAAGACTGGTTTCAAGGCTTTGATGTAGGCGCGGCGGTATTCATCAATTTCAGCACTGGCCAGGCACAGTTCCCGGTCCCAGGCCGCTTGTGAAACGGCGTCGAGTGTACCATGCCGCAGCCATGAGTTCCGCTGCCGCAGGGCCTTCTGTAGCCGCTGCCAGGTCGACATGAACCGCGGTTCAACATGGAACACGCCCCAGTCGAGAAATTGCCTGCGGATCTTTGGGGCCCCTTCAAGAAGTCGGAAGCTGTCCGGGTTGATCAATTGCAGCGGAAGTATCTCGGCCAATTGCGCAGCACTGCGCGCATTCTGGCCGTCGATACGAATCTGGAACTCCCCCTGACGATCCCGCGAGACACCCAGTGCACTGTGTCCGCCTTCTGCCAGTTCTACCTGACCAAAAACTGTACAGCTCTGCTGCTCATGCTGGATAACGGGGTTCAGCCGCACACTGCGAAACGACCGCGCCAACCCTAGCAGGTGGATAGCTTCCAGCACGCTGGTTTTGCCGCTGCCGTTGGCGCCGTACAGAATATTGATGCGGGGGGAGGGGGAGAAGGTCACCGGGTGCAGGTTACGCACCGCGGTGACTGTGACACGACTGAGGGACATCTAGCGTGGGCTGTGCATAAGTTACAGGCGCATCGGCATGACAACGTAGGCCGAGTCGTCGTTGTCCGACTCCTGGACCAGGGCGCTGCTGTTGGAGTCCGACAGGATCAGACGCACTTGTTCAGTGGTCATGACGCCCAGTACGTCCAGCAGGTAGCTCACATTGAAGCCGATCTCCAGGGAGCCGCCGTTGTAATCAACGCCAACTTCTTCTTCCGCTTCTTCCTGCTCCGGGTTATTGGCCTGGATTTTCAGCTGGCCATTGGCCAGTTGAAGGCGAATACCGCGGTACTTTTCGTTGGACAGGATCGCGGTACGGCTGAACGCTTCACGCAGTGCCTGACGGTCACCGATCACCACCTTGTCACCGCCTTTAGGCAGAACGCGCTCGTAGTCCGGGAACTTGCCGTCTACCAGCTTGGAGGTAAAGGTGAACTCGCCGGTGGTCGCTCGGATATGGTGTGCACCCAGAACGATGCTCACTTCGCCGTCTGGCTCGGTCAGCAGGCGCGCCAGCTCGAGGATACCCTTGCGCGGTACGATCACCTGGTGACGGTCTGGTTGGCCGATATCGGCTTTCATCGAGCACATGGCCAAACGGTGACCGTCGGTAGCTACGGCACGGATGATCCCGGCCGACACTTCCAACAGCATACCGTTGAGGTAGTAACGAACGTCCTGCTGGGCCATGGCAAAGCTGGTGCGCTCGATCAGACGACGCAACTTGCTCTGCTGCAGGCTGCAGGTCAGCGAACCCGGACCTTCTTCAACCGTCGGGAAATCGTTGGCCGGCAACGTCGACAGGGTAAAGCGGCTACGGCCTGCCTTGACCACCAGTTTGTTGTCATCAAGTTTGATGTCGATCAGTGCATCGTTGGGCAGGCTTTTGCAGATATCCATCAGCTTGCGCGCAGGCACGGTGATTTCGCCTGGCTCGGCCGGCTCTTCAAGTTGCACCCGACCGACCAGCTCGACTTCAAGGTCAGTACCGGTCAGCGACAGTTGCTGGCCTTCGACAACCAACAGCACGTTGGACAATACCGGCAAGGTCTGGCGGCGTTCTACTACGCCGGCGACCAGTTGCAGGGGTTTCAACAGGGCTTCGCGTTGAATGGTGAAATGCATGGTCTAGTCCCTTGCCTTAATAAGCTGCGCTGGTGTCATCAGGTTGTCAGAGTTCGCAGCAGGTTCTTGTAGTCCTCGCGGATGTCCGCGTCGGATTCCTTGAGTTCGTTGATCTTGCGGCATGCGTGCAAAACCGTGGTGTGATCGCGACCGCCAAACACATCGCCGATTTCCGGCAGGCTGTGGTTGGTCAGTTCCTTGGACAGTGCCATGGCGACCTGGCGTGGTCGCGCTACCGAGCGCGAACGGCGCTTGGACAATAAGTCCGAGATCTTGATCTTGTAGTACTCGGCCACGGTGCGCTGGATGTTATCCACAGAGACGAGTTTGTCTTGCAGCGCCAGCAAGTCTTTTAGGGACTCGCGAATCAGCTCGATGGTGATGTCGCGGCCCATAAAGTGCGAGTGAGCGATAACGCGCTTGAGCGCGCCTTCGAGCTCACGCACGTTGGAGCGAATGCGCTGGGCAATAAAGAAGGCTGCATCATGGGGCAGATCAACCTTGGCCTGATCGGCCTTCTTCATCAGGATCGCTACGCGGGTCTCTAGCTCCGGCGGCTCGACGGCAACCGTCAGTCCCCAGCCAAAGCGCGACTTCAGACGCTCTTCGAGGCCTTCGATTTCTTTCGGGTAACGGTCACTGGTCAGAATCACTTGCTGACCGCCTTCAAGCAGGGCGTTGAAGGTGTGGAAGAACTCTTCCTGGGACCGTTCCTTGCGCGCAAAGAATTGAATGTCATCGATAAGCAAAGCATCGACCGAACGGTAGAAGCGCTTGAACTCGTTGATGGCATTGAGCTGCAGGGCTTTAACCATATCAGCTACAAAACGCTCGGAATGCAGGTATACGACCTTGGCATTCGGGTTCTTCTTTAACAGGTGGTTACCCACCGCGTGCATCAAGTGAGTTTTACCCAGACCTACGCCGCCATAAAGGAAGAGCGGGTTGTATCCATGCTTGGGGTTATCCGCCACTTGCCACGCCGCAGCGCGGGCCAGTTGGTTGGACTTGCCCTCGACGAAGTTTTCAAAGGTAAAGGTGCGGTTCAGGTAGCTGGTGTGCTTCAGGGCACCTTCAACCTGAACGGTGCGCTGCTCGGCGCGTACGGGTGCTTGCTGCGAGCTGGCGCCAGCCATCGGGTCGAAGCTGGCACGCGAAGGCTCTTCGCTGGCGGGCTCGGACTGCTTGGGCGCGGGTGCAGAGACTGCAGGCGCAGGCGCGCTCGGCGCCGGGGCTTGTTGAGAAGCCGATGCAGCCAAGGGCGCATTGGGGGCAGCACGAGGCGCCGAGCTGCGTTTGCTGCCTATTAACAAGGACAACGCTGGCGCCATGCCATTGCTGTGCTCATTCAACAGTTCAAGCAAACGGCTCAGGTATTTTTCGTTAACCCAGTCGAGAACGAATCGGTTGGGTGCATACACACGCAACTCGTCGCCTTCGGCTTCGACCTGTAGTGGACGGATCCAGGTGTTGAATTGCTGGGCAGGCAGCTCATCGCGCAAAAGCTCCACGCACTGCTGCCAAAGTTCCACTGACACGGATATCCCCTAAGTTGAAAGCCGGTGAGGCAAAAACAGGCGCCATTGTAGCGACCGCCGCCCCACTTATCCACATGTAGCTGACCTGCATATAAGGCGTTGACAGGCTTTTTACTGTGAACAAAGCGACAAATGGTATGTGCATAAGGTCTGTGGATAAGCGGGCCTGAGCTCGTTGCACAAGTGGGGGTAAAACTCTGTGCATAACACGGCTGTGGATAAGTAGCCCTTTCATGCACAGCTTTTCCGAGGGTGCAGCACAGGCAAAGCACCGCTTGTGGACAACCTTTCTGTTCTCTGAAAACCTTGCTCTACAAGGGCTGCATAGAGTTATCCACAGCAGAACGGCTCTATAAGAGTAGTAAGTTCTTTAAAAGAGCTTTAAATACTTCGTTTTTTTATTTCTATAGTTGGCAGGCACAAGACTGGTGCAAAACGGCAAACATCTATTTAGCAGTAAACGTTGGTTGGAAATTGACCTATCGGCTTGCATTCTCTAGAATCGCCGGTCTCTTAAAACGGGGGCCATTCCGGCCCGTTGTGGACGAACCAGGTAGCACGACATGAAACGTACTTTCCAACCAAGCACTATCAAACGCGCCCGCACTCACGGTTTCCGTGCTCGCATGGCTACTAAAAACGGCCGTGCAGTCCTGTCGCGTCGCCGCGCCAAAGGCCGTGCACGTCTGGCAGTTTGATAATCAGACAATGGTGGTGAGTCAGGACTTCAGTCGGGAAAAGCGGTTACTCACTCCCCGACATTTCAAGGCAGTCTTTGACTCCCCCACCGGCAAGGTTCCGGGGAAAAATCTCCTGCTCCTTGCGCGTAGCAACGATCTTGATCACCCCCGCCTGGGGTTAGTGATCGGGAAAAAGAGCGTAAAGCTCTCCGTTGAGCGCAATCGCCTTAAGCGTTTGATGCGTGAATCGTTTCGTCTCCACCAGGATTTACTGGTTGGTTGGGATATCGTTATCGTCGCGCGCAAAGGTTTGGGTGACGTAGAGAACCCCGAATTGATTCAGCATTTCGGCAAACTCTGGAAGCGTCTGGCCCGTAACACGCCAGTTCCAGCGGTTAAAACCGAAACTGTAGGGGTAGGCAGTCCTGATGCGTAAACTGGCACTCGTTCCGATCCAGTTTTATCGTTATGCCATTAGTCCTTTGATGGCCAGCCACTGCCGTTTCTACCCCAGTTGTTCCTGCTACGCGTTGGAAGCCATCGAAAATCATGGCCTTCTGCGCGGCGGCTGGCTGACCTTTCGTCGTTTAGGTCGCTGTCACCCGTGGAATCCCGGTGGTTACGACCCGGTTCCACCTATCCCTACCTCCCGTTCTTCTTGATGGCCGAGTAATCATGGATATTAAACGCACGATCCTGATCGTCGCTCTCGCAGTCGTGTCCTACGTTATGGTTCTGAAATGGAACCAGGACTACGGCCAAGCTGCCCTGCCGACTCAGAATGTTGCCGCCAGCACCACCGCACCGGCTTTGCCCGATACGGTTTCAGGTAACAACGTTGCAAACAGTGCCGATGTACCCAGCGCCAATACCGATACCAGCACACCGACTGAAACCCCGGTGGCTGCAAGCAAAGACCTCATCCACGTAAAAACGGATGTTCTGGATATCGCGATTGATCCACAGGGTGGTGATATTGCCCAGCTGCGTCTGCCGCTTTATCCACGTCGCCAGGATCACCCGGATGTTCCTTTCCAGTTGTTCGATAACGGCAACGAACGCACCTATCTGGCCCAAAGTGGCCTGACAGGCGTTGATGGCCCGGACGCCCGTCCGTCAGGTCGTCCTGTTTTCAGCACCGAGAAAAAGACCTACGAACTGGCCCCAGGTCAGGATCAACTGGTTGTTGATCTGAAATTCAGCGAAAACGGCATCAACTACATCAAACGTTTCACGCTCAAGCGTGGTTTGTACGATGTACAAGTTAGCTATCTGATTGATAACGAGAGCGGCAAGCCGTGGAACGGCAACCTGTTCGCGCAATTGAAGCGTGATGCCAGCTCCGATCCTTCTTCCAGCACCGCCACCGGTACTGCGACTTACCTGGGCGCTGCCCTGTGGACAAGTGCAGAGCCGTACAAAAAAGTGTCGATGAAAGATATCGACAAGGCTCAGCTGAAAGAAACCGTACAAGGCGGCTGGGTTGCCTGGTTGCAGCACTACTTTGTGACCGCGTGGATCCCTCAGAAAGGCGATAACAACGTCGTTCAGACCCGCAAAGACAACCAAGGCAACTACATCATCGGTTTCACTGGCCCAACATTGACTGTTGAGCCGGGCAAAACCGCTGAAACCAGCGCTACGTTGTATGCCGGTCCGAAAAGCCAGGGTGTACTCAAAGAGTTGTCCCCAGGCCTGGAACTGACGGTTGACTACGGCATCCTGTGGTTCATTGCCCAGCCTATCTTCTGGCTGCTGCAACATATCCACAGCCTGGTCGGTAACTGGGGCTGGTCGATCATCTTCCTGACCATGCTGATCAAAGGGATCTTCTTCCCTCTGTCGGCCGCCAGCTACAAGTCGATGGCCCGCATGCGCGCTGTGGCACCAAAACTGGCCGCTCTGAAAGAGCAGTTCGGTGATGACCGCCAGAAAATGTCGCAAGCGATGATGGAGCTGTACAAGAAAGAGAAGATCAATCCACTGGGCGGCTGCTTGCCGATTCTGGTGCAGATGCCGGTCTTCCTGTCCTTGTACTGGGTACTTCTGGAAAGTGTTGAAATGCGCCAGGCGCCGTTCATGCTCTGGATTACCGACCTGTCGATCAAAGACCCGTTCTTCATTCTGCCGATCATCATGGGCGCAACCATGTTCATCCAGCAGCGTCTGAACCCGACTCCGCCGGATCCGATGCAGGCCAAGGTGATGAAGCTGATGCCAATCATCTTCACCTTCTTCTTCCTGTGGTTCCCGGCTGGTCTGGTGCTGTACTGGGTTGTGAACAACTGCCTGTCCATCGCTCAACAGTGGTACATCACGCGTAAAGTCGAAGCGGCTACCAAAAAAGTCGCTGAGTAACTTACTCTGATACGCACCACTCAAAACGCCCCCTAGTGGGGCGTTTTGCTATCCGTCACTTTTGTTTTGAGGCCTGTTTTATGAGTGTTCCGGCAGAGACTATTGCTGCAGTAGCGACCGCCCAAGGCCGAGGTGGTGTGGGGATCGTACGTATTTCCGGCCCACTCGCCCGTGTTGCGGCCAAAGCGTTCAGCGAACGCGAACTAAAACCGCGCTATGCCCATTACGGCCCTTTTTACGGCGACAACCGCGAAGTGCTGGATGAAGGCATAGCACTCTACTTCCCCGGGCCCAACTCCTTTACCGGCGAAGACGTCCTTGAACTGCAGGGCCACGGCGGTCCGATTGTTCTGGATATGCTGCTGCAGCGCTGCATCCAGTTGGGCTGCCGTTTGGCCCGTCCGGGGGAGTTCAGCGAGCGGGCCTTTTTGAATGACAAGCTCGACCTGGCCCAGGCCGAGGCGATTGCCGACCTGATCGAGGCAAGTTCTGCACAGGCTGCGCGTAACGCATTACGTTCCTTGCAGGGTGCTTTCTCTCAACGTGTGCATAACTTGACCGAGCAATTGATCGGTTTGCGTATCTATGTCGAAGCAGCGATTGATTTCCCGGAAGAAGAAATCGACTTCCTCGCCGATGGCCATGTGCTCGGTATGCTCGACAAGGTTCGTGAAGAGTTATCCACCGTACAGCGCGAAGCCGGCCAGGGTGCTTTGCTGCGCGACGGCATGACCGTGGTGATTGCCGGGCGGCCCAATGCTGGAAAATCGAGCCTGCTCAATGCCCTGGCCGGGCGTGAAGCGGCGATCGTGACCGAAATCGCGGGTACTACCCGTGATGTGTTACGCGAACACATCCACATCGATGGCATGCCATTGCACGTTGTCGACACCGCAGGTCTGCGCGACACCGATGACCAGGTTGAGAAAATTGGCGTGCAGCGCGCACTCAAGGCCATTGGTGAAGCTGATAGGGTATTGCTGGTGGTTGATGCCACGGCACCGGAAGCTGATGACCCGTTTGCCCTGTGGCCAGAGTTTCTTGAACAACGCCCGGATCCGGCGAAGGTGACCTTGATCCGCAACAAGGCGGATCTAAGCGGGGAGAATGTAGCCCTTGAAGTCAGTGAAGATGGCCATGTCACCATCAGCCTGAGCGCCAGATCTACAGAAGGCCTGGACCTGCTGCGGGAACACCTCAAGGCCTGCATGGGCTATGAGCAGACCTCGGAGAGCAGCTTCAGCGCACGCCGCCGCCATCTGGAGGCATTGCAGCACGCCAGCAAGGCACTTGAGCATGGCAGGGCACAACTGACTCTGGCGGGCGCCGGGGAGCTATTGGCCGAGGATTTGCGCCAGGCACAGCATTCCCTTGGCGAAATTACCGGGGCATTCAGTTCGGATGACCTGCTGGGACGGATCTTCTCCAGCTTCTGTATCGGTAAATGACCCTCGTAGCAGCTGCCGTAGGAACGAGGCTGCGTTCGGCGGCACAGCCGTCGTAAAATCAGACACTGTGGTGTGCCAGTTAAAACCGGAGTTCAGGATTTACGACGACTACGTCGCCGAACGCAGCCTCGTTCCTACGGCAGCTGCTACAGTTATCCACATTCACACGAGGTATTAGTCCGATGCGCCATTGATGCCGCCGCGATGCTTGCGGCCAGTTCTTGATTCCCCTGCAACAGGGGGTAGATCTGTGCATCTCTGGAGTGCGTATGGCTCACGTTACCTCTGTAACGCTGCAAGGCGTTTCTTATCATCTGCCCGATGGCAGTTCCCTGTTTTCAGATATTGATCTGCATCTCGACCAGCGCCGCACCGGCCTGGTAGGGCGCAATGGTGTGGGCAAGAGCATATTGGCGCGCATCATGGCAGGGGATCTCTTGCCCTCAACCGGCTACTGCATCCGTAATGGCACGGTGTATTACCTGACGCAGCAAGTCAGCCATGACCCCAATCACACCCTTGCCGAGCTTGCTGGCGTGCAACCAGTCATTAGCGCCCTTGAGCGAATAGAGCGGGGCAGCAGCGCCCAAGCGGACTTTGACTGTGTGGGCGAACGCTGGAATATCCGCCAGCAACTGCTCGATCAGCTAAGCCGCAACAAGCTTGCACACCTGACCCTTTCGACTCCTGCATCAGCACTCAGCGGTGGTGAAGCCATGCGCGTGGCTCTGCTGGGCGCCTTTTTGTCGAAAGCCGACCTGTTGATCCTGGATGAGCCCACCAATCATTTGGATTACCAGCATCGACTTGCCCTGCATGAACAGTTGCAGCAGTGGCCAGAAGGATTACTTGTTATCAGCCATGATCGCGCCTTGCTGGAAAATATGGAGCGCATCGTTGAGCTGTCACCACAGGGCCTCACCAGTTACGGCGGCGGTTACTCGTTTTATGCACAGGCCAAAGCCGGGCAACTGCAAGCGGCGCAACAACAGCTGGCGGCATACCGGCTGGAGCGCAAGCGTCAGGAACAGACCCTGCGTGAGCAAAGAGAAAGTCTTGAGCGCAAACAATCCCGTGGCCGGAAACAGGCCGCTGACGCCAATCAGGCGAAGATTTTGCTGGGCCGGCAAAAGGAGCGCAGCCAGGCCAGCAGCGGTAAGTTGCGGGTACAGCAGGATGCGGCTCGCGAGCAATTATCTGTGCAGGTCCGTCAGGCTGCGAATCAGGTAGAAGAGCAGCAGGCCATCTTTATCTCTGCGCCGCAGCCTTGCTCTGGCTCGCCGGCTCAAATTGCCGAGTTGATAGAGGCCCGCCTGCCTTATGGGGCGCAACAACTGCGCAGGATCAATCTTGCCGTTACGCGAGGCCAGCGCATTGCCTTGACCGGCCCGAACGGCTGCGGCAAGTCGACCTTGCTCAAGGTATTGGCCGGGCAACTAACGGTTGTTTCCGGTCAGGCCAGGACCCTGGTCACCAGCACTTACCTCGACCAGCACCTGGGCGTTTTGGAACCGGCTCGGTCAGTTCTTGAGCAGTTGCAGTCACTTAACCGGCAACTGAGTGAAGGAGAATTACGTACCCGGCTGGCGCAATTGGGCCTCAATGCCGATCGTATCAACCTGCCATCCCATCGGCTCAGTGGCGGTGAACGCTTGAAAGCGGCGATGGCCTGCGTGTTTTATACACAATCCCCACCACAGCTGTTACTGCTCGATGAACCGGCCAATCACCTGGATCTGCCTTCCGTTCAAGCCCTGGAGAGCATGCTCAAGCATTACCCGGGCACTCTGATCGTTACCTCACACGATGATGTGTTTCTGGCCGCAATCGGAATTACCCACAGGCTCATGGCCTCACCCACAGGCTGGCTGCTTTGCGCCGTCTAACGGGGCTGTTGGCTACCGTTTATCACATTAATCATTGACCGAACGTCCGACCGCTTGCCGGATTGCACCTTCAAGCGTTTTTCGGCTGCCTGTTTATTGGCTCGAAAGCACCCAAACACGGGAATAAGCCCTGTGCATAACTGGCCCTCAGGTCAGTGGGTAAGTAGGTCTGAAAACTGAAGATAACCACCCCTGTGGATAAGCACCTGTTTTACCCACAGGCTTAAAGCACTTATCCCAACCCCTCATTAGTGCATAACCACAGACTTTTGATCCTCTGTACAGTACGTAAAATATAGCCTGTAGCAATCTATCCACAGAAAGGTGCCTCAGTAGAAATAAACATAAAAACAAAGCTTTATAAATTTCTTCTCTATTTACTTATCTATCTTGCCCTTATCCACAGCTGGTTAAATTTTGTGCAAAGGGTTCTTTAAGAAGGGCGAAGTCCCTATACTTCGCGGTCTATCCAAAAAACCCCTAGTAACAGGCACGAGGTGCGTGGTGAATTTCCCTTCCCGTTTTGCAGTGATCGTCATCGGCGGCGGTCACGCCGGAACCGAGGCTGCACTTGCTTCAGCACGTATGGGTGTGAAAACCCTGCTGTTGACCCACAACGTGGAAACCCTCGGGCAAATGAGCTGCAATCCTGCAATTGGCGGGATTGGTAAAAGCCATCTGGTTAAAGAAATCGATGCCCTTGGCGGCGCGATGGCGATAGCCACCGATAAAGGCGGTATTCAGTTCCGCGTACTCAACGGACGCAAAGGCCCGGCAGTACGGGCCACCCGTGCACAGGCCGACCGCATCCTGTACAAGGCCGCCGTACGCGAAATCCTGGAAAACCAGCCCAACCTGTGGATATTTCAACAGGCCGCTGATGACCTGATCGTTGAACAGGATCAAGTCCGTGGCGTAGTGACCCAGATGGGCCTGCGTTTTATGGCTGATGCCGTGGTTCTGACCACAGGCACTTTCCTCGGTGGACTTATCCACATCGGCATGCAGAATTACTCGGGCGGTCGGGCCGGTGATCCACCTTCGATTGCCCTGGCACACCGTCTGCGTGAACTGCCCCTGCGAGTCGGTCGCCTGAAAACCGGGACGCCACCGCGTATCGATGGCCGTTCTGTGGATTTCTCGGTAATGACCGAGCAACCGGGTGATACACCGATTCCTGTCATGTCGTTCATGGGCAACAAGGAACAGCACCCGGCCCAGGTCAGCTGCTGGATTACCCATACCAACGCCCGCACTCACGAAATCATTGCCTCCAACCTTGATCGTTCGCCGATGTATTCAGGCGTGATCGAAGGTATTGGCCCGCGTTACTGCCCGTCGATCGAAGACAAGATCCATCGCTTTGCCGACAAGGAAAGCCACCAGGTCTTTATCGAGCCGGAAGGTTTGACCACCCACGAGCTGTACCCGAACGGGATTTCCACCTCCTTGCCGTTCGACGTGCAAATCCAGATCGTGCAATCGATTCGCGGTATGGAAAACGCCCATATCGTGCGCCCGGGCTATGCCATCGAGTACGATTACTTCGATCCACGCGACCTGAAGTACAGCCTCGAAACCAAGGTGATTGGCGGCTTGTTCTTTGCCGGGCAAATCAACGGCACCACCGGTTACGAAGAAGCCGGCGCCCAGGGTTTGCTGGCTGGCGCCAACGCGGCATTGCTCGCACAGGGCAAGGAAAGCTGGTGCCCGCGCCGGGATGAGGCGTACATCGGCGTATTGGTCGACGACCTGATTACCCTGGGTACTCAAGAACCGTACCGGATGTTCACTTCCCGCGCCGAATACCGCCTGATCCTGCGCGAAGACAACGCCGACATGCGCTTGACTGAAAAAGGCCGCGAACTGGGCCTGGTCGACGACGCTCGTTGGGCGGCTTTCTGCACCAAGCGCGAAAGCATCGCGCAGGAAGAACAACGCCTCAAAAGTACCTGGGTTCGTCCGGGTACCGAGCAGGGTGATGCCATTGCTGCCAAGTTCGGCACACCGCTGACCCATGAATACAATTTGCTCAACCTGCTGACCCGCCCCGAAATTGATTACGCCGGCCTGGTTGAAGTGACCGGGCAGGGGGCAGAAGACCCGCTGGTTGCCGAGCAGGTTGAGATCAAAACCAAGTACGCCGGTTATATCGATCGTCAACAAGACGAAATTGCCCGTCTGCGTGCCAGTGAAAATACCAAGCTGCCTGTGGATATCGATTACACGACCATCTCCGGTCTGTCGAAAGAGATTCAGAGCAAGTTGGGCGCAACACGTCCCGAGACCCTGGGCCAGGCTTCGCGTATCCCGGGTGTGACCCCTGCGGCAATTTCCCTGTTGATGATTCACCTGAAAAAGCGCGGCGCTGGCCGCACGTTGGAGCAAAACGCTTGAGTTCGCTGGTAACCGCACAACACGCCGAAGAGTTATCCACAGGTGCACGCCAGCTGGGCGTCGCACTGACCGAGCATCAGCATCAGCAATTGCTGGGTTATCTGGCCCTGTTGATCAAATGGAACAAGGCCTACAACCTCACGGCTGTGCGTAACCCGGACGAGATGGTGTCGCGTCATTTGCTCGACAGTCTAAGCGTGATGCCCTTCATCGAAAATGGCCGTTGGCTGGATGTGGGCAGTGGCGGCGGCATGCCGGGTATTCCCCTGGCGATCCTGTTTCCCGAGTCGCAAGTGACCTGCCTGGACAGCAACGGCAAGAAAACCCGTTTCCTGACCCAGGTAAAACTCGAGCTGAAGCTGGATAACCTGCAAGTTATCCACAGTCGCGTCGAAGAATTCCAGCCTGAGCAGCCTTTCAACGGAATTGTTTCCAGGGCTTTCAGCAGCATGGAGAACTTCAGCAACTGGACGCGCCACCTTGGCAACAGCGAAACCCGCTGGTTGGCAATGAAGGGCGTTCATCCGGCCGATGAGCTGGTAGCATTGCCGTCTGATTTTCGTCTCGATGGCGAACACGCCTTGACCGTTCCGGGTTGCCAAGGCCAACGCCATCTGCTGATACTGCGCCGCACGGCATGATTGGGAACGCAAGCAAGAATGGCTAAGGTATTCGCAATAGCGAACCAAAAAGGTGGTGTGGGTAAAACCACCACCTGTATCAACCTCGCAGCATCGCTGGTCGCGACCAAGCGCCGCGTGCTGCTCATTGACCTTGATCCACAGGGCAACGCCACCATGGGTAGCGGTGTGGATAAACACGGTCTTGAGAATTCGGTCTACGACCTGTTGATCGGTGAATGCGACCTGGCTCAGGCCATGCACATCTCCGAGCACGGTGGTTACCAGTTGCTTCCCGCCAACCGCGATTTGACCGCGGCTGAAGTCGTGCTGCTCGAAATGCAGATGAAGGAAAGCCGTCTGCGTACAGCGCTGGCCCCGGTTCGCGAAAGCTACGATTACATCCTGATCGATTGCCCGCCGTCGTTGTCGATGCTGACCTTGAATGCCCTGGTGGCGGCCGATGGGGTGATTATCCCCATGCAGTGCGAGTACTTTGCACTCGAAGGCCTGAGCGACCTTGTGGATAACATCAAGCGCATCGCCGAGCTGCTCAATCCGAACCTGAAGATCGAAGGCCTGCTGCGCACCATGTACGACCCGCGCCTGAGCCTGATGAACGATGTTTCGGCGCAGCTCAAGGAACACTTCGGCGAGCAGCTCTACGACACCGTGATTCCGCGCAACATCCGCCTGGCCGAAGCGCCAAGCTATGGCATGCCAGCGCTGGCGTATGACAAAAATTCCCGTGGCGCGATTGCTTACCTTGCCCTGGCGGGCGAGCTGGTTCGTCGTCAACGTCGTTCTACCCGCACGCCTCAGCCAACTTAAGGAATTTCCATGGCCGTCAAGAAACGAGGTCTCGGACGCGGACTGGATGCACTCCTGAGTGGTCC
Source organism: Pseudomonas sp. FSL W7-0098 (assembly GCF_005930585.1). Classification (NCBI taxonomy): domain Bacteria; kingdom Pseudomonadati; phylum Pseudomonadota; class Gammaproteobacteria; order Pseudomonadales; family Pseudomonadaceae; genus Pseudomonas; species Pseudomonas sp. FSL W7-0098. The sequence goes on from NZ_RXHW01000004.1 coordinate 377,423, forward strand.
TACGGTCAGCTCGCTGGAAGAGCAAGCGGTCAAGGTTGATCAAAGCGAACTGCAGCACCTGCCCCTGGACCTGATCCAGCGCGGCAAGTACCAGCCTCGTCGCGACATGGATCCGCAGGCGCTTGAAGAACTGGCCAGCTCGATCCGCACCCAGGGCGTGATGCAACCGATCGTGGTGCGCCCGATCGAAGGTAACCGCTTTGAGATCATCGCCGGTGAACGTCGCTGGCGCGCCAGCCAACAGGCCGGCAAGGACACAATCCCGGCGATGGTCAAAGACGTGCCGGACGAAACCGCCATTGCGATGGCGTTGATCGAGAACATTCAGCGTGAAGACCTCAATCCGATCGAGGAAGCTGTCGCCTTGCAGCGTTTGCAGCAAGAGTTCCAGCTGACTCAACAGCAAGTCGCCGACGCTGTGGGTAAGTCCCGGGTGTCTGTGGCTAACTTGTTGCGATTGATTTCGTTGCCGGAAGTGATCAAGACCATGCTGTCCCACGGTGACCTGGAAATGGGTCATGCGCGGGCATTGCTCGGTTTGCCTGATGCTCAGCAGGTTGAAGGGGCGCGACACGTTGTCGCACGAGGCCTGACGGTACGTCAGACTGAAGCCCTGGTTCGCCAGTGGTTGAGTGGCAAACAGGAACCCGCGGAACCGGTTAAAACCGATCCGGACATTGCCAGACTCGAACAGCGTCTGGCTGAGCGGCTGGGCTCTGCGGTGCAGATCCGCCACGGAAAGAAGGGAAAAGGCCAGTTAGTGATTGGTTACAATTCCCTGGATGAGCTGCAAGGAGTGCTTGCTCACATCCGCTGAAACAATTCCTCATGTAGCGCGCAGTCGGAAATCACTACCTGACAGTTGAATAGGGGCTTCGTCGCCCCTATACTCTGCGCGCATTTTGTCGGCACAAATTATGCCAAGTTTTCTGTTTTTGGTAGCCGACCTTTGAGGAGCAGTTGTGATGGAAACCCGCACGCCAAACCGCTTGCCGTTCCATCGCTTGGCGGTTTTTCCGGTTTTGCTGGCTCAATTTGTCGTTTTATTGCTGGCTGCTCTGGGGCTCTGGCAATGGCATGGAGTCGTCGCCGGATATTCAGGACTCTGCGGAGGCCTGATAGCTTTGCTACCCAATGTGTATTTTGCTCACAGGGCTTTTCGGTTTTCCGGCGCCCGAGCAGCGCAAGCCATCGTCCGGTCGTTTTACGCCGGTGAGGCAGGCAAGTTAATTTTGACGGCAGTGCTGTTCGCGCTGACGTTTGCAGGTGTGAAGCCATTGGCGCCGTTAGCAGTATTCGGTGTCTTCGTGCTGACCCAACTGGTCAGTTGGTTCGCTCCCCTGCTAATGAGAACAACACTTTCGAGACCTTAGGGCGTTTGAGGCAACCATGGCAGAAACAACCGCTTCGGGCTATATCCAGCACCACTTACAGAACCTGACCTTTGGGCAGCTACCTGATGGCGGCTGGGGCTTTGCCCACACCGTTGCAGAAGCTAAAGCAATGGGCTTTTGGGCGTTCCACGTCGATACCCTCGGCTGGTCGCTGTTTGTTGGTCTGATTTTCATCCTCGTATTCCGCATGGCGGCCAAGAAGGCAACTTCCGGTCAGCCAGGCGCACTGCAGAACTTCGTTGAAGTACTGGTGGAATTCGTTGATGGCAGCGTAAAAGACAGTTTCCACGGTCGCAGTGCAGTAATCGCACCGCTGGCGCTGACCATTTTCGTGTGGGTGTTCCTGATGAACGCCATCGACTTGATCCCGGTTGACTGGATTCCTCAGTTGGCCATCTTGATCACTGGCGATGAACACTTCCCGTTCCGTGCCGTACCGACGACTGATCCAAACGCGACCATGGGCATGGCCCTGTCGGTGTTTGCACTGATCATCTTCTACAGCATCAAGATCAAGGGCATCGGTGGCTTTATCGGTGAACTGACCCTGCACCCATTCGGCAGCAAGAACATTTTTGTTCAGGCGCTGCTGATTCCGGTGAACTTCCTGCTCGAATTCGTGACGTTGATTGCCAAGCCTATTTCGTTGGCTCTGCGTCTGTTCGGCAACATGTACGCTGGCGAGCTGGTGTTTATCCTGATCGCCGTGATGTTCGGCAGCGGCCTGCTTTGGCTTAGCGGTCTGGGCGTGGTGCTGCAATGGGCGTGGGCTGTATTCCACATCCTGATCATCACCTTGCAAGCGTTCATCTTCATGATGTTGACCATCGTCTACCTGTCGATGGCACACGAAGATAATCACTAAGATCCGCTTCGGCGAATCTGGTGCTCCTCTCACCTTCGGGTGAGAGGGCGTCGCAAAATGATTTTGTTTTACCGCTTTAATCTAAAAACCTAAACCATACGACGTAAAAGTCGGGAGGAAAGATGGAAACTGTAGTTGGTCTAACCGCTATCGCTGTTGCACTGTTGATCGGCCTGGGCGCACTGGGTACCGCAATTGGTTTCGGCCTGTTGGGTGGCAAGTTCCTGGAAGGCGCAGCGCGTCAACCAGAAATGGTTCCAATGCTGCAAGTTAAAATGTTCATCGTTGCCGGTCTGCTCGACGCCGTAACCATGATCGGTGTTGGTATCGCACTGTTCTTCACCTTCGCTAATCCTTTCGTTGGTCAACTCGCTGGCTAATCACTCGAATTTTCGAGTTGATTAGAGTGATGGACAACGAACGAGCGAGGTGTTGGCGTGAACATTAATGCAACCCTGATTGGCCAGTCCGTTGCGTTCTTCATTTTTGTACTGTTTTGCATGAAGTTCGTGTGGCCTCCGGTCATCGCGGCATTGCAAGAACGTCAGAAGAAGATTGCGGCTGGACTGGACGCTGCTAACCGAGCAGCTCGCGACCTGGAGTTGGCCCAAGATAAAGCGGGTCAACAACTGCGCGAAGCTAAGGCTCAAGCAGCTGAAATCATTGAGCAAGCCAAGAAACGCGGTACTCAGATCGTAGACGAAGCCCGTGAACAGGCTCGCGTTGAAGCTGACCGTGTGAAGGCTCAGGCTCAGGCCGAGATCGAACAGGAACTGAACAGCGTCAAAGACGCCCTGCGTGCCCAACTGGGTACCCTGGCTGTTGAAGGCGCAGAGAAGATCCTGGGTGCCACAATCGATCAAAACGCGCACGCGGAGCTGGTTACTAAACTGGCTGCTGAAATTTAAGCGAGGGCGATCATGGCAGAATTGACCACGTTGGCCCGACCTTACGCTAAGGCAGCCTTCGAGCACGCCCAGGCCCACCAGCAACTGGCCTCTTGGTCAGCCATGCTCGGCCTGGCTGCAGCAGTGTCGCAAGACGACACTATGCAGCGCGTGCTCAAGGCCCCGCGACTGACGAGCGCAGAAAAGGCCGCCACGTTTATTGACGTGTGCGGCGACAAGTTCACTGTAGAAGCACAGAACTTCATCAACGTCGTTGCCGAAAACGACCGTCTCCCGCTGTTGCCGGAGATCGCCGCTCTGTTTGACCTGTACAAGGCCGAACAAGAGAAGTCGGTAGACGTTGAAGTCACCAGTGCTTTTGCATTGAACCAAGAACAGCAAGACAAACTCGCCAAGGTTCTCAGTGCACGACTCGACCGGGAAGTGCGCCTGCAAGTTGCGGAGGATGCCAGCCTTATAGGTGGTGTCATCATCCGCGCCGGCGACCTGGTTATCGATGGCTCGGTTCGCGGGAAACTCGCAAGCCTTGCCGAAGCATTGAAATCTTGAGTTTGAAGGGGCAGCAGAGCAATGCAGCAACTCAATCCTTCCGAAATAAGTGAAATTATCAAGGGCCGCATCGAAAAACTCGATGTGACCTCCCAAGCCCGTAACGAAGGCACTGTCGTCAGCGTATCTGACGGTATTGTGCGGATTCACGGTCTGGCCGACGTAATGTACGGCGAGATGATCGAGTTTCCGGGCAGCGTCTTCGGTATGGCTCTCAACCTCGAGCAAGACTCTGTAGGTGCCGTAGTACTGGGCGCATACACGACTCTGGCTGAAGGCATGAGCGCCAAGTGCACTGGCCGTATCCTGGAAGTTCCGGTTGGTAAGGAACTGCTGGGTCGCGTTGTCGACGCACTGGGTAACCCAGTTGATGGCAAAGGTCCACTGGGCAACACCGAGACTGATGCAGTCGAGAAAGTTGCTCCAGGCGTGATCTGGCGTAAGTCGGTAGACCAGCCTGTACAGACTGGCTACAAGGCTGTCGATGCCATGATCCCTGTCGGCCGTGGCCAGCGTGAGCTGATCATCGGTGACCGTCAGATCGGTAAAACCGCTCTGGCGATCGACGCGATCATCAACCAGAAGAACAGCGGCATTTTCTGTGTATACGTAGCGATCGGTCAGAAGCAATCGACCATCGCCAACGTGGTTCGCAAGCTGGAAGAAAACGGCGCGCTGGCTAACACCATCGTCGTTGCTGCCAGTGCTTCCGAATCCGCAGCGCTGCAGTTCCTGGCACCGTACTCCGGTTGCACCATGGGCGAATACTTCCGCGACCGCGGTGAAGACGCGCTGATCGTTTATGACGATCTGTCCAAGCAAGCAGTGGCTTACCGCCAGATTTCCCTGCTGCTGCGCCGTCCACCAGGCCGTGAAGCTTACCCAGGCGACGTGTTCTATCTCCACTCCCGTCTTCTGGAGCGCGCATCCCGCGTATCCGAAGAATACGTAGAGAAGTTCACCAACGGCGCAGTGACCGGCAAAACCGGTTCCCTGACCGCACTGCCGATCATCGAAACCCAGGCTGGCGACGTTTCCGCGTTCGTTCCGACCAACGTGATTTCCATCACCGACGGTCAGATCTTCCTGGAATCGGCCATGTTCAACTCCGGGATCCGTCCTGCAGTGAACGCCGGTGTTTCGGTATCCCGTGTGGGTGGTGCCGCTCAGACCAAGATCATCAAGAAGCTGTCCGGTGGTATCCGTACCGCTCTGGCTCAGTACCGTGAACTGGCAGCATTTGCCCAGTTCGCTTCTGACCTGGACGAAGCGACCCGTAAGCAACTTGAGCATGGTCAGCGCGTTACCGAGCTGATGAAGCAGAAGCAATACGCACCAATGTCGATCGCTGACATGGCGCTGTCGCTGTATGCCGCTGAGCGTGGGTTCCTGACTGACGTCGAAATCACCAAGGTCGGTAGCTTTGAACAAGCGCTGATTGCTTACTTCAACCGCGATCACGCCGAGCTAATGGCGAAGATCAACGTTAAAGGTGACTTCAATGACGAAATCGACGCTGGCATCAAAGCCGGTATCGAGAAGTTCAAGGCCACCCAAACCTGGTAAGCCGCAGCGGGAGCCGCAAGGCTCCCGCTTGCTAACCTGATAGGTGTTACATGGCAGGCGCAAAAGAGATTCGCAGTAAGATTGCGAGCATCAAAAGCACGCAAAAGATTACCAGCGCCATGGAAAAAGTGGCGGTCAGCAAAATGCGCAAGGCACAAATGCGCATGGCTGCTAGCCGTCCTTATGCGGAGCGTATCCGCCAGGTTATTGGGCATTTGGCCAACGCCAACCCGGAATACCGCCACCCGTTCATGATCGACCGCGAAGTTAAGCGTGTGGGTTATGTGGTTGTGAGCAGTGACCGTGGTTTGTGCGGTGGTTTGAATACCAACCTGTTCAAGGCTTTGGTCAAGGACATGGCGGTAAACCGTGAAAACGGCGTCGAGATTGATCTGTGCGTGGTCGGCAGCAAAGGTGCGGCATTTTTCCGTAACTTCGGCGGTAACGTCGTCGCTGCTATCAGCCATCTGGGTGAAGAACCGTCGATCAATGATTTGATCGGCAGCGTTAAGGTGATGCTGGATGCTTACCTGGAAGGCCGTATTGACCGCCTGTCCGTGGTATCCAACAAGTTCATCAACACCATGACGCAACAGCCTACTGTGGAGCAATTGATTCCACTGGTGGCGACCCCGGATCAAGAACTCAAGCACCACTGGGACTATCTCTACGAACCGGATGCCAAAGAGCTGCTAGACGGCTTGATGGTGCGTTACGTGGAGTCGCAGGTGTACCAGGCGGTGGTCGAGAACAGTGCAGCTGAACAAGCTGCGCGGATGATCGCAATGAAGAACGCCACTGATAACGCCGGTGACTTGATCAGCGATTTGCAGCTGATCTACAACAAGGCGCGTCAGGCTGCGATCACCCAAGAGATCTCGGAAATCGTCGGCGGCGCTGCCGCGGTTTAACGGTTCAAATATTCAGAGGATCCAGCTATGAGTAGCGGACGTATCGTTCAAATCATCGGCGCCGTGATCGACGTGGAATTTCCACGCGAAAACGTACCGAGCATCTACAACGCGCTGAAAGTACAAAGCGCGGCCGGAACCACTCTGGAAGTTCAGCAACAGCTGGGCGACGGCGTGGTTCGTACCATTGCGATGGGTTCCACCGAGGGCTTGAAGCGCGGTCTGGAAGTCACCGACTCTGGCGCAGCCATCTCCGTTCCAGTAGGTAAAGCTACCCTGGGCCGGATCATGGACGTTCTGGGCAACCCGATCGACGAAGCTGGCCCGATTGACACCGAAGAGCGTTGGGGCATTCACCGCCCAGCACCGTCCTTCGCTGAGCAAGCTGGCGGCAACGACCTGCTGGAAACCGGTATCAAGGTTATCGACCTGATCTGCCCGTTTGCAAAAGGCGGTAAGGTTGGTCTGTTCGGTGGTGCCGGTGTAGGCAAAACCGTAAACATGATGGAACTGATCCGTAACATCGCCATGGAACACAGCGGTTACTCTGTGTTTGCTGGTGTGGGCGAGCGTACCCGTGAGGGTAACGACTTCTACCACGAGATGAAGGATTCCAGCGTACTGGACAAAGTGGCACTGGTTTACGGTCAGATGAACGAGCCGCCGGGTAACCGTCTGCGCGTAGCACTGACCGGCCTGACCATGGCCGAGAAGTTCCGTGACGAAGGTAACGACGTACTGTTGTTCGTTGACAACATCTATCGTTACACCTTGGCCGGTACTGAAGTATCCGCACTGCTGGGCCGTATGCCTTCGGCAGTAGGTTACCAGCCGACTCTGGCTGAAGAGATGGGTACTCTGCAAGAGCGCATCACTTCGACCAAAAACGGTTCGATCACTTCGATCCAAGCGGTATACGTACCTGCGGATGACTTGACTGACCCGTCGCCTGCGACCACGTTTGCCCACTTGGACGCTACCGTCGTTCTGTCCCGTGACATCGCTTCCCTGGGTATCTACCCAGCAGTAGATCCACTGGATTCGACTTCGCGCCAGCTGGACCCGAACGTAATCGGCCAGGAACACTACGACACCGCTCGCGGCGTTCAGTACGTGTTGCAGCGTTACAAAGAACTGAAGGACATCATTGCGATCCTGGGTATGGACGAGCTGTCGGAAACCGACAAGCAGTTGGTATCCCGCGCTCGTAAGATCCAGCGTTTCTTGTCTCAGCCGTTCTTCGTGGCTGAAGTCTTCACTGGCGCTTCGGGTAAATACGTTTCCCTGAAAGACACCATTGCTGGCTTCAAAGGCATCCTCAACGGTGACTACGACCACCTGCCAGAACAAGCGTTCTACATGGTCGGCGGCATCGAAGAAGCGATCGAGAAAGCCAAGAAACTGTAATTCCAGCGCCCGGCAACGGGCGCTAATCAGGTTGAGGCAATCAGATGGCTAATATGATGACAGTCCATTGCGATATCGTCAGTGCGGAAGGAGAAATCTTTTCCGGTCAGGTCGAGATGGTGATTGCGCACGGCAGCCTGGGTGATCTTGGTATCGCTCTGGGTCACGCTCCGCTGATCACTGAACTCAAGCCAGGTCCGATCCGCCTGATCAAGCTGGGCGGGGAATCGGAGGTGTTTTACATCTCCGGTGGTTACCTCGAGGTTCAGCCGAACATGGTCAAGGTTCTTGCCGACACCGTGCAACGTGCTGCCGACCTGGATGAAGCCTCCGCTCAGGAAGCCGTAAAGGCTGCCGAGAAGGCACTGAACGAAAAAGGCGCAGATTTCGATTACGGATCTGCTGCTGCACGTCTGGCCGAAGCCGCAGCTCAGCTGCGCACCGTCCAGCAAATCCGCAAGAAGTTTGGCGGCTAAGCCTCCTGTCTTATTGTGTGATTGATTAAAAAGGGTAGCCTCGGCTACCCTTTTTCTTTTTCCGCGAAATACTTTTTGGTCGCAACCGCTGACCACCCAGGATTGGTAGCCAGTCATGTCTCTCGATATCGTTATTCTCGCCGCAGGTCAGGGCACCCGCATGCGTTCTGCCCTGCCCAAGGTTCTGCACCCCGTGGCAGGCAACTCCATGCTTGGCCATGTTATCCACAGCGCTCGTCAGCTTGAACCGACCCGCATCCACGTCGTCATTGGTCACGGAGCCGAACTGGTACGTGAACGCCTGGCTGCTGATGACCTGAACTTTGTGCTGCAAGACAAGCAACTGGGTACCGGCCATGCCGTGGCTCAGGCGCTACCATTTCTGACCGCAGAAAACGTGTTGATCCTGTACGGCGATGTACCGCTGATCGAGGTCGAGACCCTGCAACGTCTGCTCAAGCAAGTTGGCCCCGAGCAACTGGGCCTGCTGACTGTCAACCTGGCCGACCCGACTGGTTATGGTCGTATCGTGCGTGATGCGGATGGCAAGGTGTGTGCGATTGTTGAGCACAAGGACGCAACCGAAGCCGAACGTACAATTACCGAAGGCAACACCGGGATCCTCGCCTTGCCGACCCGTCGCCTGGCTGACTGGATGAGCCGTCTGTCGAACAACAACGCACAGGGCGAATACTATCTGACCGACGTTATCGCCATGGCGGTTAGCGATGGTTTGGTCGTGGCCACCGAGCATGCCCTTGACCCGATGGAAGTGCAGGGCGCCAACGATCGTAAACAACTCAGTGAGCTGGAACGTCATTACCAGTTGCGCGAAGCCCGTCGCCTGATGGCCTTGGGTGTGACCTTGCGTGACCCGGCGCGTTTCGATGTGCGCGGTGAAGTCACCGTGGGTCGTGATGTGCTGATCGATATCAACGTGATTCTTGAAGGTCGCGTGGTTATTGAGGACGACGTGGTCATCGGCCCGAATTGCGTAATCAAGGACAGCACCTTGCGCAAAGGTGTTGTGGTCAAGGCCAATAGCCATCTCGACGGTGCCGTGATGGGCGAGAACAGTGATGCCGGTCCGTTCGCTCGTCTGCGCCCGGGCAGTGTGCTGGATGCCCGTGCCCATGTGGGTAACTTTGTCGAATTGAAAAACGCCCACTTGGGTGAAGACGCCAAATGCGGTCACCTGACTTATCTGGGCGATGCCGAGGTCGGACCGCGCACCAATATCGGTGCTGGCACCATCACCTGCAACTACGATGGCGCCAACAAGTGGAAGACCGTGTTGGGCGCTGATGTATTTATTGGTTCGAACAACTCGTTGGTTGCACCTGTGGATATCTCCACCGGTGCTACCACTGCTGCAGGCTCGACCATCAATCAGGATGTTGCCGCGGAGCAACTGGCCGTTGGTCGTGCGCGCCAGCGCAACATTGATGGCTGGAAGCGTCCGGTCAAACAGCCAAAGCCTTGATTTAAAGTTATCCACAGAAAGGCGATGATGATTTAAGGTTATTAACAAGTCATCCTATAACTGTTTTAAATCAATGAGTTACCTAAAGCCTTATTCACGCCCTGTGGATAAGGCTTTGTTTTTTGCGGGCCTAAATAAGCGTTTTGGCCAATGAATACAGGCCCATATCGACTTATTCACAGAAAATAGCCCACAACATTTTCTTGACGAAGGTTTCGAGATACGGTTTCATTGCTTTCGTTATCTTTCGAAACGAAACTTAAGCCGTTATGTCCAAACGTAATACGCCACAACGCAGACACAACATCCTGGCCATGCTTGCCGAGCAGGGCGAAGTCAGTGTGGATGAACTGGCCAAGCGCTTCGAAACCTCTGAGGTTACGATTCGCAAGGATCTGGCTGCACTCGAAAGTAACGGGCTTTTATTGCGTCGTTATGGCGGCGCGATCACCATGCCGCAAGAACTGGTCAGTGATGTCCCTCAGCCAGTTTCTCTTTATAAGCAAGCCATTGCCCGTGCAGCGGTTGGTCTGATTAAAGAGCATGCGCGCATCATCATCGACAGCGGCAGCACCACGGCCTCGATGATTCCACAACTGGGCCTGCAACCTGGCCTGGTAGTGATGACCAACTCCCTGCACGTCGCCAATGCACTCAGTGAACTGGAACATGAGCCTGTATTGCTGATGACCGGGGGCACCTGGGATCCGCACTCCGAGTCCTTTCAGGGACAGGTTGCCGAACAGGTGTTGCGCTCATACGACTTCGATCAACTGTTCATCGGTGCTGACGGCATAGACCTGCAGCGCGGCACGACAACTTTTAACGAGTTGTTGGGTCTGAGCCGGGTCATGGCTGACGTCGCGCGTGAAGTGATCGTGATGGTCGAGTCGGACAAGATTGGTCGAAAAATACCCAACCTGGAACTGCCCTGGAGCAGCGTCCATACCCTTATTACCGATGATCGCCTGCCCCTTGAGGCACGCGAACAGATTCAGGCCCGGGGCATAACATTGTTATGCGCGGCCCTAAGCTAGGAGAACTTTATGTGTGGAATCGTTGGCGCAGTCGCTGAACGTAATATCACGGCCATTCTGCTGGAAGGCCTGAAACGTCTTGAATACCGTGGTTACGACAGCGCAGGTGTGGCTGTTTTCACCAACAACGGCACCCTGGAACGCATGCGCCGCAACGGCAAAGTGGCCGAGCTGGAACAAGCTCTGGCCGGTGAGCCATTGGCCGGTCGTCTGGGCATTGCCCATACCCGTTGGGCCACCCACGGTGCGCCGTGCGAGCGTAACGCTCACCCGCATTTCTCCGGTTCCGATCTGGCTGTAGTACATAACGGCATCATCGAAAACCATGAAGCCCTGCGTGAGCAGCTCAAAGGCTTGGGCTATGTGTTTACCTCGGACACTGACACCGAAGTCATTGCCCACCTGCTAAACCACAAACTCAAAGATCACAGCGACCTGACCGAGGCCCTCAAGGCCACCGTTAAAGAGTTGCACGGTGCCTACGGCCTGGCTGTGATCAGCGCCAAACAGCCGGATCGTCTGGTTGCTGCACGTAGCGGTAGCCCGCTGGTGATTGGCCTGGGCCTGGGTGAAAACTTCCTGGCCTCTGACCAATTGGCACTGCGTCAGGTCACTGACCGTTTCATGTACCTGGAAGAAGGCGATATCGCTGAAATTCGTCGTGACAGCGTGCAGATCTGGGACGTAAACGGTCAGAGCGTTCAACGCGAAGCCGTGCAATACAGCGATGGCGCCGAAGCGGCCGACAAGGGCGAGTATCGCCACTACATGCTCAAGGAAATCCACGAGCAACCAGCTGTAGTTCAACGCACCCTGGAAAACCGCCTGGGTGCTGACCATGTACTGGTTCAAGCTTTCGGTCCACAAGCGAAGGAATTGTTCGCCAAGGTTCGCAATGTTCAGATCGTCGCCTGTGGTACCAGCTACCACGCTGGCATGGTTGCCCGTTACTGGCTCGAAAGCCTGGCAGGCATTCCGTGCCAGGTTGAAGTGGCCAGCGAGTTCCGCTACCGCAAAGTTGTGGTGCAACCGGACACCCTGTTTGTTTCGATCTCGCAATCGGGCGAAACCGCTGACACCCTGGCAGCACTGCGCAATGCAAAAGAATTGGGCTTCCTCGGTAGCCTGGCGATTTGCAACGTAGGTATCAGCTCGCTGGTTCGTGAGTCGGATCTGACGCTGCTAACCCAAGCCGGTCGCGAAATCGGTGTGGCTTCCACCAAGGCATTTACCACCCAGCTTGTAGGCCTGTTGCTGCTGACCCTGTCTCTGGGCCAGGTGCGCGGCACCCTGGAAGAGGGCGTTGAAGCACAGCTGGTAGAAGAACTGCGTCGTTTGCCAGCGCGTCTGGGCGAAGCCCTGGCGATGGATTCGGTGGTTGAAAAAGTGGCTGAATTGTTTGCCGATAAACATCACACCCTGTTCCTGGGCCGTGGCGCTCAGTTCCCGGTGGCAATGGAAGGTGCACTCAAGCTCAAAGAAATTTCGTACATCCACGCTGAAGCGTACCCGGCGGGCGAGTTGAAGCACGGCCCTCTGGCACTTGTGGATAACGACATGCCGGTAGTGACCGTTGCTCCGAACAATGAGCTGTTGGAGAAACTTAAATCCAACCTGCAAGAAGTTCGTGCCCGCGGTGGCGAGCTGATTGTGTTTGCTGATGAACAAGCCGGTATGAGCAACGGCGAAGGCACCCATGTGATCAACATGCCGCATATCCACGATGTGCTGGCGCCGATCCTCTACACCATCCCGCTGCAATTGCTGTCGTACTACGTGGCCGTGCTTAAAGGCACTGACGTGGACCAGCCGCGTAACCTGGCTAAATCCGTGACTGTGGAATAAATCACAGCCGGGACTCTACTCAGTGGTTTAGAGAGTTAAAACTGTCGCGAATGAAGGGAGCCACTTACGGGCTCCCTTCTTCGACAGATCCCCTTCTTCCAGGTTGCTTGACCAACACTGAGGGAAAGAATCAATTACAGGTGGAAATGGCCCGCAGCCTCTGGCTGGTAAAGCACTTTCCTGATCTCAATTCGGCGGGTCCGATCAGAAATTCGCCAGTCTATGGCGTCCCCCTCCTGATAGCCCAGGATGGCAGCACCAATGTCGGAATACACAGAGTGCTTCCCGGCGTTACTGTCCGCGTCTTCCGGGTAGACCAAGGCCACTTCGATCTCTTCGTCGTCCAGTTGCACTAAAGCCCTGGAGTTCATCGTGACGACATTGCCCGCCACCTGCTGCGGCTTGACGACAATGGCTCGTTCAAGCTCATGTTCGAGCTCAACAACCGTCGGACCTTGCTCCAGAGCGATTAGACTCTCGAGCCTGGCCTTGTCGATTTCAGTGATGTAGATCCTGGTGGAGTCGCCAACGGTACCTTCGCGCAAGAGCTGGAGATAGCGCCCCGCTGCCATGGAAAATGACTTCAATGTGGGCGTTTCGCTTTCAAGCACAAAGCCGCTGCGCAGAAAGGCTTTTACCGAGCGCGTGTTGTCCGGGTGGATCTTGGCGATGAGCTTCTTGGCCCGCATGTCGAGGAAGGCCAGTTTCATGCCTTCGCGGATCGTGCGGGCGCCAAGGTTTCGGCCCCATTTGTCGCTGTCTCCGATGACCAGGACTATCTCGCAATTTGAGCCGGTCTTGATCAGACGGACAAAGCCTACCGGGGCGTCATGCCGGTCATAAGCCATGAAGAATCGGCCGCCCTGGTTGAACAGATGGGTCAGGATTGGCAATTGGGTTCTATCAATGGCTTGCTCGATGGAGCGGGAGACATGACGTGAATCGCTCAGATAACAGGTGACGCGCTCATCTTCCAACCAATCCATCAACGTCAACGCATGCGCCCGAGTAACTTCCGGGCACAGCGAAATGAAAGGCTTGTTCATCTTCACCACACTTATTTTCAAGGGATGAAAGCCCTTCATGGCTACGGCCATGACGGTTCTTTCGGCAACCGGCTATTTTAAGACATAACGCAAGTAATGCCGAATGGTCGGGAGAGTTCGGGGATATCTTCGTTTACCCTTTGGTCCGACCCAGAGCCTCGCCGCAAGCAGCGCCAGCAAATGTACGTGGATGTCTTGTGGCTTCTGGGTTGTGGATAACTTCAGCAAGGAGCTGGCATGCTTTACACCAATGCGCTGAAACAATTGGATATGCAGGATATTTCGATTGTCTTGCTGTTGATCGAAAATCGCAGCGCCAAGCGTGTGGCAGAAATGTTGAATCTCAGCCAATCAAGCATCAGTTACAGCCTGAAAAAACTCCGCCACTGTTTCGACGACAAACTCTTCGAGAACACCGACGGCGCCATGCAACCCACGGCACGGGTGCTGGCGATCAAGCCCTATCTGCAAAACATCCTGCAGTGCATCAATCAGTGCGCCAAGGAAGGAGCAGGGCAGGGCACCGCGCTGCGTCAGTGGAATATCACTGCCCCGGAATATTTTGAAATTCTCATGTTGCCTGCATTGTTGCAGCAGGTGCGTTCAACCGGGCGCAACTGGGCGTTGAGTGTGAGCCGCCTGGGCCAGGATTTGCCCATCAGTGAGTTATTGGCTTCTGACACCGACGTTTGCTTTGGCTTCGGCCCGGGCTATCACCAACGGCATCCGTTGCTGGGCTATCGCAGCCTTACTGAAGATTCTTTTGTGTGCCTGTCCAGCGTGGCAAAACATCAGGCTAAATCTTTTTTGGATATTGATGAATTTTGTGACACGCCGCACATATTTCCAACGCCGTGGCAGTCGGAAAAAAACATGGTGGATGGCTGGCTGGAAAAACAGTCGCGGCGTAGAAGTATTTTTACCCGGGCCAACTCCTATCACGCCGGGGTCAATGTTTTATTGGCGGTGCCGGCACTGATCGTGATCCCGAAAAAAATAGTGGCGACGTTGAATGTGCCGCCAAACATTAAAGTTCTCCAACCGCCGCCCGGTTTTCCGACTTTCACTCTGGACATGATCTGGAGCCGTGAACGAACCATCCACAGCGACTTTCATGAGCTGGAAGGGTTGATCGAAAAAATAAATTTCAGGTGCGCAAAATCGCCTGCGGGTGCTGGTGTGCGCTATACATTCCCACTGCTTATCCCGCAGGGTAGGGCACGGCCATGAACTGAAAAGGAATTTTCGATGATCAAGCAATTTATCAAACCCGCCCGCACCGGTGCGGTTTTTCTAGTGACTTGCCTGGCGGCTTCCATCGCCTGTGCCAGCGATAAAACCAGTTACCCGGACGCCGCTGCCAGCGACCCGGCGAAGCTGGGCTGGATGGTCGGTGCACCGCCCCCGCCGGATCGCATCGTGCGCTTTGCCGACGGCAGTTATTTCCAGTTTCCCGCCATGCGCTGGAGTGTTTCCAACTTCCGTCAATTGATGCCTACCACCAATGTCTCCCGTGGCCTGGGTGCGCCCGTGCCGCTGGCCAGAGCCTTGCGCACGGATATCGACGCCTTGACCTTCGTGCCACTGGGCAGCAAGGAGCCGATGACCTGGGAACAGTCGCTGGCGGCGAACTACACCGACGGCATTGTGGTGCTGCACCGCGGCAAAATTGTTTATGAGCGTTACTTTGGTGTGCTGACCCCCGAAGGCCAGCACGGCGCCATGTCGATGACCAAGTCCGTGGTGGGTACTATGGGCGCGATGCTGGTGGCTGATGGCACGTTGGATGCCAATAAAAAAATTGCTGAGTATGTCCCCGAGCTGGCCAAGTCGGCCTTTGGCAACGCCACCCTGCGCCAGGTGCTGGACATGACCACGGGGCTTAAATACAGCGAAGATTATGCCGACCCCAATGCTGAAGTCTGGAAGCATGCACAGGCCGGTAACCCGCTACCCAAACCCAAGGACTACACCGGCCCGCAAAGCTATATGGAATATTTGCAGACGGTCGAGCCGGAGGGGGAGCACGGCGAGGCCTTCGCTTATAAAACCGTGAACACCGATGTGCTGGGCTGGGTCATTGCACGAGTGACAGGGCGTAACGTTGCGCAATTGCTCTCGGAAAAAATCTGGCAGCGCATTGGCGCTGAACAATCGGCCTATTTCACCGTGGATTCAATCGGTACCCCGTTTGCGGGGGGTGGTTTGAATACAGGGCTACGGGACATGGCCCGCTTTGGAGAAATGATCCGTAACAATGGTCAGTATCTCGGCAAGCAAATCGTACCCAAGGCGGTTGTCGATGACATTCGTGGTGGCGGCGATAAAGCGGCCTTTGCCAAAGCCGGTTATGACTTGCTCAAGGGCGCCAGCTATCGCGACATGTGGTGGGTGACGCACAACGCGGATGGTGCCTTTATGGCACGCGGTGTTTACGGTCAGCGCACCTACATTGACCCGAAAGCCGAAATGGTTATTGTGCGTTATGCCTCCAACCCGGTTGCCAGCAACTCGGCTAACGATCCGGTGACTATTCCTGCATTTGAAGCCCTGGCCAAACAGTTGATGACTCACCCGGACTGATAGCGCCAAAAAACGCTGGGAGTCGTGCTTGACCGGCTCCCATAGCGGCGTTTCGCCGTTTTTAAACCAAGATGAAGAATCCGTAAGCTCGACAAAAGTTTCATCATTTCTGCGATATCGTAACTAGATATTTCATAAGTGAGTGTTTCCATGCGTGTCGATTTAGAGGCAGAGGAGGGCCGGCTCGAGTCTTTGCCTCGTTTCCAAAGCGCCAGCGCACAGGCTCGTCAGCTCTATCTACTGGGGGTAGTGCTGGCAGTCCTGGCGTTGCTGGCGTGGGTGCTGGCATTTTTTATAGGTCTGTTTTCATCGGAATCGCTGTGGCCGGTGCTGCTGGGCAATAACGCAGCAGCCATGCTGGTGCTGGCCGCAGGCGTTCAATCGGCTTACTGGGTGGCGGATTGGCGCAATGACGCACTCAACCCCGCACCACAGGTGGCTGAGGTCGCGCCCGACGAACAGTTGCGTGGCATTGAACGTTTTAACCAGCGGATTGATGCCGGGGCAAAACAGGTGCTGGCCACCATCGGCGCGCCCGTTTTGTGGCTGGCAGGCGTGAGCGGTGTCGCCTGGTGGAGCGTCCAGCACACCTGGAACCTGGCTTTACCCGGTTTGACTCTGGGAACCTGGGGCAGTGTCGCGGCTGGCATTGCGGTGCTGTGCGCGTTTGCACTGTTAGTGTTCGAACGTTTCCTGGCGCAGCAACACCCTGGCCAATGGCCGGAGGCGCGTTTGCTGGCACCGTTGGTTCGCGTGCCCATCCTCACTTTGCTCCTGAGCGCCGTGTGCCTGATTTTCAGCAGCGACGATGCGGTGTGGCCTGCCCGCCTCGCGGTGCTGACCGGGTTGCTACCTGCTGCCGTGGCTATTGAGCTGATTCTGAGGGCGCTGGCTGCACTGTTCATCCCGCGCCGCGACAAACTAGAACCGCGCATGATCGGGCAAAGCTTTGTCGCTGGTATGTTGCGTTGGCCGCCTCAGCCATTGCTGACGCTGCAGAGCGAATTGCATAACCGGTTCGGCATCGACCTGCGCCAAATCTGGGCTTTTACCTTTATGCGCAAAGCGTTTTTCCCGGTGCTGGCGGTGGTTGCTGCTGTCGGCTGGGTGCTGAGCGGTGTGAGTGAAATCCCGCTGCAAGGTCGAGGGATTTATGAGCGCTTTGGTGAGCCGGTTGAAGTGTTGGGCCCGGGTTTGCACGTGGGCCTGCCATGGCCTTTTGGGCGAGTCCTGGCGGTGGAAAACGGTGTGGTACATGAGTTGGCCACTAGCACAGAATCGACTGTCGATCCGCTACTCACGCCTGCCGATGGTTTACCACCGCTTACCGCCAATCGCCTGTGGGATGCCACCCATGTGAATGACAAGTCCCAGGTGATTGCCAGCGACAGTGGCGACAAACAGGGCTTTCAGATCGTCAATATGGACGTGCGTTTTGTCTATCGCATTGGCCTGAGCGACCACGCCGCCATTGCCGCCACTTATCACAGTGCTGATGTACCGACGCTGATTCGCACTACCGCCAGCCGCATTCTGGTACACGACTTTGCCTCTCGGACGCTTGATGGTGTGCTCGGTGAGCAGCGCAGTGCGCTGGCCGATGATATAGGCCACGCCGTGCAGGCTGATCTGGATGGCCTGGACAGCGGGGTGGAAATTCTTGCCACCGTGGTTGAAGCCATCCACCCACCTGCCGGGGCCGCCAATGCCTATCACGGTGTGCAGGCAGCACAGATCAGCGCGCAGGCCCTGATTGCCCGCGAACGGGGCGCGGCCAGTGAACAAGCCAATGTGGCGCAATTGCAGGCCAGCGTCGCCCTGGATCAAGCCCATGCGCTGGCGCGTGAAATAAATGCCACCGCACTGACAGCTGATCTGCGCTTTGGCGCCGAGCAAAAAGCCTACGCCAGTGCCGGTCATGCGTTCCTTTTGGAACAGTACCTGAGCCAGTTAAGCCAGGGGCTGAACAATGCCCGATTGCTGATCCTCGACCATCGCCTTGGGGGCAGCAGTGCGCCGACCCTCGACCTGCGTTCTTTCACGCTGCCGGCCGATCCTGTCGCGCCGCGTAAAGCTGCTCAGTAAGGAGTCTTCTCTTGTCTCAATCCCACGATCACAGCAGCCATCATCATGGCTGTTCCCACCACGGCCATCACCATCATGACGATACCCTTGAGCCAAGCCCCTTCCCGTGGCGACGCATGGGCTGGGCGGCATTGCTGGTGCTGTTTGCCATCGCCGCGGCGAGCCTGGTGCAAGTACGTTCCGGCGAAGCCACGGTAATTACCCGCTTTGGCAACCCGGCCCGGGTGCTGCTGGAGCCCGGTCTGGGCTGGCGCTGGCCGGCGCCATTTGAAGTCAGCGTGCCGGTGGATCTGCGTTTGCGCACCACCTCCAGCGGCCTGCAGGACGTGGGCACTCGCGATGGTCTGCGGATTATTGTGCAGGCCTATGTGGCCTGGCAGGTGCAGCCCGATGCCGAGAATGTGCAGCGCTTTATGCGCGCCGTACAAAATCAGCCTGACGAAGCGGCGCGGCAGATCCGTACATTTGTGGGGTCGGCACTGGAAACGACGGCTGCCAGTTTTGATCTTTCAAGCCTGGTGAACACCGATGCCAGCCAGGTCAAAATTGCCGACTTTGAAGCGCAATTGCGTCAGCAGATCGAACAGCAATTGCTCAACACCTATGGTGTGCGTGTGCTGCAAGTGGGCGTGGAGCGCCTGACTTTGCCATCGGTCACGCTCACGGCGACGGTTGACCGCATGCGTGCCGAGCGCGAAACCATCGCCACGGAGCGCACCGCCGCAGGCAAGCGCGAAGCGGCGCAAATCCGCTCCGCTGCCGAACGCGATGCGCGCATCCTGCAGGCCGATGCGAGCATCAAGGCCGCGGATATCGAAGCGCAGTCGCGGGTAGAAGCCGCGCAGATTTATGGTCGTGCCTATGCCAGTTCGCCCGCGCTGTACAACGAACTGCGCGCGCTCGATACGCTGGGAACAATGGTTAATCCCGGCACAAAAATTATTTTGCGCACCGATGCCGCACCCTTCCGGGTACTGGTCGATGGCCCGCCGAAGCTGGATGCCAAGGCTGGATCGCAGCCATGAGCCAGGCACCTGATGAAATCAAAGGTGTCAGCAGCCCATGGCAACAGGCGGGGCGACTGGCATTTTTGGGCCTGTACGCGGTGACTGTATTCGCGGCGGTTGCCTGGGGGTTTTCCAATGTGCGTCAGATCGATCCGCAAAATCGTGCCGTGGTATTGCGCATGGGCGCGTTGGACCGTATCCAGAATGCCGGCTTGTTGTGGGCGTGGCCAAAGCCTTTCGAGCAAGTGGTGATCGTCCCCGCAGCAGACCGCGTGAGTGAACGCCGGATTGAAAATCTGCTGCGCTCGGATGTGGCGTTGCAGGCCGATCGAAAAGCTTCGTTCGCCACGCCGGTCAGCGATGCGCTGGCCGGTTCCGGGTATTTGCTGACCGGTGATGCTGGCGTGGTGCAACTGGATGTACGGGTGTTTTACAACGTCACCGAGCCCTATGCGTTTGTGCTGCAAGGTGAGCATGTACTGCCTGCGCTGGACCGGTTGGTGACACGTAGCGCCGTTGCGCTGAGCGCCGCCCGCGATCTGGACACGATTCTGGTGGCGCGCCCGGAACTGATCGGCAGCGACAGCCAGGCAGCTGAACGCCGTGAGCGCCTGCGCGGTGATCTGGTGCAAGGCATCAACCAACAACTCGCATCCCTGAGTGCCACCGGGCAGGGTATTGGTTTGCAAGTGGTACGGGTGGATGTGCAATCGAGTTTGCCGGGCCCTGCGGTGAATGCCTTCAATGCGGTACTGACGGCCAGCCAGCATGCGGAGCAAGCGGTGGCTGCAGCGCGCAATGAAGCGGCCAAAGTCACCCAATCGGCCACCCAGCAGGCTGATCGCAGTGTCGAGCAGGCCCAGGCCCAGGCCAGCGAGCGTCTGGCCAAGGCTCAGGCAGATACGTCTACCATCATCAACCTGGCCAAGGTACAGCAGGCCGGCAATGATTCTGGCTTGATGTTGCGCCTGTACCGCGAACGCATGCCCAGGATTCTGGGGCAGGCCGGTTCTGTCACCAGCGTCGATCCCAACGATGATTCCCGCCTGATTATTCAGGGAGCCGAACAATGAATGCGTCTGCCACTCAACCCGCCGTGAGCCTGTTGACCGGTCCCGAACAACGTCGCGCAGCGCGCCAACTGACACTGGCCATGCTGGCGCTGGGGTTGTTGGGTTTGGGGCTGGTATGGCGCTGGCTGATGCCCGCGCAAATCGGCGTCAGTCAGTTGCTGCTGGGTTTTGCTTCAATATTGGTGGCCGTGCCGGTCATGCGTTCGGCCTGGTACAGCCTGCGCTACCCGAGCCTGCACGGGATTACCGACCAGTTAATTGCCTTGGCCATGCTCGGCGCCTGGGCCACCGGCGATTTGCTGACGGCGGCTTTGCTGCCGATCATCATGATTTTTGGCCATGTGCTGGAAGAGCGCAGTGTGATTGGCTCCCAGGAAGCGATCCATGCCCTGGGCAAACTGACCCGCAGCCAGGCGCGTTTATTTCAGGCTGACGGCAGTTTGCTGGAAGTCGACAACGCCACCCTTAAAAGCGGCGATCAGGTAGAGGTGCGCGCTGGAGATCGGGTGCCCGCCGATGGTCTGGTACTGGCAGGGCAGGCCAGCCTGGATACGGCCTCTATTACCGGTGAGTCAGTGCCGCTGGAAGTCGGTAGCGGCATGCCGGTCTTTGGTGGGGCCATCAACCTCGATGGTTTACTGCGGGTACAGGTTACCCGCACCGGTGAAGAATCGACATTAGGTAAAGTCATCGCCCTGATGCAAAGCGCCGAGCGCGCCAAGCCGCCGATCACCCGTTTGCTTGAACGCTATGCTGGCAGTTATATGGTGTTGGTGTTGATGATTGCAGCAGTGACCTGGTTTATCACCAACGATGCCCAGGCCATGCTGGCAGTGCTCGTGGCTGCGTGTCCTTGTGCGCTGGTGTTGTCGGCACCGGCGACGGCGATTGCCGGGATTGCCGTGGCGGCGCGCCACGGGATCTTGATCCGTAGTTCGGCGTTTCTGGAAGAGCTGGCAGACCTCAGCTCATTGGTTGTGGATAAAACCGGCACCCTGACCTACGGCACTTTGCGCCTGCAAGCGATCGAAACCGATGTGCTGCACGAGCAACCGCTGCTGCAACTGGCCGCCAGTTTGGGCGCCGCCAGCAGCCACCCGGTGAGCCGGGCGCTGGCCGGGTTGGTGAGCCACGAGCAGATGCTCACCCTCAATGATGTGCGCGAGCGACAAGGGTTGGGCATTGTGGCCAGCACCGGGCAGGGTGAAGCAGCGTTGGGCCGTCCTGAATTGTTCAGTCAATTGAACATCACCACCAGTGCCGTGCCTGACCACGATGGCCCCATTGCCGGGCTTTCCCTCAATGGCAATTTCCTGGGCTGGCTGTTGCTGGCAGATAGCGTAAAACCCGAAGCCCGACAGGCGTTAAGTGAATTACGTGAACTGGGGCTTGGGCGCCAGGTGCTGCTGACCGGCGACCGCCAGAGCGTGGCCGAGCATTTGGCGCACACTGTGGGCATCAACGAAGTTCAAGCGCAGGCACTGCCCGAAGACAAGCTCGAACGTGTGCTGAGTGAAATCGGCAACGGCTTTCGGCCTATGGTGGTGGGCGATGGTATCAACGATTCGCTGGCGCTCAAGGCCGGTGTGGTGGGGGTTGCCATGGGCGCCGGTGGCGCGGATATCGCGCTGGCGTCATCGGATATCGTGTTGATCGGCAGCGATTTGCGTCGGCTGGGCACCTGCGTGCGCCTGAGCCGTGAGTGCCGGCATACTTTGCAGGTCAATGTGATCATCGGCCTGGGCTGGACCCTGGCGATTGTCGCGGCGGCGGCGTTTGGCTGGCTGGGGGCCGCCGGCGCGATGATCGCCGCGGTGTTGCATAACCTCAGCACATTGCTGGTGCTGGGCAATGCCGGGCGTTTACTGCGGTTTCATGAACCCCTGCAGCCGTTGAAGTTGGCTTGAAAGTGATTCGGATAAACGGTCGCGCTCGCTCTAGCGTCGACCTCCTGTCCGCGAAGCTGACAGTTTTCGTTATTCGTCTAACCTATAGTTTTGATATCTGAAATGAAGGAGGATTACAGATGCTCGCGCAACTTCCACCGGCCTTACAGAAACTTCAACTTCCATTACGCCTGAGGCTGTGGGACGGGCACGAGTTCAATTTCGGCCCGACGCCCAGCGTCACGATCGTGGTCAAGGACCCGACCCTGGTGGCTCAATTTACCCACCCCAGCCTCGACTTGCTGGGCAGTGCCTTCGTTGAGGGTCGGCTTGAACTGGAAGGCTCTATCAGCGAAGCGATTCGGGTATGCGATGAGTTGAGCCAGGCGCTGGTAGATGATGATGACTACGCCCCGCCACCCCGGGTTTATCACGACAAGGCGACTGACGCCGAGTCCATCTCTTATCACTACGACCTGTCCAATGACTTCTACCAGCTGTGGCTTGATCGCGACATGGCGTATTCCTGTGGTTATTTTGAAACCGGGGAAGAGAGTCTGGACGAAGCCCAGCAAGCCAAGTTTCGTCTGTTATGCCGCAAGCTGCGACTCAAGCCCGGCGAATACTTGCTGGATGTAGGCTGCGGTTGGGGCGGGCTGGCGCGGTTTGCCGCACGCGAATATGGGGTCAAGGTATTCGGGATTACCCTAAGCAAGGAACAACTCAAACTTGCCCGTGAGCGCGTCAACGCTGAAGGTCTGCAAGACAAGGTTGATCTGCAACTGCTCGATTATCGCGATCTACCGCAGGATGGCCGGTTCGACAAAATCGTCAGCGTCGGGATGTTTGAACACGTCGGGCACGCCAACCTGCGCGAATACTGCGAAATTCTCTCCAGAGCGGTGCGCGAAGGCGGGTTGGTGATGAACCACGGGATCACTTCCAAGCACACCGATGGCCGCCAGGTTGGTCGGGGTGCAGGGGATTTTATCGATCGTTATGTGTTCCCCAATGGCGAGTTGCCGCATCTGTCGATGATGACTGCCGAAATCAGCGAGGCCGGGTTGGAAGTGGTCGATGTTGAAAGTTTGCGCCTGCATTACGCGCGTACGCTGGAGCATTGGAGCCAGCGCCTGGAGCAAAAACTGGATGCTGCCGCCAAGCAGGTACCGGAGCAGGCCCTGCGGATCTGGCGTTTGTATCTGGCCGGTTGTGCCTACGCCTTTGCCCATGGCTGGATCAACATCGACCAGATTCTGGCGACCAAGCCCCATGCCGATGGCTCGTTGGAGTTACCACCGACCAGGGCGGATATTTACCGCTGAGCGTGGGTTTCCCAGGTGATGGGTTGCGGGTCTTGTATCAGGTTTCTGTCCAGGACGAAGCGCCCATTCTGGAGCCCGATATTTTGATCAACCTTGGCCAGGGCTTTTTGCTCAAACGTCAGTGAGCTTTTGTTGAAAACAAGGTCGTGGCGGGCGACATTGCCGCCCCAGTCCGGTGAGGGGAGGGAGATGTAACTGATGCGGTACTGGTCGTCAGTAAAATCTCCCTCCACCACATACACGCCGTAATGGTTCTCTCCCGGGGAGATGATTTTGTAGAGGCCATTGTCGTAGTAGTACAACACCGCTTCTTCAAAGGGCTTTTCGCTATACATCTTCTTGTAGTGCAGCCGGTGGATAAACGTTGGCTGGCCCACTTCTACGTTGATTAGCGGCGGGGTGTGAGGGGTGTCTTTGGCCTGAGCTGAAGCAAGCGTGCTGATAGTGAAGAGCACACCCATTAACGAGAATCTCATTATTTTTATTCCTTAAACTGAACGGCCCGGGTTATTCCGGGCCATTCAGTTTATGGAATCCTGCTTGACGCTTTTGCCTGCCCTGAGTAATTCAGATCCGTCCTACACAGCTATAAAACCGGTGAAACCAGTCTGGCTATTCGCATGCCCAGTTGCTGCAAACGGTGTGTGGCTTTGATATCGGCATCAGTGATTTCACGGGCCAGTGCGAAGTCATCAAGCAGCATATGCTCGACTTGCCTGGCGAAGTCTTGGTCGACGGTCAGCAGCATGACTTCAAAGTTGAGACGGAACGAGCGGTTGTCCATATTGGCGCTGCCAATGGCGCTGATCTCGTCATCGACCAGTACTACTTTTTGATGCACAAAACCGGGCTGGTAACGGAAGATCCGTACGCCTGCGCGTACTGCCTCGAAGGCATACAGGCTGGATGCGGCGTACACGACTTTGTGGTCCGGGCGTGAAGGTATCAGGATGCGTACATCCACGCCGCGCAGCACGGCGAGCCTGAGCGCGGAAAACACCGCTTCGTCAGGTACAAAGTAAGGGCTGGTAATCCACACCCGTTGATTGGCGGCATGGATAGCTTCAACGAAAAACAGCGAACAGGTTTCGTATGGATCTGCCGGGCCGCTGGCCAGGAACTGGCAGAGCACGCCACCGTCCGGGTAGCTTTGTGGCAGGATCAGGGGCGGCAGTTTGCGTGCGGCCCAGAACCAGTCCTCGGCAAACGACTCCTGCAGGCAGGCCACAACAGGGCCGGTGACTTCCACATGGGTATCGCGCCACGGCGACAGCGGGGGCTTGGCACCCAGATACTCATCGCCAACGTTATGGCCGCCGACAAAACCGCGCACGCCATCCACGACCACCACTTTGCGATGGTTACGGAAGTTGACCTGGAAACGACTGATCCAGCCGCCACGGGTGGCAAACGCATAAGTTTGCACGCCACCTGCGCGCAGGGTCTCGGCATAAACTTTTGGCAAGGCATGGCTGCCGATACTGTCATACAGCAGATGCACCGCGACCCCTTGCGCGGCTTTTTCGAGCAGCAGTGCATGCAGTTTCATGCCCAGGTCATCGTCGTGGATGATAAAAAACTGCACCAGCACCACTTCTCTGGCTGAGCGAATGGCATCGAAAATGGCGTCAAATGTCGCCGTGCCATTGATCAACAGGCGCACGCTGTTGTTGGCCAGGCATGGCATGCGACCCAGTCTGGGCATTGCGCGCAGCGAGGCGTAGGCTTTTGAGCTGCGTGCGGCCAGTGCTTCTTCGACCCATGGGCGCCAGCTCAGATGGGTGATGGCTTCACGCATTTCCTGGTTGGCATCGCGTCGGGCTCGAATGTAATCGTCAAAAGTACTACGGCCAAAGATCAGATACGGGATCAGCGTGAAGTAAGGAATAAAGAACAGCGACATAGCCCAGGCAATCGAGCCCTGCGCAGTCCTGACCGTCAGCACTGCATGCACGGCGGCAATCAGGCCTAAGCTGTGGATTAATAAAATCAGATAACCAAGTACGTGCGGGCCTAGATAATCCATGCGTATCCTTACTCCAAAATGTCTAATGCCAGTACTAACAGACCATGATCTGTTATGAATGTCCTATTTGTTTGCGGGCGCAACACTTGCCCTTTTTTGACGTCTAACGCTGACAATCGCGTAGGAGTTGCTTGATGAATGTTCGTCTGCTTGGGTTGTTCATGGCCTGTGGTTTTTCGATTCCTGTGGCTCAGGCCCAGATGCTGCAACCGGGGCTTTGGGAACTCAGCTCCAGCAATATGCAGGTAGATGGCCAACAGCTGCCTGAACTGCAGGTAATGTTAGGCCAATTACAGAATATGCTGACCCCGGAACAAAAAGCCCAACTGGAAAGCCAGGGGCTGACCATGGCGGGCAAAGGTGTGCGGGTGTGCCTGACGCCCGAGCAAGTGAAGTCAGACAACATTCCGCTGACTGACCCCAAGTCTGGGTGTAACCAGCAGATCACTGAGCGTAGTGGAAATCAGTGGAAGTTTCGCTTTAGTTGTCCAAAAGCCCAGGGCGCAGGTGTGGCAACGTTTGCCAGTGATCGGGAGTTCACCACCCAAGTAAATGGCACCTTCAATGCGACCGGGATACAGCAGAAGGGCAGCATGGATACCCGTGCTGTCTGGTTGGGACAAAACTGTGGAACCGTCAAACCGCGTACTTGATCAGAACTCGTTTTGCAGCGCTTTATAGCCGCGCACCAAATCCACATTGGTGCGCGCTACATCTTCTGAAAACTCCGATGCGCTAACACTCACTGGCGCAAATTGGCTCAGGTCCGTGTTTGGTCCGATTCGGGTCGTGGACGGCACATAGAAGTTATCCGGCAGGTCGCGGCCATCCACGACCGAGTTATGCCGCACCACACAGCCATCACCCAACTCGCAATTGAACAGCACACTGTTGAAACCGATAAATACCCTATCGCCAACACGGCATGGCCCGTGAACGATGGAACGATGTGCTATCGAAGTGTTTTCACCAATGATGACCGCCGCGCCGGACTTTGAGTGAATGACCACGCCGTCCTGAATATTTGAATTAGCGCCGATGCTGATCGGTTGCATGCCGCCGTCCTTGTCGACTTCATCGGCGCGGATCACGGCGTACGGTCCGACAAATACGTTTTCGCCGATCACTACTTTGCCGCAAATGATGGCCGTTCTGTCGACATAGGCGGACTCGGCGATTTGTGGCAAGTCGCCTGATGGATTTTTTCGGATCATGGTGTGCTCAATGCGTTGTGCAGGGTGGTGAGGTTGTATTCGAAAAGGCCAAGAAAAGTGCTGGCCGGACCTTCACTGGCCAGGGCATCGGAGTACAGCGTGCCACCAATTTGTGCGCCACTTTCATCGGCAATCTGCTGCAACAGACGCGAGTCTTTAATGTTCTCCATAAATACGGCCCTCACCTTGTCGGCCCGTATCTGACGAATCAGCGAAGCGACTTCAGCGGCCGAAGGTTCGCGCTCAGTGGACAAGCCCTGAGGTGCCATAAAGTCGATGCCATAGGCCTGGCCCAGATAGCCGAAGGCATCATGGGAGGTCACGATACGGCGATTGCCGGCGGGCAGGTTGCCCAGATCTGTTATGGCCTCGGCTTGCAGTCGATCCAGCTTTTTCAGATAAGCCGCAAGGTTGCGGTTGTAGTACGCCTCATCGGCCGGGTCGGCCTTGATCAGCGCTTGAGTGATGTTGTTCACATACAGTTTTGCGTTTGTCAGGTTGTGCCAGGCGTGAGGGTCGGGGATGGTTTCGCCGTCTTCCTCCATCGTGTGAGCAGCCACTCCTTTGCTGGCAGTCACGATAGCCCCCGGGGTTTCGGTACTGCTCACCAGGCGATCAAGCCAGGGCTCGAACCCCAGGCCATTTTTGATAATGATCTTGGCATTGAGCAGTGCCTTGGCATCGTCCGGGGTGGGCTCATAGGTATGTGCATCCTCATCAGGGCCGACCAGCGCGCTGACGTGCACATGTTCGCCGCCGATTGCCCGGGTCATGTCGCCGAGAATGCTGAAGCTGGCAACGACAGGTATTTTCGGTGTCTGAGCCGCGACGCCAAGGGACAAGCCCATCGCCACGCACATACTGAATATCATGGGTAGAGCACGCATCGTGTTGCACCTCATCGGGATGACAGCAAAGGCGGTCGGCGCAGCAAACCGTGTACCGGACCAAAAATGACAGACAACGCATAGCTGCAACCCGCTATCAGCACGATGGCCGGGCCGCTGGGCAGTGAGTAATAAAACGACAGCAAAAGGCCCAGCCAAACCGAAACGCAGCCAATCGCAGCCGAGATCAGGATCAGCACAGGCAGTCGACGGCTCCAGAAGCGCGAGGCAATAGCCGGCAACATCATCAGGCCAACCACCATCAGTGCGCCGATAGCCTGAAAGCCGATCACCAGATTCAACACCACCAATGTCAGGAATAGCCCGTGAGCCAATGGCCCCAGCCGACTGACACTGCGAAGGAATAGAGGATCCAGGGTGTCGAGCAACAATGGGCGGTAGATGGCTGCCATCAGCAGCATGCTGAAGCCGGTTACCCAGAGCATGCCCGTGAGCGTCTGGCTGTCGACGGCCAAGGCTGAACCAAACAACAGATGGAGCAGATCAAGACGTTTACCGGCGATGCCAAGGATCAATATGCCGCTGGCCAATGAGATCGGGTAAATCGCCGCGAGGCTGGCATCTTCACGCAAGCCGGTGCGCCGAGTGATCCAGGCTGACACTCCGGCCATGCTCAAACCCGCCCCCAACCCCCCCAATGTCAAAGCAGGCAGGCTCAGCCCGGCAAACCAAAAACCCAGCGCAGCTCCGGGGAGAATGCCGTGTGCGACTGCATCACCAATCAAACTCATGCGCCGCAAGATCAAAAAAACGCCCAGGGGGGCCGTGCTACATGCCAGTACCAGACCGCCAAATAAGGCTCGGCGCATAAAGACAAATTCCTGGAACGGTTGCCATAACTGGCTGGCGATAACCATCAGGCGACCTGCGGCGGGTTGATCAGTTGCTCGGTCGGCGCCAGTAAGTTGCCGCTGCTTTTAATCAATAATGTTTGGGGGATATGTTTGCGAACGGCGTTAAGGTCATGGCACACAACCAGCAACGTTCGGCCTTCGGTTTGCCATCTCTGGATATGTTGCCAGAGCAGTTCTTGCCCCAGTTCATCGAGAGCTGCATGGGGTTCATCCAGTAGCAACACCGAGGCATCGGCAAGGCATAAGCGGGCCAGAAGCGAGCGTTGCAATTCACCGCCCGACAGGGCCATAAGCGGTCGGTGTTCCAGGCCGTCTAAATGCCAGTCTGCCAAGACAGCGTTCAACCGGTCGTTTCGTTGTTGGGCCGTTTGCTTCTTGCCCCAAAATCCCGCAGCCACCAACTCTTGCAAACTGATGGGGAATTGCCGATCCATAAATTGTTGTTGAGGCATAAAGGCCACGTTGCCTTGGCGTGGAACATCCAGCACAACTTTTCCCGAGAGCGGCTTTTGCAGCCCCGCAATCACTTTGAGCAAACTGCTTTTGCCGCAACCATTGGCGCCTATTACGGCTGTGAGGCTGCCTTTGACCAGGTTCATATTTAGCGCTGGAGTGAGGGGCTGACCCGGAACGCCCCAAGTCAGATGCTGACAAGCGATCATCACGCCTCCCAATTCCAAAAGCTTTCGGCCACGGCGTCATGGCTGTGCAAACTTTCTGCGTGAACAACTTTAAGTTTGAACGCCTCCACGCCAGAAGTTTTCTGCAACACCGTGTTGAGCCTTCGGGCCGCGTCTTCGCAGAACATCAAGTTTTGACCGTTGGCCAGTGCGAAGGCTTGTTCGTCGGCGCGTTTTACCGCTGTTTGAACGGCAGTCCCTAATGCGCCTTCGGCGTTATTGATGATTGTTTCCAGAGGCAGTTGTGGGAACTGATGTCCCAAACGAATCGTTAGATGTGCAGCGCTTCGCTGGCTGTGTGGTGTGGCCACGATACCTTTTGAACTACCGAGCCAAGCAAGAACATCTGCGTGTTGCAGTGATGTGTTGGCGAAATCATCGATGAATTGTCGCTGTATTAATTGCCGTGCGAGCGCCGCTGAGCAGGGGCATGTGGAGGAGTAACTCACGAGAATTTTTAGTTCCACGTGGAACATTCCGTTTTTCAAACTCGCTTCAATGCTTGTTGGATAGCTTTTCCAGCCTGCCAATGGGCTGACTAAGGCCGAGCGTTTGAGCAGTACATCGCTGTGAATTCGCACATAGGCTTTGTTCGATAAACCTTCGTGGCTGTCGAGAAAGCACTGCAATAGTTGCCTGAGCAGGGCAGGCGTAAGGTTTTCCGTTTCCAGCTGATCCAACGCCAGATACAGGCGAGACATGTGAATGCCCCGTGCAGTGGCATCTACGAGATTGACGCCGGCATCTATTTTCGCGCTGAGGCGTTGGCCGTTGATTAATACCGGGGAAGCAATGCCGCACATACCGACCCATTCAAGCGCTATTGCTTGCTGGGATGACTGCGCGGCGATATCTGGCAAAGTCAGCGCATTCATAAAGTGAGATCCGTCGCAGAGTGTTTTGACATGTTATATTATAACTATAAAGTCGACGATGCTTTTTTGCTGGGGCATACACACAGCAATCTTGAGTACGGATGCTCCCTTATCTGCGGTACAGGCCATGCACAGACGTCAACTGCTCAACTGGCTGCTTGCCAGTTCCGTATTCACATTGCCGCTGGGAATTTCAGCTGCCCAAATTCAGCACGCCAGGCTATGGCGCACCGGGAATACCTTGCGTCTGGTTCTGGATCTGAGTGGGCCGGTGCAGTACAAAACCTTCTCATTAACGGCTCCCGATCGGCTGATTATTGATGTGAGTGGTGCCAGCCTGAAGGGGGATTTCAGTGAGTTGGTACTGGCCAATACGGGCCTGCGTTCGATTCGCTCCGGGCATTACGGCCAGGGTGATACGCGCATCGTGCTGGACCTGGATGAGCCGGTTCAGCTCAGCAGTTTTCTGCTGCCACCCCAGGGCGGGCAAGGTCACAGGCTGGTGCTAGACCTGGCCAAAAGTGCGGTCGCCAAACTGGGTGTGGCAGCGGCAACGCCAAGCAACACACACCCCAAACGCGACATTATTGTGGTGATTGACCCCGGGCACGGGGGTAAGGATCCGGGTGCGACGAGCGCCAAAGGCCATCGTGAAAAGGATGTTGTTTTGTCCATCGCCCAGCTGCTGGCCAAGCGCCTCAAGCGTGAAAAAGGCTTTGATGCACGGCTGGTGCGCAATGATGATTTCTTTGTCCCCCTGCGCAAGCGGGTAGAAGTCGCTCACAAGCACAATGCAGACCTGTTTATTTCGGTGCATGCAGACGCCGCGCCGCGCCTTACGGCGTCTGGAGCATCGGTGTACGCGCTCTCGGAGGGTGGTGCCACATCGGCCACAGCGCGGTATATGGCACAGCGTGAAAATGGTGTGGATCTGCTCGGTGCCACCCGCCTTTTGAACCTTAAAGACAAAGACCCGATGCTCGCAGGCGTGATCCTCGATATGTCCATGAATGCCACCATCGCGGCCAGTTTGCAGTTGGGCAACACCATTCTGGGCAGCCTTTCGGGCATCACCTCACTGCATCAAAAACGCGTGGAACAGGCCGGTTTTGCCGTGCTCAAGTCGCCGGATATTCCGTCGATTCTGGTAGAGACGGGCTTTATGTCCAACCCCCGCGACAGCGAGCGCTTGATCACCGCGCGTCATCAACAGGCGGTAGCCGAGGGTTTATTTAACGGATTAATCGCTTATTTTCAGAAAAATCCGCCCGCCAGCAGCCATATGGCGTGGGTTAACGAACAGAAAAACAGTACGTTCGTCACTTCAGGGTTGTCTTAAATGTATTGTTATAATGTATCATTTATTGATCCGGTATCGGATTGACTGCCAAGCGGGCGTTTTGACCTGCAGCCCTGATGAGGAAATATCCAGATGTCGAATCGTCTTCCTGTAACTGTTCTCTCAGGCTTTTTAGGTGCAGGTAAAAGCACGCTGCTCAATTATATTTTGCGCAACCGCGACAACTTGCGCGTGGCCGTGATCGTTAACGATATGAGCGAAATAAATATTGATGGCGGTGAAGTACAGCGCGATGTGACCTTGAACCGGGCTGAAGAAAAACTGGTCGAAATGAGCAACGGCTGCATCTGTTGCACCCTGCGTGAAGACTTGCTTGAAGAGGTCAGCGCACTGGCCAGGGAGGGTCGATTTGATTATTTATTGATCGAGTCGACCGGTATTTCAGAACCGCTGCCTGTGGCAGAAACTTTTACGTTTCGTGATGAATCAGGACAAAGCCTGGCCGATATTGCCCGCCTGGATACAATGGTTACAGTGGTCGACGGGCTGAATTTTCTTCAGGATTATCAAGCCGCAGAGAGCCTGGATTCACGGGGTGAAACCCTTGGAGAATCAGACGAACGGTCAATTACTGATTTATTGATCGAACAAGTTGAGTTCGCTGACGTCATTTTAATCAGCAAAATTGATTTAATAAGTTCCGACGAACGGCAAGAATTAATGGCCATTCTGCAACGCCTCAACGCTCAGGCCGAAATAATGCCTATGGTCATGGGTGAAATTGCGCTGCATAAAATTCTCGATACCGGCCGGTTTGACTTTGACCGTGCGGCGCAGGCACCGGGCTGGTTGCAAGAGTTACGCGGTGAGCATGTGCCCGAAACCGAAGAGTACGGCATCGCCTCCAGTGCCTATCGTGCGCGCCGGCCTTTTCATCCCGAACGTTTTTTCAATTTTATCGAGCGGCCCTGGACTAATGGCAAACTGCTGCGCTCCAAAGGTTTTTTCTGGCTGGCCAGTAAATTTCAGGAGGCGGGCAGTTGGTCTCAGGCTGGCGGTCTGATGCGCTATGGGTTTGCCGGTCGCTGGTGGCGCTTTGTGCCCCGCGACCAATGGCCGCAGGAGCCGCAAGCCAAGGCAGAAATATTGCAAAAATGGCTGCCGGATACGGGAGATTGCCGCCAGGAATTGGTGTTTATCGGTCAGCACATCGACTTCGACCGGCTGACGGCTGAACTCGATGCCTGCTTGCTCAACGATGCTGAAATGGCCCTGGGCGAAGCGAGCTGGAAATTGCTGAGCGATCCTTTTGGCGACTGGTATGAAGAGGTGGCTGCATGAAGAATGCATTTGCCTTTACCGCTCAGCCGTTGATCGATCAGGTTCGTGGGCAGACGCCTGAAATCATGACCCGAATTCTGGATGAAGACGTCAACCTGGCGATCTGGCAGCGTCAGTTACCTGTGCATATCGTCGATTTCGGGGCTTTATTGCTTTCGCTGGACGAGCCATTGGCTGACGCCATCGTGATAGATATGCCCAACGAAAAGGCTCAGCCCAACCTGACAGGCTTGGCTGCCAGGTTTAATGATCTGGAAGGCTATGCAGGCTTTATTGCAGACGTTTCCTGGCTGGTGAGTGCCTACGCGTGCCTGTTGGGCGCAAAACGCATTGGGCTGCGTCTCAGAGCCCTGGATAAAGCCATGTGCCCCCGCTTTCATGTGGACCATGTACCTGTACGTCTTATTACCACTTATGCAGGGATTGGTAGCCAGTGGCTGCAGGAAGGCGTAATGGAGCGTCGTCAGTTAGGGCAGGTGCAGGCCGAACCCGCCCGTGCAGAGTTGATTCAGCAAATAAACGCCGGTGAAGTTGCCTTGCTCAAGGGGGAGAAGTGGCAGGGTAACGAGGGAGCGGGGTTGATCCATCGTTCGCCGGCACTGGCACCGGGCGAGCGCAGGCTGATTTTGACCCTCGATTGGCTGGCCTGAGGCATATTGCTTGCTTCAATCCGTACAGAAGCTGGCCTCATGTTGCAAAACATACCTACCCACGTGATTGCCGGGCCGCTTGGCGCCGGCAAAACCAGTCTGATTCAGCACCTGATGGCGCACAAACCGCCACACGAACGCTGGGCGGTGCTGGTCAATGAGTTCGGTCAGATCGGCCTGGATGCGGCCCTGATGAGCCAGGGAAGCGATGACATTGCTATCACCGAAGTGGCGGGTGGCTGTGTGTGCTGCGTCAATGGCGCGCCTTTTCAGATCGGTTTGAGTCGCCTTTTGCGCAAGTCCAGGCCCGATCGCCTGTTTATCGAGCCTTCCGGTTTAGGCCATCCCGCACAGATTCTAAAGCAGCTCGGTGAAGCGCCCTGGCTGGGGGTTTTGGCCCTCCAGCCGTGCGTCATGGTGCTCGATGCGCAAGCGATGGCTCAGGGCAAACCTTTGCCAAAAACCCAGCAAGAGGCCCTGAAAAGTGCCGGTTTACTGGTCATGAATAAATCTAATAGTGTCCCAAATGAGCAACGTGAGCAGATTGCATGCAGCCTGCCAAAGTGCCCTGTTTTATGGGTCGAGCATGGCCGCATCCCTTTAAATACGCTGCCTGTAGCCTATATGAATATCGCTCATGCTGTGGATAACTCATTGATTTATAGGGATTTTAATCATATTGGCAGTGTGTTTTCCGACCCGCGTACGCCGATGGTGATGACTCAACATCAGCCCGAAGGATGGAGCGCAGGTTGGCGCTGGCACCCCTCTCGGCAATTTGACCTGGATCTGTTGCAACAGTGGCTCGAAAGCCTGGATTGGCAGCGTGCAAAGCTGGTTATTCATGGTTCGGCGGGCTGGTTTTCGAACAATTCTGTGGATAACTCGATCGCGCAATGGAGATCGAGTGAGTGGCGCAAGGATTCACGCCTCGAATTGATTTTTGCTCAGCCCCAGGATCTGGATTTGCTTTGCTCGGGGCTGGAAAGTTGTCTACTCAAGGAGGTTTTTTAGGTAGCAGGCCCGTGTTGCGAGGCATAAAACCCAGGGTTTTAGCGGGTTCTGTGCTGGTAAAATTGTCCTACAACTTGAAGTGTGCGCAGGAGATTTGCACCGTTAAAACCTCACGGAGGTGTCTATCTCAATGGTTTTAGCGAGGTTGCGCGGAAAGTTATCCACAGGCGCCCGGCATGCAGGCGCTGAAAGGCAGGGCTCAGTGGCGGGTCTTGCTGTGTTCCTGGCGCCACTGGCTGAGTTCGATCACCTGAGCGCTGGGAATGACACTTGGCTCGGCTTCGGTCTTGAACGGGTAGGGCGGGAGCTCGATTTTTACGCTGTGGGCGCCGAACTGGGTGATGGTTCCGGTATGACGCTGATCACCGGTCACCGTGAATTCAAAGTTATACACACGGGCCAGGCGTTTATGGCCGTTGGCGTCGGGGATCAGACCGATTTTTTTAAGCGCCACGTTTTCATCGAGCAGTTCGATATCGAGGTTTTTGCAGTGTTGCTTGACCCGCTCCAGCGCCCGCTCGCGCAGCCCATGGTTGTGCCACAGCCAGGCAGCGCCTGCAGCCAGCAGCATGAGGACGAACATATTTCCCAGGGTCAGCATTACATGTGCTCCAACAGATTGTGCTCAGCTTAACTGCGTCTTCAACCTGTCGTACAGGCCGCGTTTGGTCGCATACTGCGTGGCTTGAATCCACCCGTAGTCTGGAATCCGGCATGAAACGTACACCTCATTTACTCGCCATCCAATCCCACGTGGTTTTCGGCCATGCCGGCAACAGCGCAGCGGTTTTTCCCATGCAGCGCGTCGGGGTGAATGTCTGGCCTCTGAACACGGTGCAATTCTCCAATCACACTCAGTATGGCCAGTGGACGGGGGAAGTGTTGGCTCCCGAGCAAATTCCTTCGCTGGTCGACGGAATCGCCGCCATCGGCGAGCTGGGCAGCTGTGATGCGGTCTTGTCCGGTTACCTGGGCAGTGCGGCGCAGGGGCGGGCCATTTTAAGCGGGGTGGCGCGTATCAAGGCTGTTAATCCCCATGCACTGTACCTGTGCGACCCGGTAATGGGGCACCCGGAGAAAGGTTGTATCGTGCCTCAGGAAGTCAGTGACTTTCTGCTTGAAGAAGCTGCCGCTATGGCCGATTTTTTGTGCCCCAACCAACTCGAACTGGACAGTTTTTGCGGCCGCCATCCGCAATCGTTGTTTGACTGCCTGGCCATGGCCCGCAGCTTGCTGGCCCGCGGCCCGAAAGCGGTGCTGGTGAAGCATTTGTCGTATCCGGGCAAACCGCCTGAAAGTTTCGAGATGCTGCTGGTCACGGCAGAGGGCAACTGGCACTTGCGTCGGCCGCTGCTTGCCTTCCCGCGCCAGCCAGTGGGCGTAGGCGACCTGACCTCAGGTTTGTTCCTGGCGAGAGTGCTGCTGGGCGACAGCCTGGTGGCTGCGTTTGAATTTACCGCTGCGGCGGTGCATGAGGTGTTGCTGGAAACCCAGGCCTGCACCAGCTATGAATTGCAGCTGGTACGGGCCCAGGACCGCATTGCCCATCCGCGTGTGCGGTTTGAGGCAGTGCCGATCAGTTTGTAAGCAAACTGAACAAAACCTGTGGGAGCGGGCTTACAGTGTTTCGTCTTTTAGCTCGCGGTAGCGCTGCTCCAGCTCCTGACGGATCTGGCGGCGTTGCTTGCCCTGGATAAAGCGGCGCTTGTCTTCGCTGTTCACTGGCTGCAACGGCGGAACAGCGGCCGGCTTACGGTCGTCGTCCACGGCTACCATGGTGAAGAAGCAGCTGTTGGTGTGGCGCACCGAGCGCTCGCGGATATTTTCGGTAACGACCTTGATGCCAACTTCCATCGAGGTGTTGCCGGTGTAGTTGACCGAGGCGAGGAAGGTCACCAGTTCACCGACATGAATCGGCTCGCGAAAAATCACCTGATCCACCGACAAGGTGACCACATACCGCCCCGCATAGCGGCTGGC
The DNA here is from genome assembly GCF_005930585.1 of Pseudomonas sp. FSL W7-0098. Taxonomy (NCBI): domain Bacteria; kingdom Pseudomonadati; phylum Pseudomonadota; class Gammaproteobacteria; order Pseudomonadales; family Pseudomonadaceae; genus Pseudomonas; species Pseudomonas sp. FSL W7-0098. Next base: position 413,711 of record NZ_RXHW01000004.1, read on the forward strand.
GCAGGCATAGGCGACTTCATCGAGGTACTTGAGCAGGGTTCCGCCGTGAACATTGCCAGAAAAATTGGCCATGTCCGGGGTCATCAAGACCGTCATCGACAGTTGGGAGTTTCCGGGTTCCATAGCAGCAGGCTCGTGGTTGTGTTGCAGCAGTGAAATGGGTATCTCTGTGGATACTTGTCGATTTTTGAAACAGTGATTAACGGGACGCTGCCGTGTTGGCTGCCGTCACGCTTATCTCTATCTGTTTCCATATATTGCACCGCCTTTCTGTCGCAAGTCGCGGTGTTAACCTGCAAAAGTCCGTTAGTCGGATACTTCCTACATTTTAAACAGTCGATACGCGCGGCCTGACAGGCTGTGTCTGTCGTCATGTTGCCTGGTGAATATCAAACAAGGAGTGCCACGCCATGCATGCCATCAGTTTTATTCAGGATCTGGCAGTCATCATGCTGGTCGCAGGTGTGGTGACGATTCTTTTCCACAGGTTCAAACAGCCGGTGGTACTGGGCTATATCGTTGCAGGTTTTATTATCGGCCCGCACACCCCGCCGTTTGGCCTGATTCACGATGAAGAAACGATCAAGACCCTGGCTGAGCTGGGGGTGATCTTTTTGATGTTCTGTCTGGGGCTGGAGTTCAGCCTGCGCAAGTTGTTCAAGGTCGGGGCCACAGCCTTTATCGCAGCGTTTATGGAAATCACGCTGATGATCTGGATTGGTTATGAAATTGGCCGCTGGTTCGACTGGAACACCATGGATTCGCTGTTTCTGGGCGCCATCCTGGCCATTTCATCTACCACCATCATCGTCAAGGCCCTCAACGACCTCAAGATGAAAAACGAGCGCTTTGCCCAGCTGATTTTTGGCGTGCTGATCGTTGAAGACATTTTGGGTATCGGGATTATTGCGCTGCTGTCGAGCATTGCGGTCAGCGGCAGCGTCAGCCCCGAAGAGGTTTTTTCGACCGTCGGTAAATTGTCATTGTTTATGATCGTGGCGTTGGTTATCGGCATTTTGCTGGTGCCGCGTGTGCTGGCGTATGTAGCCCGATTCGAAAGCAATGAAATGCTGCTGATCACTGTGCTGGGCCTGTGTTTTGGCTTTTGCCTGCTGGTGGTCAAGCTGGAATACAGCATGGTGCTCGGGGCGTTTTTGATCGGTGCAATCATGGCCGAATCGCGTCAGTTACTGAAAATCGAGCGTCTGATTGAACCGGTGCGTGATTTGTTCAGTGCAATATTCTTTGTCGCCATCGGGTTGATGCTCGACCCGGCCATCCTGCTGGAGTACGCGCTGCCAATTGTGGTGATCACTATCGCCGTGGTGCTGGGCAAGATGCTCTCCTGCGGTTTGGGGGCCTTTATCGCAGGCAATGATGGACGTACCTCGCTGCGAGTCGGAATGGGGCTTTCGCAGATTGGGGAGTTTTCTTTCATTATCGCGGCGCTGGGTATGACATTGCAGGTCACCAGCAGCTTCCTGTACCCCGTAGCAGTGGCCGTCTCCGTATTGACCACCCTGATGACCCCTTACCTGATTCGCGCCGCAGACCCGCTCTCGCTCAAGCTGGCACAGGTGGTGCCTGGTCGCTTGTCACGGGTGTTGGGGTTATATGGCGAATGGCTGCGCAGTATTCAGCCACAGGGCGAAGGGGCGTTGTTGGCGGCCATGATTCGCAAGATCTTGCTGCAAGTTGGGGTCAATCTGGCCCTGGTCATCGCTATTTTCTTTGCCGGCGGTTATTTCGCACCGCGCATCGGCCGTTATTTGCAGGGCTGGATTCTGGAGCCGAGCTGGCAAAAAGGGATGATCTGGGGGGCTGCTTTGCTGCTGTCGTTGCCGTTCCTGATTGCGGCGTATCGCAAGCTCAAGGCGCTTTCGATGCTACTGGCCGAGATGGGGGTCAAGCCGGAAATGGCAGGGCGCCATACGCAGCGCGTGCGCCGGGTGATCTCGGAAGTCATCCCGATTCTGTCGTTGCTGGTGATTTTTCTGCTGCTGTCGGCCTTGTCGGCAAGCATCCTGCCCACCAACGAGTTGCTGATGGTGATTGCGGTGGTGGCGGCGGGGGTTGCGGCGCTGTTGTGGCGCTGGTTTATCCGGATTCACACGCGCATGCAGGTTGCACTGCTGGAAACGCTGGATAACCACAAGGAGGGGGGGCACTGACAGCCCGCTGACCAATGGCTGGAAAGCGGGGATGCCCGGGGGCTGTTGATGTTTCGTTGTGGCTCACAACGAAACGTCAACCAACCCTGGAGGTATCAGCTTTCCAGCCAGACGTCGCGCGCCCAGTGCCAGACCGATTCCCAGGTTTCTTCAGTGACGAGTTCTTCTTCGCCGGACCACAGCACCACGGTGCCGTCTTCTTCCACGCAGTAGTAGTCGTCGCCGTCCTGGCAAATAGGGATCAGGCTGCGATCAACGCCAGCATCCCAGGCATTTGCCGCCACTTCCGGCAGATAGGTGTGCGATTGTGGGTCGGTCACTGTGACCGGCTCCAGGCTGCCATACACCACGTCACTGACGGTCAGCAGAAATTCTCTGAAGACAAATGGAATATCGATGAACAGCTGCTCTTCGATTTCCACCAACTGGTCTTCTTCAGGCAGTTCCAGGGGAACCGGTACAGGCTCGTTTTTTTCGCGTAGCTCTTCAATAATCTCTTCCACGACCTCATCCTCATGCTCTATGGCGCGGTTTATATGACGCGCTTTATACAGTAGCTCGTTATAAGTGCAATCGTGAAATGCAAAGCCCCGGACAAGTCCGGGGCTTTGGTAAACGCATGTGTAACTCGCAGGGTTAGCCGTTCTGGCGGATACCTGCCACCAGCCAAGGCTGGTTGTCGCCTTGCTGACGTTCCATGTTCCAGCTTTCGCTGAAGGCTTCGCCCTGGTCAAAGCGCGAGTTTTTCGACACGCCGCTGAAGGTCAGGGTTGCAATGGTTTTGTCTGCGCGATCGTCCAGGCCGTCCAGTTGCACGGTCAGGTTGTCGATGTAGGTGGACTGGAAGCCATCACCCAGCTCAGCGCGTTCACGCTTGAGGAAGTCGAGCATCTGCGGGGTCACGAACTCGGCGATCTTGTCCATTTCGTTGGCATCCCAGTGCTGTTGCAGGGACTGGAAATGGTTGCGCGCGGCTTCCAGGAAGTTTTGCTCGTTAAACCAGGCTGGAGCGTTGATCACCGGACGTGCTGCAGGGGCAGCCGAACCACCGAAGATCGAAGCAGCAGGCTTGGCGTCGAACGCTTCGCGTTGCATGGGTGCGTGGCCAGCAGGGGCCATCATGTCAGCTTGTTTGCGACGACGGGCCGCGATAAAGCGGAAGATCAGGAAGGCGATAACCGCCATGATCAGGATGTCGAAGAACTGCATGCCCTGGAAGCCGCCGCCCATGAACATGGACGCCAGCAGGCCACCGGCAGCGAGGCCGGCCAGAGGGCCGAGCCAGCGCGAAGCACCGCCGGCCTTGGCTGCGGCGCCTGCGGCACCGGCAGCCGCCGGGGCTGCAGCTGGAGCAGCTTGACGCGTTTGGTGGCTAGGCGCTGCACCCGCGCTTTTGCCGCCACCGAAGCGCTTGGCGTTCGCGTCGATGCTCATCGTCAAGCCGATGCACAACGCCATGGCGATGCTAAGAAAACGTTTCATAAGGGGTTCCCATTTGTGGATATCACGCGCGCCATGTTGCACAGATGAGTTGTGACTGGCTAGCGGTGAAGTGTTTCGGGCTTTTGCTTATTTGTTTGTAGGGCTAGGATTTATTTTGCGTAGGAGAACATGTGGGAGCGAGCCTGCTCGCGAAAGCGGTGTATCAGCCAACAATAATATTGACTGATGTGCTCTCTTCGCGAGCAGGCTCGCTCCCACAGCGGTTTGTCTTACCTTATTCCCGCCAAGCTGTCGGGTTGCTGTCAGACCGCCTCAAGTTTGGCGTAGCCCATCATCAGCCATTTGCTGCCTTCGCTGAAGTTGACCTGTACCCGTGCCTGGGCACCTGCACCCTCGAAATTGAGGATGACGCCTTCGCCGAAGACCGCATGCTTGACCATCTGGCCGAGCTTGAATTCGGTTTCGGGAATCTCCGAACCACCAAACAGGGTGCTGGCGCTCTGCTTTTGACCGCCGCCGAAAGGACGACTGACACTGTTGGATAGTCGGACTTCCTGGATCAGACCCTTTGGTACTTCGCGTACGAAGCGTGAAACCTTATTGTAGGTTTCGCTGCCGTACAGGCGTCGGGTTTCTGCGTAGGTCATCACCAGGTTTTGCATGGCGCGGGTAATGCCTACGTAGGCCAGGCGTCGTTCCTCTTCGAGGCGACCGGGCTCTTCCAGGCTCATTTTGTGCGGGAACAGGCCTTCTTCCATGCCTACCAGGAACACGTACGGGAACTCCAGGCCTTTGGCGCTGTGCAGCGTCATCAGCTGAATACCGTCTTCATGCTCTTCGGCCTGGGTATCGCCAGCCTCCAGTGAGGCATGCCCGAGGAAGGCGGCCAATGGCGACAGCTCTTCGTCTTCGTCATTGTTCTCAAAGTTGCGTGCTGCGCTGACCAGCTCCTCAAGGTTTTCTACCCGGGCCTGGCCTTTTTCGCCTTTTTCCGCCTGATGGTAGGCAATCAGCCCGCTTTGCTCGATCACGGTTTGCGTCATCAGATGCAGAGGCATGTCCATGACTTTTGCCGCGAGGTTTTCGATCAGTTCCATAAAGCCGGCAATGGCACCCGAAGCACGGCCCGGCAGGGCTTTATTGGCGATCAGCTGGCGCATTGCTTCCCACATCGACACGTCGCTGTGACGTGCGTGTTCGCGAATGGCTTCGACGGTTTTTTCGCCAATGCCTCGGGCAGGTACGTTAATCACCCGCTCCAGCGCCGCATCATTGCCGCGACCTTCGAGCAGGCGCATATAGGCCATGGCATTTTTGATTTCCGCGCGTTCGAAGAAGCGCTGGCCGCCATAGATGCGGTAAGGGATGCGCTCGCGCAGCAAGGCTTCTTCAAGCACTCGCGACTGGGCGTTGGAACGGTACAAGATGGCGATATCGCTATGGGCGATGCCGGTTTTCAGAGCGCTTTCGATGGTTTCGACCACGTAGCGCGCTTCGTCATGTTCGTTGAACGCGGCGTACAGATTGATGGCTTCGCCTTCGCCGCCGTCAGTCCACAGCTCTTTGCCCATGCGCCCGGTGTTGTTGGCAATCAGGGCATTGGCCGCTTTGAGGATGCCCGCCGTGGAGCGGTAATTTTGCTCCAGACGAATGGTCTCGGCATCCGGGAAGTCGGTTGAGTACTGATAGATGTTTTCGATTTTTGCGCCGCGCCAGCCGTAGATCGACTGGTCGTCATCACCGACCACCATCAGGCTGTCGCCGCCCTGGGCCAGCAACCGCAGCCAGGCATATTGCACGGCGTTGGTATCCTGGAATTCGTCTACCAGGATGTGCCGGAAGCGTTTCTGGTAATGCGCCAGCAAGCCCGGGTTGTCGCGCCACAAATCAAGGGCACGCAGCAGCAGCTCGGAAAAATCGATCACACCGGCGCGTTGGCACGCGACCTCATAGGCCTCGTAAATATTGCGCATGGTGGCCAGGAACAAGTCGCCGCTGGCCTGGATATGTTTGGGGCGAAGGCCTTCGTCTTTTTGACCGTTGATAAACCACTGGGCCTGACGTACGGGCCAGCGCTGTTCATCCAGCCCCAGCTCACGGATCACACGCTTGACCAGGCGTTGCTGGTCGTCGCTGTCGAGGATCTGGAATGTCTGGCTAAGGCCGGCTTCTTGCCAGTGAGCCCGCAGCAGACGGTGAGCCAGGCCGTGGAAGGTGCCGACCCACATGCCTGCCGGGTTGATACCCATCAACTGCTCGATGCGGTGGCGCATCTCGGCAGCGGCCTTGTTGGTGAACGTCACCGACAGCACGGAGTGTGGGGACGCGTTTTCGACCTGGATCAGCCAGGCGATACGGTGCACCAGCACACGGGTTTTGCCGGAACCAGCGCCGGCCAGGACCAACTGACGCCCGACACTGGCCGTGACGGCCTGACGTTGGGCATCGTTGAGAGAATTTAACAAGAGAGAGAGATCATCGCGCATCGGGGCATTTTAGGGGCTGTTGGTGTTTCATTGCTAGCTGCGTGGCCGCCTTGGGCTGAGCGGTCTAAAAGCCGGACAATAAATGTGCCTGGCTGATTTCATCCATTTAATAGCGCCTGTGCGTTTGGTCACGGGCATTGCTTGTGTATGCTCGGGCGACTTTTTGGCTCATCTACTGATAAGAATTTCGCCGATGGTTCAGAGTTTAAATTCGCCGGGTATTTTTTTCGGCATAGGCATCGGTTTTTTCCTGCTGGCGGGCGGCCTAGGATGGCAGGTCAAGCGGATCAGGCAACGGCGCATGGTGCGCCGCTTGCGGCATCAAGGTTTGCGCGAAGATTTGCAGCAAGCGAATGTCCGTAGTGAGCAACTCAATACCGAGCTTGCCTATGAGGTCGAGCAGCGCCGTTTGAGCGAAGCTCGGGTGCGCCACCTGACCCGTTTTGATGAGCTGACCGGGCTGGCCAACCGCCTTCTGTTCAAGGAACGCCTGGAGGAGGCTAGCCAGCGTGTACGCCAGGGCTCGTGCAACCTGACGTTGCTGCACATCAATCTCGATCGTTTCAAATTGCTCAATGACAATTTCGGGCATGAGCTGGCGGACCATGTGCTGCAAAAAATGGCCGAACGCATCACCAAGGCCTTGCCTGAGGCCGACACCATTGCGCGCCTGTCGGGTGATGAATTTGCAGTGCTGTTTGATGCCTATAACAGCCTGACCAGCCTGGCGCGGGTCGCGACCCGGCTGCTGGACAAGCTCGGTCGGCCGCTGGTGGTGGATGGCCATGAGCTGGTCATCAGTGTGTCAATGGGCATCAGCATGTTGCCCGACAGCGCGCGCGATATTGCCAGCCTGGTCCATCAGGCCAACAAGGCCATGCAGCAGGCCAAGCACCTGGGCGGCGGCAGGTTTCAGTTCTACAGTGACAGCCTGCATGGCAGCTCCCTTGAACGGCTGCAGCTGGAAAACCAACTGCGCAAAGCCATTAGCGAACGCCAGCTCAACGTGTTCTATCAACCCAAGCTGTGCCTGGCCACAGGGCGTCTGCACGCCGCCGAAGCGTTGGTGCGCTGGGATCACCCGCAACTGGGTAATGTGCCGCCAGGCAACTTTATTGTCCTTGCCGAAGAGACCGGCCTGATCAGCGCCATCGGTGAATTTGTACTGCGCGAAGCCTGCCGGCAAGCGTGTGAATGGCAACGAGCAGGGCTGGCGCCAATACGGGTATCGGTGAACTTGTCGGGGCATCAGTTGCGCCAGGGCAAGCTGGTCAGCCTGGTGCGCCAGGTACTTGAAGAAACCGGGCTGGCGCCGCACTGCCTGGAACTGGAACTGACAGAAAGCCAGTTGCTCGACAATGTTGAATACGTCATCGCTACCTTCCAGCAATTGCATGAACTGGGGGTGAAGCTGGCAATCGATGATTTTGGCACCGGCTATTCATCGCTCAGTTACCTCAAGCGATTTGCGGTGGATTACGTAAAAATCGATAAAACGTTTATTCACGGCGTGGGCCGTTGCAGCGAAGACGAGGCCATCACCCTCGCAATTATTGCCATGGCCCACAGTCTGGGCCTTAAAGTGGTGGCAGAAGGCGTTGAAAACGAGGCGCAGCTGGCATTTCTCAAGACTCGCCAGTGCGACGAAGTGCAGGGCTATTTGATCAGTCGTCCGATAAACGCAGTGCAATTCAGCGATTTACTGCGTAACGGTGTAGTGGTCTTGTAGTGCCAAAAAGGGCTACATGGCCCTCAAGCGGCTTGAATCAAGGGAGATAACTGGATAGTTGATGGCGTATTGGCTGGGCAGAAAACGAATTCTTGTAGTATAACTACAAGATTGCTACATCCCCGGCGCCCGCCGCTTACAGACCGAGTCCTGCCCTTTGAACCTGCTGCAACATATTGCCCAGTCACGCCACCTGTTACGTAAATCGGAACTCAAGGTCGCCGATCACGTGCTGCTTGATCCTGCGGCTGTAATGCACAGTTCCATGGCCGACCTTGCCCACAGTGTCGGAATCAGCGAGCCGACCATCGTGCGTTTTTGCCGGGCGATAGGCTGTTCCGGGTTTCAGGACCTGAAGCTCAAGCTGGCGCAAAGCCTGGCGGCCGGTGCCAGTTTTGGTCAGTTCGCGATCCATGAAGACGATTCGGTAGCGGACTACAGCCTGAAAATTTTCGACACCACGCTGCATACCTTGATGGACGTGCGCGAGAAGCTCGATCCGATAGCGCTGCAGCGTGCCGTGACGGCCATGTCGCAAGCGCAGCGTGTCGAGTTTTATGGGTTTGGTGCCTCGGGCGCGGTTGCGGCGGATGCCCAGCACAAGTTTTTCCGTCTGTTGCTGACCGCGGCGGCCTATTCCGACCCGCATATGCAAGCGATGTCGGCCGTGACCTTGAAGCCTACCGACGTGGCGATCTGCATTTCCCAGTCGGGCCGTTCCAAAGACTTGCTGATCACCGCCAACCTGGTGCGTGAAAGCGGCGCGACCCTGATTACCTTGTGCCCGAGCCAGACGCCGCTGGCGGAGCTGGCAACCGTCAATCTGGCGATCGATGTGCATGAAGACACCGAAATCTATACCCCGCTGACCTCGCGTATTGCCCACCTGGTAGTGATTGACGTGTTGGCAATGGGTGTTGCCATGGCCCGAGGCCCGAGCCTGGTCAACCACCTCAAGAGCGTCAAGCGCAGCCTGCGCAGCTTGCGTCTGTCGCCTAAATCACTGAAAAGCCACGAAGATTAAAAGCGCACAACATCTTCTGTGGGAGCGGGCTTGCTCGCGATAGGGAATGCCGCCGTGTGACAGACACACCGCAGCGCCTGAATCGCGAGCAAGCCCGCTCCCACGCAGAGCTCACATTCAGCGTTCATCCCCCTGTCATCCCACCTTCGCCAAGTCGTCATAAACAACGTGCATCGTAAAGCTCCCGTACACGCCTTGGGAGACTCGAAATGGCTCAGCCTTACGAAGAACGCAATAGCGCCGTCAAAACCCGCCGTCAGCAAGAAGACCAGCGCCGCATGGCCTTCCGTCGCGCGATTGAAGACCATACGAGCCAGCGCCAACTGCGTCTGGAAACCTCTGACTACCCTGACCTGGGGTCGATCAACTACTGGCAGTCTGCGTCGGCAAGTGACCGTCGAAGCGCTCAACCAACGCGCTGATTTGCAGGCGCTCACTGCGAATAAACCCCAGAAATGCATGCGCCACCGGTGACAGGCGCTTGGCCTTGGCCTGCACCACGCACCAGCTGCGATACAGCGGCAACTCCTCGACCGGCAGTTCGCACAGCAGGCCGGTCGCCAGTTCCAGGCTGACGGCGTGGCGGGTCAATAACGCCACGCCCAACCCGGCTACCGCGCACTCGCGCTGCGACTCGTTGGACGACACTTCCAGCGTCTGATTGAAGTGCACGCGCTTTTCCTTGAAATACTCCTCACACGCCATGCGCGTGCCCGAACCCTGCTCGCGCATCAGCAAGGTATAAGGCTCCAGATCCTGCAAATGCAGCGGACCCCGGTTGCACAACGGATGATCAGCGGGAGCCACGGCCACAATCGGGTTGTTCAGAAACGGCAAGAATTCCAGGCCCATGTCCTGCGGCACCATCGACATGATCACCAGATCATCGCGGTTATCTGACAGCCGACGAACGGCCTGCGCCCGGTTGACCACCGTCAGTTGCAAATTGACTTCCGGATGCTGGCGCTTGAAGGCCGCAAACAGATGCGGCACAAAATATTTCGCGCTCGACTCTACGGCCAGTTTCAACTGGCCTTGCAATGACCCGAGCATGTCGGAAAGTTGCATGTCGAGGTTTTCCAGCCGGCCGAAAATATCCCGACTGGCCAACTGAAGCGCTTCAGCGGCTTCGGTCATGTACAGCTTTTTGCCGACGTACTCGAACAATGGTTGGCCAACCAGCTCTTCAAGCTGACGAATTTGTAGACTTACGGCGGGTTGCGTCAGCGACATTTCTTCTGCTGCGCGGCTGTAAGAACGCAAATCACAGACTTCGTTAAACACCTGTAATTGGCGAAAAGTGATACGCATCAATGACTTACGCATTTTTATAAAATTATCCGAAGCGACAAGTGATCTGACTATAAGTTGTTACTTATGCACGACCCAAGAATTATTGATTTTTGTTTATCACTGCGTGGGTCTAGTGTGACGACACAACGGTTCAGACACATTTGGACACGTGCCGACCTGGTCTAGCAGGTCGTTTGTTCCATAGGCTTTAGGGAAAATCCAAGTGATAAAAAAGATCCTGATCGCCAACCGCGGAGAAATCGCCGTCCGCATCGTGCGTGCCTGCGCCGAGATGGGGATTCGCTCTGTAGCGGTCTATTCCGAAGCTGATCGGCATGCCTTGCACGTCAAGCGCGCCGACGAAGCACACAATATCGGCGAAGACCCGCTGGCCGGTTATTTGAATCCGCGCAAGCTGGTGAACCTGGCGGTTGAAACCGGTTGTGATGCTCTGCATCCCGGTTACGGTTTTTTGTCAGAAAACGCTGAGTTGGCTGATATCTGCGCCGAGCGCGGGATCAAGTTCATCGGTCCGGCCGCTGAAGTCATTCGCCGTATGGGCGACAAGACTGAAGCGCGTCGCAGCATGATCAAGGCCGGTGTGCCAGTCACGCCGGGCACTGAAGGCAACGTTGCCGACATCCACGAAGCCTTGATTGAAGGCGAACGCATTGGCTACCCGGTGATGCTCAAGGCCACCTCGGGTGGTGGCGGTCGCGGCATTCGTCGCTGCAACAGCCGTGAAGAACTCGAGCAAGCCTTCCCGCGGGTGATCTCGGAAGCGACCAAGGCCTTTGGTTCGGCCGAAGTGTTCCTCGAAAAATGCATCGTCAACCCCAAGCATATCGAGGCGCAAATTCTCGGCGACAGCTTTGGCAACGTGGTGCATCTGTTTGAGCGCGACTGCTCGATCCAGCGTCGCAACCAAAAGCTGATCGAAATCGCCCCGAGCCCGCAGCTGACCCCGGAACAGCGTGCCTATATCGGCGACCTGTCTGTGCGCGCAGCCAAGGCCGTGGGTTACGAGAACGCCGGTACCGTGGAGTTCCTGCTCGCCGAGGGCGAGGTGTACTTCATGGAGATGAACACTCGGGTGCAGGTGGAGCACACCATCACCGAAGAAATTACCGGCATCGACATTGTTCGTGAACAGATTCGTATCGCCTCTGGCCTGCCGCTCTCGATCAAGCAGGAAGACGTGCAGCATCGCGGCTTTGCCCTGCAGTTCCGGATCAACGCCGAAGACCCGAAAAACAACTTCCTGCCCAGTTTCGGCAAGATCACCCGTTACTACGCGCCCGGCGGCCCCGGTGTACGTACCGACACGGCGATCTACACCGGCTATACCATCCCGCCGTATTACGACTCCATGTGTCTGAAACTGGTGGTGTGGGCCCTGACCTGGGAAGAAGCGATGGACCGTGGTTTGCGCGCCCTCGACGACATGCGTCTGCAAGGGGTCAAAACCACCGCCGCGTATTACCAGGAAATCCTGCGTAACCCGGAATTCCGTAGTGGCCAGTTCAACACCAGCTTCGTAGAAAGCCACCCTGAGCTGACCAACTACTCGATCAAGCGCAAACCCGAAGAGTTGGCCCTGGCCATCGCTGCCGCCATCGCCGCCCACGCAGGCCTGTGAGGAAAAGAATAATGAGCAAGAAGATTTTCGTAACTGACACCATCCTGCGTGACGCCCACCAGTCGCTGCTGGCCACCCGCATGCGCACTGAAGACATGCTGCCGATCTGCGACAAGCTCGACAAAGTCGGCTACTGGTCGCTTGAAGTCTGGGGCGGCGCGACCTTTGATGCCTGCGTGCGTTTCCTCAAGGAAGATCCGTGGGAGCGTCTGCGCCAACTGCGTGCCGCCTTGCCCAACACGCGTCTGCAAATGTTGCTGCGCGGCCAGAACCTGCTGGGCTATCGCCATTACAGCGACGACGTGGTCAAAGCCTTCGTCGCCAAAGCAGCAGTCAACGGTATCGACGTGTTCCGCATCTTCGACGCCATGAACGACGTGCGTAACCTGCGTGTGGCCATCGAGGCGGTCAAAGCTGCCGGCAAGCATGCCCAGGGCACCATCGCCTATACCACCAGTCCGGTACATACCACCGAGGCGTTTGTGGCGCAGGCCAAGCAGATGGAAGCCATGGGCTGCGACTCGGTCGCCATCAAAGACATGGCTGGCCTGCTGACGCCGTACGCCACGGGCGAACTGGTCAAGGCGCTGAAAGCCGAAATCACTCTGCCGATCTTTATTCACTCCCATGACACCGCCGGTCTGGCTGCCATGTGCCAGCTCAAGGCTATCGAGAATGGCGCAGACCACATTGATACCGCGATCTCCAGCTTTGCGTGGGGCACCAGCCACCCGGGCACCGAGTCGATGGTTGCCGCGCTCAAAGGCAGTGAATACGACACCGGTCTCGATCTGTCGCTGCTGCAGGAAATTGGTATGTACTTCTACGCAGTGCGTAAGAAGTATCACCAGTTTGAAAGCGAATTCACCGCTGTTGATACCCGTGTTCAGGTTAACCAGGTGCCGGGCGGGATGATTTCCAACCTTGCCAACCAGCTCAAAGAGCAGGGTGCGCTGAACCGCATGAGCGAAGTGCTGGCCGAAATCCCGCGTGTGCGTGAAGACCTCGGTTACCCGCCGCTGGTAACACCGACGTCGCAAATTGTGGGTACTCAGGCATTCTTCAACGTATTGGCGGGTGAGCGTTACAAAACCATCACCAACGAAGTGAAGCTCTACCTGCAAGGCGGCTACGGCAAGGCGCCGGGCGTGGTCAACGAGCAACTGCGTCGTCAGGCCATTGGCAACGAAGAGCTGATCGACGTACGCCCTGCGGACCTGCTAAAGCCCGAAATGGTCAAGCTGCGTGCTGAAATTGGTGCCCTGGCCCAGTCGGAAGAAGACGTACTGACCTTCGCCATGTTCCCGGATATCGGTCGCAAGTTCCTTGAGGAGCGCGCTGCAGGCACTCTGACCCCAGAAGTGCTGCTGCCTATCCCTGAGGCTGGCGGTGTCACCAAGGCGAGCGGTGAGGGCGTGCCGACCGAGTTCGTGATCGACGTGCACGGTGAGAGCTATCGCGTTGACATCACCGGTGTGGGCGTCAAGGCTGAAGGCAAGCGTCACTTCTACCTGTCCATCGATGGCATGCCGGAAGAGGTGGTGTTCGAACCCCTCAACGAATTTGTTGGTGGCACCTCAAGCAAGCGCAAGCAGGCCAGCGAGCCAGGCCATGTGAGCACGGCAATGCCAGGCAACATCGTTGATGTACTGGTCGCTGTAGGCGATGTGGTCAAGGCGGGTCAGTCGGTACTGATCACCGAAGCGATGAAAATGGAAACTGAAGTCCAGGCCGGCATCGCAGGCAAAATCGTCACCATCCATGTAATCAAGGGCGATCGCGTTAATCCGGGTGAAATTCTGATCGAAATCGAAGCCTGATACTGTCTTTGATGTAAACGCTTTAAACCTCGGGGGGGGCATGTGCTCCCCTTTTTTTTGCTCTTGAATTGAGGCTTTTTCGCAGGTTCGATTCAAGGAGTCTGGCGACGACAAGGCTGGAAAAGCGCCTGTAGCGCCTAGCAAGTAGGGCGAGGTGTGGTGTGCCCGTACGAGGCGTTAGACATAGGTCGCTGAGCCATGGTGTTTCAGGTGCATCGCGCTGCTACGAGTGTTTGCGCTTCTCCCTGTGCAACAGGGGTATCAAGCGGTCGCGTAGCGCAAATGTGTTTATTCCAAGCACAAAAACGCCCAGCAGTCCTTGCTGGGCGTATTGATCAAATTTTATACAGCTGTGGCTCTGCATTCTTCCAGGGTCTTTATTTGGCCGCTTTCTGGTTGGTTATCCAATGCCAGCCATTTTTCGAACCCTGCCGCTAGTGGGGGCCATTCCGTACTAATAATGCTGTACCACGTGGTATCACGGTTTTTGCCTTTAACCACCATATGCTGGCGGAAAACGCCTTCGTATGTGTACCCCAATCGTACGGCGGTACGCTTCGATCTTGCGTTATCGTTGTTGCACTTCCATTCCAGACGCCGGTTGCCCAGGGCGAAGGCTTCCTTGGCGAGCAGGTAGACCGCCTCCGTGCTTTTCGGTGAGCGTTGCATGGGTGCGCCAAAGGCGACGTGGCCGATCTCGATACGCCCGTGCTCCGGGACGATGCACATCAGGCTAAGCAAGCCTTGTGCCTCACCGCTGGGCTTGTCGATAACGGCATAGAAATGTGGATCACGGCTATCGGCATGCTTTTGCAGCCAAGCGTCAAAGGTCGGACGCTCGTTAAATGGACCGTAGGGCAGGTAGTCCCACAGCTTGGGATCGGCCTGCGGCCCTTGTAAGGCTAGCCATAGTTCATCGCCATGACGTTCGGGGTCGAGCTTTTCCAGACGAATGAATCGCCCTTCGAGGGTGCGGGTATCCGGGGTTTTAGCCGCCAGCCAACGTTCTAGAGAGTCGGGCATTGCGCGTTCCTTATTTATGACAAGGTTTTGCGAAACTGGATAAAGCCGGGGCGCTCGCCAATGCGCTCATACAACTGAATAGCCGTGGCGTTGGTTTCCTGGGTGAGCCAATGCACTTTGCAGCAGTCCTTGGCGCGGGCGGCTGCGTATACATGCTCGATTAACTGACGACCCACCCCCTTGCCGCGCACATCGGGACTGACAAACAGGTCTTGAAGATAGCAGGCGTCTTTGATGCTCCAGTTGGTGCGGTGATAAACGCACTGCACCATGCCCACCGCTTTGTCGTCTTGCCAGGCCAGGGCCAGGGTGGTCGGTTCTGCCGGGTCGAGAAAACGCGCCCAAGTGGATTGGCTGATTTCGTCGGATAGCTCGGTTTTGTAGAAGCGCAAGTAAGCTTGCCAAAGTGGTAGCCACTGTTCGCGATCGGTGGCGGTGGCAGTTTTGATCTGGATTTGAGCCATTTTCAGTTATTCCTTAACCATTAAATGAGCGAGTGCGTGGTCTTGCGGGTTGGGGTTGGCCAGCAGGCCCTGGCGCACACCAGCCTGGTCGCGGGCGTCGCGGTTCTGGCTGAGTTTGCGTTTGCCTTGCAGGCGGGTGATAGGCAGGCGAAAGCCCACAATGGCCTTGAGCATGCTGTCGACATAGTCGGCGGGGGCGTCGCTGACAGCCCAGGGCGCGGGGCGATTGGCTTCATGCCTGTCGCTCAGGCGGCTGACCAGTGCCAGCAAACGTTCGGCATCATCGAACACCTCGGCCATGCCATAAGCGTGTACGGCCAGGTAATTCCAGGTGGGTACGGCTTTTCCGTGGTCGGCCTTGCCTGGGTAAAAGGTCGGGCTGATATAGGTCTGTTCGCCGGCAAAGATCACCAGTGCTTCCGTGCCTTGGGCCAGGTCCTGCCAGTGTGGATTGGCCCGGGCCAGGTGCCCGTACAATGTGCCGCACGGGCCTTCGTCGGGGTTCAACAGCATAGGCACATGACTGGCGAGCAGGCCCTGGCTGGCATGTGTGACCAGTACGGGCAGGGGGGAGGCCTGCATCTGCTGGTGCAGGATTTTAATGTCGTCTACGGCGAAGGCGCGGGGTACGTACATGGAAATTATCCTTGGCGATTGGCTTTATCCTAGGCAGGCTATTGGTTGGTTGTAAGAGCCATTAATGGTCAATTTCATAGGTCCAATCCATGAAGGATTCAGTTCTTTCCATCGCCTTCAACCCCGCCGGGATCGAGCTTGATCCCAAAAAGGGTCTGAGCCGCCAGCTGTATCTGGCATTGCGCCAACGTGTGCTGGATGGTCGTTTGAATGGCGGCTCGCGCTTGCCCGCCAGCCGTGACATGGCCGGTGCCTTGGGGATTTCCCGCAATAGTGTGATGCGGGCCTATGACCAGTTGTATGCCGAAGGATTTATTGAGGGGAGAGTTGGGGGCGGTACTTATGTGGCCAAATTGCCAGAAAAAGCCCTGCCGCTAAAAAAGTTGTCCACCAACTTATCCACAGGCTTTTCAACAGGCTTATCCCCAGGGTTATCCACAAAACAGCCTGAAATACCTGTAATTACATCCAGTAAAGTTATCCACAGCACGGCTCTGAGCAGGGTTGCAACCCATGCATTGGACCTGCCACCCAGTGGTGTTCCCCGCGCATTTCGGGTGGGTGTTCCGGCGTTCGACTTATTCCCTTTCGAGGTATGGAGCAAGCTGCAGGCGGCTTTTTGGCGTAAGCCGGAGTTGCAGCATCTGTGCTACGGCGATCCTGCAGGTGATGAGCGTCTGCGTGCATTGATTGCGGCTTATTTGCGTACTTCACGAGGTTTATCGTGTACGGCTGAGCAAATTTTGATCACCAGTGGCGCGCAGCAAGGAATTAGCCTTTGTGCACAGCTGCTGGTGGAGCCGGGCGAAGGGGTGGCTGTGGAAAACCCCGGCTATCGCGCAGCTGCCTATGCCTTTGCGATTGCCGGGGCGAATGTGCAGGGCGTGGCGGTGGATCAGGACGGTATGGACTGTTCGGCGCTGGCGCATTTGAGCAACTGCCGGCTGGCCTATGTCACGCCCTCCCATCAATACCCCAGCGGGGTCACCATGAGCCTGGCCCGGCGCCTGGAACTGCTGGCCTGGGCCGAGCGTACAGAGGGCTGGATTGTCGAAGACGACTACGATGGCGAGTACCGCTATAGCGGTGCGCCGCTGGCCCCGCTGGCGGCATTGGACCGCAGCGGGCGGGTGATTTATGTCGGTACTTTCGGCAAGGTGGCGTTTCCGGCGTTGCGCCTGGGGTATCTGGTGCTGCCAAAGGGGCTGATCGAGCCGTTTGCCCGCCGGCGCTCGCTGGATATGCGCCATTCGGAGGTCGGCACTCAGGCGGTGATGGCCGAGTTTATGGCGGCGGGGCATTTTCAGCGGCATATACGGCGGATGCGTCGCGCGGCTTTGAGTCGCCGTGATGTATTGCTGGCCAACTGGCCACAGGGGTTGGCGGAGGTTGGGGCCATGCCGGGTATCGCGGCGGGCTTGCATGTGGCGGTGCCGGTGGCGAGTTTGGCTCGTGAGCAGCAACTGCTGGCGCAGGCCCGGGCAGTGGACGTGGAGATCAACGGGCTGAGCAGTTATTGGTTACAGGATTCGAGTGAGCCTGTGGATAACCGCGCGGGATTGGTGTTGGGGTTTGCAGCGGTACCCGAAGTGGAGATCAAGGCGGCGCTGGAGCGGCTGGGCAAGGTGTGGAATGGCAGCCGTTGAACCTGTGGGAGCGGGCTTGCTCGCGAGGGGGGCACCGCATTAATTCAGACAGACCGCACCGGCTGAATTGCGAGCAAGCCCGCTCCCACAGGAAGGGCTTGATCATTGCGCGCTTTCAAACCCCTCCAGCACATTCACCGCATTCACGCCGATTTCCTCTACGGCGTAACCACCTTCCATCACAAATAGTGTCGGTTTGCCCAGCCGCGCAATACGCTCACCCATGCGCAGGTAGTCCGGGCTGTCGAGTTTGAATTGGGAAATCGGGTCGTTCTTGAATGTATCCACACCCAGCGAAACCACGATTACGCCAGCGTCATAGCGCTCGATTTCAGCGCAGGCCAATTCCAGCGCCGCGCTCCAGCGATCCCAGGCCGAACCCGCAGCCAGCGGGTAGTTGAAGTTAAAGCCTTCCCCGGGCCCTTCGCCCAGTTCATCTTCATACCCTAAAAAGAACGGAAACTCGGCCTCAGGATGGCCGTGAATCGAGGTAAACAGCACGTCGTTACGTTCATAGAAAATCGACTGCGTACCATTACCGTGATGGTAATCAACGTCGAGGATAGCCACCTTGCTGTGGCCTTGATCGAGAAAGGCCTGGGCTGCTATGGCGGCGTTATTCAGGTAGCAGTAACCGCCCATCAAGTCGCTGGCGGCGTGATGCCCCGGTGGCCGGCAAAGTGCGAAAGCACTGTGGGCGCCGTTTTGAATTTCGGCTTGGGCAGTCAGGGCTACTTGCGCTGCACTGTAGGCCGCTTGCCATGTGCCCGCAGTAATCGGCGCTCCGCCGTCGAAGCTGTAATAGCCAAGTTGGCCATGCAGGCTGGTGGGCAGAACGGCACGTAAAGTACGGGCAGGCCAGGTATAAGGCAGCAAGTCACCGTCGCGGCCATGTTGGGCCCAGCGGTCCCAGGCACCCTGGAAAAAGTCCAGGTAGGCCGCACTGTGAATCCGCTCGATAGGCCCGCGGCCGAAGTCTTGCGGGGCGCTCACTGGGCCGAGTTCACGGGTTTGTACACGTTGCAAAATATGGTCGGCCCGTGATGGCATTTCAAAGCAGGGCAACAGTTGCCCGTCCATCAACTCACAACGGCCATGATGCAGGTGGTGATCGTCCGAATAGATCGTCAGCATTGTCTTGTTCTCCCAGGGCATGAGCGGTTGGCTACAGTCTTGCGGCGCCGGGGGTTTGAGAGAACGGCAGGAGCGGCCAAAAGGAGATGTATGTGGCCAAAATGGTTGACCGTAATTGGCCCCTGCCTATCCCCTCTGAATCAGGCCCGGAACTGGCTGGGTGCAACCCCGCTCCAGCGCACGAAGGCATGGCGGAAGCTCGCGGTTTCACTGAAACCCAGGGTCTCGGCAATCTTGTAAATGGGCCATTCGGTTTCGTTGAGCAGCAGCTTGGCGCGCTCAAAACGCAGGTCATCGAGCAGCGTCTGGTAGCTGCAACCCATATCGTGCAAGTGGCGGCGCAGGGTGCGCGGCGAGCAGTTCATGTGCTCGGCCAGCCCTTCGAGGCCGGGGGCTGCATGCAGTTGTGCGGCCAGCAACTGGCGGATGCGTTCCAGCCAGGTTTGTCTCCCGGTGAACTCCAGATTCTGTTTGCGGCAACGCTCGGCCATCGCTTGATGGGTCACCGCATCGGCCAGTGGCAAAGGCTGGTCGAGCCATCGCTTGGCGAAGGCGAAAGCATTGCTGTCGGCATCGAACTGACGCGGGCAATCGAAGCTTTGCCCGTAGCTGGCGTGGTAGTCGGGTGCGCTGTGGATAAAGCGTGCACCCAATAGCGGCAGCGATTGGCCTAGCAAGTCTTCGCATATAACCTTGAGCGAAACCAGGCATAGCTCGGTATTGAACACCGCCATTTGCGGGCTCTCGGCATAGCCATTGGCACAGAACCGGACCTGTTCGCCCTCGACCTCCAGGCTCAGCTCAAAAAGTGTTCCCAGCAGCGCCGGGTAGCGTAAAGCTAGACGCAATGCGTCACCTAAGGTGGCACTGGTGAGTAGGGCGTAACCGAGTATGCCGTAGGACGACACATGCATGCGTCGCCCTAGTTCAAGGCCGATTTCGCGGCGCAGAGCCACGGCATTGGCGCACACGCGCATTTCCTGATTGGTGGTGATGCGAGTGTCTGCACGGCTCAGGTCCGCCGCCCGAATGCCGCTGCCGGCCAGCAGCATCTCGCTGGGCAAGCCTTCTGCGTTGAAGGTGCTGAGCACCAGGGATACGGCGTTGAGCGTTGTGAGATGGGAGTGGAGCATGCTCGTTTCCTGCCTGGGAGGTGCAGGAAGCGAGCAAGTTGTGTGCCGGGGGATGTACACCGAACCTGTAGCCGCTGCCGCAGGCTGCGATAAGGGCCGCAGGACCTTCAATCAAGGCGGGTCTGGTGCACAGTCCATCACAGCCTGCTAGAGCGGCTACATAGGCCGGGTTATGGGCTTTTAGGCCAGCTCCCCGCACACATCCAGTTCGATCAGGCGGCGCACCTCGGCCAGCGGCAGGTCAGCGCCAAGCAAGGCATGCAGTTTGCCGAACACGGCCTCGCGGGTCATTCCGCCACCTGACAGCACACCCGCCTCACGCAAGCGGCTGCCAGCTTCGTACACGTCCAGTTCTACACCGCCTTCATGGCATTGGGTAATGGCCACGATCACAATGCCATTTTCCTGTGCCCGTTGCAGACTGGCGAGAAAGTCCGGGTTGTCGCCAGGGCCGGTGCCACTGCCGAAACACTCCAGTACCAGGGCTTCGATCCCGCTGTTGAGCAAGGCATCGAGCTGGGCGGCGCCAATCCCTGGCACCAGTGGCAGCACGCCTACGCTGGCCTGGTGTTTGGGGTAGCTGTAGGCCAGTTCTGCCGGGAGGGTGCTGGCCCTGGTCCCGCCGCCGTTGCGTGTCAGCGTCACAAACGGGTTACGGCCAAAGCTGCGCACTTTGGCGCAGCGAGTTGGAGCCATCAGCTTGCCGTGGAAGTACAACTGCACGCCGTTAGGCTGGCCCTGGCCCAGCGCCTGCAAGGCACCGCTGATGTTTTCCCAGGCATCGCTGTCAGGTACGCCCGCTGGCAGCATGGAGCCGGTGAAGAGTACCGGTGCAGGCAAGCCCAGCAGTTGAAAGCACATCGCCGCAGCGCTGTAGGCCAGCGTGTCAGTGCCATGTAGGACCAGTACAGCATCGCAGCCATCCTGCTCGACCGCTTCGATGATCGCGCTGCGCAGGCGTAGCCAGTAGGCAGGCGTCATGTTGGCGCTGTCGATCAGCGGGCTCATTTCGCGAAAGGCCCATTGCGGTACTTGCAGCTGCGGTTGGCTGGCCAGGTGCTCGCGCATGCGTGCCTCAAAACCCGAGGCTGGTGCCAGACCGCTGGCGCTGGCCTGCATGCCGATGGTGCCGCCGGTGTAGAGCACCATGACGTGTTGGCAGGTGTGATGAGTGGCTGCGGTCATTATTGAGTCTCCATAAGCAAAAACGCGGCGGTTCTGGAGAACCGCCGCGTCAAGTATCAGCGTTTTGTTTCGTCGACCTGGGCGGCCGGCTTTGGCGGCCAGGCCTTTAGATCGAGATCCAGATCCGGGAATTTACTGGAATCGAAGACAGGTGTCTTGATCCCCGCGCGGCGCTGGTCATCGTAGTCCTTGAGCACGCGCATGCAGATCTTGAACAGCATCGCCAGCGCAACCAGGTTAACGAAGGCGAGCATGGTCATGGCAATGTCGGCGAAAGCGAAAACCGTTTGCAGGTTTTCGATCGACCCCCAAAAGATCAGCACCAGTACCAGTGCGCGATAACCCATCAGTGCTTTGCGGCTCTCTCCAACCAAAAAGCGCAGGTTGTTCTCGCCCAGGTAGTAGTTGTAGAGCATCGAGGTGAATACGAACAGCGCCAGGGCCACGCTGATAAAGACACGACCCCATTCGCCGACCACGGCTGCCAGGGAGTTCTGGGTCAGGGCAATGCCGTCGCCTTCAAAACCTGGGGTGTAGAAGCCCGACAACAGAATCAGCAAAGCCGTACAGGTGCAGATCACAAAGGTGTCGAGGAATACGCTGAATGCCTGCACCACGCCTTGGGCGATCGGGTGCTCAACATCGGCCACGGCAGCCACGTTCGGGGCGCTGCCCAGACCGGCTTCGTTGGCGAAGACGCCACGTTTGACGCCCATCACGATTGCACTGCCGATCAGGCCACCGAACACAGGGTCCAGGCCGAAGGCGCTCTTGACGATATGGCCCAGCATGGCGGGTACGTGGTCGAACTGCAGTACGATCACATACAGGGTGACCGCAATATAGGCCAGGGTCTTGACCGGTACCAGCAGGTCGGCTACCGAAGCGATACGCTTGATCCCGCCGATAAACACCAGGCCCAGCAGGATGGCGATGGCCAGCCCCGAGTAGTTGACCTTGAAGCCGAAGGCGTCTTGCAGCGAGTGGGTCACGGCATGGGCTTGCAGGCCCATGAAGGCAAAACCGAAGGTGATCAGCAACAGCACGGCCATCAGTTTGCCCATCCACACTTTGCCCAGGCCGTACTTCATATAGAAGGACGGGCCGCCGCGCAGTTGGCCTTCCGAATCACGACGCTTGTACAGCTGGCCCAGGGAGCATTCGATCAGGCTGCTGGACATGCCGACCAGGGCGGTCACCCACATCCAGAACACGGCACCGGGGCCACCCAGGGTAACGGCAATACCGACACCGGCAATGTTGCCCGCGCCGACACGGCCGGCCAGGCTCAGCATCAATGCCTGAAATGAGCTCAGCTCACCGGCGCTGCTGCGCAGGCTGTCCTTGAAAACCGAAAACATGTGCAGAAAGTAACGAAACTGAACGAAACGCGAGCGGATCGTGAAGTAGCCACCGAGCCCGACCATGAGCACGATTAGCACTTTCCCTGAGAGGAAGTCATTGATGACTTCAAGCATGGATTATTCCTCGCTGTTTTTATCTGATGGCAACACGGCCGGATCGAAATATCGCGTTACACCTGCTTGAGCAAGGCATAAACGTAGGCGATCAATGTGACCCTGGCCATGTTGCTGCTTGGTTTACGATGCTGTTTCCGTGCTGACGATGGCCGCTGGTGCTGGGGCCGGGCACAGGAAGAGGGGCGGCACTATACCTAGGAGCGCAGGAAGCGTCTGCATAAGTGACTGAATTTTCATGTGTGAGTTGTCCGATATGGCTTTGTTTATTGTCAAATTGCCCTCACCCCAGCCCTCTCCCTGAGGGTGAAAGGGCTCGATTTGTGGCGTTAATCTGATCTGCTTTTGCCTTTAGTCTTCTCTCCCTCTGGGAGAGGGGGGAGGGGTTTCAAAATCCCAGGGCCAAAAAAAAGGGCCTGCAGACGTATCTGCAAGCCCTCAAAAGGTGAGAGGTGTCTAGTCCCTCGACCTGGTGAGCGTTGAGCGTGTTACAGCATCAGGCCTTGAGTGGCACCAGACGCGGAGCAATCATGTTTTCCGGGCGCAGGATGTCGTCGAGCATGGCGTCGTCGAGCAAGCCTTCTTCGCGCACCAGTTCCAGTACGCCGCGGCCGCTTTCAAGAGCGATACGGGCGATACGGGTGGCGTTTTCATAACCGATGTACGGGTTAAGTGCAGTCACCAGACCAATCGAGTGCTCGACCAGTTCACGGCAGCGCGCTTCGTTGGCCGTGATGCCGGTGATGCAGTGTTCGCGCAGCATGTCCATGGCGCGTTGCAGCAGACGAATCGAGTCGAAGATCTTGAACGCGATCAGCGGCTCCATAACGTTCAGTTGCAGCTGGCCACCTTCGGCAGCGATGGTCAGGGCCAGGTCGTTACCGATGATCTGGAATGCCACCTGGTTCACGGCTTCCGGGATAACCGGGTTGACCTTGCCTGGCATGATCGAACTGCCTGGCTGACGTGCTGGCAGGTTGATTTCGTTGATGCCGGTACGTGGGCCGCTGGACAGCAGGCGCAAGTCGTTGCAGATCTTCGACAGCTTGACCGCGGTACGCTTGAGCATGCCGGAGAACAGTACGAAGGCGCCCATGTCGGAGGTGGCTTCGATCAGGTCGGCCGCCGGTACCAGCGGGTGACCGCTGATGGTGGCCAGGCGGTTCACGGCCAGCATCTGGTAACGCGGGTCGGCGTTGATGCCGGTACCGATGGCGGTGCCACCCAGGTTCACTTCAGTCAGCAGCTCTGGCGCCAGGGTTTTCAGGCGAGCCAGGTCTTCACTCAATGTAGTGGCGAAAGCGCGGAACTCTTGACCCAGGGTCATTGGCACGGCGTCTTGCAGCTGGGTACGGCCCATTTTCAGGACGTGGCTGAACTCGGCGCCTTTGGCTGCGAACGACTGGATCAGGCTGTCGAGGCTGGCCAGCAGTGCGTCGTGACCCAACAACAAGCCCAGACGAATGGCCGTCGGGTAGGCGTCGTTGGTCGACTGCGCCATGTTGACGTCGTTGTTCGGGTGCAGGTATTGGTATTCGCCTTTCTGATGGCCCATGGCCTCCAGCGCGATGTTGGCGATCACTTCGTTGGCATTCATGTTGGTTGAAGTGCCAGCGCCGCCTTGAATCATGTCCACCACGAACTCTTCGTGGAAATCGCCGCGGATCAGGCGTGCACACGCTTCGCTGATGGCAGCGTGCTTGGCGTCGCTCAGATGACCCAACTCGCGGTTGGCGTCAGCAGCGGCCTGTTTAACCATGGCCAGGCCCACAACCAGCTTCGGGTAATGCGAGATCGGAACGCCGGAGAGACGGAAGTTGTTCACCGCTCGCAGGGTCTGGATGCCGTAATACGCTTGAGCGGGTACTTCGAGTACGCCAAGCAGGTCTTTTTCGGTACGGAAAGATGCAGCGGAGGACATGATAGAAATCATCTCGATATGAACCCGGTCTGGGCCGGAACGCTGCGAATCCTAGGCCTGCAGACTATTTTGGGCCAATGCCTTTAAACACTAACCTATGCATAAACGGCATAATAGCGACGTGACGCGGCAGGCGCGTCGAGCGTGTGACCCATTTTGGTGCGCGTCCGGGAGGACTCGATGAATCTCGAAAGTAAATGGTTAGAGGACTTCAGTGCCCTGGCTGCTACCCGCAGTTTTTCCCAGGCAGCAGAGCGCCGTTTCGTCACTCAGCCGGCCTTTAGTCGGCGAATTCGCAGCCTTGAAGCGGCGCTTGGGCTGACCTTGGTGAATCGTTCCCGCACCCCGGTGGAGTTGACTGCGGCCGGTCAACTGTTTTTGGTTACCGCACGTACGGTCGTCGAACAGTTGGGTGAGGTGCTGCGTCACCTTCATCACCTCGAAGGCGGGCAGGGTGAGGTCATGCAAGTGGCTGCCGCTCACTCCCTGGCCCTGGGTTTTTTCCCGCGCTGGATCGCCCAGTTGCGCAATGAAGGGCTGAACATCGCGACACGACTGGTTGCGACTAACGTCGGAGACGCGGTGCATGCTTTGCGCGAAGGTGGCTGCGATTTGATGCTGGCTTTTTACGATCCGGATGCGGCCTTGCAGATGGATCCGGAAATTTTCCCGTCCCTGCACCTGGGTAATACCGAAATGCTGCCGGTATGCGCGGCCGATGCCGACGGCAAGCCGTTGTTCGATCTGGAAGGCGATGTCAGCGTGCCGCTACTGGCCTATAGCGCTGGCGCATTTCTGGGCCGCTCGGTGAATTTGCTGCTGCGCCAGCGCAGCCTGCGCTTTACCACTATTTATGAGACCGCGATGGCCGACAGCCTTAAAAGCATGGCGCTTGAAGGGTTGGGCATCGCCTGGGTGCCGCATTTGAGCGTGCGTGCCGAGCTGGCGCGGGGCGAGCTGGTGGTGTGCGGTGGCCCGCAATGGCATGTGCCGCTGGAGATTCGCCTGTACCGCTGTGCCCTGGTGCGCAAGGCCAACGTACGGTTGTTGTGGCGAAAACTGGAAAGTGGAACTCAACCCGAGTGAATGCGTTTTTTGTTATTTTTGTTATGGGTTTTAAGGGGCTTTTTTTAGGTGCTGCTTTATGTTGGCGTAATTTTCACTGCTAAAGCTGAAGATAGAGCAAGCACCCTCCACGCGGCCCGTTGCCATAAAGGTTGCACAGTGAGAAGGATCATTACGTTCGGGCTCACGATACAAGGCAACATCTTCATGGGTAGCGCCGAGGCAGTGCCCTATTTCATGGGCCACCACCGTTCGTCCAAGTGTCGTGGCGATAGCGATGTTGGCCTCTGGAATAGCCATGCCCTCCACCCCCATTGAGGGCATGAGGAGTCCATCAATCAGGATCAGGTATAAATCGGCAGGTTTTCCGGCCCGCCGATGTTCAGCCATGTATGCAGCAAAGACGGCTTTAATGGCCGTGCTCAGTGCTTCAATAACCGGCTCAATATCCAGACGGTTATCTGAGAAGGACAGGTAGTCAAAATTTGTGATGTCGGGAATATCCCGCAGAAATACAACGTTAACCGAACGGCCAGTCATCGTTGATAGCTGGGGCGTAAAAATATCGAAAAATAAATATTTTAGGTGGCGATCGTTTTTCTGAAGAACAGTGTCATGAACAAATGTATATATATTGATCGGTCGCATTTTTAGCCTTCATTCAGGTGATGACTGATAAGTCTGTTAGAAATTCCGGTCTTAGGGGGCATCACTTAAGAATGCGCTTATGTTGTTTCTGTTTTCCGGCGTGAAACGGTAACAATTACTTCGAAAAGTTGAAGCGTTGGGAAACATGAACGTTTCACATACGCTTCCCCATGGATTGTGGCCGAGTGCTGCATTGTTGTGGGATGCATTGAAACTGTGGCCTACTTCATGGGCGATCACTTGATAGTGTTTAAGGCTGGCAATGACGGCGGGTTGCCCGGGGTAGGCGCAACCCAGGGTGGTTTCGTTGAGCGGGGAGTGCGTAACCAGAATGTAGCGTTCGGTTTTACCCCACTTTAACCCGTGTTGGTTTTTGTATCGGATGGCCGCCAATTCCCATCTATGAAGAACGTCGTCTATGGACTGGCTTTTATAGTTGAAGTCAGTCATGCCCTGCACGTTACGTATGTCCTTGAATATAAAAGATCGCTTTGTAATTGCCGTGATTTCGTCGGTAAACTCTTTGAAGTATGCACGCCCCAATGTGTTGATGGCACGGTGCGGGACATCGTTGTGGATAAAAATATAAAGTGTGATCGGTTGCATGGGAAATATCCTTTTAATAAAGAGCCTGCAATCCTTGCAGGACTGTTTACGTTTTTGCTGTTACCGGTTTGAATTTAAGTGAAGACGTTAATTCCAGGTTTCGCCGTGGCTGGAATTCGTCGAGTTATGTCGTTTCTATCTCTGTGCAATGTAGGCGTGGCACCTGATGATCAGAGGCCGTAGCCGAGGAGGCGTGTTTTGACCTGAAGGTCAATAAAACCGGGGTATTCGGGATTGTCCGATGTGCAAGACAGATGGTCGTCAAAGGTGCTTTCAAGGCACATGTTTGGGGTATACTGCGCGGCCTTCGGCTGGCTTGACCGGCCTTAATTCCTATAACAAGCCACGTCGGATCCTCCACGTGGCTTGTTGTTTTTTGACGCGCCTGCGGGCGCCCAAGAGAAGAGGCGCGACGATGAGTGCACTGGTAGGCGTGATCATGGGCTCCAAGTCCGATTGGTCCACCCTCAGCCACACCGCCGATATGCTGGAAAAACT
This sequence comes from Pseudomonas sp. FSL W7-0098, assembly GCF_005930585.1. Taxonomy (NCBI): domain Bacteria; kingdom Pseudomonadati; phylum Pseudomonadota; class Gammaproteobacteria; order Pseudomonadales; family Pseudomonadaceae; genus Pseudomonas; species Pseudomonas sp. FSL W7-0098. The sequence goes on from NZ_RXHW01000004.1 coordinate 440,753, forward strand.
CGGCATTCCTTACGAAGTGAAAGTGGTCTCTGCCCACCGCACTCCGGATCTGCTGTTCCAGTATGCCGAAGAGGCCGAAGGCCGCGGGATCGAGGTCATCATCGCGGGTGCCGGTGGCGCAGCCCACCTGCCAGGCATGTGTGCAGCCAAAACCCATTTGCCAGTACTCGGTGTACCGGTCCAGTCGGCCATGCTGTCGGGCGTAGACTCGCTGCTGTCGATCGTGCAAATGCCGGCGGGCATCCCGGTTGCAACCCTGGCCATCGGCAAAGCGGGCGCGATCAACGCTGCCCTGTTGTCGGCGAGCATCCTGGGCGCCAAGCATCCGCAGTTCCATACCGTTTTGAAAGCATTCCGTGCTGAACAGACAGACAGCGTGCTGGACAATCCAGACCCGCGCGTAGCCTGAGGTTTCTGACGATGAAAATCGGTGTAATCGGTGGCGGTCAATTGGGCCGCATGCTGGCTCTGGCGGGCACTCCGCTGGGGATGAACTTCGCTTTCCTGGATCCGGCTCCTGATGCCTGTGCCGCCTCGCTGGGTGAGCACCTGCGTGCGGACTACAGCGACCCGGACCATTTGCGCCAGTTGGCTGACGAAGTCGACCTGGTGACGTTCGAGTTCGAAAGCGTTCCCGCTGAAACCGTGGCTTTCCTGTCGCAATTCGTCCCGGTATACCCGAGCGCCGAAGCGTTGCGCATTGCCCGCGATCGCTGGTTCGAAAAGAGCATGTTCAAGGATCTGGGCATTCCGACGCCGGCATTTGCCGACATCCAGTCCCAGGCTGATCTGGACGCAGCAGTGGCCACCATTGGCCTGCCTGCCGTGCTCAAGACCCGCACCCTGGGTTATGACGGCAAGGGCCAGAAAGTGCTGCGCACCCCTGCCGATGTCGTGGATACGTTTGCTGAACTGGGCAGTGTGGCGTGCCTGCTGGAAGGGTTTGTGCCGTTCACCGGCGAAGTGTCGCTGATTGCCGTACGCGGCCGTGATGGCGAAACGAAGTTCTACCCATTGGTACACAACACTCACGACAGCGGCATTCTCAAGCTGTCGGTTGCCAGTACCGATCACCCGTTGCAAGCCCTGGCTGAAGACTACTCCAGCCGTGTGCTCAAGCAGCTGGATTACGTTGGGGTGATGGCATTCGAATTCTTTGAAGTCGACGGTGGCCTCAAGGCCAACGAAATCGCCCCGCGTGTCCATAACTCCGGGCATTGGACCACCGAAGGTGCCGAGTGCAGCCAGTTCGAAAACCACTTGCGCGCCATCGCCGGCCTGCCGCTGGGTTCGACAGCCAAAGTGGGTGAAAGCGCCATGCTCAACTTCATCGGCAGCGTGCCGCCGGTTGAGAAGGTGATTGCGATTGCTGATTGCCATCTGCATCACTATGGCAAGGCGTTCAAGGTCGGCCGCAAAGTCGGTCACGCCAACCTGCGCTGCGCTGACATGGCGACGTTGCAAGCGCAAATCCTCAAGGTTGAAGCCCTGATCGACGAAGCGTAAATCGCTTTGTACGGAACCATTGGGTTGTCGCTGCTCTCTGATGGCGTGATGCCAAAGTGCTGACTAGGCTTTGGTTGTAACGCCATTTAATTTTGAGGGAGCGTCCATGGGCATCATCGGAACCATTTTTATCGGCTTGATCGTTGGCCTGCTGGCTCGTTTCCTGAAACCGGGTGACGACAGCATGGGCTGGATCATGACCATCCTGCTGGGTATCGGCGGCTCGCTGGCGGCTACCTATGGTGGTCAGGCGATTGGTATCTACAAGGCAGGCGAGGGTGCCGGCTTTATAGGTGCCGTGGTGGGTGCCGTGATCTTGCTGGTGATCTACGGCCTGGTGTCGAAAAAGTCCTGATTAAACGCTTTGGCTCTCTCTGCGCCAGCCGCAGAGAGGGTTAAACTGCGCGCGTTCAATCCTTCTTTTATCGAGCCTTGCATGCGCCGTCTTCTACTGACTTTTCTTTTGCTGGGTTCAGGCCTGCCACATGCGGCAGAGTTGCCCGAAACCGACTGGCTTGAACTGATGCCCAAGTCGGATCAAATAGCCCTTGAGCAAATGCCCGAAATTGACCATGACTCGCCCGAGGCCAATGGTACGTTTACCGACAAGGGTGGTTTGAAGCAGAGCAAGGGCCTGCCCGCGGTGATGTACTCCAGCAAGACAGTGGCCAGCATGAACGGCAAAAATATCCGTTTGGGTGGCTACCCCGTGCCTCTGGAAACAGACGCCAAGGGTCGCAGCACGCTGTTTTTCCTGGTGCCGTACCCGGGCGCCTGCATTCATGTGCCGCCTCCGCCGCCCAATCAGTTGGTATTGGTGCGCTATCCAAAAGGCTTGAAGCTGGATGATATCTACACGCCGCTGTGGGTGATGGGCTCGCTGAAGGTCGAGAAGGTCAGCAATGACCTGGCCGATGCGGCCTATGCGCTGGATGCGAGCAAGGTGCGGGTAGTGGTTGAGGAAGACTTGTAGGGATCAGACCAATTGTGGGAGCGAGCCTGCTCGCGAAAACACACTTCGCGAGCAGGCTCGCTCCCACAGGTTTTGGTTGTATCAGGTTTTCAGGCGCTCGCTGCCAATACTCACACTCAGCGTATGGCTGGCGCCCGGCTCCAGGGTGATGATGTCATCCATCACATTGGCGGTTTCGATGCACAGCATGCGCTGCCAGCCATCTGCGGCCATATCGCCGAGCGTGGCGGTCTTGTCGATCCAGGGATTCCAGATTACCGCCGAGCGCGAGCCGCGGCTGGTCAGCTCGAGCGTGCGCGACCAGTCCGGGTCGACGATGCTCAACTGCTGCGGGGTATCGAGGTAGATACGATCGGTTTCGCCGCTGAAGGTCAAATCGCCCGCTTGCGCAACACGTTTCCAGTCGTCGAGTGTGTCGATGTAGGTCAGGCCGTCGACTCCTTTGACCTCAACCTTGCGCACGTCGCTGACCGCAAAGTAGCTGTGCAGGGCCTGGCTGATGCTCACCGGGATGCTGCTGCGGTTATGGCTGGTGAGGCTGATATGCAGTTGGCTGTCGAGGCGGATGTTCAGGGTCAGCGCCACGTCGTGGGGCCAGCCGGGCAGGCCGCCTTCGATGTGGGGCAAGCCCAGCGCTATATGCAGCGCCTCACCGGCGTCATCGATCTCCAGCACTTCCCATTCGCGCGTACGTACCAGGCCGTGGGCCGTGGCGGGTTCATCGCTGTGGCGCATGGCCTGCACGCTTTGCGGGTTGAGTGCCAGGTTGCCAAACCAGGGCCAGCACACCGGCACGCCCGTGCGGATGCCATGGCCTTGCTTGAATTGGGCTTTTTCGTTGAGCCAGATGATCGGCGGCTCATCACCTACCTGATAACTGAGAACCTGCGCGCCCTGTTTGGCGACCAGCAGTTGGGCCTGGCCATGCTGGAAGTGCCAGCACTCCAGTTCATCCAGGGTGACTGACTCAATGTGGTGCATGGCAGGTTCTCTATTTATAGGTTTAACGACGTGGCGGAACGGAGCGGGTGCGGCCGCTGCCATCGATGGCGACAAAGACAAAGACCGCTTCGGTCACTTTACGCCATTCGCTGGACAACGGGTCGTCACTCCACACTTCAACCATCATCTGGATCGAGCTGCGGCCGATCTCAAGTGCCTGGGTGTAGAACGACAATTGTGCGCCCACGGCCACGGGTACCAGAAATGCCATACGATCAATAGCGACAGTGGCTACACGGCCACCGGCAACCTTGCTGGCCATTGCGGTACCGGCCAGGTCCATTTGAGAGACCAGCCAGCCGCCAAAAATATCGCCGAAACCATTGGTCTCGCGCGGCAGGGCGGTGATTTGCAAGGCCAGATCGCCTTGCGGAATTGGATCTTCTTGTTCGAGCTCTAGCATGCCTAAGGGCCTCTGACCCGTGATTCATCATAAGTACTGCGGGTGAAAAAGCGTCTTTAGAAAAACGATTCAGCCCGAACATACTACGTTCGTCACGTTCTTCATAAGCCGCACCAAGGGGAAACTCTGCGAAATCGGCTGAAGTGGCCAGCGGACGTTTTCGCACAGCAACCTCAGAAGTTACCAAGTGTTTCTTACAGCATGAGTATATCGGGGGACAGCCTGGCCGACGACCTCCTGATTCTGCTTTTTGGGTGCGCTGCACGTCTAGCTCTGTGCTTTTGTAAACAATTTGTTATCTTTCAAAACCTGCCCAGCCCCTGCCGGCGAAGTTGCAGCTTTTTGCCGTGCCTAATAAGAGAAGCAATACCCCATGATCACAGAGCCTTCCAGTGCTGCACCGCCTTCGCGGCCGTTAACCCGTAATGACTATAAAACCTTGTCGCTGTCTGCCTTGGGTGGTGCGCTGGAGTTTTACGATTTCATTATTTTTGTATTTTTTGCCACCGTGGTCGGGAAACTGTTCTTTCCGGCGGACATGCCCGAGTGGCTACGTCTGATGCAAACCTTCGGTATTTTCGCTGCGGGTTATCTGGCGCGTCCTTTGGGCGGCATTGTCATGGCGCACTTTGGTGATTTGCTGGGGCGCAAAAAGATGTTCACGTTGAGCATCTTCATGATGGCTGTACCGACTTTGATCATGGGCTTGCTGCCGACCTATGCGCAGATTGGCATGTGGGCACCGATTCTGTTGCTGCTGATGCGCGTGATCCAGGGCGCGGCCATTGGTGGTGAAGTGCCCGGGGCCTGGGTGTTCGTGGCCGAGCATGTGCCGCCACGGCATGTGGGCTACGCCTGCGGCACCCTGACCTGCGGGTTGACCGCGGGCATCTTGCTGGGTTCCCTGATGGCCACGGCGATCAATACGATCTATACGCCGGCTGAAGTGTCTGACTTTGCCTGGCGGATTCCATTCCTGATGGGCGGCGTGTTCGGCCTGTTCTCGGTGTACCTGCGTCGCTGGTTGCACGAGACACCGGTATTTGCCGAGTTGCAGCTGCGCAAGGCGCTGGCTGCGGAAGTCCCGCTCAAGACCGTGCTGCGCGACCATCGCGGGGCGATTGTGGTCTCGATGCTGCTGACCTGGTTACTGTCTGCCGGGATCATCGTGGTCATTCTGATGACGCCCACGGTGCTGCAAACCATTTATGGTTTTTCAGCGACCACCTCGTTGCAAGCCAATAGCCTGGCGATCGTCTTTTTGAGTTTGGGCTGTATCGCCTCGGGCGCCCTGGCCGACCGCTTTGGTGCGGGCAAGGTGTTTGTGGTGGGTTGCGCCGGGTTGCTGATCACGTCGTGGACCTTCTATCACAGCCTGCTGCAGCATCCGGACTGGCTGTTCCCGCTGTATTCCCTGAGCGGTCTGTTTGTCGGCACCATCGGTGCCGTCCCTTATGTGATGGTTAAAGCTTTTCCGCCAGTGGTGCGTTTCAGTGGCCTGTCGTTTTCCTACAACCTGGCCTACGCCATCTTTGGCGGTCTGACCCCAATGGCCGTGACCCTGTTGCTCAAGGAAAGCCCGATGGGGCCGGCGTATTACGTGGCCATTATCTGCACGATGGGCCTGGTGGTCGGTGCTTATTTGTGGAAAAAGGGCCGCTGAGACATCGCTCAGTGGCCATGACACTTCGCTAGCCTCTCCCCGAAGGCCATCATTTGTAACGAATGATGGCCTTTCATCTAATTGTCACAATCGGTTCATAGAGTAGTCACATGGCCTGCAGATACTGGCCCCCGATTCATCTAACCCCGTTTGCTAGGAGTAAGGCATGAAACTGAAGCGTGTGATGGCGGCCCTGACTTTTGTCGCCGCAGGCGTTGCAACTGCCAATGCGGTTGCCGCTGGTGTTGACCCGGCTATTCAGCCCTACGTGAAGACCACTGGTGTGTCGGGCAACCTGTCCAGCGTTGGTTCCGACACCCTGGCGAACTTGATGACCTTGTGGGCTGAGGCGTACAAAAAAGAATACCCGAACGTAAACATCCAGATTCAAGCTGCCGGTTCTTCGACCGCGCCGCCTGCGATTACTGAAGGCACCGCTAACCTGGGCCCGATGAGCCGCAAAATGAAAGACAACGAACTGGCTGCCTTCGAGCAGAAGTACGGCTACAAGCCTACCGCCATCCCGGTGGCAGTGGATGCCCTGGCCGTGTTCGTGCACAAGGACAACCCGATCAAGCACCTGACCATGGAACAGGTTGATGCGATCTTCTCTTCGACCCGCCTGTGCGGCGCCAAAGCCGACGTTAAAACCTGGGGCGACCTGGGTGTGACCGGCGACCTGGCCAACAAGCCGGTTCAACTGTTTGGTCGTAACTCGGTATCCGGCACTTACGGCTACTTCAAGGAAGAAGCCCTGTGCAAAGGCGACTACAAGCCTAACGTGAACGAACAGCCGGGCTCGGCTTCGGTTGTGCAGTCGATCAGCAGCTCGCTGAACGGCGTCGGTTACTCGGGCATCGGTTACAAAACCGCCAGCGTGAAGACCGTGCCTTTGGCTAAAAAAGGCAGCACCGAGTTTGTCGAAGACACCGAAGAAAACGCACTGAACGGCAAATACCCGCTGTCGCGTTTCCTCTACGTGTACGTGAACAAGGCGCCGAACAAGCCGCTGAACCCGCTGGAAGCCGAGTTCATCAAGCTGGTCCTGTCCAAGCAAGGTCAGGAAGTGGTCGTGAAGGATGGCTATATCCCTCTGCCAGCCAAAGTCGCTGCCAAAGCATTGGCTGACCTGGGCCTGAAAGAAGGCGCATAAGCAGACGCCATGTGGGAGCGGGCTTGCTCGCGATGCAGGCAACTTGGTACATCAGACCTATTGAGTTGACGCCATCGCGAGCGAGCCCGCTCCTGCAGGTCTGCCTCGCAACCGCTTCACCAAATTTTCCATTCCGCTGCCAGCACCGTTGGGCGGCGGATTTTTTGCGTCACTGCTTTGTCATCTTTCTGTCATACAGGACCGCTAGGGTGTGCGCATGAATGATCTGGCCAATTCCCCAATGACTACGACATCCGCTCCCAAGCGCATTGATTTCAATACGCCTGAACTGCAACGCAAGCGCCGTATCCGCGCGTTTAAAGATCACCTGACCCGCTGGTATGTATTTATCGGCGGTCTTGCCGTGCTTGGCGCAATCACTCTGATCTTCTTCTTCCTGGGCTATGTGGTTTATCCACTGTTCCAGGGTGCCGACCTGAACGCCAAACAGGCGATTACGCCGGTGTGGATGCAGGACGCCGGCAAGCCGCTGATGATCTCCATCGAAGAGCAGAATCAGGTCGGTATGCGGGTGTCCGACAAGGGCATGGTGTTGTTCTTCAATGCGAAGAACGGCGAAGAGCTGTCGCGGGTCAACCTGCCGTTGCCGGCCGGCACTCAAGTGACTTCTCTGGGTGAAGACCAGCCGGGTAATCCGGTGGCGGTGCTGGGCCTGTCCAACGGTCAGGCGCTGGTGTTCCGTCACAGCTATAAAGTCAGCTACCCGGATGGCAAGAAGACCATCACCCCGGCAATCGAATACCCGTATGGCGAAACGCCAATCGTCCTCGACCCGCAGGGTGGTGCACTGGATCACGTCAACCTCAGCGTCAACGATTCAACGCTGGTGCTGGCCGGTTCCTCGGGCGCGCAACTGAACGTGCTGTCACTGGCCCGCGAAGAAAACATGATGACCGACGAGGTCACCAACACCGAGACCCGTATCGACCTGCCGCAGATGACCGCGAAGGTCAAAGCGCTGTATATCGACCCGCGTCAGCAGTGGTTGTATGTGATCAATGATCGCGCCCAGGCCGATGTCTTCAGCCTGCGCGACAAAAGCCTCAACGGTCGCTACAAGCTGGTGGATGACGCAGCCACCGAGATCACCGCCAGCACACAACTGGTGGGCGGTATTTCGCTGATTTTTGGTGATTCCAAGGGTGGCCTGAGCCAGTGGTTCATGGCCCGAGACCCGGATGGCGAGCAGCGCTTCAAGCATATCCGCAGCTTCCAGATGGGCACGTCGCCGATTGTTGAAATCACTGCCGAGCAACGCCGCAAGGGCTTCCTGGCTCTGGACGCGGCCGGCGAGATCGGTGTGTTCCACAGCACCGCGCATCGCACCCTGCTGGTCGAGAAAGTGGCAGAAGGTCCGGGCGTCATGGCGTTGTCGCCGCGTGCCAACCGCATCATCGTGGAAGAGGGCGGCAAGCTGCTGCCACTGACCCTGAAGAACCCGCACCCGGAAGTGTCCTGGAGCGCGCTGTGGAGCAAGGTCTGGTACGAGAACTACGACGAGCCTAAATACGTCTGGCAATCGACAGCCGCCAACACTGACTTCGAACCGAAAATGAGCCTGGCGCCATTGACCTTCGGTACCTTGAAAGCAGCGTTCTACGCGATGTTGCTGGCGGCACCTCTGGCCGTTGCCGCAGCCATCTACACCGCTTACTTCATGGCTCCAAGCCTGCGCCGCAAGGTCAAGCCGGTGATCGAGCTGATGGAGGCGATGCCGACGGTAATCCTCGGTTTCTTTGCCGGTCTGTTCCTGGCGCCGTATGTGGAAGGCCACTTGCCGGGGATTTTCAGCCTGCTGGTGCTGATGCCGATCGGCATTCTGGTGGCGGGCTTCACCTGGAGCCGCCTGCCCGAGTCGATCCGCCTGCGTGTGCCTGACGGTTGGGAAAGCCTGATCCTGATCCCGGTGATTCTGTTTGTATGCGGCCTGTCGCTGTATATGAGCCCGTTCATGGAAGCCTGGTTCTTCGGTGGCGATATGCGCCTGTGGATCTCCCACGACCTGGGCATTACTTACGACCAGCGCAATGCTCTGGTTGTGGGTCTGGCAATGGGCTTCGCGGTGATCCCCAACATCTACTCGATTGCTGAAGATGCCGTGTTCAGTGTGCCTCGCGGTCTGACCCTGGGTTCGCTGGCGCTGGGTGCCACACCGTGGCAAACCATGACCCGCGTGGTCATCCTGACGGCCAGCCCGGGGATCTTCTCGGCACTGATGATCGGTATGGGCCGTGCGGTCGGCGAGACGATGATTGTGTTGATGGCCACCGGTAACACCCCGGTCATGGAAATGAACCTGTTCGAAGGCCTGCGTACCCTGGCGGCGAACGTGGCGGTGGAAATGCCGGAGTCGGAAGTGGGCGGTAGCCATTACCGCGTCCTGTTCCTCTCGGCGCTGGTGCTGCTGTTGTTCACCTTCATCATGAACACTCTTGCCGAACTGATTCGTCAGCGTCTGCGCAAGAAATATTCGTCGCTTTAAGGAAGGTAGAAGTCTGTGAAACAGAACTCCCTCAAAGGCTGGTTCAAGAGCGGCGCTCCAGGCGTCTGGATCAGCGGTGGCGCAGTGTCCATCGCCGTCATCATGACCATCGGGCTGCTCTCGGTGATTGCCGTGCGTGGCCTGGGCCACTTCTGGCCGGCCGACCTGATCCACGCTGAATACAACGTGCCGGGTGATGCCAATCACCTGGTGATCGGCGAAGTGGTGCAAAAGGAAGAAGTGCCCCGCGAGCGCCTGAAAAGTGCGGGCCTGCCGGTGCCGGAACAAGGCCCGGAGTTCATGACCCGGGAGCTGATCAAGGTCGGCAACCGTGACCTGAACGGTAATGATTTTACCTGGGTGGTCGGCGAGTGGTTGACCAACCAGAGCACGCCGCCCGAGTTGATGGCCATTGAGCGTCGCGAGTGGGGCAACTTCTACGGCTACCTGGTTAACGTCAAGGAAAACGGCAAGGTGGTGGCAGAAGGTGCCGCGGCCTGGCCGGAGCTGCAAGCCCGGGTCAAGCGTGTCAATGACCTGGCCGCGCAACTGAGCCAGCTTGAGAAGAAAGACATCGGCGCGATCAACTACGGTCTGGAGCGCATCCGCCTGCACGGTCGCAAGCTGGAGCTGGAAGGCAAGCTGACCCCGCAAGCACAGGCTGACATGGAAACCGAGCGCGCCGAGCTGAATGCCCGCTACAAGGCCATCGAGGACCGCCTGGGCGAACTGCATGCACAGTTTAACCGTGACAGCCTCACGGCCCGGGATGCCAACGGCAAAGAGCTGGAAATCGGCATCGGCAAGGTGGTCAAGGTGTACCAGCCGAATGCGATGAACAGCTGGCAGAAACTGGCCATGTACTTCAGCAATATCTGGGAATTCCTGAGCCAGGATCCACGTGAAGCCAATACCGAGGGCGGGATCTTCCCGGCCATTTTCGGCACGGTAATGATGACCCTGATAATGGCGGTGATCGTGACGCCGTTTGGCGTACTGGCGGCGGTTTACCTGCGTGAATATGCCAAGCAAAACACCTTGACCCGGATCATCCGTATCGCGGTGAACAACCTGGCAGGCGTACCGGCCATCGTTTACGGCGTATTCGGCCTGGGCTTCTTTGTGTATGTGCTGGGCGGCTCGGTTGACCGCCTGTTCTTCGCAGAAGCATTGCCTGCGCCGACTTTTGGTACACCTGGCCTGATGTGGGCTTCGCTGACCCTGGCGCTGCTGGCCGTGCCGGTAGTGATCGTGGCCACCGAAGAAGGGCTGGCGCGGATTCCGCGTACAGTGCGCGAAGGCTCGCTGGCGCTGGGTGCAACCAAATCGGAAACCCTGTGGAAAATCGTGCTGCCAATGGCCAGCCCGGCCATGATGACCGGCATGATCCTCGCCGTGGCCCGTGCCGCCGGTGAAGTGGCACCGCTGATGCTGGTGGGCGTGGTCAAACTGGCGCCGTCGCTGCCGCTGGACGGCAACTACCCGTACCTGCACCTTGACCAGAAGATCATGCACCTGGGCTTCCATATTTATGACGTCGGCTTCCAGAGCCCGAACGTCGAAGCCGCCCGACCGCTGGTATACGCCACGGCGCTGCTGCTGGTGCTGGTGATCGCGACCCTGAACCTGTCCGCAGTGTGGATTCGTAACCACCTGCGCGAGAAGTACAAGGCGCTGGATAGCTGATAGACACATGACCTGTGGGAGCGGGCTTGCCCGCGATGGTATCGGTAAGGTTTCAGCGTGAAACCGAGGTGCCTGAATCGCGAGCAAGCCCGCTCCCCCAGAAGAAACCCGGTTACTGAAAAACCGAAACGAATTTTTAGCGTATGGAGCAACCCATGCAGCATGAATCCTCAACCCACGGCATCAACATGTCCGCCTTGGGTCGCACCAAACAAAGCTTGAACCTGGCGAACGAAGAAGTCGCTATTGAAGTCCCGGGCCTGAATCTTTACTACGGTGAAAAACAGGCCCTGTACGACGTCAGCCTGAATATCCCGAAACAACGGGTCACGGCGTTTATCGGCCCGTCCGGCTGTGGCAAGTCGACGCTGCTGCGTACCTTCAATCGCATGAACGACCTGGTGGACGGTTGCCGCGTAGAAGGCGAGATCAACCTGTACGGCAACAACATCTACCGCAAGGGCGAGGATGTAGCCGAACTGCGTCGCCGCGTCGGCATGGTATTCCAGAAGCCCAATCCGTTCCCCAAAACCATTTACGAGAACGTGGTTTACGGCCTGCGCATCCAGGGCATCAATAAAAAGCGTGTGCTCGATGAAGCCGTCGAATGGGCGCTCAAGGGCGCGGCGTTGTGGGACGAAGTCAAAGACCGCCTGCACGACTCGGCACTGGGTTTGTCCGGTGGTCAGCAACAGCGTCTGGTGATTGCCCGTACCATCGCGGTAGAGCCCGAAGTGTTGCTGCTCGATGAGCCATGCTCGGCACTCGACCCGATCTCGACGTTGAAAGTCGAAGAACTGATCTACGAGCTCAAGTCCAAGTTCACCATCGTGATCGTAACCCACAACATGCAACAGGCAGCCCGTGTCTCGGATTACACGGCGTTCATGTACATGGGCAAGATGGTTGAATATGGTGACACTGACACGCTGTTCACCAACCCGGCCAAAAAGCAGACCGAAGACTACATTACCGGGCGCTATGGCTAGTTTGAGCGGCGTTGCCCGTTCTATGTCACGATAATTCGGCTGGCCGCTAACCGCGTGCAGCTCACAGCTTTTGCGGAGCAGAACCATGATTTCAAAGGATGGCCTCACCCATCACATTTCCGCGCAGTTCAACGCGGAACTCGAAGACGTGCGCAGCCACCTGCTGGCGATGGGCGGCCTGGTCGAGAAGCAGGTCAACGATGCGGTGACCGCACTGATCGAGGCCGACTCGGGCCTGGCGCAACAGGTGCGTGAGATCGATGAACAGATCAACCAGATGGAGCGCAATATCGACGAGGAGTGCCTGCGCATTCTGGCCCGTCGTCAGCCTGCGGCGTCTGACTTGCGATTGATCATCAGCATTTCCAAGTCGGTGATCGACCTGGAACGCATTGGTGACGAAGCGACCAAGATCGCCCGTCGGGCCATTCAGTTGTGCGAAGAAGGTGAGGCGCCGCGCGGATACGTTGAAGTGCGCCATATCGGTGACCAGGTGCGCAATATGGTGCGTGATGCACTGGATGCGTTTGCCCGCTTTGACGCCGATCTTGCCCTGTCTGTGGCGCAGTACGACAAAATCATCGACCGTGAGTACAAGACCGCGCTACGTGAGCTGGCCACTTACATGATGGAAGATCCGCGTTCGATCACGCGTGTGTTGAGCATCATCTGGGTGCTGCGCTCACTGGAACGTATCGGCGACCACGCCCGCAATATCTCGGAGCTGGTGATTTATCTGGTACGCGGTACAGACGTGCGGCACATGGGTCTCAAGCGCATGCGCGAAGAAGTTCAGGGCACGGGTGCTGATAACGCTAATGTTGCGTCGTCGCCTGACGATAAATAAGGCAGCCCGATCTAAAAAACGCCCGGCTCAATGCCGGGCGTTTTGGTTTTCGGGCGTTCATATCCAAGGAGCAGTCGATGAGCAAGGTTAGTGTGCTGGTGGTAGATGACGCGTCGTTTATTCGTGATCTGGTTAAAAATTGCCTGCGTAACTACTTCCCGGGCATCAGGATCGAAGACGCGGTCAACGGCCGCAAAGCCCAGGCCTTGCTGTCCCGTGAAGCCTTCGATCTGGTGCTGTGCGACTGGGAAATGCCGGAGATGTCCGGCCTTGAGCTGTTGACCTGGTGCCGCGAGCAAGACCGTCTGAAAACGCTGCCCTTTATCATGGTCACCAGCCGTGGTGACAAAGAGAACGTGATCCAGGCCATTCAGGCCGGAGTTTCGGATTTCGTCAGCAAACCCTTCACCAATGAGCAGTTACTGTCGAAGGTGAAGAAGGCGTTCACCAAGGCGGGATTGCTGAGCGCCGTGATGGCCAGCACCCCGACGCGGGTTAATTCGGCCTTTGGCAATGACTCGCTGAATGCATTGACCGGTGGCAAGGCGCAGGTCGTGACCCCGACGTCGGTGACATCTGCCCCGGTTGCCCCGGCACCACGGCCGGCACCTGTCGCGGCACCGGCGCTGACCAGCCGTGGTCAGGGGCAACTGCGTTTGCCCAGCGGTACCCAAACCTGCGTGATCAAGGCGTTGAGCCTCAAGGAGGCGCTGCTGGTGGTGCGTCGTGGCGAAGTGCTGCCTCAGGTACTGGACAGTGCCGTACTCGACCTTGAGCAGGGCGAGAACGCCGAGGTGGCGCGTTTGAACGGTTATCTGCATGCCATCGTGGCATTCGAGCCAAAACCGGACAGTGCGTGGTTGCAACTGACCTTTCGCTTTGTCGATCAGGACGCCGACAAAATGAACTATCTCTCGCGGCTGATCGCCCACGGCACGGCGCAGAAGCATTTTGTGCCGGGTGCGTGATGACAGGAGCCTGTGTAGCCGCGGCCTCGTTCCTTCAGCAGCGGCTACAGGGCGAATGCAACCCGCCAGCTATCGATCCAGAAATGCCAGCTGATAGGTCTCGCGATCAATCATCACCAACTGCACATTGTTGATTCGGGTGTTGGCCGGCTTGCCGTTGACGGCCACCGATGTTTCGATCCGGTAGATCCCCTGCGGCGCACGCTCATCGAGGGTGATGGTGAAGGTGTTCTCGTAACCGCCACTGCCGCCTTTGGTGTTCGCGATCTTGCTGCCTTCTTTCAACGGCTTGGCCTCGTTGGGGGCAAACAGGCGGATCTCTTCCTTGATTTCGCTGATCGGCTGGGTCGCACCGTTGATCGCAACAATATTGGAAACCACGGTAATCGGTTGACCCCGTTTGATGGTCATACCGGGCTGGATACTGGTGTCGTAGCTAACCAGTTCTGGCTGGGCCGGTTGTTTCTTGCCCGAGGTTTTATATTGTTGTTCAACTTCTTGAGCGGTTTTGGTCTGTACCGACTTGGCATTGATCGCGAAACAGGCGGCCATGCCGGCAACCCCGCCAATCAATACGCCTGCGCCTTTATCGTTGGCACCGCTCACAGCAGCACCCGCTGCCGCACCTGCTGCAATTGCCAGCCCGCACTTCATCCAGTCGCTGCCACTCCAGTTGGTCGGGTTGATGCTGGCAGAGTCGATATTGGCGCAGCCTTGCAGACCCAGTAGCGAAGCCAGGCCCAAGGCCAGCAAGCGTTTATCCAAAGAGTTGGAGGGCAATTTCATCAGTAACTTCCAAGTAAGAGAGGGGAAAACTCATACACCCTGATTATTCGATCCGGGTTCGATTCAGTGCTTCTTTGAGTTGTTGTTCAGCCTGGCGGATGATGTTGCGCGCCCGACTATTGTTTGGGTCCATACCTAGCACGACCCTGGCCACGGCAATTGCAGACTGGTACTCCCCGGCATTGAGCGCGTTTTGCGCTTGTTGCAGGGAGGCATTAACAGCTTTGGCAGCCTGTTGCTGCTGTTGGTCACGCACCTGGCGATCGGCCGCTTCCTGGCGCTGGCGCTCAAGAGCTTGCTGTTCGCGCAGGGCATCGGCTTGTCGCGTCGCCTCGGCGGCCTGGGCTTTGAGCAACTGTTGTTTCTGCTGCGCCTCCTGCAATTGTTGCTGGCGCGCCTGGGCGGCCTGCGCACGCTGCAGCAGACTCAAGGCCCGAGGGTCATTGCTGTCCTGTTGCAAGGCGAGCCCGGCATTGTCCAGCGCGCAAGCAAAGTCCCTGGTGTCAAAACAGCTTTGACCGGTTTGCAAAAAGGCATCGAGCTTTTGCTGGCTTTGCCCGGCCATCATCTTGATTGCAACGTAGCCGCCCACCACCACTGCCAGAGTTACAACTGCCATTATCAGGGCCGGTTTTCTGTTGGTGGGCGCTGGTGTTGCGGCAGGCGGCGCAGGTGGGGGAGCCGCCGGACCTGGTACAGGTGTTGGCGCTGCAGCAGGTATGTCCCGGGCTGGTGGAGCACTGGCAGGTGTGACGGTTGCTTTGGGGGCAGGGGTGGCTGGCCGAGCCTTGGGTTCAGGTGCAGGTACCGGGGTAACCGCTGCGGGCGCCTGCTGAAGCGGGGCGCCGCAGAACGGGCAGTATTTAACTGGGCCGCAGAGCCCCTGACCGCAGGCGCTGTTGGCGCATGAGGTCGGGAATGCAGAGGCTTTGGCTGACGATGCGGACATGGTCTTCTCGTGTGCGCTCAAGGTGCTGGCGGTGGAGCCGGGGCTGTCAGAGGAGGGCCGCCCACGGCTGGCGCAAACAGGTGCGCAAGCTCCATGATTTGCCCGGCCGTCTGCCAGGCAGGCATGCCTTCACGCCACAGCAGGCTGTCGCGGGTGATTTGCCCGGACTGCACATATTGCTGCAATTGCTGGGTGTTGTAAGGGCCGTAATTGGTCCCGCTGACACTCAGGTGGTAGCTGTGCTGTGGTGCGGCGAACGGTGGTGGTGCGCCGTTACCTGCTGCTGGCGGTGGTGGAGCCATACCTGCTGGCGGGGCTGCACTGGCTTGGTTGAACAGATTTTCCAGCCAGCCTTCGTTAAAGAACTCTTTAACCACGGTGAGTTTTTCGCCGTGGAGGGCATCCACTTCTTCTTTGTACACATCAGCCAGGGAGCCTTCGATATGACGGCCCCATTGCCCTTTGTATTGCTCGGCAAGCGTACGCAGCTTTTTCGCGTCAGCTGGAGCCTGACGGTTCAGTCGAGCCAGATATTCGTTCTTCAACAACTCGGCGATCTTGAACGGAAATGCTTCAAAATTGCTGGATACACCTTTCTCGTTCGTGCGTTTCTGCGCTTTGTAGGCGCTGGTACTTAAATCTTCGAACACTTCTACCAGCGCCGCCACTTGAGCGTTATCCAGGCGCAAGGACTTCTCCTTGACCTGCGCAGTAATGTCGGTGCGATGAATACTGTGGAAGCCGCTTTGACGAATGGAGAACTCATCACCAATGGTGAAGTTGTCCTTGGCGATGAGGAACTCGTACAAGCCGTTGTTCAGACGCTCCAGGATGCCCAGTGCAATAGCGTGCAGAAAGAGTTTGAAGTCTTCGGCAAACTGGCGGTATTGCTCCTGGTTGAACTGGATGGGCTGCACGAACTGGCTGATGCGTTTGTGCACATGCAACGGGATGATTGCACTTTCTTTGCGATAGCTGGCCAGGTAAGTCGACAGCTGGGTCAACGCCGGGATCGGGAAACCGCTTAACTCGGTGTAGCAAATCAGTTTGCCGGGCATACCGGACTCCACAAACTGAATTTGCCCGGCGGTCATCCCCGTGCCTTGCGGCAGACACTGGGCCAGTTGGGCGCCATAAGTGCGGCTGAACTCACTGGCGTTTTGTACGCCAATCAGACAGGTGTAAAGGTCTTTGTGAATATCAAAGTCGCCATTGAGGTTCAGTGGCACCCAGGGCATGGCCCGCTGCAGCAGCAGGCGGAATTTCTCGCGCTGTTCATCCGGGGTCAGCGCAGCCAGGGCCGTCATCAACGGGTCGACGCCCGGCAGATTCTTCGGCAACTGCTGTACGGCCTTGTTGCGTAGCTTGAGCAGCAACTCTTCCTGGCCTTCTTGAGTCTGCAGTTTGCCAAACAAGGTTTTCGAGCCGCCGAAGTCCTTGAATGCATCCTTGGCCCACTCACGTACTTGCTGGCTGTCGACGGGTTGTTCGTCGTCGTTTTTCACCAGTTGCAGCGGGATCAGCGTGGCGTGTTGGGTGTGGATGCTCGCCTTGATTTTGGCGATATTGGCATCGATACCTTTGAGCAAGTTATCGACTGCGTTGCGGCCATCCTGCAGGCGGCCGACAAAGCCACTCCAGAGTGGGCGGCCGTTGTTGTCGACCGATTCCTTGCGCCCCAACCATTCGGAAATGTCGCGCAGCAATTGTGCAGCCTCGCGGGCAGCGACCGAGCGCACATAGAACAGCAGGCTGTCGCGCAGTGTGTCTTTGACTTGGCTGATCACGGTGTCGGCTTGTTTTTCTTTACCGCTCAGGCGGGCCAGCAGGCCTTTGCCCGTGGTTTCTTTCAGACGCTCGAATTCCCGGGCAAGCTCTGACGACTCGAGCTTTTCAGACAGTTCCTTGAAACGCCCGGCGTTTTTTTCCAGTGCGGGAATGATGCCGTTATCGTTTTCAAGACGGTCCTTGATCATTTCGACCAGCGCCAGGGTGTAATCCAGCCCACCGCGCTCGTCGTCGTCGAGACGACGGAACAGCTGCTCGGGCAAGCTGTCTTCACGTGTCCATTGAGCGAAACGCTTGAGCCGGTTTTCCTTGATGCGCACCTCATGGTTGCGCTCGGCGCTGTCGATGGAACTGCCTTTGGTATCACGTTCCAGTTGCTGCTGAATTTCGCGTACCAGTGTCAGCCATTGATCCTTATCGGCGCCGCCGTTCTGCAGGCGCTCGAACAAGACCTCGACCTTTTGTTCGATCTGGGCAATGACGCTGTTGTCACCCTCGACCTGCAGCAGGTCATCGGCAATCTGGTAGTGAGTGAACTCACCCGTAGCCTGGGTCAGCTCTACGCGAGACAGAAACTCGGGTAGATCTGTGAACGTGCGCGCAGTGATTGTCAGCTGTTCCTTGAGGAACTCGTCGCGCTCTTTATCGGTCGGGCGATTGCCCGTGACTTCCGCGTTGGCCACACCAAAGAATGCCTTGAGCATGTGTTGCACTTGCTGGTTAAGGCGTACGTTCTGGCGGGCATCGATCTGGGTGTCGAGCACCGCCTGCCCTACGGAGGAGTAAGCGCGCGGGAAGCGCAGCTTGGTGTCGCTGCCGTAATCTTGCGGCAGGCTGACGTCAAAGCTACGGATCTTGAACTGGTTCTGGTTGACGGCCACCGAGCGCTTTTTGTTCGCGAAGTCTTGCGAGGTGAAGTCGGTGAACAACACATCGGAGACCATCTCGTAGATGTCTTCCTGGTTTTCGGTTCTGGCTTGCGCGACATTGCCGTTGTCGAGGATGAACACATCATCGTAGGGACGTGATTCGATAAACAGGTTGTCGGTGGCGTCCCAGTGCTTGAGCAACGGGTTGCCGCGCATGCAGGTTTCCAGTTCCATCAAGGCGGCGTAGCCGTTTGCCTGTACCCGCTCGGTATTGAAGGCATTGAAGCCGCCTGGCAAAACAAAAAACAGGTCGACCTTGCCGGAGATATTGTTTTCTTTAAGGATTGCCTTGGCCAGGTAGCCCATGTCCAGAAATGACCCTGAACCTGTGCCGCCCGCTGCAGACCCGGTGATGACGATGCGGATTTTGCCGGGGTCAATTTCCAGGCCGAGTTTTTTCAGCTTGTCAGCCTGAGTGCCGATGTTGTTGAGCAAGCGCCCGACCTTGTCGCGCAATTTGTCGCGAATGGTGGGGTATTTGTCGAAAAAATACAGGCGGGACAACGCGCGAATCTGTCCGGCCCCTTTGGAAGGGTCAATCCCCAGGGATTTGATCTTGTCCGGTGTCAACGGGAACCACTCGGCCACCTCACGGTGACGATTGAGCTCATCAATGGAGTGGGTGTACTTGCTCAGGTGCAGAGGTTCAATGACTTTTTCTTCGGAGGTGAAGGCCACCTGCTCGGCAAGTACGTCAGTTTTGACCGATTTGCCATCCTGGGTCACTTCGCCGGAGTCGAGGTCGAAGTTGATGAACTGCACCAGCGGAAAATCCGAAATGTGCTGTACCTGATTGTTTCCTCCCCAAATGGCATTGAGGATGCGCCGGCGCAGGCGGATGTTGACCTTCATGCCGGTGCCGCCCAGGGCGATAAACAAGGTGGGGTGAATCTTTTCACTGACCGGAGGGGTTGCCGGGCCGGAAGGTTGTGCACTCTTGTCCATCTAAAACTCCATGAGCCCTTGGGGCTAACCGATGATCTCGGCGTGTTGATCCACAAATCAGGTAAAGCGGGCCAGGGGCGGGTTGTTCCCCCCGGCGTTAGGGTTTAGCGTTTGGCCGAAAACGTCATCAGCCATGCCACCAGCGAGATGGCAGCTACGCCACCCAACGGTGCGATGTAGAGCGGCGCAAGGAACTGCCCCGAGTTGAGTACGGCGAGCACGGCCATGATGGCGATCATCAACAGGCCCAGAAACAGGAACCAGCCCGAGGCGTTTGCCCGGCTCGGTGCGACACGCTCACGTACGCGCCAGTTGGCATAGGCGTTTTTGATCACGAAAAACAGGATGGCCAGTACCACCAGCACGGCGACGCCAATCAGGGCATCGCGGCTGTCGACTTTCTTCGCCCCGAGGTCAAGACCCAGCGGTTGCGGCGCGGCCAGAGTGGTGGTCGTGGTCGTGGGCGACGGCGCAGGTGCAGGGCTTTCGCTTTCGATAGGTGCTGGCAATGTGCTGGTCTGTGCCATGTATAAAACTTCCTTGCTATGCGTGTGGGGTTACTTGAGTCGTACGGCGGTATCGGGCTGGATATTTTCCAGGCGGGCACCAAACAGACCGCGCTTGAGGGTCGCGACCCTGTTCTGGTTTGAATCGTATACGCCGGCACTGCTGAAGGGCTTGAGCGGATAAGACTGGGGCACACCTTCGACGATCACGGTCAGGGTCTTTTTGCCTGCAATCAGCAAGGCAGCCAGCAGGGCGCCAATCAAGAGCAGAACAAACAGCCCCAGCAGCATGAGTACCGGACCGAGCGGGTAGCTGATTTTCAGCACAACCGGCAGACGGGTCTCGGAAGTAGTGGCTTCACCGGAGGGGATAAATACGTCAGGCAGGGCGTCACCGGGGAACAGTTCATTCATGCGCGCAATGAACCCCTGGGAGATACGCAGTTGTTGCTCGCTGAGGTTGATGCTGATGCTGCCGGCGCGTTGGTAACCGCTGGAAAAGATCACATCGCTGGACCATTGCGATGGCAGGGGCGGCAGTTGCAGGCTGATCTTCAGCTCGTCGGAGCGGGCGCCGGGCTCGAGGTCTGTCAGGCGGTCCAGCGATATATTCGAGTTCAGGGCTTCGCCCGGCATGTCCAGGGTCATGCCTATTTTCGCGTCATGAATCTGGTAAGGATTGAACTGGTTTTCGAATTTGCCCAGCAGCACTGCCGTTTTCGGCGAGCTGTCGACGTTGATATTGAGGATGACCGTTTGCTGGTCGGGGGCCAGTTCGGCACTCACGTCCTGAGTGTCTTCAACACCGGTAGGAATAAAGCGCACGGCAGCCTGGGTCAACGGCTTTAGCCGTACCCGGTCATCTTTAAGCAAGCTGGCGAGGGCAGGCTGATTGAGCACCTGCTCCAGTGCGACACCGGCTTTTTGACCATAGGCCAGAGCGTAGATCATCAACCCGTTGGCTTCGTAGTTGGGGCCTTTGACCGGCATTTTCTGCGGGAAGGCGGCAATCCGGGTGATAGCTGCTTCGCTATGCAACAGGTCGTAGAATTCGCGGTTTTTGGCCTGGGTTTCGCTGCTGTTGTTCGGGCTGTTTTTATTGTTGGTGATGATCCAGACAATACCCTCGCGACCTTCCAGCCCGGTGGTGATTGAGGCCAGCAAAGCCTCTTTGAAGTCCGTGTCGGCATAGGCACCGCTGGCTTTGCGCTCCAGCTTCAAGCCATTGACGTAGTTGGGCAGTGCAGCGTGGTTGGCCGGGCCGCGATAGATCCACTCGGGCGAAGGGTGCTGACTGTCAGCCTGGTTGAACCCGCCAATGACGACTTCTGCGCTGCCGGCAGCAGTGCCCACCAGTTGGGTGACCATCGACTTGAACGGCGATGACGGGTCGCTGTAGAACGGCTCCATCCAACCTGAATTTTGTACCAGGAATACCTGGCGCAGAGGCTCTGCGCTGGCCACGCTGCTGGCAAGTACGAGGGAGAGCAACAGGCAGCGGCGCAGCCAGAAGGTCAAGCATTCCATCGGTAAAGCGCTCCGCATGAGTCGATATACAGCCACATTGCGTTATCAAAAAAGAACCACTGGGCATTCCAGGGTTCGCTGGCGCGGGCACTGATCGAAAAGCGCTGATCACCAATCTGCTCGAAGCAATAATCAACGTCCATTGGCTGGCGGCTGTCGAAAAAGGTTTCCAGCGTACTGGACTGCTGGGCCCGCATTGAGAGAAGTCGCTTTTGCGTGGCGAATTCGATGAAGGGCTGCACCACTTCACGGGTGGTGGGCTCGATATTCTCGTCGTGTTCGCCCCAGGGCAACTCAAGCCGGATGTTGTATTTAAAGCTCAAATGCCCGGTGCTCAGGCGATACCCCTTGATGGGCATCGGCAGGTCGGTAGCACCCGGATCCAGTTGCAGGTAATGCTGACCGTCGGCATCGAAGATCAGCTGCCACAGGCCCCTGCCGTCCAGAAACGGTGGCCCTTGCTCGGGATGGGCGGTGGCGTTGTTGGGCCACGGATGCCATTGGGCCTTGAGTTCGCTGCCTTGGGTCAGGCTGAGGTAGCCGTGTTCACCGATCCACAACAGGCGGCGGGAGGCTGCGTCGAGAATCGGCGCCGAGAGCCGGGTCATGCGCTCATGGTCAGCGCCTTCAACCAGGCAACGGTCCCACCCGTAGAGGCTGGCAGGGTTGACGATGCAAACGTGGCCGCTCTTGAGCTGAGGCAAATAAGACTGGCCTTCCAGTGTGCCAGGGCCGGCCAGCGGGCTGCCGTCGTCGCGCAAGGTTTGGTAACGCAGTGTGAGTGGGTCGACACTGACTAACGTCGCTCCGCTATCGCTGGAGAGCAACAGGTGCTGCTGGTTTTCGTCCACGTGAAGGGCGACCGACCAGGCCCAGCTTTCCAGGCGAGAGCGACCGATGGGTTCGCTCTTTGGCAGTAACTCAAGCCACTTGCCCGAGCCTCTTTGCCACAGGAACAAGCTGCCTTCGCGGCTTAGTGCGTACAGGGCTTCGCGATGCCCGCCGAGGTTGGCGGCGAGGAAGTTGAGGCCGTTCTTGCGAGGCAACTCAATAATCAGCTTGCGACTGTTCAGGTCACCCTGGCGGGTATCGAGCAACTGGCTGTACAAGCGCGAGCTGATCTCCTCGGCCGAGGACAGTTTGCAGCGCTCATTGATCACGCGAGAGCCACTGCCATCGCCATAAGGCGGTAGCCAGCGGGTAGTTGTCTGGTAGGCGACCTTCGGCAGTTCTTTGCCTGTGCTGGGGCAAAACGCGAATGCAGCAGGCAGGTAGTTGCCGGGAGAGGTATCAGGCGCGGGTGTTGCCCCGACCAGATAATCCAGATCAACCAGCTCGGCCGGGGGCTTGGTACCAGCGACCTGGTGCAGAGAGAATGTACCGTCATCTGCTTGCAGCCACTCCTGGTCGCCTAGCGTCCAGACAGAGGTGCGGTCGTTTCTGGCTATCTCCATATAATCCTGCCGATACCTGTAAACGGTGCATGCCAGTCCCTGCCGGGGTTATGGCAAGCACTTCACAAATGAGAGGGTGTGACTCAAACGATGGTGTGGCCAACGGCATTGATCAGTGCCGAATAATGGCGCGGTGCCACTTTCCATCGCGGAATAGTGGCAGAATGATAGGGCTTGTCAACCGAACTTTAGTTCGGTCAGGGCAGCTGCAAACCGCCGGATGCCTTGTGGATTGTCCGTAGATGTTCGCCGATCAGTTTGACGTTGGCTTCGGTGGCTGCAATTTCGGCTGCACGGGCAGGCTCCAGCAGGCTGCGCACCTCCTTGTCCAGATCAGTGGTCAGACGCAGTAGCTGCTGCTGGCGCTGGCTGCTTTCTGATTCGAGCTTTTCCCACTCTCTGGTTTGCGGCAAGCCGTAGCCGTCGCTGCCGAGCAACTCTGCCGGGCGACTGAGAAAACCGCTGCTGGCAAGAATTTCCTGCAGGGTCTTGTTGGCTTTGTCCATACCGCCATCCTTGAGCTGGCGTGCGCCCAGGTACTTTTGCTTGACCTCATCCTGTGCCAACAGCAGTTGCCGACGAAAGCTGGCTTGTTCCAGCAGCAACAATGCCGCACTGGCGCGCAGATCGGCTTGCTCAAGCCATGGGCGGCGTTCTGCTGCATCAAGGGCCAGCCAGTCTTCGACTGTGGTTTGCTTGATCGGCAAGCGGGTTTTGAGAACATCAAACATCGCCTGGTAGCGATCACGGTAGGAGTCGAAGCGATAACCCAGGCGCAACGCCTCTTTGGGATCCTCCAGCACGCTGGTATCGGCCAGCCCGCGAGCCTTGAGCACTTCGAGCAAACCATTGGGCACAATGCTGTCCAGGCCTTTGAGCCGGGCATTGTCGCTGCCGCTGCGCAGCAGTTTGAGGGTTTCAACCGCACAGTTATTGGAGATGAAGTAGTAGTCGCCGTCATAGCTCCAGTGCATCTCGGCGGCGTGTTCAACCACTTCTTCGATTTCAGGGCGGCTCAGTTTGAGCGGCACGGAAGCCAGGCTGCGCAGTTCGGTTTTAGTGTATTCGTCAATTACCTGGGCCAGCGGCAATACGAAAAGGCGCGATGGGTAAGCGCCTGTCAGGCCGTCCCAGCTTGAGAGCTGTACGTCATTGACGAATGCCCGGTAGGACAACACTAAGTGTTCTTGCAGGTCGAGTCGGCAGTCCGGCCCGCGTGGGCGGCCCGGGGCACAGATCACCAGGCGCAACATGCTATGGCCCCAGCGGCTGGCCCATTCCTGATTGGCCTCAGCCAGCAGGTAGTCGACGGCGTAGACCCGCTCGGGATCGACGGTACCCAGTGGCTGTTTGGCGAAATCGTTGCCGGCATTGAGGAAGGCAAAACCCTTCGGGCATTCGTCTCTGGCGGCAGGCGCCCAGCCGAAATGCTGCTGGTAGTAGCGATACAGTGCCGGGCGGCGGCAGGCGTAAGCCGGGTCGAGGAGGAAATACTCCATGTTGACTGCGACAAACTCCTTGGGGCTGCTGACTTCGTACAGGTCCGGGCTGCGCACCACCTGATGATTATCTTGCTCGCGCTCGCCCCGGCGCCCCACGTATTGCTGCCAGCCGGCCAGATCAAGCAGACGCGGGTCATCGCTGAGGGTGAAGCGGCGTCCGGCTTGCCCGCGGCATTGGTCGGGCAGGCCAATCAGCCCCGTGTTGCTGTTTTGGCGGGTGCAGCGGCGTATCAGCGTGCGCTCGTCCGCGGGCCAGAGACGGGCACGGTCATATAGGTGTGTCAGCTCGTGCAAGACGGTAGCGAGCATCTCCCGACGCACAGTGCCGTGGGGGCGGTTGGTCTGCAGGCGGGCAGCGGAACCATCGGTCAGCCCGGCCAGCAGCTTGCGATTAAGGTCCAGCTCGGAGGTCAGCGAAGCCTGGCCGTAAGCGTTGGCGGGCATGTCATCGGTCCACCCCACCAGGACTTGCCGATCCAGTTGTTCGATAAAACGCGGTGGCAGTCTCTGCATGGCTTCATCAAGCAGGGCTTGGCTGGCCTGTTGCTCGGCCGGGCTCAGGCCCTCGGTCTTGAGTTGCAGATGCAGCGCGGCCTGGGCGCTGCTGGCAATCAGCAGCAGGCCACAGGCGGCGAACCAGCGCGTTAACGGCCTCACAGTGCGAGTATGGCTTCGGCGAGGTCTTGATCGCTGGCGTTACGGGCTTCAGGCACGCGGTCGCGCAAGGTGCTGAAGGCCGCTTCCAGTTGTACGCCGCGAATATCGCCTTGGCTGGCAACGAAAGTGGCGGCGTCGTCGTGGGCTTCGCGCACTACTTTAGAGTCACGGATGGAGGTAGTTGTATCGGACGTAAAATCGATGGTGCGGCCAAAAGCACGCACGATGATGTTACTGGTCTGCACGACGGTCTGTGCCTGTGCCACATCGGCAAGCAGCAAAAGGCCAAGAGTGGCGACAATCAAAGGGCTACGCATGAATTTTCTCCAGAAAAAGCGGGTATTTATTGGACGAGAATTGTCTGTGCCAGTTCAAGGTCGCTGGCACTCAATTTTGGCTGGTTCTGGCGCAGATAACGCAGGGCAGACTCCAGCTGTGCGCCTCGCGTCTGGCCATCACTGGCAATAAAGACGGCGGCATCATCCTGGGCGGCACGTATCAGTTTGTGATCAAAAGGCGCGGACGTCACTTTACTGGTGACATAACCACTGAGCACCACATTTTGCGTGGTCAGGTCGAAGGCGTTGGCTGATTGAGTCCAGCAGAGTGCAAGCAGAGCTAATAAGGAAAAACGCATGGGTCTCGAGGCTGTTTGAATGAGCGCCAAGGCTAGCGTAATGGCCGGGGCAGGGCCAGCGTGGGGGCGTTGTTGAAATTTTTTTCATGCCTGCACGGTATATGTGGGAGCGGGCTTGCTCGCGATTGTATCGGCGCGGTTTACCTGAGAAATCAGGGCGCCTGAATCGTGAGCCAGCCCGCTCTCACAGAGTGCTGACCCCGATCAGATCGTCAGGATCGCCTGGGCCAGCTGTGCATCGGTGGCCTGCAGCTGTGGTGCTTGCTGGCGGATGGCATCGAAGGCGCTTTCCAGTTTCACGCCACGGATGGCGCCTTCGCTGGCCACAAAGCTGGCAGCGTCGTCACGGGCTGCGCGCACGATCTTGTTGTCACGAAACGAGCCGGTAGCATCCGATGTCAGGTCGGTGGTGGCTTTGAGCGTACCCACGATGCCATCGGTGGTGGCGATGAAGCTCGTGGCGTTGGCGCTTGCAGCAACAGCCAGCAGAACTGCGGCACTAAGTAGGCGAAGAGTGGGCATGGTAATACTCCTGAACATGAACTAATGAAAATAGACGGTTATGGGCCGAATAGTAGGCTCAGGGTTGCTTCAGGCAAAGGTTGTTTTGTCCGAAGCGCGTATCAGGGTGCTCTGAATCAGGTATCAGGCAAACTGTACCTGTGGTATTTCAATTAATTTAAAACTGTACTTGTCACTTTGCAAGTGGGCAAAACTCGGCCCTAAAACGACAAAACCCGTCAGCGGTAATCCGCGACGGGCTTTGTTTTTTCAATTCAGGTTGCTGGCGGTGGACCGGTGGTCAGGGCCAGCGAGCGCTAATCAGCGCCAGAACGGCTTGCTCAGCTCTTCGTAACGCTGTGCTTCGCTAATCCCGGCATCAGCCAGAAGACGCGAGTCCAGGCGAGCCAGTTGATGGCGGCTGGAGATACGGCGCTGCCACAACATCAGGTTGGCAAGTACGCGCAAAGGCATGGAAGCCTGGGAGTTTACAGTGTTGCTTTCGCTGAACAGTTCGGAACTGAGTGTACGTTCCATGGTGACATCCTTCCGCTTGTGGCGGCATTGGCTAGTGGTTTAACTGATGCCAATGATCCTCCTCTTTGTCCAGCCTCTCTAGATACAGTTCATCTGTATTGCGATGGGCCAGTTAACTGTTTATGCACGCTGTACGGGCACAAATAGACTCAACTGTACCTGTCCGCACCTAAGTGGTGCGAAATTGGCCCGAAGGTGAGTCAAAGGGAGTGTTACGGGTGGGAAATGACCAGTACAGCAGTACAGTTTTTGAAATATAAAGCATAAAAAAGCCGCTGACGTAACAGTATTTACGTCAGCGGCTGTCTAGCTCGCGGGTTACGGCAGCATTTTCCCGGTTTCTTCCAGGTTGATATGCCAGCTCAGGGCTTCGCGCAGGATGTGCGGGGTGTGGCCGCCAATCGCACAGGCCTTGGCGAAGTAGTCATTGAGAGCTTCACGGAAGTCCGGGTGCACACAGTTGTCGATAATGACCCGTGCGCGCTCACGCGGCGCCAGGCCACGCAGGTCGGCCAGACCCTGTTCGGTAACCAGGATGTCGACGTCATGTTCGGTGTGGTCAACGTGGCTGACCATTGGCACCACGCTGGAGATCGCACCCGCCTTGGCAATGGATTTGGTCACGAAGATCGCCAGGTGCGCGTTGCGGGCAAAGTCACCCGAACCGCCAATGCCGTTCATCATCCGCGTGCCGCACACGTGAGTGGAGTTGACGTTGCCGTAGATGTCGAACTCCAGGGCGGTGTTGATGCCTATGATACCCAGGCGACGAACCACTTCAGGGTGGTTGGAAATCTCCTGCGGGCGCAGGACCAGTTTGTCCTTGTAGCGCTCCAGATTGCCAAATACGTCCGAGTTGCGACGCTCCGACAGGGTGATGGAGCTGCCCGAAGCGAAGCTCATCTTGCCCGCGTCGATCAGGTCGAAGGTCGAATCCTGCAGTACTTCGGAGTACATGGTCAGGTCTTCGAACGGCGAGTCGATCAGGCCGCACATCACCGCGTTGGCGATGTTGCCGATACCGGCTTGCAGCGGGCCGAGCTTGTTGGTCATGCGCCCGGCTTCAACTTCGGCTTTAAGGAAGTTGATCAGATGAAAGGCGATACCGTCGGTTTCGCTGTCCGGCTCGGACACGGTGGATGGCGAGTCCGGCTTGTTGGTGATCACGATGGCGACGATTTTTTCCGCCGGGATCGGGATTGCGGTGCTGCCGATACGATCGTCGACCTTCACCAGCGGGATCGGTGTACGCGTCGGACGGTAGGTCGGAATATAGATGTCGTGCAGACCTTCCAGGTTCGGGTTATGCGCCAGGTTGATCTCGACGATCACTTGCTTGGCGAAAATCGCGAAGCTGGCGGAGTTGCCCACGGATGTGGTCGGAACAATATGACCTTGTTCGGTAATGGCCACTGCTTCAATAACTGCAATGTCCGGCAGCTTGAGCTGATTGTTGCGCAACTGCTCAACGGTTTCGGACAAATGCTGGTCGATAAACATCACTTCACCGGCGTTGATCGCCTTGCGCAGAGTGCTGTCTACCTGGAACGGCATGCGACGGGCCAATACGCCGGCTTCCGTCAGTTGCTTGTCGAGGTCGTTGCCCAGGCTGGCGCCGGTCATCAGGGTGATTTTTAGCGGCGACTTCTTGGCCCGCTCGGCCAGGGCCTGGGGGACGGCTTTGGCTTCGCCGGCACGGGTAAAACCGCTCATGCCGACAGTCATGCCGTCTTGGATAAGGGCGGCGGCTTCTTCGGCGCTCATGACCTTATCGTGCAGGGAGTTCAGGCGAATACGTTCACGGTACATGGATTGTTATCTCGGGCAACGGAAGCAAGAGGCGCAGTCTATTCATTTTCAGAGCCTTGCGTCCCGCTACCATGGTCGAATGCCAGCGGCCGATTTAGAGCCTTTGGTCGGGTTCCTTGGAAAAAGAAAAACCCCGGCCAATAGAGCGCCGGGGTTCTCGATGTTGCGTTGGTGCGCGATGTTACTCGACAGCTTTAACCATATCTTCAATAACTTTCTTGGCGTCACCGAAGACCATCATGGTTTTATCCAGGTAAAACAACTCGTTATCCAGACCGGCATAGCCGCTGGCCATTGAGCGCTTGTTCACGATGACAGTCTTGGCTTTATAGGCTTCGAGGATCGGCATGCCGGCAATCGGCGATTTTGGATCGTTCTTGGCCGCCGGGTTGACCACGTCGTTGGCGCCCAGTACGAGCACCACGTCGGCCTGGCCGAACTCGGAGTTGATATCTTCCATCTCGAACACCTGGTCGTAAGGCACTTCGGCCTCGGCCAGCAGTACGTTCATATGGCCTGGCATGCGGCCCGCAACCGGGTGAATCGCGTACTTCACGGTCACGCCGCGGTGAGTCAGCTTTTCCGTCAGCTCTTTAAGTGCGTGTTGTGCCCGTGCCACGGCCAGGCCGTAACCCGGGACGATGATTACGGTGTCGGCGTTGGTCAACAGGAAGGTGGCGTCGTCCGCCGAGCCGGATTTCACCGGACGGGCCTCTTGCGCACCGGCCGGGCCACCGACGTCGGTTGCACCGCCAAAGCCGCCGAGGATCACGTTGAAGAACGAACGGTTCATCGCCTTGCACATGATGTACGACAGGATCGCGCCCGAAGAACCTACCAGCGAGCCTGCAATGATCAGCATCGAGTTGTTCAGCGAGAAACCGATACCGGCAGCCGCCCACCCCGAGTAGCTATTAAGCATCGACACCACCACCGGCATGTCGGCGCCGCCAATCGGGATAATGATCAGCACACCCAGCACGAACGCCAGAGCCAGCATCAGCGCGAAAGCATTGAGGTTGCCGGTCAGCATAAACGTGATGCCCAGGCCCAGCGTGGCCAGGCCCAGTACCAGATTGAGCTTGTGCTGGCCGCCGAATTGTACCGGTGCACCCTGGAACAGGCGGAACTTGTACTTGCCCGAGAGTTTGCCGAAAGCGATCACCGAACCGGAGAAGGTGATTGCACCAATGGCCGCGCCCAGGAACAGCTCCAGACGGTTGCCCGCCGGGATGGCGTCGCCCAGGTGTTTGACGATGCCCAGCGATTGCGGTTCGACCACGGCTGCAATGGCAATAAATACCGCCGCGAGGCCGATCATGCTGTGCATGAAGGCAACCAGCTCAGGCATTTTGGTCATCTCGACACGCTTGGCCATGATCGAGCCTGCTGTACCGCCGACCAACAGGCCAACAATGACGTAGCCGATACCAGCGGTGGCAATCTCGGCGCCCAGCTTGTAGATCAGGCCAACCGTGGTAATGATCGCCAGACCCATGCCGAGCATGCCGAACAGGTTCCCGCGACGAGAGGTGGTGGGGTGCGACAGGCCTTTGAGGGCCTGAATGAAGCAGATCGACGCAACCAGATACAGAACAGTAACCAGGTTCATGCTCATGGCTTGCGCACCTCTTCTTTGGCTTTAGGTGCTTTCTTCTTGAACATTTCCAGCATGCGCCGGGTGACCAAAAATCCACCGAATACGTTTACGGCAGCCAGCGCGACTGCCAGGGTGCCCATGGTTTTACCCAGGGGGGTAACGGTCAGCGCGGCGGCGAGCATGGCGCCTACAATCACGATCGCCGAGATGGCGTTGGTAACGGCCATCAGCGGGGTGTGCAGCGCAGGTGTAACGTTCCAGACAACGTGATAGCCCACATAGATGGCCAGCACGAAGATGATCAGGTTGTAGATACCGGGGGAGATGAGCTCTTCCATTATTATTGTCCTCAGCCGTTTTTGCGCACGACTTGACCGTCGCGGCACATCAGGCACGCGGCGACGATGTCGTCTTCAAGGTTGATCTGGAACTGCCCTTCGGAGGTGAAGACCAGCTTGAGGAAGTCCAGCAGGTTGCGGGCGTAGAGTGCCGAGGCGTCCGCAGCAACCATGGCGGGCAGGTTGGTGTGGCCGACGATGGTTACGCCGTGTTCAACCACGACCTGATCGGCGACGGTCAGCGGGCAGTTACCGCCCTGGGCTGCAGCCAGATCGATGACCACTGAGCCCGGCTTCATCTGGGCTACGGTTTCTGCGCTTAGCAGCACCGGGGCTTTACGGCCCGGGATCAGGGCTGTGGTGATCACGATGTCAGCCTGCTTGGCGCGCTCATGCACGGCCAGTGCCTGGCGCTGCATCCAGCTGGCAGGCATCGGGCGGGCGTAGCCGCCTACGCCAACGGCGCACTCGCGTTCTTCGTCGGTCTCATAAGGCACGTCGACAAACTTGGCTCCAAGCGATTCGATCTGCTCTTTAACCGCAGGTCGCACATCGCTGGCTTCGATTACGGCACCCAGGCGCTTGGCGGTGGCAATGGCCTGCAAACCTGCAACACCGGCACCCAAAATAAGCACGCGAGCGGCTTTGACGGTACCGGCGGCGGTCATCAGCATCGGCATAAATCGCGGATAGTGGTGAGCGGCGATCAGGACGGCTTTATAGCCGGCGATATTGGCTTGGGATGACAGCACATCAAGACTTTGCGCACGAGAGGTTCGTGGAGCAGCTTCGAGAGAGAAGGCGGTGATCCCGCGCTCGGCCAGTTTGGCAATGGTTTCATTGCTGAACGGGTTAAGCATGCCAATCAGCACGGTGCCGGTTTTGATCAGGGCCAGTTCGCTGTCGCTGGGGGCGACAACCTTGAGAATCAGCTCTGCGCCGAAAGCATCTGTAGCGTTGCCAATAGTTGCGCCGGCGGCTTCATAAGCACTGTCGATAACGCTGGCATTAACGCCGGCGCCGCTTTGAACAGTCACTTTATGGCCTTGGCCGATCAGCTTCTTGATGGTTTCCGGGGTTGCAGCAACCCGCGTTTCACCCGTATGGGTTTCGAGAGGAACACCAATGTGCACGTCATATCTCCTGCGTGATCTTTTATAAGAAAGCCAGCGCACTACGGATGGTGCGACTGGGGCGGCCGATCAGCACGATCCCACCAAAAGTATGGGTGGGGCGGGGCATTCTGCTGGCAATTTTTTTACCCTTCAAGGACTTATGGAGGATGACGAGATACAAACTACAAGTCATGCAGTGACCGAATGTCGCAATGGTCGGCTGCATGCCTTTAAATACGTGGCTTACAGAAGCTTTGACGTTTTTTTGAGTTTTTTTCAGATTTCTTTTGGTTATCGCTGCATAACTTTGAGAAATACCCTGTAGGCCGCGTGGTTACTGGCCTGCAGGTTTGTCCAGTTAGACCAAAGTCCCGAATGTCAAAACGCGACATTTACTTATATATGTAGTGACTTTTTATGCTGCGCTACATAGTTCGTGCGGACGATGCGATCCTTTAAATCAGGCTGTAGCCCTCGGCCTGCTTGATCAGCCAGTCTCGAAAGGCCTGCAATGAAGCCGACTCAATTTTGCGTTCGGGGATCATCAGGTAGTAAGCCCTGGTGCTGGGCAGGCTGCTGTCATTGGCAATCACCAGGCGTTTTTCGGCCAATTCGCGCTGAATCAAAAAGGGCGGAATCAGGGCGACCCCCATTTCATGCATGGCCGCCTGAGCCAGCATTGAAAAGAGCTCATAACGTGGGCCGCTCATGTCGCGTGGCACATTTATGTCCTGGGCGTTGAACCATTGGCGCCAGGCGTAGGGGCGGGTGGTTTGCTGCAGTAGGGGGAGTTCGGCGAGGGTGTGCGGGGAGAGGCTCTTATGCGGGCCCAGCAGGTTAGGACTACACACGGGTACCGGGTTTTCTCCCATCAGGCGGTAGGACGAAGTGCCGGACCAGTCAGCATCACCGAAGTAGATGGCAGCATCGAAGTCGGTATCTGCGAACAGAAAAGGGCGTGTGCGGTTGGTCAGGTTGACCGTGACATCCGGGTGCTGTTGCTGGAAGTCCTTGAGCCGGGGCAGCAGCCATTGCGTGCCGAAGGTGGGCACCACGGCCAGTTCGATCACGTTGGCGCCTTGTTGGCCCATGACGGACAGCGTGTCCCGTTCTACAGCATCCAGTTGGATTGCAATGCGCCTACTGTAGGAGATGCCGGCTTCTGTCAGTTTTACGCCACGCTTGGAGCGTCGGAACAGTTCTACACTCAGAAACTCTTCCAGGCTGGCGATCTGTCGGCAAATAGCCCCTTGAGTGATGGAAAGCTCTTGTGCGGCCTTGGTAAAGCTTTCATGGCGCGCAGCCGCTTCGAAGCTGATCAGGGCGGTTGTGCTGGGGATCTTGCGGCGCATGTACGGCTTCCTCACTAAATACAGTCAGAAATGGCTTTCATGTGGTTCACGGAGTGAGAAATTATCACAGCATCGTGTCGAATCCTCGTTTGTCCTTCTATATAGAGGGAGCCTAGGATCAGTGCACGATATTTGATCTATTACGCGAGGGTTCTCTCATGGCGGGTAAAGCAAGCTTCAACTGGATTGATCCACTGTTGCTGGATCAGCAGCTCACTGAAGAAGAGCGCATGGTGCGCGACAGTGCCGAGCAGTTTGCTCGGGACAAACTGGCGCCGCGTGTACTTGAGGCTTTCCGCAATGAGAAGACCGACCCTGCAATTTTCCGTGAGATGGGTGAGACCGGTTTGCTGGGCGCGATGATCCCTGAGCAGTACGGCGGCAGTGGCCTTAACTACGTCAGCTACGGCCTGATTGCCCGCGAAGTGGAGCGTGTCGACTCGGGCTACCGTTCAATGATGAGCGTGCAGTCCTCCCTGGTAATGGTGCCGATCAATGAGTTCGGTACCGAAGCGCAGAAGCAGAAGTACCTGCCCAAGCTGGCATCTGGCGAGTGGATTGGCTGCTTCGGTCTGACTGAGCCAAACCACGGCTCTGACCCTGGTGCGATGATTACCCGTGCGCGTTCGGTAGAGGGTGGCTACAGCCTGACGGGCAGCAAGATGTGGATCACCAACAGCCCTATCGCCGATGTGTTTGTAGTGTGGGCGAAGGACGATGAAGGCGACATTCGTGGCTTTGTTCTTGAAAAAGGCTGGAAGGGTCTGACTACACCTGCGATTCACGGCAAGGTCGGTTTGCGTGCGTCCATTACCGGCGAAATCGTCATGGACAACGTATTTGTGCCGCAAGAGAACATCTTTCCGGATGTGCGCGGCCTGAAAGGTCCTTTTACTTGTCTTAATTCGGCTCGTTACGGCATCTCCTGGGGGGCGCTGGGCGCAGCCGAGTTCTGCTGGCACACCGCGCGCCAGTACACCCTTGACCGTCATCAGTTTGGCCGGCCTTTGGCTGCGACCCAGCTGATCCAGAAAAAACTGGCTGACATGCAGACCGAGATTACGCTGGCCCTGCAGGGTTGCCTGCGTCTGGGGCGGATGAAGGATGAAGGTACCGCGGCGGTTGAGATCACTTCGATCATGAAGCGCAACTCGTGTGGCAAATCCCTGGATATCGCACGCATGGCTCGCGACATGCTGGGTGGCAACGGAATCTCCGATGAGTTCGGCGTGGCGCGCCATCTGGTCAACCTGGAAGTCGTGAACACCTATGAAGGTACGCATGATGTGCATGCCTTGATCCTTGGGCGTGCGCAGACCGGTCTTCAGGCGTTCTATTAACAGGAGCTCGGCTCATGGGTGCTTTATCGCATTTGCGGGTGTTGGATTTGTCTCGTGTGCTGGCGGGGCCGTGGGCGGGGCAGATACTGGCTGACCTGGGGGCTGAGGTAATCAAGGTTGAGCGCCCGGGCAATGGTGATGACACCCGGGCCTGGGGCCCCCCCTTCCTTAAAGATGCTTATGGTGAGAGTACGGGGGAGGCTGCCTATTACTTGTCAGCCAACCGCAACAAGCAATCGGTAACTATTGACTTCACCAAGCCGCAAGGCCAGCAACTGGTTCGCGAGCTGGCAGCCAAATCCGACATCCTGATCGAGAACTTCAAGGTGGGTGGCCTGGAGGCGTATGGCTTGGACTACGCGTCGCTCAAGGTATTGAATCCGGACTTGATCTACTGCTCGATTACGGGGTTCGGCCAGACTGGCCCTTATGCCAAGCGGGCCGGCTATGACTTTATGGTTCAGGGGCTGGGTGGGTTGATGAGCCTGACCGGGCGGCCTGAGGGTGATGAGGGTGCGGGGCCGGTGAAGGTGGGTGTTGCGCTGACAGATATCTTGACCGGGCTCTACTCGACGGTTGCGATCCTGGCAGCCCTTGCCCATCGTCAGCATGATGGTGGCGGGCAGCATATAGATATGGCGTTGCTGGACGTGCAGGTCGCTTGTTTGGCTAATCAGGCGATGAACTATTTGACTACAGGTGTGGCTCCGCAACGCCTGGGTAATGCCCATCCAAACATCGTGCCTTATCAGGATTTTCCGACGGCAGATGGTGACTTCATTCTTACTGTGGGAAATGACAGTCAATTCCGCAAGTTTGCTGAAGTAGCTGGCCGACCGGAGTGGGTCGATGATCCGCGTTTTGCTACCAACAAGTTGCGTGTGGCGAACCGGTCGGAGCTGGTACCGCTCATCAGGCAGGCAACGGTGTTTAAAACCACCGCTCAGTGGGTTGCACAGTTGGAGGCTGTCGGCGTGCCTTGTGGGCCCATCAATGACCTGGCGCAGGTGTTTGCTGATCCTCAGGTTCAGGCCAGAGGGTTGGCGATGCAGTTGCCCCATGCGCTGGCGGGGCTGGTACCCCAAGTGGCGAGCCCTATCCGGTTGTCCAAAACCCCGGTGGAGTATCGCAATGCTCCTCCTTTGCTGGGTGAGCATACCCGGCAGGTCCTGGAGCAGGTACTGGGGTTGAAGGCAGCAACGGTGGAGGCTTTAAGGCGGTCGGGTGTTGTGTAGCTATATAGAGGGGGCGTTAGCCCCCTCTATATAGCTGTATTACGGGTGTTTCTGGATTAAGTGATAGAGTCGCTCAATTAGTCCTTGACTCAGTTTTGTAACTGTCTATAATTCGCCCCACTTCCGGCGCAGTCGAAACGGAAAACTCCTTGAGTTTCAATGAGTTGGATGGTTTTCGGCGGTGTCAGCTTCAAGTCATCGAAGCAGGAAATGAGGTGTTGACAGCAGCGTGTAACGCTGTAGAATTCGCC
>NZ_RXHW01000005.1:0-449785 GCF_005930585.1 Pseudomonas sp. FSL W7-0098
CATCCAACTCATTGAAACTCAAGGAGTTTTCCGTTTCGACTGCGCCGGAAGTGGGGCGAATTATAGACAGTTACAATTTCGAGTCAAGCATTAATCGAAACTATTGATCTGTAAGCGCCTATAGCGTGAAAAACGCCAGAAGTTGCGCACTATATTGCACATTCTCAATCAGTTAAGCATCATGCCTGCCTTAAAGCCCCTCAAACCCAGGCACACTCCGTAATGACAAAGCTCCCCCGCAACCTGATGGCGACGCTTTTCCCTGTTGGCTTGCTGCTTATTGCCATGGCTTCGATCCAATCGGGTGCATCGCTGGCTAAAAGCATGTTCCCCATCATTGGCGCCCAAGGAACAACCAGTCTGCGCCTGGCATTCGCCAGCATTATCATGTTTCTGATACTGCGCCCCTGGAGAGCCAGGCTCAGCGCAAAATCCTTAAAAACCGTGATTGTTTACGGGATAGCGCTGGGGGGGATGAATTTCCTCTTCTATATGTCATTGCGCAGCGTTCCGCTGGGTATTGCTGTGGCCCTTGAGTTCACGGGACCTTTGGCCGTGGCTATTTACACCTCCCGCCGGCCGATCGACTTCATATGGATAGGTCTGGCAATCACCGGACTGCTGCTACTCATACCCTTTGGTGAAAGCACGCAAGGAATCGACCCTGTCGGCGCGGGTTACGCGTTGAGCGCCGGGGTCTGCTGGGCACTGTACATTCTTTATGGGCAACGGGCCGGAGCGGATAATGGCGTGCAGACCGCTGCTTTAGGCGTAATTATTGCAGCACTTTTTTTCGCACCTATAGGTGTGTACCACGCTGGCGCCGCATTATTGACTCCAGGCCTGATTCCCATAGCCATTGGCGTAGCCCTTATGTCCACAGCTCTGCCCTACACACTTGAGATGATTGCCCTGACACGCATGCCAACTCGAACATTTGGCACACTGATGAGCATAGAACCCGCCTTCGGAGCACTGTCGGGCCTGTTGTTTCTGAATGAGATCTTGTCATTTACGCAATGGATGGCCATTTCCTGCATCATCATGGCTTCGATCGGGGCGACTTTAACCATGCGCAACCATTCCACACCTGTTGCTACTGACAAAAAAGACGCCAGTTGAC
Source organism: Pseudomonas sp. FSL W7-0098 (assembly GCF_005930585.1). NCBI lineage: Bacteria > Pseudomonadati > Pseudomonadota > Gammaproteobacteria > Pseudomonadales > Pseudomonadaceae > Pseudomonas > Pseudomonas sp. FSL W7-0098. The sequence continues at coordinate 1,124 of NZ_RXHW01000005.1, forward strand.
ACAGTTATTGTAATTGACTCTCATTTAAGGGATGTTTGTCACTCCAGATTCATCAGGCCGATTCAGGATACGGACATCTACAGGGGCCACGGACAGGCAGCCTCACACATGCGTATCCCGTAAACCCGATGCAAACGCTTAAGGACAGGAATGAAACGTATTTTGGTAGCTTTAGCCGTACTTGCTTTAACCGGCTGCGCTGCAACCTCCGAAACCTCCGTCAAGCATGGCAAGCGAGGCCTGCATATCAATTGTTCGGGATTGTCCTCCTCGTGGAACAAATGCTATGCCGAAGCCGACAAGTCTTGCGGAACCAAGGGATACCGGGTGATTGCCAAATCGGGTGATGCGGCCGAAGAGCCAGGGGACTACCCGTTCGGCCTTAACCCCGCGGGTTATACCAGTCGCAGCATGATTGTCATCTGCAGGTAGTAACACCTATTGCCATGCTGTCGACCCGACCGGCAGCATGGCATCAAGATCAGCGCTTGATCGCGACGGGTGCCGTACGAACCTGCAACCATTCCAGAGCGGCGCCTGCAAGCAGCGGACTCAAACGCTCGAGAACCTGGGCGTGGTAGCCATCAAGCCACTCGACCTCCTCGCGCGTCAGCAATGATGGTTCCAGACAGCGAGTGTCAATCGGACATAGCGTCAGGGTTTCAAACTTCAGAAACACTCCAAACTCCGAATCACCCGCTTCCCGGTTCAACACCAGGTTTTCGATGCGCACCCCCCAACGACCCGGACGGTATGTCCCCGGCTCGATCGAGGTAATCATCCCCGGCTGCATTGCCGTGTGCGGCGCCGGTGCAGCCTGATAGGCGATAACCTGTGGCCCTTCGTGCACGTTCAGGAAGTAACCGACGCCATGCCCAGTGCCGTGCCCGTAATCGACGTTTTCAGCCCAGATCGGGGCCCTGGCAATCGAGTCCAGCAAAGGTGAGAGGATGCCCTTTGGAAAGCGAGCACGAGACAAAGCGATCACGCCTTTTAGTACACGGGTGCAGTCACGTTTTTGCTCATCGGTCGGCGTGCCGACGGGAACCATGCGCGTGATATCGGTCGTGCCCCCCAGGTACTGCCCGCCCGAGTCAATCAACAGCAAGCCGTCACCTTCAATGACTGCATGTTCTTGTTCGGTGGCATGGTAATGGGGCATTGCTCCATTGGCATTAAACGCAGCAATGGTGTTGAAACTCAGTGATACAAACCCGGGACGACGGGCACGGGCCGCGGTCAGCTGTTCATCAATCGTCAGTTCGGTAATGCGCTCACGCCCAAAAGCCGTTTCCAGCCAGGCAAAAAACTCACACAGTGCAGCACCATCCTGCTCCATGGCCTGGCGAATATGAACGGCGTCATCAAGACTCTTTTGCGACTTGGACAGGGTCGTAGGGTTCAAACCCTCAACCAGCTTCACTTCAGGCTTCAGGTGGCCGATCAGCCCACAGGTCACGCGGACAGGGTCTACCAGCAACCGGGTAGTGGCCGGCAAGGACGCCAGCGCCGCATTGATCCCGGTGTAGTCGCACAGTTCTATGCCTTCGCGGGCCAGGGTGCCACGCAGTTCGGCACTGACCTTGTGCAGATCGACAAACAAGGTAGCCCGGGCCTCCTCGATTAATGCAAACGACACGAATACAGGGTTGAAAGAGACATCCGAGCCACGCAAGTTGAACAACCAGGCAATGTCATCCAGGGTTGCAATGAAATGCGCGTCTGCTTTGCGCTGCTTGAGTGTTTCGCGCAATTGCTGGAGCTTGTCGACCCGACTGACCGTCGCTTGTGGTGGCAAGTGCTCATACACCGGCTGCACCGGCAGTGTTGGCCGATCCTGCCAGACAAGGCCAAGCAAATCGATATCCGTGCGCAAGGTCGCACCGCGCTCCTTGAGCCGGCTTTCAAGGGTTCGTGCTGAAGCCAGGGCAAGAACGGCGCCATCAACGCTAACCGTTGCACCTTCTGGCGTTTGTTCAGCCAGCCACTCCAGAGGACCCGGCTGCCCGGGCAACAGTTTGACCAGTTCAATGGTGCTGCCACTGAGCTCTTTGCCCGCTTGCTCCCAGTAACGGCTGTCAGCCCACACGCCGGCGAAGGTCGGCGTGACAATCAATGTGCCCACTGAACCGTAAAAGCCTGACAGCCACTGACGGCCCTGCCAGTAGGCAGGCAAGTACTCCGAAAGATGGGGATCGGCCGAAGGCACGAGAAGCGCATGGATCCCGTGCTGGCTCATCACTGCCCGGGTGCGTTTCAAACGCTCCACAACAGACCCCGAATTCAACACCTGAGTACTCATTTATTCTCCTGCCAGTCACTGGTAATTATTATTCGTCGCTGATGATGGATCAGCCATCAAGGTTGGGCAACCGCCCAAAAAGGTGCGGGCGCTGCTGCGCAAGCCTTGATTGCCTTTGCAGCTACATCGATGTCCTGCTCGCGGGTGAAGCGGCCAAGGCTCAGGCGGATGGTACGCCCGGCCTGGCGTGCATCATGCCCCAGCGCCAGCAGCACATGGGAAGGCGCATTGCTGGCCGAGTTGCATGCCGACGTTGCCGAGTACGCCAGCTCGCTACTCAAGGCAGCGCTGTTAAAGTGTCCTTCGCTGAAGTTCAGGCTCAAGGTATGAGGAATACGTTGGGTCGGACAACCATTGCATTGCAGGCCCGGCACATCGGCCAGTTGTGCAAGCAAACGCTGACGCAATTCACGAATATGCTCCAGCTCTTCGGCAAACGACTGGTTGGCCAATGCAAAAGCTGCGCCCATACCGGCAATTTGATGCGTCGCCAGCGTTCCAGAACGCAAACCGGACTCATGCCCACCACCGTGAATCTGCGCCTGCAAGCGATCCTGTGCCCGCGAGCCCACATACAACGCGCCGATACCTTTGGGGCCATAAATCTTGTGCCCCGAAAACGACATCAGATCGACGGCCCACTCATTCAGGTCGATGGCTACTTTGCCTGCACCTTGCGCAGCATCTACGTGAAACAACGCACCATGCTCGCGCACGCGACGGCCAATCTCCGGGATGTCATTCACCGTCCCCAGTTCGTTGTTGACCAGCATCAGCGACACCAGCAGCGTATCTGCCCGCAGGGCGGCGCTGACCTGATCGGCGCTGACAAGCCCGTTGGCATCAGGTGCCAGGTAGGTCACGTCAAAGCCTGCATCCTGTAAAAAACGCGCGGTATCCAGCACCGCTTTGTGCTCGATCTGGCTGGTGATGATATGCCCGCGCAACTGGCCACCGGCCTGTGCCACACCTTTCAGGGCCAGGTTGTTGGACTCGGTAGCGCCCGAGGTCCAGATGATCTGCTCCGGCCTGGCATTGATCAGTTGCGCGACCTGCTCTCGGGCCAGTTCTACCGAATGCCGGGCTTGCTGACCAAAGACGTGGGAGCCGGAAGCTGGATTGCCAAAGTTGCCTTCAAAGCCCAGGCATTCGACCATCACCTGGATGACACGAGCGTCCACGGGAGTGGTGGCCGCGTAATCGAAATAAAGAGGTCGCTTGTTCATTGTTCAAATCCACTGAGCGCTTTCCTGAATCAGGGCGTCCCTGATTGAGGATTAATGAGACCACTTGAAAATGCGGCCGTTAGAAATAACTGATTGAGCCGGGTGAAAACAGGTAAATAAGAGAAAACCCTCCCAGGCTCAATCCTAAATTAAGGAGGCCTGGAAAGCAGTGTCTTATAAAGCGCTAAAAACAGGTCGCGATGCAAGTCCGATATGCAATATCGATATATAAATATGGAATTAGGTTAGTTTACGGAATAACAAAATAACTTTATAAAGCTGCCTCCGGCTTTCCTTTTGTGGGCAGAGCCCCTGTTAAAAGGAGCTGTCAATGCAGCTTTTAACATTACCTGCCACCCCGGCACTGGCCACGTCCATACGCGCCACGGCCCAAGTATTTGAAGACCCAGCGTCCAAAGCGCTGTTGACGCACTTGCAACAAATTGCCCCCAGTGATGCCAGTGTGCTGATCATTGGAGAAACCGGCACCGGCAAGGAACTCGTTGCACGCCATATCCATCAGCTCAGCCACCGGCACCAGCAGCCATTCGTGGCGGTCAACTGCGGGGCGTTTGCCGAGTCACTGGTTGAGGCTGAGTTGTTCGGCCATGAAAAAGGTGCTTTCACGGGCGCCCTGAGTGCAAAATCCGGCTGGTTTGAAGAGGCCGATGGCGGCACGTTGTTTCTGGATGAAATCGGCGACTTGCCGCTGGCCATCCAGGTCAAGCTGTTGCGCGTCCTGCAAGAACAAGAGGTTGTGCGGCTGGGTTCGCGCAAAAGCACCCCGATCAACGTTCGGGTGCTGGCTGCCACCAACGTCAACCTGGAGCAGGCCATCGATGCCGGACATTTCCGCGAGGATCTCTATTACCGCCTGAATGTTGTCAGCCTTGCGTTGCTGCCCTTGCGCGAGCGACCTGGAGATATTCTGCCGCTGGCCCGCCACTTCCTGAAAACCTATCGCCAACGCCTGCCCCACGGGCCAACGGCCCTGAGCGAGTGCGCCGAGCAAGTCCTGGTGCATCACCCCTGGCAGGGCAATATTCGCGAGCTGGAAAACGTCGTGCACCACAGCCTGCTGCTGTGCCGCAACCAGACCATCACGGTGCAGGACCTGCGCCTGTCCCAGTCACGCAGCAGGCGCCAGGACTTGCCGACGCAACAACCGGTTCAACACACTACCCGGGATCTGTTGCAGCGCGCATTTCGCAAGCTTTTCGAAGAAGAACCGGGAGCCCTGCATGAAACCGTCGAAGACGCCCTGCTGCGCAGCGCTTATGAATTTTGCCATCACAACCAGGTGCACACGGCCAAATTGCTGGGCTTGAGTCGCAACGTCACCCGCACCCGGCTGATCAAGCTCGGTGCACTATCAGTCAACGTCCGGCGGATGGATGCCGACGCTCTCGTCTATTAAAAGATCGCCCGCTGACGCAATTGCCTGACCGTAGCGCCAAACGATCCCCATGATCGTTCATGGCGCCGTCGGGCAATCACAAAAGCCCTATCGCCGCTGTTCTCGCTTATCGGTAAGATGACGTCCTTCCCGCGCGCCTGCGCTGTACGTCCCGCCGAATTAAGTCGATCCCATGCCTTTTGAACTCAGCGTAGATTTGACCACCCTCGCCATTCTGGCCGCCGTTGCTTTTGTTGCCGGTTTTATCGATGCCATCGCAGGTGGTGGCGGCTTGCTCACCACCCCTGCCCTGCTCACCGCAGGCTTGCCGCCACATCTTGTGCTGGGGACCAACAAACTCAGTTCGACCTTCGGCGCAGCCACGGCGAGCCTTACCTTCTACCGTCGCAAACTGTTCCATCCCCGCGAGTGGAAACTGGCCATTTTCGGCACCCTGGTCGGCAGCCTGATTGGCGCAACTGCCGCCCATTACATGCCCGCAGAATGGCTCAACAAGATGCTGCCGGTGATTGTCTTCGGTTGCGGGATTTACCTGTTGTTTGGCGGCACCCCAAAAACACCTGTCGACAACGACGCGCCGATCAAAAAGAAATGGCAATTGCCGCAGGGTCTGGGCCTGGGGTTCTATGATGGCGTGGCCGGCCCGGGCACCGGTGCGTTCTGGACTGTCAGCAGCATGCTGATGTACCCCATCGATCTGGTGAAGGCCAGCGGTGTGGCCCGCAGCATGAACTTCGTCAGCAACATTGCAGCGCTGTCGGTGTTTATCTTTTCCGGGCATGTGGACTGGATAATCGGCCTGACCATGGGCTTTGCAGTGATGGTCGGCGCTTACTTTGGCGCCCGCAGCGCGATCAGCGGCGGCGCCAAGTTTATTCGTCCGGTATTTATTACCGTGGTCCTGGGCCTGACCGTGCGCCTAGCCTGGCAGCACTGGTTCGGCATGGCCTAAGCGACGCGCCACATACAGGTCGATAAGATAGCGCGCAATCGAGCGCGATGCCGGCAACGGCGGTAATTGATGCACATTGAACCACTGCGCATCTTCTATCTCATCGGCCTGAGGCACAATCTCGCCCCCGGCATATTCCGCGTGAAACCCCAGCATCATCGAGTGCGGGAACGGCCAGCACTGGCTGCCCACATACTGGATGTTCCTGACCTCCAGCTGCACTTCTTCGCGCACTTCACGAATCAGGCAATCCTCGGCCGACTCGCCTGGCTCGGCGAAGCCCGCCAGGGTGCTGTAAACCCCTGGCACAAAGCGCGGCGAACGGGCCAGCAGCACTTCATCACCACGGGTAATCAACACGATCATGCTCGGCGATATGCGCGGGTAACTGCGCAAGTCACAGGCAGCGCAGTACATCGCCCGCTCCCTTGACACCTGCATCATGGCCTGCCCGCAACTGCCGCAAAAACGATGTTCACGAGCCCAGGTGCCGATTTGCGCGGCATAACCCAGCACTTTATAAAGCGTGTGATCGTCGCCCAGCATAAAGGCGCGCAAGCCCTGCCAATGGCAGCCCTCTACCTGAGCGGCGCCCTTGAGCTCCAGCAAATATACCGGCTCGCCGTCGAGGTGGCCGATGCCATGCTCGGCCAGTACCGGCAAGTTCTGGCGTTTGAGCCATTCGCGAGGGAACAGCGGGCCATTGTCATCATTCAGAAAACCGTCGGGGCCGCGCGCCACGGCCCAGCCGCCAGTCAGGTCTGTATCCAGTACTGCCGTGATCCAACGCGGTGTCATCAAGTGATCCTTGTTCAGGTTACAAAGCCTTCAATCGAGAAATTCGGGTTTCTGCTTGGTCATATGCGCGGTCATTGCCAGGCGCAGATCGCTGGATTGCAGCATCGCAGCATTCCACGTCGCAACATATTCCAGGCCATCCTCCACTCGGTGATCGCGCATATAGCCGATCATCTGCTTGGTGCCAGCAATGGCAATCGGCGATTTACTGGCGATTTCCTGGGCAATCGCCATAACGCCCTCAAGCAACGCCTGTTGATCACTGTAGACCCGGTTTACCAGGCCGATGGCGCGAGCTTCATCTGCCGCGACCATTCGCCCGGTATAGGCCAGCTCGCGGAGCATGCCATCACCGATGATACGCGGCAGGCGTTGCAGTGTCCCGACATCGGCGGCCATGCCCATATCGATTTCCTTGATCGAGAACTGTGCATCTTCAGCGGCGTAGCGCATGTCGCAGGCGGCAATCAGGTCTATCGCCCCGCCAATGCAGTAACCCTGAACCGCCGCCAGAACTGGCTTGCGGCACTGGTCGACGGCAGTGAACGAGGCCTGCATTTGCAGGATTTTTCGTCGCAGCATGCGGGCGTTGCGCCCCACATCCTTGCCCATTTCATTGGCCACCGACGCCAGCAGCATCAGGTCGATGCCGGCCGAGAAATGCTTGCCCGCCCCACTGAGCACCACCACACGCACCGCGTCAGTTTCATCAATCCACTGGAAGATATCGATGATTTCGGACCAGAACGCAGCATTCATCGCATTGACCTTTTCAGGTCGATTGATCTGTACATGGGCGATATTGCCGTTCAACTCAACCTGAAAAGCCTGGTAATCGGACATAACCTGAATCCTTTGCGGGGCGCCGTCGCCGGCCGATAAGCGGCGGACTATAACAAGGCTTGCAGGCTGCAGGCAGGCCGCGATCACGCCAAAATACGGACAAAACGACCTGTCACAGCCCCCTTCAGCGCGTCAGGATAAACCGCTCGATCGCCTGGGCAACGCCATCTTCAGTATTGCTGCCGGTGACATGCATCGCCTGCTCGCGAATAGGCGCATCGGCCTGGCCCATGGCAATCGACAGCCCGGCACGCTGGAACATGGCCGGATCATTGCCGCCATCTCCTATCGCCACCGTGCGCTCAAGAGGCACACCCAGGTGTTCGGCCAGCGTGGCAAGGGCATCGCCTTTATTGGCCCTGAGCGCGGTGATATCAAGATAACGGGCCTGGGAGCGGCTGGCAGAGGCCTCCCCATGCAATAACTGCTGCAAACGCTGCTCCAGCTCGACCAACAAGGGTGCATTGCCGGTAGTGGCCACGATCTTGTCCACCCGGTGCAGGTAGGGTTCAAAACTCTCGACTACCAGCGGGGCATAACCCAGGCCCTGCTGCTCGTGGGCAACCATCGGCCCCGTCGGGTCGCGCAACAGCCACTCATCGTCGGCAAACACCCAGACCTCAACGTCATGCCCGGCCAAAAACTCGAGTGTCTTGAGTACGGCCTGGTACGGCACATGGTGGGACTGCAGCACGCTGCCATCGGCGTTGACCAGCACCCCGCCATTGAACCCGGCAGTCGGCAGCTCAACCCCCAACTGCCGGATATAATCGCGCATGGCCCGTGGCGGGCGGCCGGTAGCCAGGGTGAAATGAATGCCGGCGGCCTGCAGCGCCTTGACTGCCGCCAGGTTGCGCGGGCTGATGCTGTGATCAGGTAAAAGCAGGGTGCCATCCATGTCACACAACACCAACTCAATCGGGTTTTGCTTCACGTCTCTCATCCTATGTTGAGCCAGACACGCCCATCGCGACCCAGCAATTCTTTAGCGGCCTCAGGACCGTCTTCACCGGCCTTGTACGGTTGCACGTCCGTTTGTTCCTGCCACGCGTCCAGAAAAGGTTGCACACCCCGCCAGCCGTTTTCAATGTTGTCCGCACGTTGAAACAAGGTCTGGTCGCCAGTAAGGCAGTCGTAGATCAAGGTCTCGTAGCCTGTTGAAGGCTGCATTTGGAAAAAGTCCTTGTACGCAAAACCCAACTCGATATTGGCCATTTTCAGCCCCGGCCCGGGTTGCTTGGCCTGCAGGTCAAACCACATGCCTTCATTGGGCTGGATCTGGATCCGCAAATAGTTGGGCTGCAACCGTTCAACGTCGGTGTCACGGAATTGCGCATAAGGCGCAGGCTTGAAGCAGATGGCGATTTCAGTGTCCCGCGCACTCATGCGCTTGCCGGTGCGCAGATAAAACGGCACGCCCACCCAGCGCCAGTTGTCGATCATCACCTTGAGCGCAACGAAGGTTTCGGTGCTGCTGTCGGCCGCCACGTTGTTTTCCTGGCGATAACCCACCACCGGCTTGCCGCCGGACTCACCCTGGGTGTATTGCCCGCGCACCGAGTTCTTCAGCGCATCCTCTTTGGACCAGGGGCGGATTGCGCCAATCACCTTGGCCTTTTCACCGCGCACCGCATCGGCACCAAAGGCCGCAGGGGGCTCCATCGCGACCATCGCCAGCAGTTGAAACAGATGGTTGGGCAACATGTCGCGCAAGGCGCCGGTGTGTTCGTAAAAACTGCCACGTGTCTCAACCCCGACGGTTTCTGCCGCTGTGATCTGCACATGGTCAATGTAATGATTGTTCCAGAAAGCTTCGAAAAGCCCGTTGGAGAAACGGCTGACCAAAATGTTCTGGACGGTTTCCTTGCCCAGGTAATGGTCAATCCGGTAGATCTGCTTCTCGCTCATGACGCTCAGCAGGCATTCGTTCAATGCCTGGGCTGTTTGCACGTCAGAGCCAAAAGGTTTTTCAATGACTACCCGGCGAAAAGCCTCCGGGGTTTCCTTGAGCAACCCGCTGGCGCCCAGCCGCTGCACGACTTCGCTGAAAAAGCGCGGTGCAGTGGCCAGATAGAACACTGCATTGGCGGTGCCACTGGCGAAAATCTTCTGTTCCAGCGCCGCGTAGGTACTGTCATCGAGAAAATCGCCCTGCACATAGCTGATGTTCTTCGCCAACGAGGCCCATAGAGCGGCATTCAAGCCCTCGCCGTCAGGATGATCCACTTTGCTGGACGCTTCATTGCGAATGAAGTCTTCCAGCTTTTTGGCAAATCCCTCATCACTGATCGCATTGTGGTCGACGCCCACAATGCGCAGGCCACCGTCCAGTAAACCATCACGACTCAAGTTGTACAGCGCCGGCATCAGCAAGCGCTTGACCAGATCACCGTGGGCACCAAACAAAAACAGAGTGGTGGGCGGCGCAGGCTTGGCATCAGGTTTACTGGACAGATCGGTCATTTTTTAGGCGTCTCCACGTGGCCGCCGAAACCAAAGCGCATGGCTGACAACAATTTGTCGCCATAGAGGCTTTGCTGGCGTGAACTGTAGCGGGCAAACAGGGCTTGCGACAACACTGGCACCGGGGTCGACTGCTCCATTGCGGCCTCGATGGTCCAGCGGCCTTCGCCACTGTCTGCGACGGCGCCCGAGTAGCCATCCAGCGGCTCATCAGTGGCCAGAGCATCGGCGGTCAAATCCAGCAACCAGGAAGACACCACGCTGCCACGACGCCAGACTTCAGCGATATCACCCAGGTTCAGGTCAAAACGCTGCTCTTCAGGCAGGTTTTCACCGCCTTTCATCTTCATCAGGTTGAAACCTTCGGCGTACGCCTGCATCAAGCCGTACTCGATACCGTTGTGCACCATTTTGACGAAATGGCCAGCGCCAGCCGGGCCAGCATGGATGTAACCACGCTCGGCACGGTCATCGTCAGAGGTGCGATCCTTGGTCCGCGCAATATCGCCCATGCCTGGCGCCAGCGCTGCAAACAGCGGGTCCAGATGTTTCACGACAGCGCTATCTCCGCCGATCATCATGCAATAACCGCGCTCCAGGCCCCACACGCCGCCCGATGTACCCACGTCAACGTACTGGATGCCTTTCTCGGCCAGCGACTGCGAACGACGAATGTCATCCTTGTAGAAGGTGTTGCCGCCATCAATGATGATGTCATCGGCGTCCAGCAACTCGCTCAAAGTCTCGATGGTGTCTTCGGTCGGCGCACCGGAAGGCAGCATGACCCAGACAGCACGGGGTTTGGCCAGGCCTGCGACCAGCGCTGGCAAATCGGCAACGGCGGTGGCGCCTTCCTGTTCCAGAGCGCTGACAAAGTCGGTATTGCGGTCAAAAACCACGGTTGTATGCCCATTGAGCATCAGACGCCGCGCGATATTCCCGCCCATACGGCCCAATCCAATAATTCCCAACTGCATGTACTGTTGCTCCCAACGACAAATAAATAGGTGTACAGCACCTCGGTGCAGCATTGCCCAAGGTGCCCGATCAGGATCAGCCCTGACACATGCTGCATAGTTTCGCACAAGCTGGAGGGCAGATTCCCGATTCAATACACTCAACAGACGGACGAAGCAGTAAAGACTGCAAAAAACGTAAAATTTTCAAGGTGCGACAAGACCGATCCATGTCTACCAGCCCGATCATGGGTGACAAAGTTTTCACATCCCCTTGGCGATACTTAAACACTTTGTGACTGCCCACTCTTGAGGCAGTACTCATGTGCTGTGCCTGGCTACATGGCACTGACCATTCAAGTAGTTATCAGCTGGAGCGCTGTATGGGGATGTTTAAACGCAGTAATACATCTGCGAAGGGATTCGATTGGGCAGGCCTTGGCTGGCTGTTCCTGTTCTTTTGGTATTTTTCCGGCATTACCCAACTGCTTATCCAGCTGACTGGCACTTCCGGGTTCTCAGGCTTTCGCCAAGCCTTTGTGATGAGTGCCATCTGGCTGGCCCCGATGCTGATGTTTCCCAGGCACACCCGGGCAATGGCGGCGGTCATTGGTGTCGTGCTGTGGGCCTGTTCGATGGCCAGCCTGGGCTACTTCTTTATCTATCAACAGGAATTCTCGCAAAGCGTCATCTTCATCATGTTCGAGTCGAACATCTCTGAAGCTGGCGAATACATGACCCAGTACTTTGCCTGGTGGATGGTGCTGGCATTCCTGGCACATACCGCCTTTGCGGTGTTTCTGTGGACCCGCCTGCGCCCGGTGTATTTGCCGCGCATGCAGGCCTGGGCTGCAGCGGTGGCCATATTGGTGGCGGTTATCGGCTACCCGCTGGTCAAACAGACGATCAAGCACGACAACCTGGCCACGGCCATGGAAAGCTTCGAAAGCCGTGTTGAACCTGCAGTACCGTGGCAGATGTTAGTAGCTTATCGCCGCTACCTGGAGCAACTGGACAACATGCAGGGCATGCTCGCCAGCGTCAGCAAGATCCCGCCGCTGACCAACCTCAAGGACAACGAGGCCGGCAAGCCGACTACCCTGGTACTGGTCATTGGCGAGTCCACCAACCGCCAGCGCATGAGCCTGTATGGTTATCAGCGCGAAACCACGCCAAACCTCGACAAGTTGCGCGATCAACTGGCCATTTTCGACAACGTGGTGACACCGCGGCCCTACACCATTGAAGCGCTGCAACAAGTGCTGACCTTTGCCGACGAAGAAAACCCCGACCTGTACCTGAGCACCCCGTCACTGGTCAGCGTGATGAAGCAAGCCGGTTACAAAACCTTCTGGGTCACCAACCAGCAAACCATGACCAAGCGCAACACCATGCTCACGACCTTCTCCGAGCAGGCTGACCAGCAGGTTTACCTCAACAACAACCGCAACCAGAACGCCCGCCAGTATGATGGCGACGTGATTGAGCCCTTCAACAAGATCCTGGCCGACAGCGCCCCGCGCAAGCTGATCGTGATTCACCTGCTCGGTACGCATATGAGCTACCAGTACCGTTATCCACCGACCTTTGACAAATTTGTCGACCGTAGTGGCGTACCCGCCGGTTTGAGCGATGCACAAGTACCCACCTACAACAGCTACGACAATGCCGTTCTGTACAACGATTTTGTTGTATCGAGCCTGATCAAGGACTTTGCCAAGACCGACCCCAATGGTTTCCTGCTGTACCTGTCGGACCACGGTGAAGACGTGTTCGACTCGGTCGGCCACGCGACGCTGGGCCGCAACGAGGCCAAGCCGACAGCCCCGATGTACACCATTCCGTTTATGGCCTGGGCCTCGCCCAAGTGGCGTGAAAACCATGCCTGGAATTTCGCTGCCGACCTCGGGCGACCTTACAGCAGCTCGCAGTTTATCCACACCTGGGCAGACCTGGCGGGCCTCAGTGCCGACGAACTGGACGACAAGAAAAGCCTGGTCAGCGACACGTTTGTCGCCCGCCCGCAGCTGATTGGCGACCCCTACTCGCGCCCACAAAAGGCCTTGATCGACTTCAGCCTGATCAAGCCAAAACAGCCCGCCCCTGCCAACGTGGTCCAGCAATAATCAACGTGCGGGGCGCACGGCGCGCCCCGCAGGTTTCCGACACTTCTTTACAAATAATTCTCTTTTCGTCTAACTCCGCGCCTTGTCATTCGTTTGAAGCACTGAACAACTTCATAACAACGACAAGGAGTCGGCAGCGATGTTCGCGCCAATCACCCGTTCCATGACCCTCACCCTCGGCCTCATCAGCAGCGCCGCATGCCCGCAATTACTGGCGGATACCGAGCAGGAAGAGGTCAAGAAAACGACCCGCTCACTGGAGCTGGGCACCACCAGCGTCACAGCCCAGGGCCTGGGTGCCACCACAGAAAATACCGGTTCCTACACCACGGGCTCGACCAGTACCGCGACCAAACTCAACTTGAGCATTCGCGAAACTCCGCAGTCGATCTCGGTCGTCACCCGTCAGGAAATGGACGACTTCGACCTCAACACCCTGACCGAAGCCATGCGCCATACCACAGGCATTGTGGTACAGCACAACGACTCGGACCGGGTCAGCTACTCGTCCCGCGGCTACACCATCAATAACTTCCAGATTGACGGCATGCTCAACACCTTCAGTTTTATGAAGACCGATGCCGACACCATTATCTACGACCGTATTGAAGTAGTGCGCGGCGCCACCGGCCTGACCACCGGCGCGGGCGACCCGTCGGGCACCATCAACATGATCCGCAAACGCCCTACCCACCAGTTGCAGGCCAAGGCCGGTGCTTCAGGCGGCAGCTACGACAACTATTACAGCTATGTCGATGTGGGCGGCCCGCTGGCCTTCGACGGCCGCCTGCGCGGGCGCACGGTGCTGGCCTATCGCGACAGCAAATCGTTTCGCGATATCTACGCCCTCAAGCGCGAAGTGGCTTACGGCATTCTGGAAGCCGACCTGAGCGACAGCACTGTTCTGGCCGTGGGTTACGACTACCAGGACAAGCAGGTAAAGGGTTCTTCCTGGGGCACCACACCTTACTGGACCGGCTCGGGCGACAAAGCCAATTTCGGGCGCTCGACCAACCTGGCGACTTCCTGGAGTTCATGGCCGATGAAGGACAAAACCGCCTTCGCCACCCTCGACCAGCAACTGGTCAATGACTGGCGCCTCAAAGCAGCCTACACCCATCGCACCAGCGACGCTGAAGGTAAGGTTTATTACGCCGGCGGCGGCTTCCCCAACCCCGATGGTACGGGCATGTCGGCCTATGCCAGCCACTTTATCGGCGAAGAGAAGATGAGCGCCGTTGACGTCAATATCTCGGGCACCTACCCCTTGTTCGGGCGTGATCACGAGTTGATGGTGGGTTATGGCCAGGCCAAGAACGACAACACCTCGCCCCTGATGGTTGACCTCAACCCGGACGACTACTACAACATCCCCAATTGGCAAGACATGAGCGCGATTCCCAAATATCAGGATTTCAATACCGGTATTGAAGGGACTCACGACGTCATCAAGCAGAAATCCGGCTACCTGGCCACGCGTTTTAACCTGACCGATCAATGGCATGCCGTACTGGGCACCCGGTATGGCAGCTGGCAAAGCTCCAGCACCAACTTCCCTGCCCCGAAAGTCAGCCAGACCCAAAACGATGTGATTACGCCTTACGCCGGCGTGCTGTACGACTTCACCGACGAGTTGACGGCCTACGCGAGTTATACCGACATTTTCAAGCCAACCACCAGCAAGGACGCCAGCAACTCCTACCTTGAGCCGGTGGTGGGCAGCAACTATGAGCTGGGGCTGAAGGGTAGCTTCTTGCAGGAGCGCCTCAACCTGTCGACGGCGGTGTTCTGGAGCAAGCAGGACAATGTGCCGGAAATCGATGACTCAGTACCACGCGGCCCCAAGGGCGAGGAATATTACAAATCCGGCGGCAAGGGCAACAAGATCAACGGTTTCGAAGTCGAGCTGGCCGGTGAAGTGATGCGCGACTGGAATATGCTTGCAGGCTACACCTACACCCATTCGCGCAACGCCGCAGGCCAGCGCATGAATACTGCAGCGCCTTTGAACATGCTCAAGATTTCGAGCACCTACCGCCTGCCTGGGGACTGGAATGCAATGACCGTGGGGGCGGCCGTCAACTGGCAAAGCGATATCTATCGTGCCGCCAATCGCCCGACCGGCGAGAAAAATGACAAAGGCAACCCGATTACCTTCAAGGAAGACATCACTCAGAAGTCCTACACCCTGGTCGACCTGATGGCCCGCTACAAGTTTGACGAACACGTCTCGGCATCCCTGAACGTCAAAAACCTGTTCGATGAAAAGTACTACGAAAACGTAGGTTTCTATAACGGCGTGTTCTGGGGTGATCCGCGGACGGTGAGCGTTGGCCTGGAGTGGACACTGTAGGCAGAGGAGGCAAACCTTGTAGCTCGTCAACTGCTACAAGGTTTTTCTACAGTTACAAATATTTGTTCCAGAACAGCATGCGCCCGTGCGCCGGGTCGAGCTGGCCATCGCTGAAGCCGAATTTGCGATAGGAACCTTGCGCCACAGGGTTGCCCTCGAGTACTTCGAGGGTGATCTTGCAGCAGCCGCGTTCGCGGGCGATGTCTTCCACCTTGAGCAACATCTTCTGGCTCAGGCCCAGACCGCGAAACGTATCGACCACCGACACATCATGCACATTGACCAGGGGTTTGCCGGCAAAGGTGGAAAAGCCTTCAAAGCAGTTAACCAGACCCGCCGCCTCACCATTGACGAACGCCAGTACGCTGAAGGCATGAGGGCGCCTGGCAAGCTCTGCCGGCAAGTGCGCCAATACCGTTTGCGACAACGCTTCACCTCCGCCCATCGGGTCCCGGGCGTAGTGATTCAACACGTCCCTTAACGCCTGGGCATGAACCGGGTTGGTATAGTCTGCTTGCACTACGACGACATCCGACATTACGGGTTTTCCTTGACGAGTCCGGGCATTGGTTTGTTGGAACAACGCCAGACCTTATCGCGGCCCCGGCAATGCAGACAAGTGCCTGTTTCAGGGGTTGGCAGAAACATCCAGCATCGGCATCACACTGGCAAGCTGATTCACAAAACTGTCGGCATCCGTGTAAATCAGTACATGCCGAAACTGCGAGTTGTCCTTGCGATATTCGACCTCATCCGCAATAACCTCACCTGCCATTTTCTGACTGATCAACAACACATCATATTCATTGGTGGGTGCTGCCTTCAGGCTTACCAGCGCCTCGCCATGGTACAAAGGCGCGATCCGGTAATAGCCCAGAATATTAAGAGCCCTTTCTATTTTCAGAGCCTCGTTCGGGTCTGCATCGGCAATCAGTATTCGTAAAGATTTTGTTGGCATTGCAGCCTCGTCATCCATGTGATTGATTAGCTTGAGCATAATGTTCAAGTTCGTCAGCCAACTGCTCCATACTGCTGTGAAGTGCATCGACCGCGACGGTGAGTTCTTCTGATTTTCCGGACTGGCAAACCGCTTCCAGTTGTTCGCAACACTCAATCAGCTTCCTGGCCTGAATAAGTCTGCCCCCTCCTTTGATGCCATGGGCCAGGGCAGCCAGGCCTGCGTAATCATCTTTCAAAAAGAGTTCGATCAGGGCAGTGAGATCGAGACGATTTCTTGTAGAAAGCTCTGCAAGAAGTGTATGAATCATCTGCTCATCACCCTGACTCAACTGTTTAAGATACGTCAGATCAATCTTATCGCCTTGATCAGATTCATCGGCATCGGTATATATCAGGTTCTGCGCCTGACCAGTTGCCAGGCAGGCGCTCAAGTCTTTCAGGCTGATGGGCTTGAACAGGCATTGATCCATTCCCGCATCGAGACAACGCTCAACTTCGCCGGGCTGTGCGTTCGCAGTAAAACCAAAAATCTGGCAAGGGGCCTTTCCCAGCTGCGCCTCTTCGGCTCGTATTGCCTGGGCCAACTGATAGCCATTGATGACCGGCATCGAGCAATCAGTAATTACTAGGTCGAAAGCCCCCTGCCGCCACGCCTTGAGGCCCAGCTCGCCATTCTCGGCGTCTGACACACGGTGCCCCAGATAGCTGAGTTGCTGGGCCAGCAGCATCCGGTTAGCCGGATAATCATCCACGACCAGAATGTTCAGCGACCGGGTAATGGCCGGGGCTTGCTCGAGGGCGTCTGCAGCTTGCTCTTCATGTTCAAGCAGAAGCACTACCATCATGATCTCAACTTGGGTGCCCAGCCCCTCAACACTGCTGAGGTGCAACTGACCTCCCATCATTTCGCAGAGCTCACGGCAAATCACCAGGCCCAGGCCTGAGCCCTGACGCGCAGATTGCGTGTTGTTACTGGACTGAACAAAAGGGTTGAACAGCAGGCTCTGGTCTTCCTCAGAAATACCCACACCGGTGTCCTTCACGCGCAAACAGATCGCTGTATGCTGCGCATCTGCAGCCAGCCCCAATGTCAATATCAGCCGGACCTCCCCCGTGTCCGTGAACTTGATGGCATTACTCAGCAAATTGGAAACGATTTGCTTGAAGCGTATCGGATCAATCAGCACATCCACATCCGCTGCCGGGCTCGATTCACAGACCAGGCTCAATTGCTTCTGCCGCGCCAGCCCATCAAACATTCGTGCCACGGCTTCTACCAGCGACTTGATATTTGAGCGTTTGGGGTGCAATGAAAGATGACCGGACTCAATGCGCGCGATATCCAGAATATCGCCAATCAAATCGAGCAACTCGTGGGCCGAGACTGAGGCCACTTCGATTGCGAAACGATCAATAACGCCTTGGTCGGCCTTTTTCATGGCCAATTCGAGCATGCCAATGACCGCATTCATGGGGGTGCGGATCTCATGACTCATGGTTGCGAGAAAGGTGGTCTTTGCGCGGTTTGCCGCATCGGCACTTTGCTTGGCAGCATTCAACTCATTCACCAGCTGCTGGCGCCTGCCTATGACTCTCTGCAAATAGGTAATCCATACAATGGCAACCAATAGCAACGCCGCGGCAATGGCAAACCCTCTTACAATCGCAGGACGGTTGCGCAGCCAGTAGCTCTCAACCTCTGGTGTGTCAGTGAACCAACGACCGGTCAGCTCACTCAAGTCTCCTGGAGTGATATTGAGCAAGGCCTTGTCCAGAATGGCGCTTAACTGCTGATCATTGCCGGCAGTGGCAAAACCGATCTGCTCGGGTTGAGTACCTACGGTGCTGGTGATTTTCAGCTGATTGTCAAAGCGTCGCGAAACCAGATAACGCGCATTGACCAACACGCTGATCGCGGCATCAGCGCTTCCCTCTGCCACCATGGCCAGGGCCGCAGGCGGGTTGTCTGCTTCCTGAATCTGAACCTGCGGATAGTTCTGCGCAATAAAGTCGCGCAGTACATTGCCGCGAACCATCACGACACGCCCGCCAGCCATTTCATCCAGGGTTTGAGGTCCCTCTGAGCCGATACGGGAAATAAGCACAAAAGGGGTTGTGAGGTAGGGCCGGGTAAAGCTCAGTTGATTTTCTCGGGCGGTACTGCTCGTGATAGCCCCCAACACATCTGCCTTGCCCGACTTGACCAGTTCAATCCCCTGCGCCAGCGTATACACACGCACTGCCTCGAAATCAAGCCCTGTGCGTGTACTGATGCTGGATAAAAGATCGGCAATCAAGCCTTTGAACCTGCCTTGCTCATCAAAAAAGGACAGTGGCTGGAACGCATCATAAATTGCCACTTTTAACCGCGGATGCTCAGCTATCCAGCGCTGCTCGCTGGCTGCAGGGGTAAACTGCCATGGGGCATACGTTTTTGGCCCGTCGAAGCTCCAGCGGCGCAGAATTGTCATGCGGTCACTGGCAGGGATCGCCGCCAGCGCTGTATTGACGATACGCAGTAACCCCGGATTTTTACGATTCACCGCAAAGGCGAAGGGGTTGTCTTCCAGTCGCGAGAAATCGGCCAATTGCACATTGTTCAGGTAGTTCTTGTGAATCAGGTAACTGGCACTAATAAAATCCCCAAGATATACATCCGCTTGGCCAAACGCCACGGCGCCAATGGCCGTCAGGGTTGACGGATACAACTGCAAGGTAGCTTTGGGGTAGAAGTCCTGGACCTTCTGCGGCGGCAGGTAGTGATCCAGCATGGCCACACGCAGCCCCGCCAGATCAACTGGCGGACGCTCCTGGTTACTGCTGCGGGTCACCAGAGAAGGTGAATCGTCTGCGTACGCACGGCTTAACACCAGCTCAGGATATTGCGCTTCGAAACCATTGGAACTGCTCAACAAATCCAGCTCACCACCCTTGAGCGCTTCTATCGCCTGCGGCCTTGAAGGGTAACGCTTGACCACAATGTCAGTGCGTAGCAACTGCGACAGCAGTTGCGCGTAGTCGGCCGTCAACCCTTCAAAGTCCTGACCGTTTACCGTCATTTCAAAAGGACCGTAGTCAGGTGCGGAGATACCCAGACGCAAAGGTCCGTGTTGCTTGAGCCACTGCCTGTCTGATGGTTCAAGTGCCACGCTGTACGCCTCGACATTGGAGCGCCCCATCAATTGCAAGGTCTGTACTTTTGGGTCAGCGGCTGCAACGGGCTGTCCAAGAACCAGGAGCAGCCCTGCAAGCCCCAGACATTGAAGGATGTTCAATTAAATCAAATCATTGCGCTTGGCAAATTCAGCCAAGTAGACGACCGATTTTATATTCAACTTTTCGATCAGGCGCGCCTTGTAAGTACTGATGGTTTTGCTGCTAAGAATCATATCTTCAGCAATCTTCTTATTACTCAGGCCCCGGGCAAGCTGTTGCAGTATGTACAATTCTCGCGCCGACAAATTCTGTATCAATTCTATGTCGCTCATACTTGTATCACTGTTTCGCACTGAGCTGGCCGCCAAAAATGGAAAAAAGGTATAGCCGTCCATGATTACTTTTACCGCTCTCATCAACTCAGTGAGATCCTGGCCTTTGGTAATAAAACCTGCCGCCCCTGCTTTCATGCTCCGCTGCGAATAAAACAGGGGGGATTGGGACGTGACCACCAAAATGCGACTTTTAACCTCCGAAGCCCTGATTCTGTTGATCACCTCCAGACCATCCAGGCCTGGCATGGTGATATCAAGGATGATCAAGTCAACATTATGCTTGCGAGCCAATTGAACAGCATCGGCGCCATTGTCTGCTTCAGCCACGACTTCATGACCATCACTCTCCAGCAACAACTTCATCGCCGATCGAATAAGTGGATGATCATCAGCAATCAACACTCTCATACATTTAACCCTCTAGTAGTAAGCCGGGCATCAGCGTATGTCAGGCGTGAATGTATCGTTTTGAATAGGTTCAATTGGTTATTCTCAAAAAAACAACCGAATGAGTGATACTGAAATTATAGGATAAATCCTGCAATCAGCGTCCACCATTGCGACAATATTCGCGCATAACACACATAGCCCGTTCGCAATCGCGCCGCGCATAATCACTAATCGAATACGATTTACGAGAAGGGAAATAGCTACACGTCATGTGCGAATTTTCTTAATCTTCCAAATGGTTGTGGGTAAATCACTGCAGTCTGTTGATCCATCACACCGGCCCTTTAAGACCAGGGCCCACGCAAAGACAAAAGACTGCAGTTTTTCGGCCAACTGCCCCGGCCAGGCCTTATTGCCAGCCAAACCTGCGAATATAAAAGCTTTTCACGGCCTGGGTCAGCGCCATGTAAGCCAGTAAAATCACGGGCAAGAACACAAAGTACAGCGGCGGCAGCGCCTGCAATTTGAAGTAGCCCGCCAGTGGCCCCATCGGCAGGAAGATGCCCACTGCCATGATCACCCCTGTCATCACCATCAGCGGCATCGCTGCGCGGCTCTGCAGAAACGGGATTTTAGGCGTGCGAATCATGTGCACGATCAGGGTTTGAGTCAGCAACCCGACCACGAACCAGCCCGACTGGAAAAGGGTCTGGTGTTCAGGTGTGTTGGCCTTGAACACGTACCACATCAAGCCAAACGTCAGGATGTCGAAAATCGAACTGATCGGCCCAAAAAACAGCATGAAACGGCCTACATCCGCAGGCTGCCAGCGCTGTGGCTTTTTCAGCATTTCCTCATCGACGTTATCGAACGGGATGGCAATTTGTGACACGTCATACAGCAAGTTCTGAACCAGCAAATGCATTGGCAACATCGGCAAAAAAGGAATGAATGCACTGGCCACCAGCACCGAGAACACATTGCCGAAGTTCGAACTGGCTGTCATTTTGATGTACTTGAGCATATTGGCGAAGGTTCTACGCCCTTCCAGCACGCCCTCCTCCAGCACCATCAGGCTTTTCTCCAGCAGGATGATGTCAGCTGCTTCCTTGGCAATATCCACGGCACTGTCCACCGATATGCCGATATCCGCCGTGCGCAGTGCCGGAGCGTCGTTGATGCCATCACCCATAAAACCCACAACATGGCCATTAGCCTTGAGTAAACGCACGATGCGTTCCTTGTGCGTGGGTGTCAGTTTGGCAAATACGTTGGTGGTCTCCACAGCCACGGCCAGTTGGGCATCCGTCATCCGTTCAATATCATTGCCCATCAGCAAGCCTTGCTGCTCCAGGCCCACCTCACGACAGATCTTGGCCGTAACCAGCTCGTTGTCACCTGTCAGAACCTTTACCGCTACCCCGTGCTCGGCCAGGGCTTTAAGCGCCGGTGCGGTGCTCTCCTTGGGCGGGTCGAGGAACGCCACATAGCCAATCAACGTCAACTCCTGCTCATCACTCAGGCTGTAAGCGTCACGCCCATCAGCCATGGACCGCGCAGCCACGGCCACAACGCGCAAGCCCTCTTCGTTGAATGCCGCAGTCACTTGGCGAATGCGCACCAAGAGTTCATCGCCAAGAGTTTCTTCCTTCTCCCCATGACGAACTGTCTTACATACGGAGAGTACTTCCTCGACAGCTCCCTTACAGATCAGCAAGTGCGGCCGGTCCTGCTCGACCACTACCACCGACATGCGCCGACGGGTAAAGTCGAACGGAATTTCATCGACCTTGCTGAAGGCCGTCCCCACGTTCAATTCGCGGTGGACCTCGACGTGCTCCAGTACTGCCACGTCCAGCAGATTTTTCAACCCGGTCTGGTAATAGCTGTTGAGGTAGGCCATTTCCAGTACGTCGTCAGACTCCTGCCCCCAGACATCCACATGCCGGGCCAGAAAAATCTTGTCCTGTGTCAGGGTCCCCGTTTTATCGGTGCACAGTACATCCATCGCACCAAAGTTCTGGATGGCATCCAGGCGTTTGACGATGACTTTTTTACGCGACAGGAAGACGGCTCCCTTGGCCAACGTCGAGGTCACAATCATTGGCAGCATTTCCGGAGTCAGCCCCACCGCAACGGAAAGTGCGAACAGCAAGGCTTCAGTCCAGTCGCCCTTGGTGAAGCCGTTGATAAACAGCACCAGCGGCGCCATCACAAACATGAACCGGATCAGCAACCAGCTGACTTTGTTGACCCCGGCCTGGAATGAGGTCGCACCGCGCTCAGTGGTCCCGACGCGCTGCGCCAGAGCACCGAAATAGGTGTTATTACCGGTCGTCAGCACGACCGCAGTGGCGGCCCCGGACACCACGTTGGTGCCCATGAACAAAATAGTGTCCAGTTCCAGCGGGTTGCTGGTCTGGCTGTCGAGCTGACGCGCAAACTTTTCCACGGGCATGGATTCGCCCGTCATCGCGGCCTGGCTGACGAACAAATCCTTGGCGCTGAGCACCCGGCAATCTGCCGGGATCATGTCGCCAGCAGACAATACGATCAGATCGCCCGGCACCAACTGCTTGATCGGCAGCTCGATACGCTGCGCCCCCCTGATCTGGCGTGAGGCGCCGGAAAACTTGCCGAACACGGGCGAAGCGTCTGCACTGAAGTCGCGACGCATCACCGTCGCGGTGTTGCTCACCATGTCTTTGAGCGCATCGGCGGCTTTGTTGGACTTGGCCTCTTGCCAAAAACGCAGCACGGTCGACAGCACCACCATGGTGCCGATCACCACCGCCGCCTGAATGTCATCAGTGGCCAGGGAAACTGCGGCGAGCAAGGTCAGCAGCAAGTTGAACGGGTTTTTGTAGCAATGCCACGCGTGTATCCAGGGGCTTAGCGGCTGCTCGTGTTCGATCTCATTGAGGCCGTGGCGATCGCGCAGCACATCGACCTCGGCGTCGCTCAAACCGTCGGTGTGGGTGCCCAGGTTGTCGATCAGTACCGCGCTGTCACTGTTGGCCGCGACCACCAGCATCTGTGCCAGCGTGGGTGGTACTTCGCGGTTGACCGTGGTGTTGGTCAGGCTGTCGAGCAGGACCAGACGCCGGAAATGCCGGCCAATATGGCGAGTCCGCAAAAAGCCGGCGAAAAATTCTTTCAGGGAGAGTTTCATGGTGCTGCTCCTGCGCCGCCTGCGCTCACGCCATGCAGAGTACCTGCGCAGCCGGCATTGATCTGAGGCCTTCGTTCATGGGGTCAAACTCGTGAGCGAGCCAAAAGGCACGCGCATGCAACGTGCTGCGACCTGCCACTGGAGGGGCGTAATCACATACGTTTCTGTGTCGATAAGTGGACTTGGGCAATCAGGCCAGAACAGCCCAACCAAGACGCCAACTGCTTAT
Organism: Pseudomonas sp. FSL W7-0098; assembly: GCF_005930585.1. NCBI lineage: Bacteria > Pseudomonadati > Pseudomonadota > Gammaproteobacteria > Pseudomonadales > Pseudomonadaceae > Pseudomonas > Pseudomonas sp. FSL W7-0098. The sequence continues at coordinate 24,802 of NZ_RXHW01000005.1, forward strand.
GCGCGACGTTTTCGAGATTAAACCTTGGTGGGGTTTGTGGTGTGCATATAAGAAAGTTCTTCAGGCGCAGTTCAGTTTCATCTCTGAAATGTCATGCAATCTGATTTTTTAGCGCCACTCAGGCGTTGTCCCACTGCCTGATACGGATTCGGCAATGCTTCATGGCGTTAACGATATGCTTCTCGACCACACTGCGCGATACCCCGAGGCGTTCGGCGATTTCAGGGTGCGACAGGCCTTCGATCTTGCGCAGCAGAAAACACTCGCGACACGCCGCAGGCAGCTCAGCCAGGGCTTTCTGGATCATGGCCAGGCGCTGGTCGTGGTCCATTAATAGTTGAGGCGAGGGGCTGTAAAAACGCTCTTCGCTATCCAGCACTTCCAGCGGTTCGGCCTGGCGCAGGCTGCTGCGGCGATGGCCGTCGATCACCAGATTAAGTGCAGTGCGATACAAAAAAGCACGTGGCTGCGCGATCGGCTCGTCGCCTGAACGCTCCAGCACTCGCACATAAGCGTCATGCACCACGTCTTCGGCCGCCTGGGCATTACCCAGCCTGGCACTCAAAAAGCCCACCAGTTCGCGATAGTAGTTTTCCAACAGGACTCCTGGCCGCAACAGCAGCGGCAACACTCCATGAGCGCAGAAACAGATCTAATGGGATAACGGCGTGATGATGGCACTTTTGTAGATGTAATTTATAGTAATTCTCATATAGATTTAAACCCCAACCCCTCAAACAACTGCGAAACATTCAGCAGCATCCCAATCGGCAAACCGCTAATGGGGTGGCAGTCGGGGGGGGGGGGGTCAGCTGAAGATTCATGATCTGTGGTCAAGAGTGCTTTGCTTGGCCAGCGGTTTTTCCGCCGGTGAAGGGCGAGGATACTCAACCTCATTCTTACGTCCACCAAGGAGATATCCATGACAGTTCCAGCATTTGGCCTCGGTACATTTCGCCTTAAAGGCCAGGTAGTCATAGACTCGGTCAGCAATGCCCTGGACCTGGGCTACCGCGCCATCGACACCGCACAGATTTACGAAAATGAAGCTGAAGTCGGCCAGGCCATTGCCGAAAGCGGCGTGGCGCGTGACGAACTGTTTATCACCAGCAAAATTTGGGTCAGTAATTTCGCCAGGGAGCAACTGATCCCCAGCCTTGAAGAGAGCCTGAAAAAACTGCGCACCGACCATCTGGACCTGACCCTGATTCACTGGCCGAGCCCTGACAATGCAGTGCCGGTAGCCGAGTTTATGGGCGCATTGCTTGAAGCCAAAGAAAAGGGCCTGACCCGGCAGATTGGCGTCTCGAACTTCACCATCGCCCTGATGAAAGAAGCCATTGCCGCGGTGGGCGCGGAAAATATCGCGACCAACCAGATCGAATTGCACCCCTACCTGCAAAACCGCAAAGTGGTGGAATTCGCACAAAGCCAGGGCATCCATATAACCTCGTACATGACCCTGGCTTACGGCGAAGTGCTTAAAGATCCAGTGATCATGGCCATTGCCGACCGCAATAACGCCACTGCGGCACAAGTGACCCTGGCCTGGGCCATGCAATTGGGCTATTCGGTGATTCCGTCTTCGACCAGGCGCAGCAACCTTGAGAGCAACCTCAAGGCCTGCTCACTGAAACTGAGCGATGACGACATGGCCCGGATTGCAGCCCTGGACCGCGGCCATCGCCTGACCAACCCGCAGAGCGTTGCGCCAGCGTGGGATTGACCTTGAATCCTTCAAGCCCCTTGTAGTCGCTGACGAGGAACGAAGGCTGCGAGCGGCTGGACACGTTCAGAAGGGGCACCCTCCCATTGCTTTCAAGCCCCCCTCGCAGCCTCGCTCCGCGAGTCAGCGACTACACGGCCCACGCAATCACGGGTTATTGGAGGCCAAATCGCTGCAACTGCATTTCCTGCAGCCGGCTCAAGGTGCGGCGAAAGGCAAACTCCAGGTACCCCTGGGTATACAAATGATCCATCGGCACCTGCGCTTCAATACACACCGGTACCTTGCGGTCATAGCACTCGTCGATCAGGGCAATAAAACGCCGCACACTGTCATCGTATTTTGACAGTTGCGGCAGCTCACGATCCCCCGCCTCGACCTTCACCGCCCCGTCTTCCGTACCACGGGCTATTTTGCCTTCGCGCTGCTCGGCACTCAGGCAGGGCACTTCGCTGAGCAACATGACCTTGTAACGATCACAAATCTGCATGAACTCAGTGGCCGCCAGCGGCTGCTCGCACAGCTCATGAAAATTGCACCACAGCACCCCATCACTGGCCTGCACCACGTTCAGCGAGCGATGGCCCACATCAATGGGTTGGTCAGACACCGCCTGGCCCTCGGTCAAGGATCTGAACACCGGCTCTATGGCACTCGGCCGGCCCGGCCCGGTCACCCAGTAACGCTGATGTGCAATGCCGGGATGCAGGCGGTGGTCTTCAATACCGTTTACCGCCACCACCTCCATATGCTTGAGAATCGCCGTAATACCGGGAGCAAAACGATCACGGTTAAAACCGTGACCATAAAGGTCGTTCGGTGGCTGGTTTGAGGTACAAACCAGCACCACGCCTTCATCGAACATCACCTGAAACAGACGCCCAAGAATAATCGCATCGGCAATGTCATTGACGAACAGTTCGTCAAAGCACAGCACCTTCACTTCCGCGCCCAGGCCTTTAGCCAGTGTCTTGAGCGGGTCCGCCGTACCGGTCAGCTGAAACAGGCGCTGATGTACCCATTGCATAAAGTGATGAAAATGCTGACGCCGTGCGGGCACCCGCAGGCTTTGATAGAACTGATCCATCAACCAGGTTTTGCCCCGCCCCACCGGCCCCCACAAATACACGCCATTGACCGGCTGCGCACCCGAGTGCAGGGCCTCATGGCAGCGCTGCAAGGCCTGGACTGCAACCCATTGGGCGGGGTCGTGGACAAAGCCCTGGTGTTCGACAGCTTGTTGATAGGCATTAAGGGGGGACACGACATTCATATCGATAAATGGCTCCTGAACCAGAGAGGCCAGTATGCCAGCCAGGAGACGACCCAGGCACTTGAAAAATAACGCAGGGCCCTCACATTGTTACCCATGTGGTAACAGAGCATTTTGCCATCAGCTATTTTTACTTTTGCAAATCAGCGTAACCTCACTCACATGACTCAACTATCAGTTGCACTTGAAACTCCGGTACTTCGTACGCACCCGGCGACCTTGCCGGGTGTCGTAACTTCTTCCCGCCTTATCGGCAAATGAAGTCAGTCAGCTTTAAATCTTGATTACTTTAGAGGCCAATCACATGAAAAATCTTATTGCACTGTTTCTCGCCGGTTTTGCCACATTGGCTGTTGCAGGTGAAACTTCCACTGTTCAGCCTGCGACTGTAGAACACTACCACTACGGTACCCAACTGGATATTGCGCGGGTGGTCAGCCTGTCCAACATACCCAAGGTGTGTGAAGTGGTACCGGCCACCATGGTCTATGAAGACTCCCAGGGCCAGCGCCACACCCTTGAATACCAGGTGATGGGCGACGGCTGCAGCACCCACTAAAGTTCAATGGTTGCACGCACGGATGCGACCCCAGCCCCCTCTTTGAGGGGGCTTTTTCGTGGTGCTGCGGAAAAAGCGTCGATTGTTACTGATCCGGAAAGACTCCATGACGATCTTTTGACTTTAATCAATACGCAGCGCGCGTATTCTATGTACATCCCTCAACGCAACACTGAAACAGGGCACGGTACTTCGTGTTACGCCACTTACTCCACGGCGTAACAACTTCGACCGCCACCATGGCAACTGAAGTCAGTGATTCGTGATTGTTTTAAGGTCTTATAAATGAAACGTTTGATCGCTCTTGCACTTATTGGCTTTTCTACCCTGGCGGCTGCTGACGAACTTCAAGTTACGCAACTACAACCGGTGGTCGAGCATTACACTTATGCCACCGACCTGGATATTGCCAAAGTTATCAGCGTGTCACCGGCTGCCGACGTCTGTGAAGTAGTGCCCGCACAAATGACCTACGAAGACCACCAGGGTCAGCGTCATATTCTTGAGTATCGCGTGATGGGCAATGGTTGCAGTAACGGCTGATATTATCGCCAGGCGCAACTATCCCCATACAGCCCCCGTTTAACGGGGGCTTTTTTATGGATGGCATTGCGCGGTACTCTCGACGCAAACCAATGGCAAGGAGCCACCCACGATGCAGCCCCTACCTACCCTCCAGACCTCGCGACTGGTACTGCAACCCCTGCAACTAAGCGACGCGCCCGCCATCCAGAGGCGCTTTGCCCACTGGCAAGTCGTGCGCTACCTGAATGCAGTCGTGCCATGGCCCTACCCGGACGATGGCGCACTGAGCTATGTGCGTGACGTGGCGCTGCCAGCCATGGCCCGCAGCGAAGAGTGGCACTGGACGATTCGCCTGTTAGCAGAGCCAGATGAGCTGATTGGCAGCATCAGCCTGATGGATGCCGTGGACAACAACCGGGGGTTCTGGCTGGCGCCGCAATGGCAGGGTCAGGGGTTGATGAGCGAAGCCTGCGAGGTGGTCGATGCCTACTGGTTCAAGACCTTGCACCGCGCGTGCATGCACGTGCCCAAAGCGGCGCCCAATACGGCTTCACGACTTATTTCCGAGCGAGGCGGAATGCGCTTGATAGGCAGGGAAGAGAAAGACTTTGTCAGCGGCAGGCTGCCATGCGAGCTGTGGGGAATAACTCGCGAACAATGGTTGGCCCGGCAGAAAACCTGAGGCGTAAAAACACCCGACCCTGTCAAAACAAACGATCAGGGCCGGGTAGAAACGCTCAGTGCACGATTCGTTTCAGGTACCGGGAATCAGTCTTTCTTCTCGGAAATTACCTTACCGGTCGAATCGAAAATAATTTCGTATTCCAGGCCATCGACCTTCTTGATGCCTTCGGCCTTCCAGATACCGGCAGCCGGGTCCTGGGCTTCAATTTTCTTGATCACGGTGTAGCCGTTCTTGTTCTTGAGAACTTCGACCAACTCCTTGGAGAATGCCCAGTTCGGATCAACAGGCTGAGCCATCGCTGCACCGGCACCCAACAAAGCAGCAGTAGTGATCACAGCAGCAAAGGTTTTCTTCAACATTGTCTTAACTCCATTAATTGATGTTGCGTCTGGTACTCAATGTGACTGGAACAACCGTAGCAGAGAAAAACCCGGCCATAGGGCTAAATGACATGCTTTTGACATGGCTCATGTTCTCGTTAGCTCTGGCACGGGGTTAGAATGCGCAAAACCGGGAAATATCAATGAGTGAAACACGCCACACAGACGCTGAAAACGAGGCCATCACCGAAGCTGCGGCTCAGTGGTGCCTGCGTTTGCACGAGCCCGACTGCACCTGCCAGGAACGTGAAGCTTTCGCTGTGTGGCTAAATGCCAACCCCCTCCACGCGCTGGAATATGAAGCGATGCTGGATGTCTGGGACATCAGTGCGCACCTGACACGTCCGGCCCCCGCTCCAGCCCGGGTGGTTGCATTGCCTCCCGCACCGCGCCGCAGCACCTGGCAGCGCTTTGCCGTGGCCGCCGCCATTACCCTGCTCGCCCTTCCCGTGGCGGCCTACAGCGGCTGGCAACTGGGCTGGGTGCCCAATGCCCATGAGCGCTACAGCGCCGATGCCAGTGCCAGGACGGTGACACTGCCCGATGGCAGCCAGGTCGAACTCAACCTGGGCAGCCAACTGACCTTCAGTAACTACAAGGATCAGCGCCAGGTGACCCTGAGCAAGGGCGAGGCCTTTTTCAAGGTCAGTCACGACGCATCCCACCCGTTTCTGGTGCAGGCGGCAGAAGGCCAGGTGCGTGTCACAGGCACCCAGTTCAATGTGTGGATGTACGAAGACCAGGTGCGGATCACCCTGCTCGAAGGTTCGGTGCTGGTCACCAGCAACAAGCGCCTGAGTGGCGATGGCCTGCGGTTGGAGCCGGGCATGCAGGCGCGTTACAAGGCAGGCGACCATGCCGCGCAAATTGGCCCGGTCGCGGCCGTCACCTCCGAGCTGGCCTGGCGCAACGGCCAGCTGGTGCTGGACAACCTGTCACTGGCTGACGCCTTGCCCCTGATCAACCGCTACCTCGACACTCCCCTCGCCCTGGCCGACAGCGCCACCGGCAAACTGCGCATTGGGGGTGTATTCAATACCCGGGAAATCGATCATCTGGTGACCTCCCTGCCCAAAGTGTTGCCGGTATACCTGAGCCGCAACACCGAGGGTCGGCCGGTGCTGACTGCCCGCCAGGCCCTGTAGAGGGCCAGAGCATGCCCTTCACGATTAAAAAAATTTAATAATCGCTCCAAACCCCCGCCTACACTGGTCGCAAACGCGATTGAGACGAATTCACGACAAAATTTCTACATTTGAATGTTCATGATTTCTGTCGCTCATTCGTCTAGTTAAGTAAGAGCATTTTTTTCTTTTCCTGATCAGGCTCTGAAAAGGAGTTTTTTGCATGCATAACCAGCAAATACCAACGGATGGTAGAAACCCGCATCGCGAAGTCGCTTTTCAGCCCGATACCGGGCTGCTGGAAGCGCTCGCGCCCTTGCAAGGCAACGAACGGATCCGCCACCTGCTCAAGTGTTTCGGGCTGCGTACCAGCCTGGTGCGGCTCAAGGTCATTGACGCGCTGTTAACGGCTGCAGGCAATGATCGCAGGCTGGGGGTGCGCGGCATGCACAGCCACTTGCAGGCGCTGGATATCCCGCTGTCATTCTTGAGTGTGCGCGAGGTACTCAAGCGCCTGTGCAGCGAAGGGGTGGTGGTACTCAACAGCGACAAGAGCTACAGCCTGCATCCACAGGCTGAAGCCGTTTTGACCGGCAAGATCGAAGCTTAGATCTTGGTCTTGCGGCGCATGACGCCGTTGATGACAACCACGATCACGGCCACACCGATGGCGATGTACTGGAACATCTTCTCGGTGATCATGCCGGCGTTTTGCAAGTAAGAAAGGCCGAACATGATGCCCAGAACCACCAGTGATATCAAAATCGAGTATTTCAAGCGCTGCGAAGGGGTCATGACCTGTTCCTGACAGTAAGTCCGTATACGAAAGCCGCCAACCGGGTCGGCTTTCATGGAGAAATTGAAAAAATCGGGCCCCATCTTACAGCCAAGCCAGCTTTTTGGCTGCCACCAACGAACATCCCGGGCCTGCCCTGCAGGCCCGGGCTAACGTTTGAAGGCACTCCCCGGCCGGGCACACAGGTCCACCAGCCAATCCACAAAGACACGTACCCGCGGCGACAATTGCCGATGGTGTGGATATAAGGCTGTTAACGCCAGCCGCGGTGGCAAACAGTCTCTGAGCACTTCTTGCAGGCGCCCTTCGCGCACCAGCTGCGCAACATGGTAATGGGGGGTTTGCACCAGCCCGTACCCCGCCACACATGCCGCCAGATACCCCTCGGCACTGTTGACCGCAAGCCGCTTGGGCAAGTCGACGAGGCGCACTTCATCATCGACCTGGAATTCCAGCCCGTAACGCTTGCCCGAGGCGCTGGAGAAATATTCCACCACCTGATGCCCGCTCAGGTCTTCGAGCGATTGCGGTACACCGCGAGCTTGCAAATAGGCGGGGCTGGCGCATGTCACCTGATCCATCTGCACCAGGGGCCGCGCCACCAGGGAGTCGTCCATGGTCAGTCCACCGCGGATCACACAATCCACACCTTCCCGAATCAGGTCCACCGGGCGGTCGTTGAGGCCGATTTCCAGTTCGATCTGCGGGTAACGGTCCGTGAACTCCGGCAAGGCCGGCAACACCACCAGACGCCCCACCGCAGCGGGCATCTCGACCCGCAGCGTGCCTGTGGGCTGGCTGCCGCGAAACAGCCCTTCGGCGTCTTCAAGATCATCCAGCAGGTTGACGCAGCGCTGGTAGTACGCCGCGCCATCCAGGGTCGGACTGACCTGGCGAGTGGTGCGATGCAGCAGCTGCACGCCCAAATGCGCTTCCAGTTGCTTGATCAACACCGTCACCGATGCACGAGGTAATTGCAGACTGTCGGCAGCCTTGGTAAAGCCGCCCAGTTCAACGATGCGAGTGAAGACCCGCATCGCGTTGAAACGGTCCATAACCCCTCCATTGTTTAGAAATTACGAACAGTGATGGTGTATTTACCCTGTTTATCTTGCCACTGTCGAGGTGAAGAATAGCCCTACCCCACTCATTCAGGAGCACCTCGCATGCACACTCGCCAACTGGGTAAAGACGGACCTCAGGTCAGCGCTATTGGCCTGGGCTGCATGGGCATGAGCGACTTCTACACCACCGGCAGCGACACCCGCGAAGCCGTGGCCACCCTGCACCACGCTCTGGAACTGGGCATCAACCTGCTCGATACCGCCGACATTTATGGGCCACACACCAACGAAGAACTGATTGGCCAGGCCATTCGCGGGAAACGCGAGCAAGTGTTTCTGGCCAGTAAATTCGGCATCGTCCGCGACCCGGCCAATCCGGCCTTTCGCGACATAAATGGTCGCCCCGAGTACATCCGCCAGGCCGTCGAAGGCAGCCTCAAGCGCCTTGGGGTTGAGACGCTCGATCTGTACTACCAGCACCGCATGGACCCGAACGTACCGGTTGAAGAAACCGTCGGCGCGCTGTCAGCTCTGGTCAAGGCAGGCAAGGTGCGTTATCTGGGCCTTAGCGAGGCATCGGTGGCGACCCTTGAACGAGCGCACAAAGTGCATCCGATCAGCGCATTGCAAAGTGAGTACTCGCTGTGGAGCCGCGACCAGGAAGGCAACGGTTGCCTTGAAGCCTGTCAGCGCCTGGGCATTGCCTTTGTGCCCTACAGCCCGCTGGGTCGGGGGTTTTTGACCGGTGCGCTAAGAACCGTGGACGATTTTGCCGCAGACGATTTCCGCCGTTTCAATCCCCGTTTCCAAGGTGAGAACTTCGGCAAAAACCTGCTGTTGGTCGAACAAGTGCAAACCCTGGCTGCCGAAAAAGGCGTGACGGCCGGGCAACTGGCGTTGGCCTGGGTACTGGCACAGGGCGATTACCTGATCCCGATTCCGGGCACCAAGCAACGCAAGTATCTGCAGGAGAATGTGGGAGCGCTGGAGGTCAAGCTGAGCGCCAGCGAGCTGGCCGCACTGGAAAGCATATTCCCGGCCAGTGCCGTGGCCGGGTTGCGCTATGCCGAAGCAACGATGAAGCAGCTCACGCTCTGAGACTGCACTACCTTTACCCTATCCTGTGGGAGCGAGCCTGCTCGCGATACAGGCAAACCGCGTCGCCTGTTTCGCGAGCAGGCTCGCTCCCACACCATCAGGTCATATCACAGCACGTCAGAAATCCCGTTTGTAGAAGATATCCAGCGAGCTGGCAAAACCGCTGGCTACTTCGACATACACACGCTTGCTCAGTTTGTAGCGCAGGGCAATGGTACTGGCAGGTTCAAACACACCCACACCATAGCGTACGCTCAGCCGCTCGTTGATCTTGCCACTGGCCACCACTGCAGTGCTGTTGCCGGTGCCTTCGGTATCAAGCTCAAAATCCTTGATCCCCAGGTGGTTGGCCAGGCTGGTGGTAATCCCCGAACTGCCCATCAGGCCCAGGCCCAGCGCCGCCTGCGCCAGCAGGTTTTCATCTTCCCCGGTACCCGTCAGCGGACGCCCAAGAATCAGGTAGGACAACGCCTGTTCCTGACTCATGGCCGGTTCCGAGAAGATTTGCGTAGTGGGCTGTTCCGCACTGCCTGTCAGGCGAATCCCGGCAATCACGTCGTCGGTCTGGCGGACCGCTTCGATATCCAGATAAGGCTGGTCAATCGGCCCGGCGAACAGCAAACGCGCACGGCGTATGGTCAGCTTCTGGCCATAGGCACGGTAGCGACCGTTATTGAGGCGCAGCTCGCCACGGGTGTCCATGTCGTTGCCAATATGCACCTGCCCCGCCAGATCGGCGTTCAGGCCAAAGCCGGAGAATGTCAGCAACTCCTGCCCCACCACCACGGTGATATCCATGTCGACCTGCATCGGCGCGGCTTCACCCGTCGTCTGCTGGCCCACAATCACCGTGTCATCTGACACCTTGACCGTCGAGGGTGGCAATTCCCGTACCACGATTTCACCCTTGGGCACGTTCACCGTACCGGCGATCAACAGGGTGTTGTCGGGGTTGAGGGAGATTTTCAGGTCCGGGGCGACTTCCAGCTTGGCATAAGGCTCGACCGTCACCGGCAGGTTGTTGCCCTTGACCAGCACATTGACCGCCACTGCCTGACCCCAGGCCACATTGCCGCTGACGCTGCCCTGGCCCTTGTCGCCGCTGGTCCAGCCGCCATTGATCTGCGCCGTTTCGCCGTTGATGGCCAGCGATAGCTGCACATTCTCGAAGTTGGTCGGCAGCTCCGGCCCCGAGATTTCACCGCCGGTCAGGGCCACATTGCCGTTGACATGGGGCGACAGCAAAGCACCCGATATCGTGCCAGAGCCGTTGAGCTGGCCGGTGAGTTTTTCCACCATCGGCGCAAACGGACGAATCATCGACACATCCAGCCCGGTGAGACGGAATTCACCGGTAACAGGTTTGCTTTTGGGCAGCGGATTGATCCGCGCTGCCAGCATCAACTGCCCCAGCTTGCCACCATCGAAATCAAGCCGCGATTCAACCCGGTTAGGGGTCAGGTTGCTGGTCAGCTTGAACGCCTGGTATGGGAAGTCCAGCCACTGGCCCTTGTCTTTGAAGCGCAACGTGCCACCACTGGCATCCACCACCACCTGGCCTTTAGGCCCGCTGGCAGGCAAGTCCAGCATCAAGTCGGCATTGAGCTGGCCCTGCCACTGGAAGTCCTTGGGCAACCACTCAGCCAGGCTGTCGAGGGGGAACTGCTTGAGGTGCAGACGCAGTTTCGGGTCCGGCACCAGGCGCTGCTCTTCGCTGCACAAGCTCGCCGGGCCGGAGAGCCAGCACTGCGCGCCCAGATTGAGCCGGCCATCGGCCAGGCGCTCCAGCCGTGCCGGGTTTTGCAGCACCCAGGCCTGGCCGCCGGCCTTGACGTCGCCACTGGCCAGTCGCCCGCGCCAGTTGCCTTTGTCCAGGCCGCCATCCACGGCCAGGCCCAGTTGCACCAACGGTCCTTGCAAATCCAGCTTGAGCTGCTGACGCTTGATATCGCCACTGCCGTTGGCGGTGAGCACGCCCAGTTGGGTGTCACCGGCGCGGATGCCGCTGCCCTTGAGGTCGATGCGGCCACGCTGGTTGCGATCGAGGCTGGCATCCAGGGTCAGGCTTTGCAGATGATTGTCGGCAAACGCAAGTTGCTGCCCATTGAGCGCCACTTTGCCTTGCGGTGCCTTGAGGGTTCCGCCTACATCGACACGGCCCTTGAGCTGACCGCGCAGTTCGGGCCACAGCTGGCCCAGACGCGGCATATTGAGATCAAGCTGGGCCTTGATTTGCTCCTGCAAACTGGCGCTACCATTGATGCGATTATCGCCCAGGCGAATATCCAGCGCACTGACGGTCCAGGCCTCACCGGCGCCCTGGGCCTTGGCTTGCAGCACCGCAGGCAGGCCGCGCAAACGGCCCTTGAGGTCGAGATTGGCATCCAGCTCCAGACGCTCGTTTTTAAATGAACCCTTGCTGCGCAACGGGCCTGCCAGCGTACCCGGCAACTCGGCCACCCAATACGCAGGGTTGAGCGCACTCAGGTCCAGCGCCGTGTCCCACACCACGCCATCGGCAAACTGCACATTGACGTGGCCCTCGGCTTTGCCCTGCCCGGCCACCAGTTTGAGCTGCGGCAGGAAGACCTTGCCCAGATCGCCACTGAACGGGCTGCTGAGGCTGAACTTGCCCGCCGGGCCATCAAGGTCCGCCTTGAAGTTGCCCAGATAGTTACCGTCGCGATAGGACACTTCAGCCACAAACGTGCGCAAATCCACATCAGGCTTGTCGATCAGCGGATACAGGTTGTGCCAGGGAAACTCCAGCCAGTCGATTTTGGCCTCGGCGCTCAAGCCTTCATGCCAGTCCACTTGCCCCGACAGTTTCAGGCGCTGCTGCGGGTTGGCGGTCAGGTCCAGCGCAGCGATCTGCGCACCCTTGGCATCCACGCGGCCTTTGAGCTGCAGGTTCACTGGCTGTTTTTCGGCAGGCAACAGGGCGCTGCCATTCAATTCATAGCCGTCCTTGAGGTCGCCCTTGGCCGTCAGCAACAACTGATTGAGCACCAGGGTGTCCGGCAGATCGGGGCTGGCCTTGAACGGTTCGGCGGTGATTTTCAATTGCGCCGGCAAGTTGTCGGCCAAAGGCTGCAGCTCGCCCGTCAGGTGCGCATTGATATAACCGGTGGTGTCGGCCTTGAGGTTCAAGCTAGTACGCAGATTGCCATCAACCTTGAGCGCGATCGCCAGGGGTTTGCCATCCGGAGCTGGCAGGCTGACGTTACCTTGCAAGGTCAACGGCCAGTCGCCATTGGGTTGCAGCAGGCCGGACAGTTCAACGTTGAGGTCTTCGCGCTCGACCTGCACCGAGTCGAGCTGCAAGCCCTTGGCCGTCCACTGCGCCGACATCTGCATGCCCTTGAGCTGCTCGATGCCGTTGAACAGTACATTGCCGACCTTGACCACACCCACTTCAATCGCCAGCGGCAATTTCAGCTCCGGCAGGCTGATCGGCCCGCTGCTGCTGTCTTCACTGGGCGGAAATTGCAGGCTGATGGCGTCAGCCTGCAATTGATCGATACACAGCGTCATGCGGGTCAGACAGCCCGGCGACCAGGCAAAGATCGGCCGGCTTACCTCCACCCGGCTGGTGCCTTGCTCCCACAAGAGATGATCGGCACCCCACTGGCCGCCCAGGCGCCCGGCAAAATTCTCCACCTGCAAACCCGGTACCTGCCCCAGCACCCAGCGGCTGCCTGCTTGCGTACCCAGAATCACGCCCACACTGACAACGGCCAGCAGCACCAACGCCACCAGCACCAGCCCGGCTATTTTCAAACCACGAATCACAGTTCTGGCCCCATCGAAAAGTGCAAACGGACACCGCCATCGTCATCCAGCGCATGGGCCAGATCCAGACGTATGGGGCCTACCGGCGAGATCCAGCGAATACCAACGCCGACCCCGGTTTTCAGGCTCGGAAAGTCCAGTGTGTTGAACGCATTGCCCTGGTCGACAAAGGTCGCCCAGCGCCACTTTTCGGCGAACTGATATTGATATTCCAGGCTACCCGCGAGCATGTAGCGCCCGCCAATACGATCACCTTCGGAGTTTTTCGGCGACAGACTCTGGTAATCATAACCACGCACGCTCTGGTCGCCACCGGCGAAGAAGCGCAGTGACGGTGGAATCGATTTGTAGCCGTTGGTGGCACTGCCACCAAACTGGATCCGGCCCAAAAAGCGGTGTTTTTCCCACAGGGTGGTCAACGCCTTGAACTGCACATCGCCATGCAGCAGGTTGGTATCGGACATCAACCCTTGCTTGGCCACCTGCATATCCGTGGTCACACTGTAGCCGTGACTGGGGTCGATGCGGTTGTCGCTGCGCAATACCGAATAGCTGACGCCCGGCATCAGCAAGGTACTCAGGCCCGAGTCATCGCCCAGGCGGTACTCTTCATGCTGCCATTTGAGCGAGATGACGCGCGTCCAGCCGTTATCCAGTTTGCTGTGCCACTCCGGGCCGACCGTGAGCAGCTTGCTCAAGGTGTCGGTGTTGGCGATTTCTTCGTTTTGATAACCCGCAGCAAGACGCAGTTTATCGGTCAGCGGTGGATCCAGCGGGATGTCATACCAGGCACCGACGTTTTGCTTGGGCTGGGATATTTCGGATTCAAAGCCGTAGCTGTCACCGCGCGGGTTGCCCCAGTGGCGCATCCAGCTGGCCTTGCCACGGGCTCCGGTATCGGTCGAGTAACCCAGGCCCAGGGTCATGGTGCGCGGCTTGCGGGTTTCCAGGTCGACGTCGACCGGGATCACCTGCCCCACCGCAGTACTGGGTGCGGCATCGACGCGCACCACTTCAAAGTAGCCACTGCTTTGCAGGTTCTGGTTAAGTTCGGCAACCAGTTCCGAGTCGTACGGGGTATCCGGGGTAAACGGCACCATGCGTTGCAGCAAGGTCTGGTCAAAGGGTGCATCGCCGGCAAAACTGACTTTACCGAGAAAAAAACGCGGGCCGCTTTCGTAGACCAGATTGATATCGGCAAAACCGCCCTTGGGGTCGACCAGCAGTTCATGCTGAGTGAATTTACCATTGAAAAAACCGTAACGCAGGGCACGGTTCTGGATCAGGCGCTTGGCGTCTTCGTAGTTGCCCTGATTGAGCACCGCGCCGGGTTTGAGATCATCGCTGGCCGGTATCTGAAAGGCCTTCAGCGAAGCGGCCGGGCCTTCGACGCGCACGTTGACGTTGCGCAGATGCACCGGCTCGCCGGGATCGATGCTCAACACCAGACGCGGCGGATCGCCGGGTTTGACCTCGGCGTCGATGGAGGGCTGGTAGTAACCCAAGGCCTGGGAGGCTTTCAGGGCCTGCTCCTGCGCGCCACGTTGAAAACGCAAAAGCGCTTTCTCGTCACGATCGCCGAGGCTGCCAATATAGCCTTCCACGTTGGCCTTGAGGGCGTCGTTTGCCGGTTTGACCTTGACCACCAACTCGCTTTGGGCACACGCCGCAAAACTGCTGAGCAGCAGGACAACACCACTGGTAAATCTTCCTGGGAACGTCATAGGCGCGGATGCTATCACGGGCTGGGGTGCTCATAGAGCGCGTCAACGGGCAAAAAGTTCGTGTTCAAACCGTTGCGGTATGTGACACCTGCGGATTGGCATGGAAGAACACATGTTCTATCACCGGCCCCACCGCAACTTCCCCGATCTCCACATAGCCCTGGCGCTTGTAGAATTCAAGGTAATGCGGGTTTCCGGTGTCGAGCACCACACCTTCGGAGTGCTCGTCCTCGGCGCACCAGTTATGCACTGCTTCAAGCAACTGCTCACCGTAATGCAAACCCTGGAATTCGGGATGAATACCCAGCAACGGCAGCATATGCACGGCATCTCCCGGCACGCAGGCCTGCACTGCCTGGTGATAGTCCAGATACCGCCGCGTGCAGTTCAGCCCGGCACTGAGCACCATGCGCAACTGCCAGGCCCAGCTTTCGGTAATCCCCAGGCGCCGCTGCGGCGGGGCAATCAGGGCAATGCCCACCAGGCGGTCATTGACCAGCAACCCCAGCGCCGGCAAGTCCTGAAAAAAATGTTGCCTGACCAGCTCCCGCACTGTCGCGCGAACCCGTTGTTCGTAACCGCTGCGCTCGGCGTTGAACAGAAAGCGGAATGTCGGCTCATGGCGATAGGCCTGATACAGCAAGGAGCGCGCTTCTCTTGAATAGCCACTGTCAAGCAACTGGATCTGACTGGTGGCGTTCGGCGTTTGCGTCATGCGATCAACTCCCCGGCGCGGCCTGGATAGCGGCGCTTCTAATGCGTACGAACCCCCGAGGGCCACAACAGTTCCATCATGGCCAAGTGCATCCTACGTTAGCAGTGCATTTGCCCCACTGCACGCTGGCAGCCAGAGCGTCAGTCCGCTAGCATCGCAGTTTTGTTCAGGACTGCCCGCCCATGAAAATCGTTTCATTCAACATCAACGGCCTGCGCGCTCGGCCACATCAGCTGGCAGCGCTGATCGAGAAACACCAGCCTGACGTGATCGGCCTGCAGGAAACCAAGGTCCATGACGATCAGTTCCCCATCGCCGACATCGAAGCGCTGGGGTATCACGTGCACTTCCATGGTCAAAAAGGCCATTACGGGGTCGCCCTGCTCTCGCGCCAGGCACCTCTGGAGCTGCACAAGGGTTTTGCCGGTGATGAAGATGACGCCCAGCGGCGTTTTATCTGGGGCACTTTCGCTGACGAAAACGGCCAGCCGGTGACCATCATGAATGGTTACTTCCCACAGGGCGAAAACCGCGATCACCCCACCAAATTCCCGGCCAAGCAGCGTTTCTACAGCGACCTGCAGCAGCTGCTTGAAAGCCAGTTCAGCAATGAACAACCACTGGTGGTAATGGGCGATATCAATATCTCGCCGCAGGACTGCGATATCGGTATCGGCCCGGACAACGCCAAGCGCTGGCTGAAAACCGGCAAGTGCAGCTTTTTGCCGGAAGAACGCGAGTGGCTGGAACGTCTCAAGGGCTGGGGCCTGGTGGACAGCTTTCGCTACCTGCACCCGGACGTGGCCGACCGTTTCAGCTGGTTCGATTACCGCAGCCGTGGTTTTGAGGATGAGCCCAAGCGTGGCCTGCGCATTGACGTGATCCTTGCCTCCCAGGGGCTGGTGCCACGAATCAAGGCAGCGGGTGTCGACTACGACCTGCGTGGCATGGAAAAACCATCGGATCATGCGCCGATCTGGCTGGAGTTGAGCTAAGAACAATCCCTTAGCAGCAGCCTCGTTCCTTCGGCAGCTGCTACAGAGGGGCCTGTCATCGGCTTGAAACCTTTCTGACTTAAATTGCAGGCCTTTCTATGGCTCCAGGAAGGTGCCTGCCGATGCTGCGTTTTATGTCCTTGCCCCTGTTATGCGCGCTGACCGGCCTGGTCTGCGCTGCCGACCTGCGCATCCAGGGCTCCAACACCATCGGCGCCAACCTTGGCCCTGCACTGGTCAGCGCCATGCTCGCCGAGCAAGGCCTGCATGACATCCACAGTGTCCCGGTCATCCCGCCCAACGAGCACACTATTGTCGGCACCACGGCGCAGGGCCGGCAGATCCGGGTGGATGTCGCCGCCCATGGCTCGGGTACCGGCTTTACTGCCCTGGCCGCCGGGCATGCGGATCTGGTGGCGTCCTCGCGCCCCATCAAGGACCGCGAACTGGTAGACCTTGAGCGCCTGGGAGACCTGAAAAGCCCGAGCGCCGAACAAGTGATTGCCATCGATGGCCTGGCGATCATTCTCCACCCGCGCAACCCGCTCAATCAGCTTGATACCGAGCAACTGGCACAGGTTTTCAGTGGCCAGATCAGCCGCTGGGAACAGCTGGGCGGGGTCGGTGGTGCCATTCATTTATATGCCCGCGATGGCCAGTCCGGCACCTGGGAGACCTTTAAAGAGCTGGTCTTGAACCGCAACGGGCAGTCCTTGAGCAGTACGGCACAGCGTTTCGAATCCAGCGAAGAGCTATCCGATACCGTCAGCCGTGACCCACAAGCCATCGGCTTTATCGGCCTGCCGTATATCCGTGAGGCCAAGGCCCTGGCTATCGTTGATGGCGCATCGCAGCCCATGCTGCCGCTCACCAGCCTGATTGCCAGCGAAGACTACCCCTTGTCGCGGCGTCTGTTCTTTTACCTGCCTCCCTCGACGATAAATCCCTGGGCAAAAGCACTGGTTGCCTTCACCCAAAGCCCGCAAGGTCAGGCCATTGTCGGGCAAAACGGCTTTGTCGCCCAAAGCGTACAAGCTGGCAGCGTGCTACCGGGCGCGCACATGCCCCAGGCGTATCAGGCGCTGACGCGGGAGGCACAGCGCCTGTCAGTCAACTTCCGTTTTGAAGAAGGCAGTGCCTCACTGGATAACAAGGCGCGTCAGGACTTGCTGCGTGTGGCCGACTACCTGAGCGCCCATGGCAAACTCGACAAACAGATCACACTGGTGGGTTTCGGCGATGCCAAGGATGATCCGCAGCGTGCACAATTGCTGTCAACGTTGCGGGCGATGGCCGTACGCCGCGAGCTGGTGAAAAGCGGCGTGGTGCCCAGGGAAATTCGGGGCTATGGCGCACAAATGCCGGTGGCAGCCAATATCGAAGATGAAGGGCGCCAGAAGAATCGTCGGGTTGAGGTGTGGGTTTATTGAGTGTGCAAGGTCAAATGCCCCCTCTCCCTAGAGTGCATATTTATCCAGCTCAAACTTGCCCACTGCCGCCCGGTGTACTTCGTCCGGGCCATCCGCCAGGCGCAGCGTGCGCTGCATGGCGTACATATAAGCCAGCGGAAAATCCGCCGAAACCCCTGCCCCGCCATGCATCTGAATGGCCCGGTCAATCACCTTCAAGGCAACGTTGGGCGCGACAACCTTGATCTGGGCGATTTCACTTCTGGCCACCTTGTTGCCTACCGTGTCCATCATATACGCAGCCTTGAGGGTCAACAGGCGCGCCATGTCGATCTCCATGCGCGAGTCGGCGATCTTGTCGATATTGGCCCCCAGACGTGCCAGCGGCTTGCCGAACGCGGTACGTGCCAGCGAACGCTTGCACATTAAAGCCAGTGCCCGCTCGGCCATGCCAATCGAGCGCATGCAGTGGTGAATCCGGCCCGGCCCAAGACGCCCCTGGGCAATTTCAAAGCCCCGGCCTTCACCCAACAAAACGTTTTCATACGGCACTCGTACGTTGTCGAACAGCACTTCGGCATGACCATGAGGAGCATCGTCGTAGCCGAATACCGGCAGTGGCCGTACGATTTTCACCCCTGGGGTGTCTACCGGCACCAGGATCATTGAGTGCTGCTGATGCCGCGGATTTTCAGGGTTGCTCAAGCCCATGAAAATCATGATCTTGCAGCGAGGGTCACAAGCTCCCGACGTCCACCATTTGCGGCCATTGATCAGCCACTCGTCACCGTCACGCACGGCGCATGCCGTCATACTAGTAGCATCCGACGAGGCGACGTCCGGTTCGGTCATGGCAAACGCCGAGCGAATGTCACCCCGCAACAGCGGCTCCAACCACTGCTTTTTTTGTGCCTCGCTGGCGTAGCGCACCAGTACTTCCATATTGCCGGTATCCGGTGCCGAGCAGTTGAAGGGCTCGGAACCCAGCATCGAGCGCCCCATGATTTCTGCCAGCGGCGCGTATTCAAGGTTGGTCAGCCCGGCGCCCAGTTCGGACTCTGGCAAAAACAGATTCCATAGCCCTTCAGCCCTGGCCTTGAGTTTCAACTCTTCCATGATCGCTGTGGGCTGCCAGCGATCACCTTCAGCCACCTGCTGATCAAAAATCGCCTCCGCCGGGTAAACATGGGCGTCCATAAACGCTGTCACACGCTCACGCAGGGCCTGAACTTTCGGAGAGTAAGCGAAATCCATAAGTGACTACCTTCTACCGGGCTGCTGAAAAGTGATACCCGATGCTAGATTAGCCACCCTTTATTTGCGCCATCTATTAACGACGTGTATTACCATTCATAAGCAATATATGATCGGGGCGCGTTTTCCTTTCCAATAACAAGAGCCAGCGCGTCATGAACCTGAACAAGGTCGATCTCAATCTGTTTATCGTCTTCGACGCCATCTATACCGAAGCCAACCTGACCCGCGCCGGGCAGATTATCGGCATCACCCAGCCAGCCGTGTCCAATGCCCTGGCGCGATTGCGCGAGAGCTTCAATGACCCGCTGTTCGTGCGCACCGCCCAGGGCATGGTGCCCACCCCCATGGCACAGAACATCATCAGCCCGGTGCGCAGTGCCCTGGCGCTGTTGCGTGTTTCGGTGCAGGAAAGCCGCACCTTCAACCCCCTGCAAGCCAACAAGACCTACCGCATCAGCATGACAGACCTGTCAGAAGCGGTGATTTTGCCGCCGCTATTCCAGCGGCTACGGCGTCAGGCGCCTTCGGTGGTGGTCGAGAGTTTTCTCTCTCATCGGCGTGAGACCACCAGTGATCTGGCTGCCGGGCGTCTGGATTTTGCGATAGATGCCCCCCTCAATACCGACCCGCAGGTACGCCATGTCAAATTGATGGAAGACCGTTACGTCTGCGCCATGCGCCAGGGCCACCCATCGGCCGGCAAGGCAACCCTGAGCCTGGATGAATACCTGGCGCTGACCCACATTCATATCTCGACCCGACGCAACGGCCTCGGCGAGGTCGACCTGGCCCTGGGCAAGATGGGCCTGCAGCGCAAGATCACCCTGCGCTCGCAGCATTACCTGATGGCCTCCAATGTGCTGCAGCAAACCGACATGGCAATGACCGTGCCCGAGCGTTTTGCCCGCCGCCATGGCCTGCACTTTGTAGCCTTGCCCCTCAATGAACTGCCCAATGTGGAAACCCATTTGTACTGGCACGAAAGTACCGAGCAAGACCCGGCCAATCGCTGGATGCGCGAGCAACTGATAGAGCTGTGCCAGCAACAACAGAAATTCGAAGCCGCAAGCCTGCTTGACGTATACGTCAACCAACCTTTAGTTTAGCAACACGATTTCTCCAGAGCCCGCCCATGAGCAGCCAGACGTACAGTATTTCCGACCTTGCCCGTGAACTTGACATCACCACCCGTGCCATTCGCTTTTATGAAGAGCAAGGCCTGCTCGCCCCTGAACGACGCGGTCAGGAGCGGGTGTATTCGGCGCGGGACAAAGTCAGCCTGAAACTGATTCTGCGCGGCAAGCGCATCGGCTTTTCGCTGGCCGAATGCCGCGAACTGATCGAGCTTTATGACCCCACCAGCGGCAACCAGAAACAGCTCAACAGCATGCTGGCCAAAATCGCCGAACGCCGCGAGCAGCTTGAGCAGCAGTTGCTGGATATCCAGCAGATGCAGCTGGAGCTCGATACCGCTGAAGAGCGGTGTCTCCAGGCGCTGGAACAGACCATAAAAAAACAGACGACTAACAGTCCCTCGCTCTGACTGACCGCCTGCGAACTCCAGCACACCCCCATCTGCCCCCTCTCCCTCCGGGAGAGGGCTGGGGTGAGGGTTGGGCAAGACCCCATTTCAACGGACACGGTGATCCCCATGACACTTCCAACCCATGTGCGGCTGATCGAAGTAGGCCCGCGCGACGGTCTGCAAAACGAGGCCCAACCCATCAGTGTCGCGGACAAGGTGCAACTGGTTGACGCTCTGACCGACGCCGGATTGGGCTATATCGAAGCCGGCAGCTTTGTCTCCCCCAAGTGGGTGCCGCAAATGGCCGGTTCGGCTGAAGTCTTCGCACAAATCCGCCGCAAGCCGGGCGTGGTCTACGGTGCGCTGGCACCGAACCTGCGTGGTTTTGAAGATGCCGTGGCCGCCGGGGTAAAGGAAGTCGCGGTATTTGCCGCCGCATCCGAAGCGTTCTCGCAACGCAATATCAATTGCTCGATCAGCGAAAGCCTGGCGCGCTTTGTGCCCATTATTGAAGCGGCCAGGCAGCACGGCATCAGCGTACGCGGCTATGTGTCCTGTGTGCTGGGCTGCCCTTATGAAGGCCAGGTCAGTGCGCAGCAGGTGGCACAGGTAGCGCAGGAGCTGTACGCCATGGGCTGTTACGAGGTGTCACTGGGCGACACCATCGGCACCGGTACACCGACAGCCACACGCATCCTGTTTGAGACGGTAGCGGCTTGCGTCCCGCGGGGAAAACTCGCCGGGCATTTCCACGATACCTACGGTCAGGCGCTGGTAAATATCTACGCCAGCCTGCAGGAAGGCATCGCGGTATTCGACAGCTCCATCGCCGGCCTCGGCGGTTGCCCCTATGCCAAGGGTGCCAGCGGTAACGTGGCCACGGAAGACGTGCTGTACATGCTCAACGGCATGGGCATCGAAACCGGGGTCGACATGGACAAGCTGTTACTGGCCGGCGCGCACATCTGCAAGGTGCTGGGTCGTGTTACCGGATCACGGGTGGCAAAGGCCCGCCAGGGCTAAAAAGTGTTCCGGGGTGTTACCTCGCCGCCACACAAACGAGTAACACGGAAACAAACCGGCCATGCCCAAGGCCGGTTTTTTATTGTCTTATTTTTCAAGTAGTTGATTTATAAGGGTTTTTAAAAGTTGGCACGGCTCCTGCTATCTCTATGGCATAACAAGAATAAAAACCGCAGCAACATAATAAAAACAATACGAAACGACTCTGACATAACAAAAACAACACGGCAGAGACGCAGCTAACAGATTTTTTTGGAGAAGGTTTACTTTTCCGAGGCGCCTAAAAACCACCTCGCAACCGGGCAGAGAAGAATAAAACTACCTTCAGGTAGCACCCGCACAGGTTGGATCACGGGTTTGATAGCCGGTGATAAAAGTGGATCAGCGCTCAAAAAAATACGTTTGCTCTTGACCCCGGATGGGGGTCGCACAAAAACGCAGCAAAAGGGCGAGTTCCAAAAACAACAATAGACCGCCCTTCAATAATAAAAAAAGAGCACGCAACGACATATTAAAGGGGAGCCTCGGCTCCCCTTTGTGCTGTCTGTGGTTTGATAATTTGCTTAACTGCATACCCTGTGGGAGCGAGCCTGCTCGCGATTCAGGCGCCGCGGTCTGTCTGGCAAATCGCGGTGATGCCATCGCGAGCAAGCCCGTTCCCACGGGTTTGGTCATTTCTGTTGGCACTCCTGAATACTGATCTCGCGCATTTTGAATTTCTGGATCTTGCCGGTCACGGTCATCGGGAATGCATCGACAAACTTGAAAAAACGCGGCGCTTTAAAGTGCGCAATCCGCGACTTGCACCAGGTTTGCAGCTCAAGCTCATTGGCCGTATGACCGGGATGAAACTTGATCCAGGCAACGATCTCTTCGCCATATTTGGCGTCAGGGATACCCACAACCTGCACGTCAGCCACTGCCGGGTGGGTAAAAAAGAACTCCTCCAGCTCCCGCGGGTAAATATTTTCTCCACCGCGAATAATCATGTCCTTGTTGCGCCCCACAATGCGTACATAGCCCTGCTCATCCATCTGCGCCAGGTCACCGGTATGCATCCAGCCGTCACCGTCGATGGCATCAGCGGTGGCCTGCGGGTTGTTCCAGTAACCGAGCATCACGCTGTAGCCACGGGTACACAACTCGCCAATCTCACCCCGGGCAACGGTGTTGCCCGCAGCATCGATCAACTTGCTCTCAAGTTTTGGCTGGGTACGCCCCACCGTGGTAACCCGCAATTCCAGTTCATCCGCAGGCCCCGTCTGTATCGATACCGGGCTGGTTTCGGTCATGCCATAGGCGATTTGTACTTCGCCCATATGCATTTCACTGATGACGCGGCGCATGATCTCGATCGGGCATGTGGCCCCGGCCATAATCCCCGTGCGCAGGCTCGACAGATCAAACGAGGCACGCTGCGGGTGGTCGAGCATGGCGATAAACATGGTCGGCACACCGTACAGCCCGGTGGCGCGCTCTTGCGCAACCGCTTGCAGCGTAAGGCCCGGGTCAAAGGCCTCCGCAGGGTAGATCATGGTAGTGCCATGGGTCACGCAACCCAGATTGCCCATCACCATGCCAAAGCAGTGATAAAGCGGCACGGGGATTACCAGACGGTCGCTGGCCGTCAGCCCCAGGCTTTCGCCTACCATATAGCCATTATTGAGAATGTTCTGATGGCTGAGGGTCGCACCCTTGGGGAAGCCCGTAGTGCCCGAGGTGTACTGGATATTGACCGGCTGGTCGACGTGCAGGCTGGCTTCGCGGCAGCGTAACTGCTCCGGTTCGACCTCGTCAGCCAACATGGCAAGGTGCGACCACGGCAAAAAACCTGCCGGCGGCTCAGCCGCGAGGCTGATGACCCCACGCAAATCGGCAAAGCGCACACAATCCAGCGCCCCGACCGATTGCTCCGCCAGCTCAGGGATCAACTCCTGGAGCATGGAGTGATAGTTGGACGTCTTGAACGCGCCCGCACACACCAACCATTGACACGCCGATTGCTTGAGTACGTATTCGAGTTCCGAGAGCCGGTATGCCGGGTTGATATTGACCAGAATCACGCCAATCTTGGCGCTGGCAAACTGGCTGATAAACCACTCGGCGCCATTAGGCGCCCACACCCCCAGCCGGTCCCCTGCCTGCAAACCCAAAGCCAGCAGTGCCCTGGCATGCAGGTCGACCTCCTCGGCCAATTGTGCCCATGTATAACGTTGCTGCTGATGGCGTACCACCAACGCCTCCCCCTGCGGGTAACGCGCAGCAGTCTGATCAAAAGCCTGGCCTATCGTCATCGCCAGCAGCGGCTTGTCCAGCGCACCCTGGCTGTAACTGGGGACGGATTGCAACTTCATGGCAACTCCTCTTGTGATTGTTTTGGGAGCATGAGCAAGGCGCGTACTGCACCGGCTCATTTGAAGAACAACAAATACTCTGGCCTAAGTTGACGTTAACGTAAAGGTCGTTGACAGTTAAAGGCGCCAAGTTTACGTTAACGTAAAGGTTATCAATGGCGACGCAGTAACCGCCTCCACAAGAACAATGAATATAGGTGCCCCATGAGCTACCCGACCCTGAACTTCGCCCTGGGCGAAACCATCGATATGCTGCGCGATCAGGTCCAGGCATTCGTCGCTGCCGAACTGGCGCCACGGGCGGCGCAAATCGACAAGGACAACCTGTTCCCGGCCGACATGTGGCGCAAGTTCGGTGACATGGGGTTGCTCGGCATCACCGTCTCAGAAGAGTACGGCGGCACCGGCCTGAGCTATCTGGCCCATGTGGTGGCCATGGAAGAAATCAGCCGCGGCTCGGCATCGGTGGCCCTGTCCTACGGCGCCCACTCCAATCTGTGCGTCAACCAGATCAACCGCAACGGCACCCACGAACAGAAACTCAAATACCTGCCCAAGCTGATCAGCGGCGAACACGTCGGTGCCCTGGCCATGAGCGAACCGAACGCCGGTTCCGATGTGGTTTCGATGAAACTGCGCGCCGACAGACGCGGCGACCACTTTGTCCTCAACGGCAGCAAAACCTGGATCACCAATGGCCCGGACGCCAGCACCTATGTGATCTATGCCAAGACCGACCTGGAGAAAGGCCCGCACGGAATCAGCGCATTTATCGTTGAGCGTGACTGGAAAGGCTTCAGCCGCAGTAGCCATTTCGACAAGCTTGGCATGCGCGGTTCCAACACCAGCGAGCTGTTTTTCGACGATGTCGAAGTGCCTGAAGAGAACCTGCTGGGCACCCTCAACGCCGGCGTAAAGGTCCTGATGAGCGGCCTGGACTACGAGCGTGTGGTGCTCTCGGGCGGCCCCACCGGGATCATGCAGGCGTGCATGGACCTGATCGTGCCGTACATTCACGACCGCAAGCAATTCGGCCAGAGCATCGGCGAATTTCAGTTGATCCAGGGCAAGGTGGCTGACATGTACACCCAGCTCAATGCCAGCCGTGCCTATCTGTATGCCGTGGCTGCCGCGTGCGAACGTGGCGAAACAACGCGCAAGGATGCCGCCGGCGTGATTTTGTACAGCGCCGAACGCGCCACGCAAATGGCCCTCGATGCCATTCAGATTCTCGGCGGCAACGGCTACATCAATGAATTCCCTGCCGGGCGCCTCCTGCGCGACGCCAAACTGTATGAAATCGGCGCTGGCACCAGCGAAATCCGACGCATGCTGATTGGTCGCGAACTCTTCAACGAAACCCGCTAAGGAGCGCAGGCATGTCCATCTTGCAGACGACAATCAACCCGCGCTCGGCCGAGTTCGGGCTTAACCGCGACGCCATGCTCAAACAGGTCGACGCCTTGCATGCCCTGCTAGCGCAGGTGCAACAAGGCGGTGGCGCCAAGGCGCAGGAGCGGCATACCTCGCGGGGCAAGTTGCTGCCTCGCGAACGGATTGACCGCCTTTTGGACAGCGGTTCGCCCTTCCTTGAATTGAGTCAGTTAGCGGCTTACAACGTGTACGGCGAAGACGTTCCGGCAGCCGGGATCATTGCCGGCATTGGTCGGGTCGAGGGCGTGGAGTGCATGATTGTCGCCAACGACGCGACGGTCAAAGGCGGTTCGTACTACCCCCTAACGGTCAAAAAACATCTGCGGGCGCAAACCATCGCCGAGCAGAACCGCTTGCCGTGCATTTATCTGGTGGACTCGGGCGGTGCCAACTTGCCGCGCCAGGACGAGGTGTTCCCGGACCGCGAGCACTTTGGACGGATCTTCTTCAACCAGGCCAACATGAGCGCAGCGGGTATCCCGCAAATTGCCGTGGTCATGGGCTCCTGTACCGCAGGCGGTGCCTATGTACCCGCCATGGCCGACGAAGCCATTATGGTGCGTCAACAGGCAACGATTTTTCTCGCTGGCCCGCCGCTGGTAAAGGCCGCCACGGGCGAAGTGGTCAGCGCCGAAGACCTCGGCGGGGCCGATGTGCACTGCAAGATTTCCGGGGTGGCCGACCACTATGCCGACAGCGACGAACACGCCCTGGCGCTGGCCCGGCGCAGCGTTGCCAACCTCAACTGGCGCAAGCTGGGCCAGTTGCAGCAGCGCACACCACAGGTACCGCTGTACGACCGTGATGAGCTGTACGGCATAGTCCCGGCTGATGCCAAGCAGCCTTTTGATGTACGCGAAGTGATTGCGCGGCTGGTGGATGGCTCGGTATTCGATGAGTTCAAGGCCCTGTTCGGTACCACGCTGGTGTGCGGCTTTGCCCATTTGCAGGGTTACCCGGTGGCGATTCTGGCCAACAACGGGATCCTGTTTGCCGAGGCCGCGCAAAAGGGCGCGCACTTTATCGAGCTGGCCTGTCAGCGCGGCATCCCCCTGGTTTTTTTGCAAAATATCACCGGCTTTATGGTCGGGCAGAAATACGAAGCCGGTGGGATTGCCAAACACGGTGCCAAATTGGTCACCGCCGTTGCGTGCGCCAGGGTGCCCAAATTCACCGTGATCATTGGCGGCAGCTTTGGCGCCGGCAACTACGGAATGTGCGGCCGCGCCTACGATCCACGCTTCTTGTGGATGTGGCCAAATGCCCGAATCGGCGTGATGGGTGCGGAGCAAGCCGCGGGTGTGCTGGTGCAGGTCAAGCGCGAACAGGCCGAGCGCAATGGCGTCGGGTTTACAGCCCGGGAAGAGGCCGAGATCAAGCAGCCGATCCTCGACCAGTACGAGCATCAAGGCCACCCCTACTACTCCAGCGCGCGCTTGTGGGATGACGGCGTGATCGATCCGGCGCAAACCCGAGAGGTTTTGGCCCTTGGCCTGTCGGCGGCCTTGAACGCCCCTGTCGAAGCCACCCGTTTCGGTGTGTTCCGGATGTAACCCCACAGCCTTTCAGGACTGACAAACATGATGGATTTCAACACCCTCGAACTGCACACCGATCCCCGGGGCTTTGCCACCCTGTGGTTGAGCCGCGAGCAGAAGAACAATGCATTCAATGCCGAGATGATTCGTGAGCTGATTCTGGCGCTGGAGGCCGTACAAGCCGACCCTGCCCTGCGTTTTCTGGTGCTGCGCGGGCGCGGCAAGCATTTCAGCGCCGGTGCCGATCTGGCCTGGATGCAGCAATCGGCCGAACTGGACTACCACACCAACCTTGACGACGCCCGCCACCTGGCCGAGCTGATGTACAACCTGGCCAAGCTGAAAATGCCCACCCTGGCCGTGGTCCAGGGCGCGGCCTATGGTGGTGCGCTGGGCCTGATCAGTGCCTGCGACATGGCTATCGGCGCCGAAGACGCGCAGTTCTGTCTGTCGGAAGTGCGTATCGGCCTGGCACCTGCGGTGATCAGCCCCTTCGTGGTGCAGGCCATCGGTGAGCGCGCTGCCCGGCGCTACGCCTTGACGGCTGAACGCTTCAGCGGCGAACGTGCCCGGGAACTGGGCTTGCTATCGGAGTGCTACCCGCTCGCCGAGCTTGAACAGCACATCGGCCTCTGGATTGACAACCTGCTGCTCAACAGCCCCCAGGCCATGCGCTCATGCAAGGACCTGTTGCGGGAAGTCAGCCACGGAGCACCGACCCTGGCTATTCGCCGTTACTGCGAAAACGCCATAGCTCGCATCCGCGTCAGCCCCGAAGGCCAGGAGGGCTTGCGCGCCTTTCTGCAAAAACGTGCCCCCAGCTGGCAAGCCGATCCATCGACCCTGGAGCCGCGTTCATGAGCGCCCCTATTCTGACATCCGTACTGGTTGCCAACCGTGGCGAAATCGCCTGCCGGGTAATGCGCACAGCCAGGGCCCTGGGCCTCACCACAGTAGCCGTCCACAGCGCGACCGATCGCGATGCGCGGCATTGCCGCGAAGCCGATATCTGCGTAGACCTGGGGGGCAGCAAAGCGGCCGACAGCTACCTGAAAATCGACAAGATCATTGCAGCCGCCAAGGCCAGTGGGGCCCAGGCCATTCATCCCGGTTATGGCTTTTTGTCGGAGAACGCAGGCTTTGCCCGTGCCATTGAAGCTGCCGGGCTGATATTTCTCGGCCCGCCCGCCAGTGCCATTGATGCCATGGGCAGCAAGTCCGCCGCCAAGACCCTGATGGAAGTGGCGGGCGTACCGCTGGTGCCGGGTTACCACGGCGAAGCCCAGGATCTGGAAACCTTTCGCCTCGCCGCAGAACGCATCGGCTATCCGGTGCTGCTCAAAGCCACGGCAGGTGGTGGTGGCAAGGGCATGAAGGTGGTCGAGGACGTCGCCCAGCTGGCAGAGGCGCTGGCCTCGGCACAGCGCGAAGCCCTGTCGTCCTTTGGCGATGCGCGCATGCTAGTGGAAAAGTACGTACTCAAGCCACGACATGTGGAAATCCAGATTTTTGCCGACCAGCACTGCAACTGCCTGTACCTCAATGAGCGCGACTGCTCGATTCAGCGCCGCCACCAGAAAGTCGTAGAGGAAGCGCCAGCACCGGGCCTGAGTGTCGAACAGCGTCAGGCAATGGGCGAGTCCGCCGTGCGTGCGGCCCAGGCCATCGGTTATGTGGGCGCGGGCACTGTAGAGTTCCTGCTGGATGCGCGAGGCGAGTTCTTCTTTATGGAGATGAATACCCGCCTGCAGGTTGAGCACCCGGTCACTGAAGCGATCACCGGCCTCGACCTGGTGGCCTGGCAAATCCGCGTGGCACGGGGTGAAACCCTGCCCATCAGCCAGGCTCAGGTCCCGTTGAACGGCCATGCCATAGAAGTGCGACTGTATGCAGAAGACCCGGGCCATGATTTCCTTCCGCAAACCGGCCGTCTTGAGGTGTATCGCGAGTCGGCCGCTGGCCCGGGCCGTCGCGTGGACAGCGGTGTCAGCGAGGGCGACGAAGTTTCACCGTTCTACGACCCGATGCTGGGCAAGCTGATTGCTTGGGGTGAAGACCGCGAGCAGGCACGTTTGCGCCTGATGGCCATGCTCGATGAATTCGCTATTGGCGGGCTGAAAACCAACCTTAATTTCTTGCGCCGCATTATCGGCCACCCTGCCTTCGCCGCAGCCGAACTCGATACCGGATTTATCCCACGCTACGAGGAAGAATTACTGCCTGCTGCCGAACCTTTGCCTACGGCATTCTGGTCTGCCGCTGCCCAGGCATTCAGCCAAAGCCAACCGCTACGGGTGCGCAACGATGACCCGGCATCGCCCTGGTCGGCAGCCAATGGCTTTCGTAGCGGCCTGCCGGCAAACACCTTGCTGGTTCTGGCCTGCAAGGGTGAACAGCAGGTTATCCACCTCAGTGGCAACACCACCACTTTACGCGATGAACACCTGCTCATCGAGCAGGACGGTGTACGCCGTCAGCACCTGGCCATCCGTCGGGGCGATGCGCTGTACCTGCGCTGGGACGGTGAACTGCACTGCGTGCGTCTGCACGATCCGATCAGCGCCGTGGACGCCAGTCACACGGCCCAGGGCGGCCTGACTGCACCGATGAACGGCAGCATCGTACGTGTGCTGGTCGAGGTTGGGCAAACCGTCGAGGCCGGTGCTCAGCTGGTGGTACTGGAAGCCATGAAAATGGAACACAGCCTGCGAGCCCCCCATGCAGGCGTGATCAAGGCGCTGTTTTTCCAGGAAGGTGAAATGGTCAGTGAGGGCTCGGCACTGGTCGAGCTGGAATGAGAAAAGGCGGGTACCGTGACCGGTATCCGCCTTTTCACTTGCAGCATGGACACACCGCTTCTAAAACTTGGCAGTGGCCTGTACCACCACGCCGATAATCCGGCAGTTTTCATCAAACAGGGTTTTCGGGTAGGTCGGATTGAGTGGCTTGAGGTAACGTTGCCCGCTTTCTTCGATCAACTGCCGGAAAGTCGTGGCATCGGATTCCGGCGTAAGAGCGATGACCATTTTGCCTGGCGTGGCCTCGATGTCCGGATCAACCAGAATCATCATCCCCTGCGCAATGCTGACCCCCACCGGGGCAGTCATTGCGTCTCCCGTGACCAGCAGCCAGAACGCAGCGCCCTTGGCGTAGTGATCACTCACTTCAAACAGCGTACCGGGCGGTGCATAACCGGGCAGCAGCTTTTCGCTGACGTGACCCGCCGCTACCCAGTCGCGCACCGGGTAGCGGAATGCCGATGTGATCTCGTAGGTGTATTCGTCAACCCCGGGCTTGTCGCCCGCCTCGTTGCGCTCACGAATCACCAGGGCGACCTCAAGGTGCTCCAGCCCAAGGGCGTGAAGTACGTTGTTCATCGTCGGCAAGTCGGGTTGACGGCGTTTATTGAGCCAATGGCCGACTCCGCCCTGGGAAGCCCCGACGCGTTCGGCTAGTTTTTCTTGCGTGAGTTTCAGCTCGCGCAATTTGGTTCTGACTAAAGCGATCCATTTATCCATCTGCCGAACAATACGGATTGAATTCGACGCAACAATACACGAATTGTATTATTTACTTATAAGACAAAAATACTTAATGTACTAATCTGCTTTAGCTGACTCGATCAACTCCTGAGACGCAGGTAAATCATGACTCCAATAACAAAAATCCCTTTCGAAACCGAGTCCGATGCCGGGCTTGAATCCATCAAGGACAGCATCGCGACCCAGCGTGCCCTCGACTATTATTTGAAACCTCCTGTTTCTCAACACGCTACGGGTAAGAAAATTTTCCAGGTCAGCGATGACGTGAGCCAGGAAGAAGCTCTGGTGCT
This sequence comes from Pseudomonas sp. FSL W7-0098, assembly GCF_005930585.1. Classification (NCBI taxonomy): domain Bacteria; kingdom Pseudomonadati; phylum Pseudomonadota; class Gammaproteobacteria; order Pseudomonadales; family Pseudomonadaceae; genus Pseudomonas; species Pseudomonas sp. FSL W7-0098. The sequence continues at coordinate 55,630 of NZ_RXHW01000005.1, forward strand.
GGCCTCGGATTACTTGCGCTGCGCAATTGCCAATGCGCAAAGCGCCAGCGAGCATCAGCAGGGCTCTCAACGGGATCTGCTGCTGAGCCTGCTGCTGCTTATGGAGCCATCCCGGCAATTGCTGGACAAGGCTATCGACATGCAACAACTGACTGCCCGCTGAAGTGAAAAGGCGCTGATTGCCTGCTGCGGGCACCAGCGCCCTGGCTATCACGCGTTCAGACGCTCCTGGGCGAGGCTGTCGGCAATGCGCGTGGTGTTCATGTCCTGCGCTTTAGCCCTTAGAAAGATCTGACGCAACGTCTCGCCAATGCCTTCAACGTGCTGGCGAACCTGCTCAGGCGTGCCACCGTTGTACTCGTAAGACACGTCAATAATGCCGCCCGCATTGATTGCGTAATCCGGTGCGTGCAAGCAACCCCGACGCCACAGTTCATCGGCATGGGAAGCCTTGGCCAATTGATTGTTGGCCGCACCGGCAATCACCGGTGCACGCAGTACCTGCAAGGTTTCATCGTTGATGATGGCACCCATGGCACAGGGCGAGAACACGTCGACATCGAGCCCGTAAATATCCAGTGCACTGACCGCATGGGCACCGAGTTCGTAGACAGCACGGCGCACATTGGCCTCCTGGATATCGTGAACCCACAGCTCGGCGCCCGCCTCCTTCAGGTGCCGGGCCAGGTTGTATCCCACCTGACCCAGCCCTTGAACGGCCACCCGCAGGCCCGTCAGGTCGTGGCGCCCCAAACGCTGCAACACTGCCTCACGCAGGCCAATAAAGACCCCTAGGGCGGTAGCCGGAGACGGGTCACCACTGCGCGTGCCACCGCCCAGTTGTTCGCGGGTGCCAGCACCCACCACGTGGCGGGTGCGCTGGCCCATGAGGGCCATTTCAGCAACCCCGGTGCCGGAGTCCGCCGCCGTGATGTAGCGTCCGCCCATGCTCTCGACAAAACCACCCATTGCCTGAAACAGCGCCTCGCTCTTGTCTTTGCGCGGGTCACCAATGATCACCGCCTTGCCGCCACCCAATGGCAACCCGGCCAGCGCCGACTTGTACGTCATGCCACGGGACAGGCGCAGCACATCGTTCAAGGCTTGCTGCTCGTCGGCATAGGGCCACATGCGGCAACCGCCCAGGGCTGGCCCCAGGCGCGTGTTGTGCACCGCAATAATGGCCTTGAGGCCCGTGGCCTTGTCATGACAGAACTGGACGTGTTCGTGGTGATCGAATTCGGGGTGGGTAAAAATCGGCATTGCGTTCTCTCTCTTGTTTTTAGCCAGAATGCGAGCCAGACCTTAAAGTCAGTCTGTGACCCGTGGCAAAAGAGTGAGGGTTTTACCTAGGATTTTTCTTTCTAAATTGCAGGAATTGTTCTGCTAATCTGCATGCATCATTCAAAAACAATAAGAAAACAGATCAATTCATGCAGATAAAGTTAAGCGCCATCGACCGCAAGATCCTTCGCCTGCTTCAGCACAATGCCGACCTGTCTGCCGCCGAGGTGGCGGAACGCGTGGAATTGTCGCAATCACCCTGCTGGCGGCGTATCCACCGTCTGCAAGAGGAAGGGCTGATCGAGCGCAAGGTCGCCCTGCTCAACCCGAAAAAACTCGGTCTCAATGTAGTGGTGTTCGTCAATGTGCGGCTGTCGGGCCACGGCCGTCGCCATCTGACCGAGTTTGAAGAGGCGATTACCGATTACCCCGAAGTGATCGAGTGCTACACCATGGCCGGGGACATGGACTACCTGCTCAAGGTGGTCACCCACGATATCGACAGCTACGAACGTTTTTTGCGCGATCACTTGCTGCAGAAACCACACGTACAGGAAGCCCACTCCAATATCGCCATGAGTGAGGTCAAACGCACCACGGAACTGTTACTCGATTAGGTCTGCAGGCCGCTGGATAGAGCATTGGGCCGGGGAGCGAAAAATTAATTTCGGAAAAGCGTGGGAAATAGCTTGATTTGCAAATGATAATGATTATTATTGCATGCAGCTGGTCGCGAGATCAGTCGATAATTCAAGGGACCTTAGGTCGGTCTTTTGAATTACCTCCTCATCAGGCTAATCACGGTTATTTGACCCGGCTTCTGGCCGGGTCTTTTTTTTGCGGCCAGTTATCTGGCTCTGCGTGCTTCAGGCTAATGAAGTCTGGTGTGCAGCCATTTTCTTGGGTGGCCGTCACGATAGGGTGATGATAGCAAAAGAACATCGAGAAACGGAAGCCTGAAGTCTAGGACTATAGCCGTAATGGCAATCTAGCACTTGAGAATCAATCGCAAAAACCCTACAATTGCGATGCGTCAAGGATGACGCCCCCCTTCGCTATTTCCTTCTTCCTCCCGCCTAAAATTCTGTATTGGCCTATCGCCATAGCACGGTACAGTAACGTCCACAATTATCAGATTTCGGGATTTGGACGATGACCGTGGCGCCCTCTTCACTTCATATCAGCAGCGACTTCGACAGCGGCAATATCCAGGTGCTGGATAGCAGCAACCCGTTGCAGGTAAAACTTGCCATCAAGCCGGACACCAAGAGCCCGCATTTTCAGTGGTTCCATTTCAAGGTCGATGGCCTGACACCCGGTCACACCCACCATTTCCAATTGAGCAACGCCAGCCAGTCTTCCTACAATAAAGCGTGGGATGGCTATCAGGCAGTGGCGTCTTACGATCAGGAAAACTGGTTCAGGGTACCGAGCGATTTCGACGGCACATCCCTGAATATTCATTTTGCAGCCGAGCAACCTCAGGCCTGGTTTGCCTACTTCGAACCCTACAGCCGCGCACGTCATGATCAGTTGATCAAAAATGCCCTGCAGTGGTCAGGTTGCGAGCTGCTGGCCACCGGCAAGAGCGTTGAAGGTCGCGACATCCAGTTGTTGCGCAAAGGTAGCGGCGCCAGCCACAAGCGCAAGATCTGGATCATCGCCCAGCAACATCCCGGCGAACATATGGCCGAATGGTTTATGGAAGGCCTGTTGGAGCGTCTGGAGCAAGGCAGCGACCCGCAAATGCGCAAGCTGCTGGACTACGCTGATCTTTACCTGATTCCCAACATGAACCCTGATGGCGCCTTCCACGGGCACCTGCGGACCAATGCCAACGGTCAGGACCTGAACCGCGCCTGGCAAAACACCAGCCCGCAGGTCAGCCCCGAAGTGTTTTTTGCCCTAGAGCAGATGAGCCAGTACGGCGTCGATCTCTTCCTCGACATTCATGGCGACGAAGAAATCCCCTATGTGTTTACCGCAGGCTGCGAAGGTAACCCGGGCTACACCCAGCGCCTGGCAACTCTGGAAGAACGCTTTCGCACGCATCTCAGCGCCCTGACCAAAGATTTCCAGACCACCCACGGCTACACCCGCGACGAACCCGGGCAAGCCAATATGACCCTGGCCTGCAACAGCGTTGGCCAACGCTTCGACTGCCTGTCGCTGACCCTGGAGATGCCGTTCAAGGACAACAACGATGCGCCGGACCCGCAGACCGGCTGGGATGGCAAGCGTTCTAAGCAATTGGCCAAGGACGTGCTGACCACCCTTTCGACGATGGTCAGAGAGCTGCGTTAAAAGCGGCATAAGCAGTACCGGGCCCGACCAAGGGCCCTTTACCGCTGACTGGCCAGAGCCCAGGTGCATCACGTTTTGCGCTCATAACCCGCCGACAAATCCTCGGCCCCAAGCCGATAAATCGCTATCATGCGCGACACTTTTTGTCCTGCTTACGAGTCCCGACCCTGCATATGGATACCCTCGCTAAACTGCGCGCTGGCCAACTGGCGGGCCTCAAACGTCTTGATCTGTCGTGCGGGCTGACCGAGTTTCCGGCCGAGATATTCCAGTTGGCCGACACCTTGGAAATCCTCAACCTCAGCGGCAACGCCCTGAGCAGCCTGCCCGCTGACCTGCATCGCCTGACCCGGTTACGCATCCTGTTTTGCTCGGACAATCAATTCACCGAGCTGCCGGTTTGTCTTGGGCAGTGTGCGCAATTGAGCATGATTGGTTTCAAGGCCAACCGGATCGCCAACGTACCCGGTGCGGCACTGCCTCCTTTACTGCGCTGGCTGATCCTGACCGACAATTGCATCGAGCAACTGCCCGAAGAGCTGGGCCAGCGGCCACTGCTGCAAAAGCTGATGCTGGCCGGTAACCGCTTGCAGCAACTGCCCGCCAGTCTGGCCAAGTGCGAGCGTCTGGAGCTGATCCGTCTGGCTGCCAACCAGTTCAGCGAACTGCCCGACACCCTGCTGGCCTTGCCGGGCCTGAGCTGGCTGGCGTATGCCGGCAACCCGCTGCGTGAAGATGCCAGCACCCGGCACCAGCCCGACACCACGCCAAATATTGACTGGTCGCAGCTCGAGCTTGAGCAAAAGCTGGGCGAAGGCGCCTCCGGGATCATTTATCAGGCGCAGTGGCGCGCACCGGGGCAATCCCTGCAACCGGTGGCGGTCAAACTGTACAAGGGCAGCATCACCAGTGATGGCTCGCCGCTCAATGAAATGAATGCCTGCATCGCGGCAGGCCAGCATCCAAACCTGATCAAGGTACTGGGCCGCGTCACGGGTCATCCCGACGATCAGGCCGCATTGGTGATGGAACTGATCGACCCGTCCTTTATCAATCTCGCGGCCCTGCCCAGCTTCGACACCTGTAGCCGCGACGTGTATGCCGACAGCACCCGTTTCACCCGCGACAGCGCCTTGCGCATTGCCCGCGGTATTGCCTCGGCGGCCGGCCACCTGCACGCGCAGGGCATCTGCCATGGCGACTTGTACGCGCACAATATTTTATTCAATGCCCGGGGTGACTGCCTGCTGGGCGATTTCGGTGCCGCGTGCTTCCATGCCCTGGACGACAGCCCGCAAAGCCGGGCGCTGCAACGCATCGAAGTGCGAGCGTTCGGGATTTTACTGGGCGAATTGCTGGAGCGGATCGACTCGGGCTTGAGCGATCAACAGCGCATTGAGCTGCAAGGGTTGCAACAGCGCTGTATTCAGCCAGAGGTACTGGCACGGCCGGGATTTGCCGAGGTTATACGGGCATTAGAGTAAGTCCTGTAGCAGCTGCCTTCGTTCCTCGGCAGCTGCTACGGGATAGGCTCGATGGCTTACGCCAACGCTACAAACATGTCCTGCACGTCGTCCTGCTCTTCCAGCTTGGCCAGAAACTCTTGTACTTCGGCCATTTGCTCATCCGTCAAACCGCTTACCGGGTTCTTCGGCTGGTAGCCCAGCTTGGCTGAAACCACGGTAAAACCTTGCTCGGGCAATGCTTTCTGTACAGCGTCGAGGTCAGTCGGCTCGGTGATGAACAAGGTCGTGCCTTCTTCTTCGCCTTCTTCGAAATCCTGGGCACCGGCTTCAATCGCGGCCATTTCAGGGTCTGCGTCCGGGGTATCAGGCTTGGCCTCGATCATGCCGACATGATTGAAGTCCCACGCCACCGAACCCGAAGCGCCCAGTTGGCCCTTGCGGAAGGCCACGCGGATTTCAGCGACGGTACGGTTGATGTTGTCCGTCAGGCACTCAATGATCAGCGGCACCTGGTGGGGAGCGAAACCCTCGTAGGTAACGCGGTGGTATTGCACGGCCTCGGTGCCGATACCGGCGCCCTTGTTGATCGCGCGCTTGATGGTGTCAGCCGGCATCGAGGCTTTTTTGGCCTGCTCATAGACCAGACGCAAGTGCGAGTTCATGTCCGGGTCGGCGCCGTTGCGCGCAGCAACCGTCAATTCCTTGGCCAGCTTGCCAAAAATCTTGCCGCGGCTGTTGGCGGCGTCCGCTTTATGTTTAACCTTCCACTGTGCGCCCATTACTCACTCTCTCAATCTGGTGTGTCGCAGCCTGTCGGCCGTCGAATGGGCGCAAGTTTATACGGCAAGAAGTCGGCAATCGACCAAAAAATCCAATTGATACCTGCTTAACCCTTGTCAGCCTTGCCCGCCGCCGCGGCAAATCTGGCCAGGCGCACATCCAGATGCCGAGGCCGGCGACCATGATCTTCGGCCCGTTCCTTGCGCCGAATGGCGTTGCGCACCATCAGCGACCCCAGGTAACGAATGGGTTCGGGCGGGAAATACCCCAACGGTCCATTGACCAGCGGCGAGCGGGTCCAGTCATTGGCCAGCCCCAACACCAGCGAGGCGAGAATCTGCCCGCCCATATGGCAAGGCCCCACGCCGCTGCCCGAATAACCAAAGCCATAAAACACATTGCCGTTGCTGCTCATCTGACCAAAAAACGGCAAACCGGTGACAGAGCGGTCTGAAGGACCATTCCATGTCGCCTCGATCCCAACCCCGGCAAACGCCGGAAAGAACTGCTCCAGGCTTTTGCCCAGCAGCCCGGCGTAGGGCGACGGCTGATCGAACACAGGCAGCATGCGCCCGCCGTAGGCGAAGGTATTGCCACCCTTGCCCAACATGATTCGTCCGTCCGGGGTGTTGTGGTAGTAGTGCACGAATATTCTCGAATCGAGCACGGTGACACCACTGGTCAGGCCGATGTCCTGCAGCAGGTCCGGGCGCGGCTCGGTGATCAGCATGTCGCTGGAGACAATCGCCACACTGCGCTCGAACTGCGGGAATGCCCGGGCCATCCAGGCATTCATCGCGAGCACCACGCGGTCAGCACGAATGCTTCCGCCAGGCGTGCGGATAAGCGCCGGCGCGCCCTCTTCCAGCCCGGTCATTGGCGTGTTTTCGTGGATTTTAACCCCCAGCTGCAAGGCCACCCGACGCAAACCACGCACCAGTTTGCCAGGCTGTACGCTGGCAGCAGCGGGAGAAAACCAGCCCTCCAGATGCTGGGCAGAACCGGCCCGGCGCTGCACTTCATCAACCGCCAGCTTGCTGAACGAGTTGATGGCCTGGCGCTCCAGCGCAGCAATCACGCCATCCGTCGATCCGATCTGGGCCTGATTGGTCGCGGTGTATAACGTGCCATCGAGGCGGTAATCAGCCTCCACACCATAGCGCTCACAAAATGCACCGATTGCGTAAATGCTCTGTTCCGAGGCTTTGACCAGCCGCACGGCCTCCTCCACCCCGAACAACCGCTCAAGGGTGAAGTACTTGGCCGACCATGACAGCGCACAGCCACCGTTGCGCCCGCTGGCACCTGCGCCGCATATATCGGCTTCAATCAGCACTACATCCAGTTCAGGGCTTTGCTCCTTGAGCATGATCGCCGTCCATAACCCGGTATAACCGCCCCCCACAATGCACACCTGGGCACGGGTTTCACCCGCCAGCGCCTCGCAGGGTGCTTCATTTTCCAGGGCCAGTGCCTGTTCCAGCCAAAAAGGTCGCATGGGTCATTCTCCTGCTCAGGTGCGTAAAGGCTTGATCAGCAATGGATGATTGGGCACAAACGGGCACGCGGCTTTGAGCCCCGCAGGTCGGCTGTTCCAGTGCGGAATCAGCACCAGCGAGGAAAACAGCGCGCAGCAGGCAAATACGATAAACACCGTGACCGTGTCGAAATAACCGGGCAGCAGGCCGCCCAGAATCGCCCCGACCGAGCCGCAGCCATTGACGAACCCCGCCGCCGTGGCTCCGGCCTTGGCGGTGCCAAAATCAATGGCTGCAGCGCCGCTGATCATGGAGTCAGGCCCATACAGAGTCAGGCCCATGACAAACAGCAAGGCCACCACCAGCACCACGCTGCCGGAATGCAGTGCACCCATGAAAAACGCCAGGGAAACGGTCAGCGCCAACAGGCTCAAAATGCAGGCGGGCATGCGCCGGGCACCGAACAGCTTGTCGGAGGCCAGGCCGATCATGATCGGCCCCAGCAAACCCGCCAACTCAAAGGCCGTAGGAATAATCGCGGCGCCGACCTTGCCCACTTGCGGCATTTGCTCGAACACAATCACCGGCCCCCACAGCAGAATCGCGTAGCGTGCCGGCTTGAGCATGAAGTACGCCAGACCCAGGGTCAGCACCGTGCGATTGCGCATGATCTCGCGCAACGGTGCCCAAACGCTGATGCGCTTTTCGGCAGCGATTTCATCGGCGCTCATTGGCGGCTCGGGCTCAACCGCCGGCAGGCCGACATCTTGCGGCGTATTGCGCTGGAAGATAAAGAACAGCACCGCCACCAGCGCCACCACCGCCGCGCTGGAAATAAACGCCGCATGCCAGCTGCCGATCAGCGTATACGCCCACCACCCGGCAAAGGGTGAGGCCACCAGCCCGCCAAAGGCGTAGCACGAACTCCACAGTCCCAGCACCCGACCACGTTGCTGCGCCGGGAAAAAGCTGCCGATGTTTTTGCACAGCCCCGACCAGCCGGTGGATTGCGCCAGACCCTGGATCAGCATGCAGGTGGCAAAGATCGGCAAGGTGGCGTAAGTGCCCATCACCAACGCCGCCAGTGCAGAGATGATCAAGCCGCCCAGCACCACAACCCGCGGGCCGAAGCGATCGGCGAGAATGCCCCAGGTAAATTGTCCTACGGCGTAGGCTGCCAGGTAGATGGCATCGAGGTTGGCCATTGCCATCTTGTCCAGATGGAAGCCGGGATCATCAGCAATCCCCAGTTTAGCCACGGAAAAGGCTTTACGAGTGAAGTAAAAGGCCGCGTAGGCCAGCCAGGTGATGGCAAAAATCTGCACGCGCCAGCGCTTGATGGTGGCAAAGGAGTTGTTCATGTCGGGTCTGACCTCAGAGGTGGAATGTGCCGGCAGAATCAGAAGAGAACGCCTGTTTTTTTATTGTGTTGAGCACTTCAATACCGCCCTTCAGACAAGAGCCGTATTTGACAGACACACCCTGAACGGCCCGTTTTTTGTTGGAGTTAGGGGCTGCACATCAGTGTGTCGCGACCCACCGTTATCGAGGACATAACGCCGGGCTGAGGTCGATCAAAGCAATTACTGACTAATAGGTAAAATCGATTTATCGTATTTCACTCATAAGCTCAGCTTGTAAGAGGTTTTTCAATGTCAGTTTCCCATGCGCAGTTGAAGGCCTTTCATGCCGTCGCCGTTCACGGCAGTTTCACACGGGCTGCCGAACGTCTGTTTTTAAGCCAGCCGGCCATCTCCGATCAGGTCAGAAAACTTGAAGAACGCTTCGGGGTGTTGCTGTTCCACCGCAACAAGCGCTCGGTGCGCCTTACCGACCTGGGTGAGCGGTTGCTGAGCATCACCCAGCGCCTGTTCGGGGTACAGGCCGAGGCCCAGGAGTTACTGCAGGACTCCCAGGCCCTGCAAACCGGCAGCCTGATCCTGGCGGTTGACGCCCCTGTTCATGTGTTGCCGCAAATCGCCCGCTTTTGCCAGCGCTACCCCGGGATCACGGTAAAAATCGAAACAGGCAACACCGACGAATGTCTGGCGCGGCTGTTCAACTACCAGGCAGACCTGGCCCTGCTGGGGCGCGATGTGAATGATGACCGGCTGCTGAGCGTGCCCTTGCGCAGCGACCCGATGGTGGCGTTTGTAGCACGCACGCACCCTTGGGCAAGCCGCCGTTCGATCTGCCTGGCCGACCTGGATGACACACCGCTGGTATTGCGCGAAGTCGGTTCGGTAACCCGGCAAACCCTGGAAGAAGAAATGAGCCAGGCCGGCCTGCGTATCCGCGCCGCGATCCAGGTAGAGGGTCGTGAAGCGGCGCGTGAAGCAGTGGTGGTCGGGATTGGCGTGGGGGTGGTGTCGGCGGCGGAGTTTGGCTCGGACTCCCGGGTGTGCGCCCTGCCCATCATCGACTGCAAAAGGCGCCTGACCGAAACCTTGGTGTGCCTGCAGGAGCAGAGCTCACGGCGGGTAGTGGCAACGTTTCTGGAGATTGTGCGGGCAGACCTGTAACACACCATTCGTAGCAGCTGCTACGCGTGTTATTCCCGCACAAATCACACCGCCAGCTCCATAAACGCCTTGATCAACCGCAACTCGGCCCGCCGTTCCATGCAGCCGAGCATATGCAGATTGACCAGCCCCGCGCCGTTGATCGGTACCGCACGCACGCGGGGGTCATGACTGACTTCCACCGACGACACAATGCCCACACCCAACTGCGCAGCGACGGCTTCGGTCACCGCCTCCCGGCTGTCCAGTTCCAGTAATACCCGTGGATTGACTCCAGCCTGCTCACAGGCATTGTCGAAAGTGCGACGGGTAATCGAGGTTGGTTCACGCAGCACCATGATCACCTGATCCAGTTGCCCGATCGCGATGCCATCAGGCAAGGCCAGCCACGGGTGGTTGGCGGGAACCAGCGCACAAATCCGCGACTCGTTCAGCGCACGCAAGGCCAGGCCCTTGCGCGGCTCCACTTCAGTCAGCACCGCCACATCGGCATGCTCCGACAGCAACGCCGCCAAGGTTTCCTGAGCGTTGCCCAGGCGCAAATTCACGGTAACCCCCGGATAACGTGCGCGCAGGCTTGCCAGCATCGGCATCACCAGATGCGGACCATCGGCCGCCACCTCAAGTCGCCCGGTGAGCAACTGGCGGTTGGCCTCCAGCATGACCTGCGCTTCATCCACCAAACCGAACATGGCCCGGGTGATGGCCGCCAGCTTGGTGCCTTCTTCAGTCAACTCCACCCGCCGCGCCGTACGCCGCAGCAAGGTGATCTGGTAGTGCTCCTCAAGCGCCTTGATATGCCCGGTCACCGCCGGCTGGCTGATAAACAGCCGGGCCGCAGCCCGGGTAAAACTGCCCTCGCGGGCCACGGCATCAAACGCACGGAGCTGGAATAAATTCATTTATAAGCCTCACTGATGGCAGGCATAACAACAAACAATTTGATTGATATCAACACAAACTGCAATTTATGTCCTGTACCAAGTAGCCATCCCATGCTTGTGAGGAATTCAGAATGAGTACTGCCGCGCCGATCCTGCTGACCCCTGGCCCACTGACCACCTCGGCGCGTACCCGCCAGGCGATGATGGTTGACTGGGGCTCATGGGATGACAGCTTCAACCAGTTGACTGCCAGCCTGTGCCAGCAACTGCTGGCCATTATCAACGGCGCCGACAGCCATCACTGCGTGCCCCTGCAAGGCAGCGGCACCTTTGCCGTCGAAGCCGCCATCGGCACCCTGGTACCCCGGGATGGCAATGTACTGGTGCTGATCAACGGTGCGTACGGCAAACGCCTGGCGAAAATCTGCGAAGTGCTGGACCGTCGCTACAGCACCTTTGAAACCGCTGAAGACGAGCCCACCACGGCGGCAGACGTCGACCGCCTGCTGCATGCAGACCCGAGCATCACCCACGTGGCGTTGATCCACTGCGAAACCAGCACCGGCATCCTTAACCCGCTGCCCGACATTGCCGCAGTGATCGCTCAGCACGGCAAACGCCTGATCATCGATGCCATGAGTTCCTTCGGTGCCCTGCCGATCGATGCCCGGCAAGTCCCTTTTGATGCATTGATCGCTGCCTCCGGCAAATGCCTCGAAGGTGTGCCCGGCATGGGCTTTGTATTCGCCCGCAAAGAAGCCCTGGGCAATGCCGCCGGTAACAGCCATTCACTGGCAATGGACCTGCACGATCAGCACGTTTACATGAGCAAAACCGGACAATGGCGCTTTACCCCGCCGACCCATGTGGTAGCCGCCCTGCACGAGGCACTGCTGCAATACAACGAAGAAGGCGGCTTGCCTGCCCGCCATCAGCGTTACGCCAACAACTGCCAGGCCCTGCTCGACGGCATGGCCAAACTGGGCATTAGCAGTTTTCTGCCCGAGGCTATCCAGGCGCCGATTATCGTCACCTTCCATGCGCCAAAAGACCCCCGCTATCAGTTCAAGGAGTTCTACGAGCGGGTCAAGGCCAAGGGTTTCATCCTGTATCCGGGCAAATTGACCCAGGTTGAGACTTTTCGTGTGGGCTGCATCGGCCACGTCAATCAGGCCGAGATGCAGGCAGCCGTAGACGCCATAGGCCAGGTGCTGCAGGAAATGGAAGTCTTCGATATTTGATGGTGCAGGAACAGGCTAGAACAACCCTATTTACTTCGTGCGGCACAGCCCGCTCTTACAGGATTAACAGACATGAACTACACCAACCCGAGCAAGCTGCAAGCCGCCATCCTCGACTGGGCCGGCACCGTGGTCGATTTCGGCTCGTTCGCCCCAACCCAGATTTTTGTCGAAGCCTTTGCCGAGTTTGACGTGCAGGTGTCCATCGAAGAAGCTCGCGGGCCGATGGGCATGGGCAAGTGGGACCACATTCGTACCCTGTGTGATCAGCCGCAGATAACCGAGCGCTATAAAAAAGTGTTTGGCCGTGCACCGACCGACGATGACGTCACCGCGATTTATGAGCGCTTTATGCCGCTGCAGATCGAAAAGATCGCCGAGCATTCGGCCCTGATTCCCGGCGCACTGGACACCATTGCCCAACTGCGTGAGCAAGGTATCAAGATCGGTTCCTGCTCGGGCTACCCCGCGCAGGTCATGGCCAAAGTGGTTGAACTGGCCGCCACCAATGGCTATGTGGCCGACCACGTCGTGGCCACCGATGAAGTCCCTAACGGTCGCCCCTGGCCGGCCCAGGCACTGGCCAACGTGATCGCGCTGGGCATTGATGATGTGGGTGCCTGCGTCAAGATCGACGACACCGTACCGGGCATTCTTGAAGGTCGCCGCGCCGGCATGTGGACCGTGGCGCTGGTGTGCTCGGGCAACGCCCTGGGCCTGACCTGGGAACAATACAAGGCACTGGCCCCGGCAACCCTGGACAGCGAACGCAACCGCATTCACGCCCTGTTCGCCGGCTCTCGCCCCCACTATCTGATCGACACCATCAGCGACCTGCCCGCAGTGATTAGCGATATCAACCAGCGCCTGGCCAAGGGCGAGATGCCACAGAGCAGCTGATAGCTGCAGGTTGATAGCTGCAAGCTGCAAGCTGCAAGTTTCTGACTTGCGGCTTGCGACTGCTGTAGTCCTAGCGCTCTACCCACCCGGCAAACTGATCGATAAATTTCTGCAAAAACGGTCGGGTTTTATCCGACAGTTTACCGGATGCATCAAACGCATCACCGGCTCCTCCCAGATAAGCCTCAGGCTGCTGCATGCACGGCACATCGAGAAACACCAGCGACTGGCGCAAGTGATGGTTAGCCCCAAAGCCACCAATGGCCCCAGGCGAAACGCTGATCACCGCGCCCGGCTTGCCACTGAACACACTCTGCCCATAGGGCCGCGAACCGACATCAATGGCGTTTTTCAACACCCCTGGCACCGAGCGGTTGTACTCGGGGGTCACAAACAGGATGGCATCGGCCGGGCGGATCTGATCGCGAAAAACCGTGTATGGCGCAGGTGGCGACGCACCATCAATGTCTTCGTTGTAAAGCGCCAGCTCACCGATTTCGACAATAAACAGTTTCAGGCTTGGCGGAGCCAGCTCTGCCAGAGCCTGAGCCACTTTTCGATTGAGGGAATCCTTCCTCAAACTGCCAACCAACACTGCAACGCTGTAGACCTTGCTCATGGAAAACCCCGAGTCAGTAGCTGTAGGAAGAGTAGTTATAGATGATCGGACGGCTTTCTTGCACCCCAGTTCACCCTATCGGCCTGCAAGCCTGTAAAGTAGGGGGACTATTTTTTTCACATGGTTAAACTTCCCCTGCTGAACAACGGTCTACAGAACCGCAAATTGGGTGTTTATCTCCAGAGGTTCTCTACAAATGGCGGCAGTTCTCGTTGGACAATTTCATGCAAGAGATGCGGAAGGTCGCGTCTATTCCGTGCATGAGTTTGAAGATTCACAAGCAACCGGCGATCAACCCGTAATGACCTACAAACTGGCCATTGGCGATCGTGTCAAAAAGAACGATGACAACAACTTCGAGCTGGTGCAGTCGGGTGTCATCCTGGTTCGCGACCCGTCGCCCGTCGTCGCAGCCTGACCTGCCACTCAGGGCGTACAGGTTGAAGTCAAAGGATGAGAGACGGATCAGGCTTCGCAACGCTGAAACCTCATCTGCCGGGCACTGGTGTCCGGCCTCATGATTACGATCCTTTTTGACGACAACAGACGCCGTCAAAAAGGATCAGTATTTGCGAGACAGGACACCAGTATGCGTCTACGCCACATCGAAGTGATTCAAGCCATCTTGCAAACCGGCAACCTCGGCCATGCTGCCGAATTGCTGCAATTGCCCACGGCCACCCTCAACGCAACGCTGCAGGAAGCCGAACAGCAATTGGGCTTTATGCTGTTTGCCAGTATTCGCGGGAGGCTGCAAGCCACCCGCGACACCCTTGTGCTGCAACCCCTTATCAATCAGCTGTACCAGGCACTTGAGCCTCTGCGCCAGCTGGGCAACGAGCTGCGCCAGCATCAGGAACCGGCCTTGCGCATAGCCTGCAGCGAAACCCTGGCCCAACCGCTGCTGCCTCATTGCATAGGCGCCCTCAGACGGCGCTTTCCCGATACCCCGACAACCTTGAGCAGCCAGCCTTGCGCCGAAATTGTGCGCCGTCTGTTAATGGACGAATGCGATCTGGGCTTGAGCCTGCAGCAATCGGAGCAATCCGGGATCGAATCTCAGCCACTGGTTCAAGGCAAGGTGCAGTTTCTGGCGCCTCATGGCTGGTTGTCACCCAAGCACAAATACATCGCACTGCAAGAGCTGGCGGGACAGGCAATGATCGGCCTGCATCAGCACGACCCGTTGAGCCGCCTGCTCGACAGCAAGCTGCAAGCCTTGCGTCCGGCACCGGTGGTGCAGATTCAGGTGCAGAGTTACCAGATGATGCGCAGCATGGTCGAAGCGGGAGAAGGACTGGCGCTGGTCGACCCGTTCACGGCAGTGGGTGCCAGGGCAAGCGGGCTGGATGTGTGCCCGATTTCACCGGCGATCCCGGTGACGCTCTATGCGCTTACACGCAAAGGCACCCGGCACGGGCTGGCACTGGATGCCTTGCTGGAGATTGTGCGGCAAAAGGCCGAGGCATTGCTGGCGGATCAGGGCTTGGTGGTGCTTTAAAACACGATCCCTGTAGCAGCCGCCGAACGCAGCCTCGCAGAGCTCGACAACTGCTACAGATCCCTGCGCTCAAATATCAAATACCAGAAAATAGCCACTTCACGGGTCTGCGGGTCAATACCGCGATAGCGCAAATCATCGATGCCCCCTACCTGATACCCGCAACGCTCATACAACCGGCAGGCGCCCAGGTTGTTGTTCTGGGTCTCGAGCATGATCCCCGGCAGGTTTTTTTTATGGCTCCAGAACCTCACCACTTCCAGCAATGACCTGGCCACACCGTGGCGACGGGCGCCCGCGATAACGGCCAGTTCATCGACATGGGCAAAGCCGTTCCAGTGGGTGCTTACCACCACATGCCCCACGGGCTGGTTGTCCAGGTACGCCATAAAGATGTCGCTGCTCTTGCCACCGCGGTAGCTGGCGAACTCATCCGGGTCGATGCCGTAGCACTTGCGATAGGGCGTAATCAGCTCCAGCGGCCAGTGCTCGACCTTTTTATGGCGGTCGGCACGGGCATAGGCACGAACTTCAAAGCTGAAATCGTTGCACCAGACATAGGGCGCAAAACCCTCGTCGGCCAGGCGTACCGAGACTTGAGGGTCTTGGGGGTTGATAACCAGATGCATGAAAAATCCTTCTTTCCTGTCGTCGACGCTGACAATAAGCGGCAGCGGCAGTCAGGTAGGCGCCAGGTTACTGCAGCGTCTGCCCTTTCGCGTCGAGGAGTTGCGCCCACAACGACGGGCCGCCAGCCGATTTGGCAATGGCTTCAAGTCGAGCCGCATGCTCGGTCAAGTCGCTTTCACTTGCACGAATAATCCGGCCCGGTTGACGGTCCGCCGACAGGCGGCGAATTTCGCTGGCCTGATTGCCCGACCCCTCACCCGAGCCATTACCGTCAGAAGCATTCCCGGCCAACGACAGGCTGGTCTGGCCACCGGTCATGGTCAGGTAAACGTCGGCCAGGATCTCGGAGTCGAGCAAGGCGCCGTGCAGCTCACGGCCCGAGTTGTCGACACCATAGCGTTTGCACAGCGCGTCGAGGCTGTTGCGCTGGCCCGGGTGACGGGCCCGTGCCATGGCCAGGGTATCGAGGATGGTGCAGTGCTGAGTCAGGTCGGCGCGATCGGTCTGGCCGATCAGGGCAAACTCGTTGTTGAGGAAGCCCACGTCAAACGCAGCGTTATGAATAATCAGCTGTGCGCCCTTGATGAATTCGAAAAACTCATCGGCGACTTCAGCAAAACGCGGCTTGCCCACCAGGAATTCATTGGTAATGCCGTGGACGCCAATGGCGCCTTCGTCACTTTCACGGTCGGGTTGCAGATACACGTGAAAATGGCGACCGGTCAAACGGCGCCCCATCAACTCGACGCAACCGATCTCGATCACCCGGTGGCCGTCGGTGACCGGCATACCGGTGGTTTCGGTATCGAGTACAACACTACGCATGCTTGATTCCCCGTACCTGATCGACCCCACGATTGGCCAACTGGTCGGCGCGCTCGTTGCCGGGATGGCCGATGTGACCGCGTACCCACTGCCATTTCACGGTGTGACGACTGACCTGCTCATCGAGCAGCTTCCACAGGTCGGCATTTTTTACCGGCTCCTTGGAGGCGGTTTTCCAGCCGCGTTTTTTCCAGTTGACCATCCACTCGGTGATGCCTTTCATCACATACTGCGAGTCAGTCACCAGCAGCACCTCACACGGACGCTTGAGCTCTTCAAGCCCGCGAATGGCGGCCATCAGTTCCATGCGGTTGTTGGTGGTACTGGCCTCGCCACCCCAGAGCTCTTTCTCGACACCCTGGCAGATCAGCAAGGCACCCCAGCCACCCGGGCCAGGATTGCCCTTGCAGGCACCATCGGTGAACATTTCAACGCTATCAATCATTGCAAACTATCCAGGTAAGGCTGCTTATGGCCTGACCATCAGCAATGGCCAGCACCTGAGCCGGGCAAACCCGGCCCAACATAAATTTAGGAGTCTGTGTGGCGCCGATTGACCTTGGCCATCTGCAAGGGAATCAGCTTGCCCATCGGTTCCCGGCGCATCGGGTTGACAGGGCGCAAGCCCACCACCATTTTGCGAGCAACCAATACATAGAAGCCGCCACCTGCCAATTGCCAGCTACCGGCCTTGCGTTCCCAGCCGGACAAGCGGCTTTGCCACACTTTGGAAGCGAGCGGCGGACGATAGCACCCGAAGCGGCGTTTCTCCAGCGCAAAGCCCAGCAGGTTCAGCCAGTCGGCGACCCGTGAAGGTGAGATACAGCGTGCCTTGCGCAGGGCATCCTTGGCGAAGACATGGCGCAAGCCCCAACTGCTCCAGGGGTTGATCCCGACAATCAGCAGGTGCCCGCCAGGGCGTACGCTGCTGGCCGCTTCGCGCAACAGACCGTGGGGCGACAGACAGAAATCCAGCCCGTGCTGCAGCACCACCACGTCGGCAGCGTGCTCGCACAATGGCCAGGCCTGTTCTTCGCAGATGATTTCAACACCCGGTAATGGCGCGCCCAGGCGTACGTTGCGCTGAACCTGCGGGGCCTTGGGCGGGGTGTCGGCAGCAGGGCCGTAATGCACCAGATAGCCGCCGAAAAAGCGCCCCAGCTCGTCCTCAAGCACGCGTTGCTCATCTTCGAGCAACAACTGCCCATGGGGGCCAGACAGCCACTCACGCGCCGAACTGATCAGTGCCAGCCACTCAGGATCAGCCTGAGCCAATGCTTTATCGGTCATTGCTCCTCCAACTCGCCCTTTATCTGTCGCAAGCCCTGACGACGCGACTCGCAATAAAACGTCAACAGCCCCTAAGATGCGCCATTGTTTCACACTTGGGAATTGCACCATGTTACAGATCGACGCCCTGCCCGCCTTCAACGACAACTACATCTGGTTGTTACAGGACACTACCCAAAAGCGCTGCGCCGTGGTCGACCCGGGTGATGCCGCGCCTGTTCTGGAGTGGCTGGCCAGGCGCCCGGACTGGGTCCTCAGCGACATTCTGATCACCCATCACCATTTCGATCATGTGGGCGGTGTCGCGCAACTTCACGCACACACTAACGCGAAGGTCTGGGGGCCGGCGCTTGAGACCATACCGGCCCGACAAGTGGCACTCAACGACGGCGACCGCATCGAGGTACTGGGCCTGGAGTTCCAGATCCTGCTGGTACCCGGCCATACGCTTGGGCATATCGCCTACTATCACCAAGACCCGACAGCGCCCCTGCTGTTCTGTGGCGACACCCTGTTCGCCGCGGGTTGCGGCCGACTGTTCGAGGGCACCCCGGAACAGATGCATCACTCCCTGACTCGCCTGGCCGCGCTGCCCGCCCACACCGGCGTGTACTGCACCCACGAATACACCTTGAGCAACCTGCGCTTCGCCCAGGCCGTGGAACCGAACAACCCGGATATTGCCGCGCGTGTAGCGCAAGTCACGCAGTGGCGGGCTGAAGGTCGTATCAGCTTGCCATCATCTATGGCACTGGAACTACGCACAAATCCCTTTCTGCGAGTCCACGAAACATCTGTTAAAGAAAAAGCTGACGAGTGGAACTCCCGCGACAACGACTCGCCCAGTGCGGTCTTTGCCAGCCTGCGCAGCTGGAAAGACAGGTTCTAAAACCGGCCGCGGTCAGAACAAAAATTCTCAACAGTTGACCGCGCCCCCCCTGCTTTCTAGAATCCCCCGACATTTTTTCCTGACTTTTTTCAAAACAATGTCGTCATTTAAAGGTAACTCCATCAATTCAGACGCATTGACGCGCATGGTCAAAGCCATTGCGGTGGCTGTCTGCGCCACGCTCGCGGGCTGCCAGTCCATGGATCATTCGGCGCAGACCACGGAGCGGGCCAGCCTTAAAATCGCCAAACGCATTCCCCAGGATCCACTCTGGCTCAGCCAGAAGCCCAGCCCCCTCCCCCCTCAAGATGTGTGGGAGCGCATGCGCCAGGGTTTCAAGTTGCAGGACGGCCAGAACGTCAACCCCCGAATTGAACAACAGCGCCTGTGGTTTGCGAGCAACCCGTCGTTTCTCGAGAATGCGGGCGAGCGCGGCAGCCTTTATATCCACTACATTGTAGAGCGCCTCGAAGAACGCAATATGCCGCTGGAACTGGCCCTGCTGCCAGCCATTGAAAGCGCCTACAACCCAATGGCGTATTCCCACGCAAATGCGGTCGGGCTCTGGCAGTTCATTCCGTCGACAGGCCGCTACTTCAACCTGCGTCAAACCCGTGCCTACGATGGTCGCCGTGACATTACCGCCTCGACGCTGGCAGCCCTGAACTACCTGAACCGTCTGCATGACATGTTCAACGGCGACTGGCTGCTGGCCCTGGCGGCCTACAACGCTGGCGAAGGTACCGTCAGCCGGGCCATCGAGCGCAACGAAAAGCTCGGCCTGCCGACCGACTACTGGAACCTGCCACTGCCGCAGGAAACCAAAGACTACGTGCCAAAACTGCTGGCCCTGTCACAAGTGGTTCTGGCCCCTGAAGCTTACGGCATCAACCTGAACCCGATCGCCAACGAACCCTACTTCGAAATGGTCGAGATCAAACAGTCCATGGACCTGTCCCGCGTGGCAGCCCTGGCCGAAATCGACGAAGACGAAATGTTCCAGCTCAATCCGGCCTACAAACAGCGCGCCACCACCGATGGCCCCCAGCATCTGCTGGTACCTACGGCCAAAGCCCAGCTGTTGACTGCCAGCCTGTCCAATCTCAGCTCCGACCAACTGGTCAGTCTTCGCCCCAACAAGCCGGTATTTGACAAGGTTGCAAGCACATCCCCAGCTCGCCTGAACCGCAAGTACCGGGTCAAGAGCGGCGACAACCTGACCCTGATTGCCAAGGCCAACAAGGTCAATGTCAAAGACTTGCAACACTGGAACAAGCTCAGCGGCAACAACCTCAAGGCCGGCCAGGTCCTGGTGATGCAGGACACACGCAAGCCCTCGGGCAAAAAGCCGACCCAATACAAGGTCCAGAAAGGCGACTCGCTGTATATGGTGGCCAAGCGTTTCAACGTTGAAATGCAGCATCTCAAGCGCTGGAATCCAAACAGCGCAAAAGCCCTCAAGCCGGGGCAAATGCTGACCGTTTCCAAACCCCGATAAGCACAGCGCTGACATCCCCCGCGGGCAAGCTGATTCCTACACAAAAGTAGGCCGCAGCTTGCCCGTCGTGCTTACCAGCGTGGCCTTTTTCCTACAGATACAAGCTGTTACTGTACGGAAACCTTAAGCCCAATGCCTGGATCGGATCTCTGACTTGACGCGTCCCCTCCTTACGCTATTTATCTGCCT
Source organism: Pseudomonas sp. FSL W7-0098 (assembly GCF_005930585.1). Taxonomy (NCBI): domain Bacteria; kingdom Pseudomonadati; phylum Pseudomonadota; class Gammaproteobacteria; order Pseudomonadales; family Pseudomonadaceae; genus Pseudomonas; species Pseudomonas sp. FSL W7-0098. Next base: position 75,930 of record NZ_RXHW01000005.1, read on the forward strand.
GGCCTTGAGCTTCACCGCCAGCGCAAACCTGAGCGAAAGCCACGGTTATGCGCAGTTCGGCACACTCAAGTACCCCGCCACCTTTACCCATTTCGACTGGGTAAACCCTGACGCCCCCAAGGGCGGCACCTTGAAGGTCATGGCGTTCGGCACGTTCGACACGATCAACCCCTACACCTTCAAAGGCACCAGCCCGGTTTCGACTCCCAACTTCCTGCAGTACGGGGTCAATGAACTCAACGAAACCCTGATGGCCGGTACGGGCCAATATGCCCCCTCCGGCGATGAGCCAACATCCAGCTATGGTTTGATCGCTCAATCAGTGGAGTACAACGAGGACCGCAGCTGGGTCGTCTTTAACCTGCGACCCGAAGCCCGCTTTCATGATGGGACGCCGATCACTGCCTACGATGTTGCCTTCTCCTACGACCTGTTACTAAAAGAAGGTCATCCGCAGTACCGCACCAATCTTCAGGAAGTCCAGCGAGTCGATATCCTGGGCCCCAAACGAATTCGTTTTGTCTTCAAGCGCTCAGGCAACCCGTTGCTGATTTTGCGCCTGGGCGAACTGCCCGTGTTGCCCCAGCATTACTGGGTAAAGCGCGACTTCAAAGCCACCACCTTCGAGCCACCGCTGGGTAGCGGCCCCTATCGCATTACCCGGGTTACCCCCGGGCGCCAACTGGTCTTTGAGCGCGTCAAGAACTGGTGGGGCGCCAACCTGCCGGTCAACCGCGGCAAATACAACTTCGACCGGGTTGAAGTGGAGTTCTACCGCGACAGCGATGTCGCCTTCGAGGCGTTCAAGGCCCGCGAGTTCGACATTTACATCGAGCACCAGGCCAAGAACTGGGCCAATGGCTATAACTTCCCGGCGGTACGCCGCGGCGATGTGATCAAGGCCGAAATTACCCACCAGATCCCGACACAAACCCAGGGGCTGTTTATGAACAGTCGCCGCGCCACCTTTGCGCAAAACAAAACCCGTGAGGCCCTGGGCCTTATGTTTGATTTTGAATGGACCAACCGCACCCTGTTCAACGGCGCCTACCAGCGCGCCGTGAGCCATTACCCCAACAGCGAATTCTCGGCCAGCGGCATTCCCCAGGGGCATGAGTGGCTGATGCTGTCACCCTGGCGCAGCCAACTACCGCCCGAACTGTTCAACCAGGCCTTTACCTTGCCGCAAACCGACGGCCGCGGCATCCCCCGCGCAACTCTGCGCCAGGCACTGGCACTGCTGGATGAAAGCGGCTGGAAACTGTCGGGCCAGCGCCTGGTCAATAGTGAAGGCAAACCCCTGCGTTTCGAAATATTACTGGTAAACCCGAACCTTGAGCGCATCCTGCAACCCTATGTGGAGAACCTGGCCAGCATTGGCGTCGATGCCCGGCTGCGCACCGTGGATCGCGCGCAATACAAGCAGCGCCTGGACCAGTTCGACTTTGACATGATCCTGATGACCCTTGACCAGACCCTGAGCCCCGGCCTTGAACAGTGGCAGTACTTCCACTCCAGCCAGGCCAACGTCAAGGGCAGCAAAAACTATGCAGGGGTAGCCAGCCCGGTGGTGGACCAACTGCTCGAGCGCCTGCTGGCCGCACGGACCCGCGACGAGCAATTGTCTGCCGGCCAGGCCCTGGACCGCGTGTTGCTGTGGCAGCACTACATCATTCCCAACTGGTATCTGAACTATCACCGCCTGGCGTACCGCAACCGGTTCGCCTTTGTGACTACGCCGCCCTACACCCTGGGCCTCAGCGCGTGGTGGCTTAAGCCTACGGAGAAAAAACAATGATGCCTTTGCGTACATGGCTAAAGCCCCTTGCCAGCTTGTTGTTTGCCGGTTTTGCCTGCACGGCCATGGCCGCTCCCCAGCATGCCTTGACCCTCTATGACGAGCCGCCGAAATATCCTGCCGACTTCAAGCATGTCGACTACGTCAACCCGCAAGCCCCCAAGGGCGGTACCTTTCGCAAGTCTGCGCTGGGCAGCTTTGACAGCCTCAACCCGTTTATCAATAAAGGCGTGCCAGCCGACGACATTGATCTGACCTTCGATACCCTGGCCCGGCAAACCCTCGACGAGCCTTTTACGTCCTACGGCCTGATTGCCGGGAAAATCGAGAAAGCCCCGGATAACAGCTGGGTGCGGTTTTACCTGCGCCCGGAAGCGAAGTTCAGCGATGGCCATCCGATTCGCGCCGAAGATGTCGTGTTCAGCTTCGATACCCTGATGAAAAGTGGCTCGCCGCTGTACAAGGGTTATTACAGCGATGTCGACCAGGCCATCGCGGAAAACCCGCTGCAAGTGAAATTCACCTTCAAGCACAACAAAAACCGTGAACTGCCGCTAATCCTTGGCCAGCTCCCGGTTCTGCCCAAGCACTGGTGGGAAACCCGCGACTTCAACAAGGGCAACCTGGAAATCCCTCCCGGCAGCGGCCCCTACACCATCGCCGAGATCAAGCCCGGGCGCTCGATCCGCTACGAGCGCAACAAGGACTATTGGGGCAAGGACCTGCCCATCAACAAGGGCCTGTACAATTTTGATGCCATCACGGTCGATTACTTTCGCGACAACAGCGTTGCCTTCGAAGCCCTCAAGGCCGGTCAGTTTGATTACTGGCTGGAGATCAGCGCCAAAAACTGGGCCGGAGCCTACAACTCTCCGGCATTTACTCAGGGCCGCCTGAAAAAAGAAGAAATCCGCAACCACAATCCAACAGGCATGCAGGGATTTGTCTTCAACCTGCGCAGGCCAATGTTCCAGGATGTGCGTGTACGCGAGGCGCTAAGCCTGCTGTTCGACTTTGAATGGGCCAACAAGCAACTGTTCAACGGTGCCTATGCGCGCACTGGCAGCTACTTCGAAAACTCGGAAATGGCCGCCAAGGCGCCGCCGACCGAAGCTGAACTGGCCATTCTGGAGCCCTTGCGCGGCCAGATTCCCGAGCAGGCGTTCAGCCAGGTGTTCAAACCCAGCGTCACCGACGCCAGCGGCATGATTCGCGAGCAACAGCGCCGCGCCTACCAACTGCTGCAAGACGCCGGCTGGCGCATCGTCGATGACAAGATGGTCGACGCCCAGGGCAAGCCGGTGAAGATCGAATTCTTGCTGGCACAAACCGAATTCGAGCGCATCCTTCTGCCGTTCAAGCGCAACCTCAGCGACCTGGGCATCGATTTGCAGATTCGCCGGGTCGACACCTCCCAATACCTCAACCGCCTGCGCTCAAGGGATTACGACATGATTGTCGGCAGCTTCCCGCAGTCCAGCTCACCCGGCAGCGAGCAGCGCGAGTACTGGGAATCACAAAGTATCGACAAACCCGGCAGCCGAAACTTTATCGGCCTCAAGGACCCGGCCATCGACCAGTTGACCGAGGGCCTGATCAACGCCGAGTCACGGCAAAGCCTGATCAACCATGCCAGGGCGCTGGACCGTGTGTTGCAGTGGGGCTTCTACGTGATCCCCAACTGGCATATCAAAACCTGGCGCGTGGCCTACTCGAACCATATCGGCCATCCCGAAGTTACGCCCAAATACGATATCGGCACCAACACCTGGTGGGCCAAACCTGACGCAAAACCTGCACCCTCTACCAAACCTTCAAGCGCGAGCCAGGAGCCTTAAATGCTGGCTTATATTTTCAGGCGACTGCTGCTGATCATTCCGACACTGTTCGGGATTCTGTTGATTAACTTCATCATTATCCAGGCGGCCCCCGGCGGCCCGGTTGAACAGATGATCGCCAAGCTCGAAGGCTTTGACGGCGCCACCAGCCGCATCGCCGGTGGTGGTTCGGAAGTGTCGGTGGCGGGCTCCAACTACCGTGGCGCCCAAGGGCTGGATCCGGAACTGATCAAGGAAATCGAAAAGATGTACGGTTTCGACAAGTCGGCGCCGGAACGCCTGTGGATCATGATTAAAAACTACGCCCGACTGGACTTCGGCGAAAGCTTCTTCCGCGACGCCAAGGTCATCGACCTGATCAAGGAGAAAATGCCGGTCTCCATCTCGCTGGGGTTGTGGAGCACCCTGATCATGTACCTGGTGTCGATCCCCCTGGGGATCGCCAAGGCCACGCGCCACGGCAGCCACTTTGATGTCTGGACCAGTTCACTGATCATCATCGGCTACGCCATCCCGGCCTTTCTGTTTGCCATCCTGCTGATCGTGCTGTTTGCCGAGGGCAGTTACCTGGACTGGTTCCCTCTGCGCGGCCTGACGTCCAACAACTTTGACGAACTGAGCCTGGGCGGCAAGATTCTCGATTACTTCTGGCATCTGGCATTGCCCGTTACGGCACTGGTTATCGGCAACTTCGCCACCATGACCCTGCTGACCAAAAACAGCTTTCTCGACGAGATCAACAAACAGTATGTCGTCACTGCCAAAGCCAAGGGCCTGACCAACCACCGGGTGCTCTATGGCCATGTGTTCCGCAATGCCATGCTGCTGGTTATTGCCGGTTTCCCGTCGGCCTTTATCGGAATTTTCTTTACCGGCTCACTGCTGGTCGAAGTGATTTTCTCCCTCGATGGCCTGGGCCTGATGAGTTTCGAGGCTGCTATCAATCGCGACTACCCGGTTGTCTTCGGCACCCTGTTTATCTTTACGCTGGTCGGGCTGGTGGTGAAGCTGATCGGTGACCTCTCATACACCCTGGTCGATCCGCGTATCGACTTTGAAAGCAGGGAGCATTGAGATGAAGCTATCCCCCCTCAATCGACGCCGTTTTGCCCGTTTCAAAGCCAACAAGCGTGGCTGGTGGTCGCTGTGGATCTTCCTGGTGCTGTTCGGGCTGAGCCTGAACGCCGAGTTCATTGCCAACGACAAACCCTTGGTGATCAATTACGACGGGGAGTGGTATTTCCCGGCGCTCAAGCGCTATCCAGAGACCGACTTCGGCGGTGAATTCCCCCTCGAAGCCAACTACAAAAGCCCGTATATCCGTGAACTGCTGGCCAAGAAAGATGCCTGGGTTGTGTGGCCACCCATCCCCTACAGCTATCAAAGCATCAACTACGACCTGAAAGTCCCTGCCCCTGCCCCGCCCTCCGCCGAGAACTGGCTGGGCACCGACGACCAGGGCCGCGACGTGCTGGCCCGAGTGATTTATGGCTTTCGCATATCGGTGCTGTTCGCCCTGACCCTGACGGTACTGAGCTCCATCATCGGCGTGATCGCCGGGGCCTTGCAGGGCTTTTATGGTGGCTGGGTCGACCTGGCCGGTCAGCGCTTTCTGGAAATCTGGTCAGGCTTGCCCGTGTTGTACCTGCTGATCATTCTCGCCAGTTTTGTGCAGCCCAATTTCTGGTGGCTGCTGGGCATCATGCTGCTGTTCTCGTGGATGAGCCTGGTGGACGTCGTGCGCGCCGAATTCCTGCGTGGGCGCAATCTGGAGTATGTGCGCGCCGCCCGCGCCCTGGGCATGCAGGACATGGCCATCATGTACCGCCACATCCTGCCCAACGCCATGGTCTCCACCATGACCTTTATGCCGTTTATCCTCACTGGCGCCATCGGCACCCTCACTGCCCTGGACTTCCTGGGCTTCGGCCTGCCCCCGGGCGCGCCGTCGCTGGGCGAACTGGTGGCCCAGGGCAAGTCCAACCTGCAAGCGCCCTGGCTGGGCATCAGTGCATTCGCAGTGCTGGCCATCATGCTCAGCCTGCTGGTGTTTATCGGTGAGTCCGCTCGCGATGCCTTCGACCCGAGGAAATAAGATGACGCAGGACAATCTGATCGAAGTGCGCGACCTCAGCGTCGAGTTTGTAGCGGGTGACACACCGCAGCGGGTGGTGCAAGGCGTCAGTTTTGATATCAGGCGCGGCGAAACCCTGGCCCTGGTGGGCGAAAGCGGTTCGGGCAAATCGGTGACCGCGCACTCGATCCTCAGGTTGCTGCCCTACCCCCTTGCACGCCACCCCAGCGGCAGCATCGCCTACGGCGGCCAGGATTTGCTCAGCGTGGACGAGAAAAAGCTGCGCAACATTCGCGGCAACCGCATTGCGATGATTTTTCAGGAGCCCATGACCTCCCTGAACCCGCTGCACAGCATTGAAAAACAAATCAATGAGGTGCTCGGCATTCACAAGGGGATCACCGGCAAGGCCGCTACCCTGCGCACCCTGGAGCTTCTGGAGCTGGTAGGCATACCCGAGCCTCACAAACGCCTCAAGGCGCTGCCACACGAGCTCTCAGGGGGTCAGAGACAGCGCGTGATGATCGCCATGGCCCTGGCCAATGAACCCGAACTGCTGATTGCCGACGAACCTACCACCGCCCTGGACGTGACCGTTCAGCTTAAAATCCTCGACTTGCTCAAGGATCTGCAAGCCCGCCTGGGCATGTCGTTGTTACTGATCAGTCACGATTTGAACCTTGTACGAAGAATTGCGCATCGCGTATGTGTCATGCAGCGCGGTTTAATCGTCGAACAAGCATCGTGCGAGCAGCTGTTCCGTTCGCCGCAGCATCCTTACACCCGGGAACTGCTCAGCGCAGAGCCCAGCGGAGGCCCGGCCAGCACCATTGCCGGTCCGCCATTGCTGCAAGTCGAGGACCTGAAGGTATGGTTCCCGATCAAGAAAGGCCTGCTGCGCAAGACCGTCGATTACGTGAAAGCGGTGGACGGTATCAATTTCAGCTTGCCCCAGGGGCAGACCCTGGGAATTGTGGGTGAAAGCGGATCGGGCAAATCAACGCTGGGCCTGGCGATTTTGCGTCTGATTGCCAGCAAGGGCCTGATCAGCTTTGAAGGCAAACGGCTAGACTGTCTGTCACAGAAAGAAGTCAGGCCATTGCGACGGGAAATGCAGGTGGTATTCCAGGACCCGTTTGGCAGTCTCAGCCCGCGCATGAGCGTCAGCGAGATTGTCGGTGAAGGGTTGCGCATTCACCGTATGGGCACCGAAGCGGAACAGGAAAGTGCAATTATTGAAGCCTTGCGAGAAGTAGGTCTGGATCCGGAAACCCGGCACCGTTACCCTCACGAGTATTCAGGCGGACAACGGCAAAGAATCGCCATTGCCCGCGCACTGGTGTTAAAGCCGGAGTTGATATTGCTGGACGAGCCAACCTCTGCGCTGGACCGCACAGTACAACGCCAGGTTGTTGAACTGCTGCGCTCACTGCAAGCCAGGCACAACCTGACGTATTTGTTTATCAGCCATGACCTGGCTGTCGTCAAAGCGCTGAGCCACCAATTGATGGTGGTCAAGCATGGCCAAGTGGTCGAACAGGGTGATGCGCAAAGTATCTTTGCCTCACCGCAACATCCATATACACAACAGCTGCTGGAAGCCGCCTTTTTGGCACCAGTGGCTGTCGATTAACCTGATAGAGGAACAACACATGGGTTTTCTCACCGGTAAGCGCGTACTGATCGTTGGTGTCGCTAGCAAATTGTCCATCGCTTCTGGCATTGCTGCCGCCATGCACCGTGAAGGCGCCGAGCTGGCTTTCACTTATCAGAACGAAAAGCTGAAAGGTCGTGTTGAAGAATTCGCCGCAGGCTGGGGTTCGAACCCTGAGCTGTGCTTCCCTTGCGACGTTGCCAGCGATGAAGAAATCGCCAAGGTCTTCGAAGACCTGAGCAAGAAGTGGGACGGTCTGGACTGCATCGTTCACTCAGTAGGTTTCGCTCCTGGCGACCAGCTGGATGGCGATTTCACCGACGCCACCACCCGTGAAGGCTTCCGCATCGCTCACGACATCAGCGCCTACAGCTTCGTGGCCCTGGCCAAGGCTGGTCGCCCGATGATGAAAGGTCGCAACGGCAGCCTGCTGACCCTGTCCTACCTGGGCGCCGAGCGCACCATGCCTAACTACAACGTGATGGGCATGGCCAAGGCCAGCCTGGAAGCCGGTGTACGTTACCTGGCAGGCAGCCTGGGCCCTGAGGGTACTCGCGTTAACTGCGTATCGGCAGGCCCGATCCGTACCCTGGCAGCGTCGGGCATCAAGAACTTCCGCAAAATGCTGGCGGCCAACGAAGCGCAGACTCCACTGCGTCGCAACGTGACCATCGACGAAGTCGGCAATGCCGGCGCCTTCCTGTGCTCGGATCTGGCATCGGGCATCAGCGGCGAAATCATGTACGTAGACGGTGGCTTCAACACTACCGCCATGGGCAGCCTCGAAGAGTAAACCCTTCGTTACAAGCGCTACTCAAAAACGCCCGGTGTAGAGATTGCATCGGGCGTTTTTTTGCCTCGCGACAATCTCTGGGAGATGATCTGTGGGAGCGGGCTTGCCCGCGATACGTCAGACAGAGCGCATGGATGCCATCGCGAGCAAGCCCGCTCCCACAAAAAAACCAGCGCAAAAAAATGGCCGCTCAATGAGCGGCCATTTTTAGCGAAGCAGGCTGAACTTAGTAGCGCTCAACCTTGGCTTCGTTTTCCAACTGCTTGCGGTAGGCAGCAAAGTCTTGCTGGCCAACACGCGAAGCGAGGAAGCGGCGATACGACGCTTTCTCTTCTTCAGTCGGCGCTACTGCATCGTTGACGCCGTTCAAACGCAATACAACCACAGTGCCATCTGCCAGGGTGACACTGCTGAATGTCGGCTTGTCCTTGGCTGCAGGTTTCGGCATGCGGAATACCGCTTGCAGCACGGCAGGATCAATACCTTCCTGACGACGGGCAACCGCTTCCTGGACCTTCCACGCCTGACCATCAACCGGCTGGTTCAACGGCAGTTTGCCATCGCGCAGCTCCTTGATGATTTCTTCAGCACGGGTTTTGGCCGCAGCACTGGCGTGCTCTTTGACCAGTTGCGCACGAATGCTCGAGGCAACAGCCTCCAGCGGCAACTGCTCAGGCTTGCGGTGCTCCTTGACGCGCAACACCACTACGGTCTCAGGGTCCAGCTCCAGGGCTGTACTGTTCGCGCCCTCATCCATCACTTCGGTGCTGAATGCGGCCTGAATCACAGCGCGATTGGCGGTGACACCCTCGCCCCCCTCGCGACCAAATGGCGCAGAGGTATGCACAGTCAGCTTAAGCTCTTGAGCTGGCTGAGCCAGATCGGACGCTTCAAATGCCGAGTCTTCCAATTGCTTGGTTGCATCGACAAACAGGCGTTCAACCTGCTGGGTTTTCAGGTCATGGGTCAGCTTGTCTTTCAGGCTGGCAAAGCTCGGCACTTCAGGTGCTTCAACACCCAGCAGCTTGATCAGGTGATAACCGAAGCTGGTGCGTACCGGCTCCGAAACCTGGTCCTGCTTCAACCCGTAAACAGCCGTTTCGAACACAGGATCGTAAACACCAGGGCCTGCGAAGCCCAGGTCACCGCCATTGGCAGCCGAACCCGGATCCTGAGAGAACTCCTTGGCCAGAGCTTCGAAGCTTTCACCTTTGGTCAGACGCTGCTGAATCTCGGCGATCTTGGCTTTGGCCTGCTCGTCGCTGACCTTGTCGTTCACTTCGATCAGGATATGCGCAGCGCGGCGCTGTTCGGCCAGGTTGGCGATTTCCTTTTGATACAACGCTTGAAGCTCATCATCCTTCACGGCTACCTGGTCAAAGAAAGAAGATTTCTTCAACTCGATATAGTCGATCACGACCTGATCAGGGGTCATGAATTCCTTGGCGTGCTCGTCGTAGTAAGCCTTGATTTCGTCATCGCTCAGTTTCACCGCAGCCGGGTCGGCCTTGATGTTCAGCGAAGCGAAATCACGGGTTTGTTTCTCAAGACGGGCGAACGCATTCACCTGTTCGTCGGTCACGAAACCACTGCCCGCCAAACCGGCACGCAGCTGACCAATCAGCATTTCTTCGCCCAGCATGTTACGGAACTGCAAGCGACCGTAACCCAGTTGACGGATCACCTGGTCGAAACGCTCAGGGCTGAATTTGCCGTCTTCCTGAAATTCAGGAGTCAACAGAATGACTTGGTCCAAAGCGGCTTCAGAAAACGAAAACTTCGCGTCTTTGGCGCCTTGCAGCAACAGCTTGCGATCGATCAACCCTTTGAGGGCCGCTTCACGCAGCATTTTTTCATCCAGCAACGACGAGTCGAAATCCTTGCCCAACTGCTGCAGCAGCTGCCGGCGTTGCATATCGACGGCCTGGCTCAGTTCAACCTGGGTGATTTCTTCACCGTTAACCTTGGCAGCATCCTGGCTGGTAGAGGTGGCTTGAAAAATGGCATCGAAACCGGTCAACGCCATTAACGCGACGATGACACCGATGATGGTCTTGGCAATCCAGCCTTGTGAATTGTCCCTGATATTTTGCAGCATGCTTCCCCCAGAAACGGTCTTGCATAATGAGCAACCGTGGAGCGTGGGTAGAGTCCGGATAGAAGAAAGGCGCATCCGAGGATGCGCCTTCTCGTAACTGGCGGAGCGGACCGGGCTCGAACCCGCGACCCCCGGCGTGACACATCGATGTTGCCACCGACTGCACTACCGCTCCGCTGCCAAGCCTGGCGTGCGCCTGACCCGGTTGGGTAAAAGGTGTTACAGAAACTTAGTTAACCGCTTCTTTCAGTGCTTTACCGGCTTTGAAGCCTGGCTTTTTGGCAGCAGGAATTTCCAGCGTTTTACCGGTCTGTGGGTTACGACCAATACGGGCAGGACGATCGGTTACAGAGAAAGTACCAAAACCAACCAGTACCACAGAGTCGCCAGCTTTAAGAGCGCCAGTGACGGATTCGATTACTGCGTCCAGCGCACGGCCAGCTGCAGCTTTCGGGATATCAGCAGATGCAGCGATAGCATCAATCAGTTCCGACTTGTTCACTCTAAGTCCCCTTATATCTGTCTGAGTATGTTTCTAAAGTTTTTTGGTAAAAGCAAAACGACTGCTGAAGCACTTACGGACACTTATAGAGCCGCTTTATAACAAGGGCTCTAAAAAGCGTCAAGAAAGCCCGTCAGGCGAATCCGTATTAATGCGTGCTAATTCTTTCCTTAGAGTCAGATTCTCGTTTGTCGTCCTTGGCAACAATCTCGGGAGCCACATCCGGCAAGGGCTCCGGGGCGTATTGCAGCGCAATTTGCAGGACTTCGTCAATCCATTTAACCGGTTTAATCTGAAGATCCTGTTTGATGTTGTCAGGAATTTCCTTCAGGTCACGAACGTTCTCTTCAGGAATAATTACAGTTTTGATGCCACCACGGTGAGCAGCAAGTAATTTTTCCTTCAGGCCACCAATCGCCAACACCTGACCACGAAGGGTAATTTCACCGGTCATGGCAACATCGGCGCGTACCGGAATCAGGGTCAATGCAGAGACCAGGGCAGTACACATTCCCACACCAGCACTAGGGCCATCTTTAGGCGTAGCGCCTTCGGGCATGTGAATGTGAATATCGCGTTTTTCGTGGAAATCCAACGGGATACCCAGGCTCTTGGCGCGGCTGCGCACCACCGTCAATGCAGCGGTGATGGACTCTACCATCACGTCGCCCAGCGAACCGGTCTTGATCAGCTGGCCTTTGCCAGGAACAACGGCCGCTTCAATGGTCAACAACTCGCCACCCACCTGGGTCCAGGCCAGGCCGGTCACTTGACCGATCTGGTCCTGAACTTCAGCCAAACCGTAGCTGAATTTTCTTACGCCCAAAAAGTGCTCAAGTAGCTCCGGCGTGACGGTGACCGCAAAGCGTTTTTCCAGCGCATGCTCTTTGACCGCCTTGCGGCAGATCTTCGCAATCTGGCGCTCAAGGCCCCGCACACCGGCTTCGCGGGTGTAGTAGCGGATCATGTCGCGGATGGCTTCGTTATCAAATGCCAGCTCGCCCTTCTTCAAGCCATTGGCTTCAATTTGTTTCGGGGCCAGGTATTTGACAGCAATGTTGATTTTTTCGTCTTCGGTGTAGCCAGGCAGACGAATGACTTCCATCCGGTCCAGCAAGGCTGGCGGGATGTTCATCGAGTTGGACGTACACAGGAACATCACATCGGAGAGGTCGTAATCAACCTCGAGGTAATGGTCGTTGAAATTGTGGTTCTGCTCGGGATCGAGCACTTCAAGCAGTGCAGACGCCGGATCGCCGCGCACGTCACTGCCCATCTTGTCGATTTCATCAAGCAGGAACAGCGGGTTGCGCACACCAACCTTGGTCATCTTTTGAATCAATCTTCCTGGCATCGAACCGATGTACGTACGGCGATGGCCACGAATTTCCGCTTCGTCACGCACGCCACCCAAGGCCATACGCACGAATTTACGGTTTGTTGCGTGGGCAATGGACTCAGCAAGCGAGGTTTTGCCTACACCCGGAGGACCGACCAGGCACAGAACCGGACCACGAATTTTCTTCACACGCTTTTGCACGGCAAGATATTCGAGAATCCGTTCTTTGACTTCGTCCAGACCGTAGTGATCTGCGTCCAGAATGTCTTCAGCACGCTTGAGATCCAGGCGCACCTTACTCTGAGCCTTCCACGGCACCTGCACCAGCCAGTCGATGTAGGAGCGCACCACGGTGGCTTCTGCGGACATTGGCGACATTTGCTTGAGCTTGTTCAGCTCCGCCTGGGCCTTGGCCATTGCATCTTTCGGCAAACCGGCAGCATCGATGCGTTTTTTCAGCTCTTCGATTTCATTGTGACCTTCGTCACCATCACCCAGCTCTTTCTGAATGGCCTTCATCTGCTCATTCAGGTAGTACTCGCGCTGGCTGCGCTCCATTTGCTTTTTGACGCGGCCACGGATGCGCTTTTCGACTTGCAGCAAGTCGATCTCGGCATCCAGCAGGGCCAGAACGTGCTCGACACGGGCCTGCAGATCGATGATTTCGAGGATTTCCTGCTTCTGCTCGATCTTGAGTGCCATATGGGCAGCCATGGTATCGACCAGACGGCTTGGCTCGTCAATGCTGTTAAGCGATGACAGAACCTCGGCCGGGACTTTTTTGCCCAGTTGCACGTATTGCTCGAACTGCGAAAGCAGGCTGCGCACAAAGACCTCGGATTCGCGATCCGGGGCAGCCACTTCGTCAATCAGGGAGACTTCGGCACTCAGATAACCATCTGCCTGACCAAAATGCTCAACCGCACCGCGCTGCTCACCCTCAACCAGCACTTTGACCGTGCCGTCCGGGAGCTTGAGCAGTTGCAGAACAGTTGCAATGGTACCGACGCGATACAGGGCGTCTTCGCCCGGATCGTCGTCAGCCGGATTCTTTTGAGCCAACAGCAAAATTTGCTTGTCGCCCGTCATCGCAGCCTCAAGGGCCTCGATCGACTTCTCGCGTCCCACGAACAGTGGGATCACCATGTGCGGATACACAACAACATCACGCAACGGCAGGAGAGGCAATTCGATGGTTGTCTTCATGATTTCGCCTCTACGGCGGCCATAAGGCCGTAATCAGATGGATGTAAGCTTGAAGCCAAGATGGGGGCAGTCTTGAAAAAAAACAAGCGTTGAACGACAGGAAAAACAAAGGGGCCCGAAGGCCCCTTCTTTAACACGCAATGTGGAATGCCAGCATTACATTTACGCGTCAGGTGCAACCTTGGCAGTCGCTTCGTTGTTTTCATAGATCAACAACGGCTTGGACTTGCCTTCTATAACGCTTTCGTCGATCACAACTTTACTCACCTCGGATTGCGAGGGGATTTCATACATTGTGTCGAGCAGCACGCCTTCAAGAATCGAACGCAGGCCACGAGCGCCCGTTTTGCGCTCCAGAGCACGCTTGGCCACGGCCTTCAAGGCGTCGGCACGGAACTCAAGATCTACACCTTCCATCTCGAACAGCTTGCCGTACTGCTTGGTCAAGGCGTTCTTCGGTTCGGTGAGGATCTGCATCAAGGCAGCCTCGTCCAGCTCGTCCAGGGTTGCCAGCACAGGCAGACGACCCACGAATTCCGGGATCAGGCCAAACTTGACCAGATCGTCAGGCTCGACTTCACGCAGGGATTCGCCAACCTTCTTGCCCTCTTCCTTGCTGCGCACTTCGGCACTGAAGCCGATGCCGCCGCGAGTCGAGCGAGCCTGTACAACCTTCTCAAGGCCCGAGAACGCACCACCGCAGATAAACAGGATGTTGCGGGTATCAACCTGCAAGAACTCCTGCTGCGGGTGCTTGCGGCCGCCTTGAGGCGGTACGGAAGCCACGGTACCTTCGATCAGCTTGAGCAATGCCTGCTGCACACCTTCACCGGAAACATCACGGGTAATCGAAGGGTTGTCAGACTTGCGCGAAATCTTGTCGATTTCATCGATGTAGACAATGCCCATCTGGGCTTTTTCTACGTCGTAATCGCATTTCTGCAGCAGCTTCTGAATGATGTTTTCAACATCTTCGCCTACGTAACCGGCTTCAGTCAGCGTGGTTGCGTCAGCGATGGTGAAAGGTACATTCAACAGGCGTGCAAGGGTTTCTGCCAGCAGGGTCTTACCCGAACCGGTAGGGCCGATCAGCAGGATGTTGCTCTTGCCGAGTTCGACGTCGTCGTTTTTCTTGTCACGCTGGTTGAGGCGCTTGTAGTGGTTGTACACCGCTACAGCCAAAACCTTTTTGGCACGTTCCTGACCAATGACGTATTGATCAAGGATGCCGCTGATTTCTTTTGGCGATGGTAATTTATGCGCGCTGCTCTCGGCCTGGGCTTCCTGCACCTCCTCACGGATGATGTCATTGCACAGGTCAACGCATTCGTCGCAGATAAAGACCGAGGGGCCGGCAATCAATTTGCGCACTTCATGCTGGCTTTTGCCACAGAAGGAGCAATAGAGCAATTTGCCGTTGTCCTCGCCGTTGCGGGTGTCAGTCATTCGATCGATCCAAATCCGATAGGCTTGCAACACAAGATGAAGGCAACTGCGGGCTTTTTCAAGCCCGCAGGTGGCCGGTTAACCCAACCACCCACATTTGAGCTGCTTAAGCGGGCATTTGACGCTTGCTGAACACAGAGTCGATCAAACCGTATTCGGCTGCACGCTCGGCGCTCATGAAGTTGTCACGCTCGGTGTCGCGCTCGATGGTTTCGAGAGTCTGGCCCGTGTGGTGAGCCAGCAGCGAGTTCAAACGGTGACGGATGTTGAGGATTTCCTTGGCATGAATGTCGATATCCGACGCCTGGCCCTGGAAACCGCCCAGTGGCTGGTGAATCATCATGCGCGAGTTCGGCAGGCAGTGACGCTTGCCCGGTGCGCCACCAGCCAACAGGAAGGCACCCATGCTGCAGGCCTGGCCGATGCAGATGGTCGACACGTCAGGCTTGATGAATTGCATGGTGTCGTAGATCGACATGCCTGCAGTCACCGAACCGCCCGGCGAGTTGATGTACAGGTGGATGTCCTTGTCCGGGTTCTCGGCTTCAAGGAACAGCAGCTGCGCAGCCACCAGGTTGGCCATGTAGTCTTCTACGGGGCCGACCAGGAAGATGATTCGCTCCTTCAGGAGGCGCGAGTAGATGTCGTAAGCGCGTTCGCCACGGGCGGACTGCTCGACAACCATCGGGACCAGGCCGCCAGCGGCGTGGATATCAGAGTTCTGCTGAATATAAGAATTGCGGGACATGTCCGGCAGTCACTCCCAAATAGTCTTGTCTGGATACGCATAAGCCAGCTCGAGGCTGGCTTATGGTTGTGTTTTCTAACGAGTCAGAAATCAGTCGGCTTGTGGAGCTTCCACCGGCTTGACAGCTTCTTCGTAAGAGACCGCTTTATCGGTCACCTTGGCCTTCTGCAGAACAGTATCCACAACTTGCTCTTCCAGCACAACCGAACGAACCTCGTTCAATTGCGCGTCGTTTTTGTAGTACCAGGCTACAACCTGCTCTGGCTCCTGGTAAGCGGAAGCCATTTCCTGAATCATTTCGCGAACGCGATCTTCGTCAGGCTTGAGGTCGAACTGCTTGACCACTTCAGCCACGATCAGACCCAGCACTACACGGCGGTTGGCTTGCTCTTCGAACAGCTCTGCCGGCAGTTGATCAGGCTTGATGTTACCACCGAACTGCTGAACAGCCTGCACGCGCAGACGGTCAACTTCGTTGGCCAGCAGCGACTTCGGCACTTCGATCGGGTTGGCAGCCAGCAGGCCGTCCATTACCTGGTTCTTGACCTTGGACTTGATGGCCTGACGCAGTTCACGCTCCATGTTCTTGCGAACTTCGGCGCGGAAGCCTTCCAGACCGGTTTCCTTGATACCGAACTGGGCGAAGAACTCTTCGTTCAGCTCTGGCAGCTTAGGCTCGGAAACAGTGTTCACGGTTACGGTGAACTCGGCTTCTTTGCCAGCCAGGTCCAGATTCTGGTAGTCAGCAGGGAAAGTCAGTTTCAGAACGCGCTCTTCACCGGCTTTGGCGCCTACCAGGCCTTCTTCAAAGCCAGGAATCATGCGGCCCGAACCCAGCACCAGCTGAGTACCGGTGGCGGAGCCGCCAGCGAATACTTCGCCGTCTACCTTGCCAACGAAATCGATGTTCAACTGATCATCGTTCTGGGCAGCACGGTCAGTCACTTCAAAGCGGGTGTTCTGCTTGCGCAGCACGTCCAGCATCTTGTCCAGGTCGGCATCAGCCACTTCGGCGCTCAGGCGCTCGATAGCGATGGTGTCCAGACCGGTCACTTCGAATTCAGGGAATACTTCGAAAGTAGCAACGTATTCCAGATCTTTGCCTTTTTCGAAAACCTTAGGCTCGATCGAAGGAGCACCAGCCGGGTTCAGCTTCTGCTCAACCACAGCTTCGTAGAACGAAGACTGGACTACATTGCCCAGCGCTTCCTGGCGCGCATCAGCTTCGTAACGCTGACGGATTACGCTCATTGGCACCTTGCCTGGACGGAAGCCCGGGATCTTGGCCTTTTGGGCAGTCTGTTGCAGACGCTTGTTGACTTCAGCCTCAATACGCTCAGCTGGCACGCCAATGGTCATGCGACGCTCAAGAGCGGAAGTATTTTCAACAGAAACTTGCATGGATATTCCTCGTTGCACAGACATTAGCCGGCCGTTTCCGACCCCATAATCAAGGGCAAGCATTCTAGTGGGTCAAACTCAAGAAGTCACCCTACCGCAAACACCCTAAGAAACGGCCGACAGAAATTAAGTAAAAGCAGCCATCCGCCTCGCCTTCTATATAGATAGAAGACTGCACTGATCAATTGGCGATAACGGGCAGCCTTTGGAGCTACCCCGATCTGCGCGCATTGTCACACAAATCACAGAGGACGCTAAGCATGCGGGAAACAAGGCGCCGAACGACACCCCTATATGCGATTCTCAAACCGCAGATACAAAAAAACGCCAGAGGGTTAGTCTGGCGTTTTCTTTTAATATGGGGTGGACGAAGGGGATCGAACCCTCGACAACGGGAGTCACAATCCCGTGCTCTACCAACTGAGCTACGCCCACCATAGTGCGTTTACAACCCTGCCGCTCCAAGAAGCAAACAGTTACAACCAAAGAAAAAGCCGCTACAAGCGGCTCTATCAAAATTTGGTGCGGACGGAGAGACTCGAACTCTCACACCTTGCGGCGCTGGAACCTAAATCCAGTGTGTCTACCAATTCCACCACATCCGCATTTCAAACTCTTGAAGCAAAGACGCCACACTTTTAATCTGGCGGCTTTCTAAATATGGGGTGGACGAAGGGGATCGAACCCTCGACAACGGGAGTCACAATCCCGTGCTCTACCAACTGAGCTACGCCCACCATATTGCCTGTACTGCTTTACTTGTGCCAAAGCTGCCTAATGGCGCACCCGGCAGGACTCGAACCTGCGACCATCCGCTTAGAAGGCGGATGCTCTATCCAGCTGAGCTACGGGCGCATTGTTAGCCTGTATTCTTTGACGACTACAAACCAAGTGCTTTCAGTATCACCAAGCTGGACGACAACTTCGCTCTACCTTCTTAACCAGTGCTAGGCTGTGCCCGACAAGTGCGACGAATGTTATAGGTGAGCCCGTAAGTCGTCAACTGTTTTTTAAAAAAAGTTTAGAAATATAAAGGAGTTAGGGCAATAAACAGACCAGGCGCCTTTGCCCTCGCGCCGCGGCATGCGAGAATGCACGTCCTTTTTCCACCCTTTACGATGGTTAATCACGCGTAATGACTGCACAACTAATCGACGGCAAAGCGATCGCCGCCAGCCTGCGCCAGCAGATTGCCAAACGTGTCGCCGAGCGCCACGAGCAAGGCCTGCGCACCCCTGGTCTGGCAGTGATTCTGGTCGGCAGCGATCCTGCTTCCCAGGTTTATGTTTCGCACAAGCGTAAAGACTGCGAAGAGGTAGGCTTTATTTCCCAAGCCTATGACCTGCCCTCCGACACGACCCAACAGGACCTCACCGACCTGATCGACCGTCTCAATGACGACGCGAACATCGACGGCATCCTGCTGCAACTGCCTCTGCCTGCCCATCTGGATGCCTCCAAACTGCTGGAGCGTATCCGTCCGGACAAAGATGTCGACGGTTTCCACCCCTATAACGTCGGTCGTCTGGCCCAACGCATCCCGCTGCTGCGCCCATGCACCCCCAAAGGCATCATGGCCCTGCTGGAAAGCACCGGCCAGGACCTGTACGGAATGGACGCGGTCATTGTCGGCGCCTCCAATATCGTTGGACGCCCGATGGCCATGGAATTGCTGCTGGCTGGCTGCACCGTGACCGTAACCCACCGTTTCACCAAGGACCTGGCCGGCCACGTTGGCCGCGCCGACCTGGTGGTGGTAGCTGCCGGCAAGCCTGGCCTGGTCAAAGGCGAATGGATCAAGGAAGGCGCCATCGTCATCGACGTGGGCATCAACCGCCAGGCTGATGGCAAGCTGGTGGGCGACGTGGTGTACGAGACCGCCCTGCCCCGCGCGGGCTGGATCACCCCGGTACCGGGCGGCGTAGGCCCGATGACTCGTGCCTGCCTGCTGGAAAACACCTTGTACGCAGCCGAAGAATTGCACGGCAACTAGTGCAAAGCGCTGCAAAAAAACGGCACCTTCGGGTGCCGTTTTTATTGGCGCCGCTAAAATCCGGGCAAACAAAAGCCCGCACTTGGCGCAATGCCATGACCTCAATTGTGGGAGCGAGCCTGCTCGCGAAAGCCCACCCGAGACCTTCGCGAGCAGGCTCGCTCCCACAAAATCATCAGCATCACGCCCCGTACGGGCTTTTGTTCAGACAACGGGCAATCTAGTCAGCCAAGCGCCAGGTTGTCCCGCCTTTACTGTCTTCCAGCACCACACCCATTGCCGCGAGCTGATCACGGATACGGTCAGACTCAGCCCAGTCCTTGGCAGCGCGGGCAGCCAGACGCGCATCGATCAAGGCCTGCACCTGAGCGGCATCGATCTTGCCTTCAGCACCGGCCTGCAGAAAGTCATCCGCTTCAAGCTGCAACACACCCAGCACATCGGCCAATTGCTTGAGACGTGCCGCCAGACCGGCAGCCGCCTGCAGATCGGTTTCGCGCAACCGGTTGATCTCGCGAACCATCTCGAACAGCACCGCACAGGCTTCCGGCGTACCGAAGTCGTCGTTCATGACCTGGGTAAAGCGCTCAACAAAGGCTTCACCACCGGCCGGAGCAACCTTGGGCAACCCTTTCAGTGCGTTATAGAAGCGATCAAGGGCTGCCTTGGCATCCTTGAGATTGTCTTCCGAATAGTTGATCGAACTACGGTAGTGGCTCGACACCAACAGATAACGCACAACCTCCGGGTGATACTTCGCCAGAACGTCGCGAATGGTGAAGAAGTTGTTCAAGGACTTGGACATCTTCTCGCCATTGATGCGAATCATCCCGCAATGCATCCAGGCATTGGCGTAGGTTTTACCCGTAGCCGCCTCGCTTTGGGCGATTTCGTTCTCATGGTGCGGAAACTCCAGGTCGCTGCCGCCGCCATGAATATCGAAGGTCTCACCCAGACAGCAGGTAGACATCACCGAGCATTCAATGTGCCAGCCCGGACGACCCGGGCCCCACGGCGACTCCCAGCTCGGCTCGCCAGGCTTGACGCCTTTCCACAACACGAAGTCCAGCGGATCGTCCTTGGCCTCGTCGACCTCGATGCGCGCGCCGATGCGCAGATCTTCGATCTTTTTGCGCGACAGCTTGCCGTAGCCCATGAACTTGGCAACGCGGTAGTACACGTCACCATTGCCCGGGGCATAGGCGTAACCCTTGTCGATCAGGGTCTGGATCATCGCGTGCATGCCAGGGATATGATCCGTGGCACGAGGCTCCATATCCGGCTTGAGGATATTGAGCCGCGCTTCATCTTCATGCATGGCCGCGATCATGCGCTCGGTCAGCACCTCGAAAGGCTCGCCGTTTTCACGCGCACGATTGATGATCTTGTCTTCAATGTCCGTAATGTTGCGCACGTAGGTCAGGTTGTAGCCGCTGAAACGCAACCAGCGGGTCACCAGATCGAAGGCAATCATGCTGCGACCATGGCCGATGTGGCAGTAGTCGTACACAGTCATGCCGCACACGTACATGCGCACATTGTTGCCGTCCAGCGGCTTGAAAACTTCTTTGCTCTTGGTGAGCGTGTTGTAGATCGTAAGCACGGCTTGTTCCTTCAAAACTTGATCACTGGCCCCACGAATCACGCAGGGTCACGGTACGGTTGAATACCGGGTGACCGGGTTTCGAGTCCTTGATATCTGCGCAGAAGTAGCCTTCGCGCTCGAACTGGAAACGGTCTTCCGGCTGTGCATTGCCCAGCGAGGGTTCAGCACGACAACCGGTCAGTACCTGCAGCGAGTCAGGGTTGATGTTTTCCAGGAAGCCCGCGCCGTCTTCGGCCTTTTCAGGGTTCGGCGAGCGGAACAGACGATCATACAAACGCACTTCGCATTCGACGCTGGCAGCCGCCGGCACCCAATGCACAACACCCTTGACCTTGCGACCTTCAGGGTTTTTACCCAGGGTCAGCGGATCGTACGAGCAATGCAGTTCAACGATGTTGCCATCGGCATCCTTGATCGCTTCGTCGGCACGGATCACATAGCTGCCGCGCAAACGCACTTCGCCCGCAGGCTCAAGACGCTTGTAGCCTTTTGGCGGCTCTTCCATGAAGTCTTCACGGTCGATGTAGATTTCACGGGCAAACGGCAACACCCGCACACCCATGTCTTCCTTAGGGTGGCAAGGCAGCTCGAGGTTTTCGACCTGACCTTCCGGGTAGTTGGTGATGATCACTTTCAATGGACGCAGCACGCACATGGCGCGCGGCGCGCTGTGGTCCAGATCGTCACGAATGCTGAATTCCAGCATGCCGAAGTCAACAACACCGTCAGAACGGTTGGTGCCGACCATGTCACAGAAATTACGAATCGATTTAGGCGTGTAACCGCGACGGCGGAAACCCGACAGCGTCGACATGCGCGGGTCATCCCAGCCGTTGACGTGCTTTTCATCGACCAGCTGCTTGAGCTTGCGCTTGCTGGTGATGGTGTAGTTGAGGTTCAGACGGCTGAACTCGTACTGACGCGGGCGCGCCGGTACTGGCAGGCTGTCCAGGAACCATTCGTACAGCGGACGATGGCTTTCGAACTCCAGGGTGCAGATCGAATGGGTGATGCCTTCAATGGCATCCGACTGACCGTGGGTGAAGTCATAGTTGGGGTAGATGCACCACTTGTCACCGGTCTGGTGGTGATGGGCATGACGGATGCGGTACATGATCGGGTCGCGCAAGTTCATGTTCGGCGAGGCCATGTCGATCTTGGCGCGCAGCACACGCTTGCCGTCTTCAAACTCACCGGCGGTCATGCGGGCGAACAGATCCAGGTTCTCTTCAACGCTGCGGTCGCGGAACGGGCTGTTCTTGCCGGGCTCGGTCAGGCTGCCGCGGTATTCCTTGGCTTGCTCGGGCGTCAGGTCGCAGACGTAGGCCTTGCCTTCTTTGATCAGGTAAATCGCCCACTCGTGCAGTTGATCGAAGTATTGCGACGCGTAACGCACTTCACCGGCCCACTCGAAGCCCAGCCACTTGACGTCGCTTTCGATGGCGTCGATGTATTCCTGGTCTTCTTTTGCCGGGTTGGTGTCGTCAAAACGCAAATGCGTCACGCCGCCAAACTCTTGAGCCAGCCCAAAGTTCACACAAATGGATTTGGCATGACCGATGTGCAGATAGCCGTTTGGCTCCGGCGGAAAGCGGGTCACGATCTGTGTGTATTTACCCGAGTCTAGGTCCGCCTGAACGATTGGACGCAGGAAGTTAGCCGGGACAGCAGGGCCAGCCTTTGGATTCAGAGTGGGGTCGACAGTGGGCTTGCTCATAGGATCCTTGAACGTAACAGGGTGCGCGGCCTGGGTCGGCCGACTAAATCAAAGCGCCTATCATAGCCGATGCCGCCAAGTCACTGACAGAGCAGGTGCTCAATCAAAGCGATTGAAATGCCGGCTTTTAGTCCCCATATGGGAAAAACACCATCGAAATGCCGTGCGAGCACGCTAAACTCCGCCCGCGGCTGTATCTACCCAGCCAGCCCGGGAGATTGAGGTGTGTTCACCCCGCTCCCCGGCCCGACGAATTCCCTGATAGAGCGATACGACCATGACCCAAGTAAAACTGAGCACCAACCACGGCGACATCGTGATCGAACTGAACGCTGAAAAAGCACCGATCACCGTAGCCAACTTCATCGAATACGTAAAAGCCGGCCACTACGAAAACACCGTTTTCCACCGTGTAATCGGCAACTTCATGATCCAGGGCGGCGGTTTTGAGCCAGGCATGAAAGAAAAGAAAGACAAGCGTCCAAGCATCCAGAACGAAGCCGACAACGGCCTGCCGAACGAGAAGTACACCGTGGCCATGGCTCGCACCATGGAACCGCATTCGGCTTCCGCCCAGTTCTTCATCAACGTGGCTGACAACAGCTTCCTCAACCACAGCGGCAAAACCGCTCAGGGCTGGGGCTACGCCGTATTCGGTAAAGTCGTTGCAGGCCAGGACGTAGTAGACAAGATCAAAGGCGTTGCCACCACGTCCAAAGCCGGCCACCAGGACGTGCCTAAAGATGACGTGATCGTCGAGAAAGCAGAGATCATTGAGTGATACTGCTGATTTCAGATTTGCATCTGGAAGAGGAGCGCCCGGACATTACCCGGGCGTTTCTGGATTTCCTGACCGGGCGTGCGCGCTCGGCTCAGGCGCTCTACATCCTGGGCGACTTTTTCGAAGCCTGGATTGGCGACGATGCCATGACCCCCTATCAGCGCTCGATCTGTGCAGCGCTGCGCACCCTGAGCGAGACCGGCACGCAGATCTTTCTGATGCACGGCAACCGCGACTTTTTACTTGGCCAGGCCTTTTGTAAAGCGGCTGGCTGCACCCTGATCAAAGACCCCAGCGTGGTCGACTTCTATGGCGAAGCGGTTTTGTTGATGCACGGCGACAGCCTGTGCACGCGCGACGAAGCCTATATGCGCCTGCGACGCATCCTGCGCAACCCCGTCACTTTGTGGGTCCTGCGCCACCTGCCGCTGAGCACCCGGCATAAACTGGCGCGCAAGCTGCGCAGCGAAAGCCGCGCCCAGACCCGCATGAAAGCCAACGACATCGTTGACGTGACCCCCGAGGAAGTACCCCGGATCATGGCGCACTTTGGTGTGCACACCCTGATTCACGGCCACACCCACCGCCCGGCGATACACAAACTGCAGATCGGCGAACAGACCGCCCAGCGCATTGTGCTGGGTGACTGGGACCGCCAGGGCTGGGTACTGCAAGTGGATGAGCAAGGCATGCAGCTGACGCCGTTTGATTTTGCTCCGCCTGGCGCACAGTAAACTCGTGGGAGCGAGCCTGCTCGCGAAGGTTTCTGCACAACATCACAGATAAACCGCATGCCGACTTTCGCGAGCAGGCTCGCTCCCACAAGGGACTTGCAGGGCTCCAGCCCCTCTACCTCTAATGCCCGCTGGTCGCCGGCCCCGCCTTGGCTATAAACGGTGGTTTCGCCAGCCACACCAGCAGAATCAAGCCCATAAACAGCCAACCCATCATGGTGAAGTAATCCACGGTGGAGAACATATAGGCCTGACTGGTCAGAATCTTGTCCATCTGTGCATAGGCGGGCGTGCTGGCGCCCCCCAGGCTTTCGAGCGCATGCCGGGTCACAGGGTCATAGGCGCTGATGCTTTCGCTCAAGTAGGCATGATGCTGATCCGCCCGGCGAATCCAGATCCAGGTGGTCAAGGACGCCGCAAAGCTGCCGCCCAGTGTACGCAGGAAGGTCGCTAGCCCAGCGCCATCAGCAATCTGATGCGACGGCAAATCCGACATCAAAATGGTCAAGGTCGGCATAAAGAACAGGGCCACGCCAATCCCCATAAACAGCTGCACCATCGCGATATGCTGGAAATCCACCTCATTGGTGAACTCGGCACGCATAAAGCAGCTCAGGCCAATAGCCAAAAAGGCCAGCCCGGCCAACAGGCGCAAGTCGAATTTATTCGCGTACTTGCCCACAAAGGGCGACATCAAAACCGGCAAGATCCCGATCGGTGCCACCGCCAGACCGGCCCAGGTAGCGGTATAGCCCATCTGCGTCTGCAGCCATTGCGGCAAAATCAGGTTGATACCAAAGAACCCGGCATAACCCAACACCAGCACAATGGTGCCAATCCGGAAGTTACGGTGAGCAAACAGGCGCAAGTTGACGATCGGATGCTTGTCTGTCATTTCCCAAATGATAAAGGCCGCCAGTGCCACTACCGATAACGCCGTGCCCGAGAGAATGAAACTGGACTCGAACCAGTCCAGATCATTGCCCTTGTCGAGCACGATCTGCAACGCACCCACACCGATGATCAAGGTGATTAGCCCCACGTAATCCATCGGTTGACGGGTAATCACCACCGGGCGCGCCTTGAGTTGCTGGCGAACCACCATCACGGCAAAAATACCGATCGGGATATTGATAAAGAAGATCCACGGCCAACTGTAACTGTCGGTGATCCAGCCGCCCAAAATAGGCCCGGCAATCGGTGCAACCACCGTGACCATTGCCAGCAATGCCAATGCCATCCCCCGTTTTGCCGGGGGATACACCGCAATCAGCAAAGTCTGGGTCATGGGATAAAGCGGCCCGGCCACCAGCCCCTGGAGCACGCGAAACCCGACCAGCTCTGGCATCGAGGTGGAAATACCGCACAAAAACGAGGCCAGAACGAACAGCATCGTGGCCCACAGAAACAACTTAACCTCACCAAACCGCCGGCTGAGCCAGCCGGTTAACGGCAAGGCAATCGCGTTACTGACCGCAAATGACGTAATTACCCAGGTACCCTGCTCCGAACTCACTCCAAGATTACCGGAGATGGTGGGCAAGGCGACGTTGGCGATGGTGGTGTCCAGCACCTGCATAAAGGTCGCCAGCGACAGGCCGATCGTGGCCATTACCAGGCTGGGAGGGGAAAATGACGCGTTTGTACTCATCGCAAATCCTTTAAAACCGGGGATGCAGCCCCACCCTTGCGGCGGGGCTCATGGATTGGCGAATCAGCGTTGGGCGGCCATGTCGCCAGTGCCAGCGCTGTTGCTGTCAATCAAACGCGTAATCAGGGCTTCGGCATCGACCAATTGCTGCGCATACACCGTGGTGGAGAATGAAGCTTTTTGCGGCGGTTGCTGAGCCAGAACCGGACCACTTTGGTCACGCAGGTTGACATCCACAGTCGTCGACAAGCCGACCCGCAACGGGTGCTCGGCCAGCTCATCGGCATTGATATGAATACGCACCGGCACACGCTGGACAATCTTGATCCAGTTGCCCGTGGCATTTTGCGCGGGCAACAGAGCAAATGCACTGCCGGTACCGGCACCGATACTGTCGATGGTGCCGCTGTATTTCACGCCGCTGCCGTAGATATCAGACTCAATATCCACCGCCTGCCCGATACGCATCTTGTGCAACTGGGTTTCCTTGAAGTTGGCATCGATCCACAGCTGGTTAAGTGGAATGACCGCCATCAACGCCGTGCCCGGCTGAACCCGCTGGCCCAGCTGCACGGTGCGCTTGGCCACATAACCGGTGACCGGCGCAATCAGGGTGGAACGGGCATTGGCCAGGTACGCCTGGCGCAGTTGCGCCGCTGCAGCCTTCACATCCGGGTGGTTGGCCACCGTGGTGTTATCGACCAGCGCCAGGGTGGTGTCGAGTTTTTGCTCGGCATTGCGCAAGGCGCTTTGCGCCGAAGACAGATCATCCCGGGCATGGGACAACTCTTCCTGAGAGATCGCCCCGCCTGCTGCCAGGCTTTTACGGCGGCTGTAGTTGTCCTGGTTTTTCTGCACTTCAACTTTCTGCGCAGCCACCTGGGCTTTCATGCCCTTCACATCACTGAACAGGCCGCGTACCTGGCGCACGGTACGGGCCAGATTGGCTTCAGCGCTCTGCAGGCCGACCTGGGCATCGCTCGGATCGAAGTCAATCAGCACCTGCCCTTCATGCACCAGATCGCCATCATCGGCGCCGATACTCACCACCGTACCGGTGACCAACGGGGTGATTTCAACCACGTTGCCATTTACATAGGCATCGTCGGTGCTTTCATTCCAGCGACCATAGAGCTCTTCCCAGGCCCAGACACCCAGCCCGAGCAGGATGACCAAAATTGCCAGGCCGCTCAGCCAGAGCTTGCGTTTGCGCTGGCTGGCAGCGTCCTGGGGTTGTTGCGTTTCATTCGGTGTTTGCACAGTGGCCATGACGGGTACCTAAATTATTCTGCCAGCGAGGGCTTCAGCGGGAGCGGCCGCAGCCGGATTGCCGGGCTCAAGTCCGCCGCCCAGGGCTTGCATCAGTTGAATCGAAAGGTCGATCTGCTCGGCATTCAGGCCCGCCAGCTGGCGCTGCGCCTGCAACAATTGCTGCTCGATGCTGAGCACGTCGAGGTAGTTGCCGACACCCGAGCCGTAGCGCTGCAAGACGGTATCGAACGACTCCTGAGCGATCTGGGTGGCCCGTTGCTGGGCGCTTATCTGCTGGCCCACGGCACTTAACTGCGCCAGGGTGTCACTGACATCGCCCAGGGCGCCGACCAGGATCTTGTTGTATTGCGCCACCGCCAGATCGTAATTGGCGTCCTCTGCGTCCAGCCCGGCACGCAAACGCCCGCCATCAAAGATCGGCAGAGAAATCGCCGGGGCAATATTGAGGAAGCGACTGGCAGAACCGAACAGCGCATCACCCAGCAACGACTGGGTTCCCGCCGCTGCACTCAAATTGAGATTGGGATAAAAACGCGTCCGGGCGGCGGCAATATTCTTGCTCGCCGCCTCTACCCGCCAGCGCGCAGCCACCAGATCGGGGCGACGCCCCAGCAGTTCAGCTGGCAAGCTGCTCGGTAACGCCACGGCGCCCGGGGCGAGGGTTTTCGGGCGAGCGATATCCATCCCGCGGTCCGGCCCCTTGCCCAACAACACCGCCAGCGCGATGCGTGCACTTTTGAGTTGTTTTTCAGCATTGATCAACTGCTCCTGGGAGCTGGCCTCAAGGCTTTCGGTTTGCTGGTACTGGTAATGGCTGTCGATACCGGCTTGCAGGCGGCGCTTGCTCAGGTCCAGCATTTTACCGGTGCGTTCCAGGTCATCCCTGGCCAGGTCGCGCACGATAAAGGCATGTCCCAGGCTGCTATACCCCCGCGCTACATCGGCAGCCAGGGTCAGGCTCGCGGCCTGAGTGTCGACTTCGGCAGCGCGGGCCTGGCCCAACGCCGCTTCCCAGGCCGCACGCTGGCCGCCCCATAGATCGAAGGTGTAATTAAATGTCAGGCTGGCGTTGCGTAGCGTGTCGTAACGGCCACCCTGGCCGGTCGGATCCTGGGAACGCGACAGGCGCGAACGCGAAACATCGGCCTCGGCATCCAGGGTCGGCATGCGTGCGGCATCTGCAGCCCCGGCTGCAGCCGTTGCTTGATGGGCGCGGGCACTCGCTATTTGCATATCAGGGCTGTCGCGCAACGCTTGTTCGATCAAGCCATCCAGCTGAGTGTCGCCCAGGCGCTTCCACCAGTCCTTTTCAGGCCATGCCGCCGGGCTGACGGTAATGCCTGCAAGGGTCCTGGCCGCTTCCAGGTTTTTCCCGTCCTGGCTCACGCCCTCGGTGTTCAGCCCGCTGTAGCTGGCACAACCGGCCAGCAGCATCGACGTAAAAACCAGGCTAAGGCCTGTACGCAGTGTCTTGTGGCTCATTTTTCACCTAAACGCATGACAGTGATGGGATCACCCGCTGCCAACAGTATTTTCTTGAGGATCTGTTCCAGGCTTTGCAGTTCTTGCGGGCTGATGGCGCCGGCCAGCTGGTTCATCGCATCGGCACCGACCTTCGGCAGAAGGCCTGCCAGGGCCTTGCCGTCTTCGCTCAGTACCAGCCGCACCTGGCGACGGTCAGCCTCGGAACGCTGGCGCACCAGCAGGTTTTTCTGCTCAAGACGATCGAGCATGCGCGTCATCGAGCCGCTGTCCAGGCACAGATGGCGGCAAAGCTCAGCCGGAGTGTCGACGTCGAACTGGGCCATGATGATCAGCACCTTGAACTGCGCCGCCGTGATGCCGTAAGGCTCCATATGGCGGTCAATGATCTTGTCCTTGAGCATGGCCGTGCGCCCCAGGAGCAAACCCAGGGTGCAGTTTTGAAAGTTATCGGGGTGAAAATGCTTCATCAGGGCACCAGGAAGCTGCCTAGGCAGTAATGTTTCCAAATATTACTGTCTAGGCAGCTAATGTCAAGCCGATTATTAGGTGGCTATCTATCTGGTTTTTCAGCGGGCACGCAAACCGGTGCCTAAGAGAGCAACTATCTAGATGATGGCGGGATTGTTGTGGGAGCGGGCTTGCTCGCGAGGGCATCGCCCTGCCTGCATGACAGACCGCAGCGTCTGCATCGCGAGCAAGCCCGCTCCCACAGTAGATCTACAGAAGACTCAAGAAACTGCCGGCACACCACTATGAAAGCGGAATTCAACATCCGGCGATTCAATCAGCTCCTGCTCCGCCGCCCTCACCCGCTCGATCACCTGGCCGATATCCTTGGCGTCGCCGTACTGGTAGGCCAGCTTCAGATAACCCTGGAAATGTCGGGCCTCGCTCTTGAGCAGACCGAAGTAGAACTTGCCGAGCTCTTCGTCCAGATGCGGCACCAGCGCCTCGAAACGCTCGCAGCTGCGGGCCTCGATAAACGCCCCCACCACCAGGGTATCCACCAGCTTGACCGGCTCATGGTTGCGCACCACCTTGCGCAGCGCCGAGGCATAGCGCCCGGCCGATAGCTGGCGCAGCTCGATCTTGCGCTTTTTCATCAGACGCATGACTTGCTCGTGGTGCACCAGCTCTTCACGAGCCAGACGCGACATCATATTGATCAGGTCAACATGGGAGTGATATTTGGCGATCAGGCTCAGCGCCGTGCTGGCGGCCTTGAACTCGCAGTTTTTGTGATCGATCAGCAGGGTTTCCTGATCAGCCAGTGCCGCTGCAATCCAGCCGTCAGGCGTTCGGCAACCCAGGAACTCATGAATTTCAGGAAGATTCACGCGCACACTCCCAGGCATTGGGAATTGCACGGCAGACCGGCAGTGATTTGAACAATTGCTGACATGGGACTCACAAAGACTGAATTGAGGCGAGCCGGTGATTATACGGGCCCCGGCGCGCAGCACCAACGACACAACTTGATATGCATCAACGCAGGTTCAACTGCCGACCAACTATAGTGAATGCACGCCTTTTCTATTACATGTGGAGTCACCGGTCATGCACAGCATTAACAGCCTGTTGGTCGTCATCGAGCCTCACCTGATGGAAAGCCTCGCACTCAAGCGGGCCAAGCACATTGCCAGTCACACCAAGGCGCATCTGCATCTATTGATCTGCGATAAAAAAAATGACCACTCAGCCCTGCTGAGCGTGCTTGAAAGCAGCCTCAAAAGCGAAGCCTACAGTGTGAGCAGCGAGCAGGCCTGGCACGAAAGCCAGCACGCCACCATTATCAAAGTGCAGCAGCCGCACAACTGCGGGCTGGTGATCAAACAGCATGTGCCCGACAACCCGCTAAAAAAAGTCCTGCTGACCCCTGAGGACTGGAAACTGCTGCGCTATTGCCCTAGCCCGGTGCTGCTGGCCAAAACAGCACAGAGCTGGGAGCACGGCGTGATACTGGCAGCCGTCGACGTGGGCAATAACGACCCGGAGCATATGGCCCTGCATACCAGCATTGTCGACCACGGCTTTCGCATCGCCAGCATGGCCCATGCCGAACTGCATGTGGTCAGCGCCCACCCGGCGCCAATGCTCGCAACAGTCGACGCGGTCTACCCGCTGGATACCGAGCTGGAACAGACCTACCGCGCAGAATGTAAAGTCTTCCAGCAACAATGCGAAATTGACGACAGCCGCCTGCATATTGAAGAAGGCCCGGCGGACGTGATCATTCCGCGGGTAGCCAAAAACCTGGACGCCGTGGTCACTGTGATGGGCACCGTCGCCCGTACCGGCTTTTCCGGGGCCCTGATCGGCAATACCGCCGAAGTGGTGATCGACAAGCTGGAAAGCGACATTCTGGTGCTCAAGCCCGATGACATCGTCGAGCATCTGGAGCAACTGGCGAGCAAGCTCTGAGCGCTTACTCGCCAAACGCATCCTTCAGAAAGCCCGGGGCGATATAGCGCTGATAATGCGCTTCGGACAGGAGGAAAAATTCCCGATCAATGGCATCGCGCAGATCGGTCAGCGGCCAGCCGCGAAACTCCGGCAACAGCACCATGCCGTACAGCTCCAGCTGGTTGATCACCCGCGCCCCGCGGGCAATCAGCTGGTAGGCCCAGCAATACTCGGACTGGGCAGGCACAAAGCGGATTTTGCGCGCCACCAGCTGGTCACGCAGCGTGGCCCGGTCGAACACTTCGACCTTGCCGGCCATCACCTGCACCAACAACTGCTCGAGCCGACGCCACACGGCACGCTTTTCTTCCTCGTTGTAACCGTTCCAGTTGATCACTTCATGATGGAAACGCTTGCAACCACGGCACACAAGGTCGCCGTAAACCGTTGAGCAAAGGCCTATGCAGGGGGTCTTGATGGTTTGATTGGACATGGCGAAATAGAGCACTGCAGAACGAAACAGGTGGCCATGTTAGCCCTTTGTCTAACGCAGATCACCCCTCAACCTTCAGGGCCTAACTTACCTTTAACAAGTTTTTACCGTAGAATCGGCCTGCCTTTTAAGGCGCCAATGTCCGTTAGAAGCTGTTTTCAAAGCGTCACGAGCACAGTTGATCCCGAAGAACGGTGTTGGTGAGGGGTGTTTGCACTGCAGATACCCCCACCGACATTCATCATCTCCCCCGTTCGGAAGGCGTAAAACTTTGAAAACAGCTTCTGTTGGGAATCCTTGAAACTCTGGCCAAGCGGCTCATAAAGCCGCGCAGCGCATGAGTGCTCGGCATTCCTGGATGAGCGTCCCGGACACCCATTTGGGACCAATGATGAGGGTAATAACTGTGCTTGAAGCCTACCGCAAACATATCGAAGAGCGCGCAGCACTGGGTATCGTTCCCCAGCCGCTTAACGCCGAACAAACCGCAGGCCTGGTTGAGCTGCTGAAAAACCCGCCTGCCGGCGAAGAAGAATTCCTCGTAGACCTGATCACCAACCGCATTCCGCCGGGTGTTGACGAAGCTGCTTACGTAAAAGCCGGCTTCCTGGCCGCGATTGCCAAAGGCGAAGCGACCTCTCCGCTGATCAGCAAAAAACGCGCTGTTGAACTGCTTGGCACCATGCAGGGCGGCTACAACATCGTGACCCTGGTTGACCTGCTGGACGACGCGGAGCTGGCTCCGGTTGCCGCCGAGCAACTCAAGCACACCCTGCTGATGTTTGACGCCTTCCACGACGTTGCAGAAAAAGCCAAGAACGGCAATGCCCACGCCAAAGCCGTGGTGCAGTCCTGGGCTGACGGCGAGTGGTTCAAGAACCGCCCTACCCTGGCTGACAAAATCAGCCTGCGCGTGTTCAAGGTAACCGGCGAAACCAACACCGACGACCTGTCGCCGGCACCGGACGCCTGGTCGCGCCCTGACATCCCGCTGCACGCCCTGGCCATGCTGAAAATGGCCCGTGACGGTATCGTGCCGGACGTGCAAGGCTCCATCGGCCCGATGAAGCAAATCGAAGAAATGCGCGGCCAGGGCTTCCCTATCGCTTACGTCGGTGACGTAGTCGGTACCGGTTCGTCGCGCAAGTCGGCAACCAACTCCGTACTGTGGTTCTTCGGCGACGACGTTCCTTATGTACCGAACAAGCGTGCCGGCGGTTTCTGCTTCGGCAGCAAAATCGCTCCGATCTTCTACAACACCATGGAAGATGCTGGCGCACTGCCAATCGAATTTGATGTTTCCAACATCAACATGGGCGACGTGATCGACCTGTACCCGCACGCAGGCAAAGTCTGCAAGCACGGTACTGACGAAGTTATCACCACTTTCGAACTGAAAACCCCGGTTCTGTTGGACGAAGTACGCGCTGGCGGCCGTATTCCGCTGATCATCGGCCGCGGCCTCACCGAGAAGGCTCGCGCCGAGCTGGGTCTGGGCCCTACCGACCTGTTCAAGAAGCCTGAAGCACCGGTTGAAAGCACCAAGGGTTTCACCCTGGCGCAGAAAATGGTCGGCAAGGCTTGCGGCGTGACTGGCGTTCGTCCAGGCACTTACTGCGAACCGAAGATGACCACCGTAGGTTCTCAGGACACCACCGGTCCTATGACCCGTGACGAACTGAAGGACCTGGCGTGCCTGGGCTTCTCCGCTGATCTGGTGATGCAGTCGTTCTGCCACACCGCGGCTTATCCAAAGCCGATCGACGTGACCACCCACCACACCCTGCCTGACTTCATCATGACCCGCGGCGGTGTTTCCCTGCGTCCGGGCGACGGCATCATCCACAGCTGGCTGAACCGCATGCTGCTGCCGGATACCGTCGGTACCGGTGGTGACTCGCACACCCGTTTCCCGATGGGCATTTCGTTCCCGGCCGGTTCGGGTCTGGTGGCGTTCGCCGCAGCTACTGGCGTAATGCCATTGGATATGCCGGAATCGGTTCTGGTTCGCTTCAAGGGCGAAATGCAACCGGGCATCACCCTGCGTGACCTGGTTCACGCCATTCCTTACGTCGCTATCCAGAAAGGCCTGCTGACGGTAGAGAAGAAAGGCAAGATCAACGAATTCTCGGGTCGTATCCTGGAAATCGAAGGTCTGGACAACCTGAGCATCGAGCAAGCCTTCGAACTGTCCGACGCTTCGGCAGAACGTTCGGCCGCCGGTTGCACCATCAAGTTGTCCAAAGAGTCGATCACCGAATACCTGAATTCCAACATCACCCTGCTGCGCTGGATGATCGGTGAAGGTTACGGCGACGCACGTACCCTCGAGCGTCGTGCTCAAGCGATGGAAGCCTGGGTAGCCAACCCTGAGCTGATGGAAGCCGATGCTGACGCCGAATACGCGCACATTATCGAAATCGATCTGGCTGACATCAAAGAGCCTGTGCTCTGCGCGCCAAACGACCCGGATGACGCCCGTCTGCTGTCCAGCGTTGCTGGCGAGAAAATCGACGAAGTGTTTATCGGTTCGTGCATGACCAACATCGGCCACTTCCGCGCTGCGGGCAAGTTGCTGGACAAGGTCAAAGGCCAGCTGCCAACCCGTCTGTGGCTGTCGCCGCCGACCAAGATGGACGCTCACCAACTGACCGAAGAAGGCTACTACGGTATTTACGGCAAAGCTGGCGCGCGCATGGAAATGCCGGGCTGCTCGCTGTGCATGGGTAACCAGGCACGTGTAGAGCCGAACTCGACTGTTGTGTCGACTTCGACCCGTAACTTCCCGAACCGTCTGGGTGACGGCGCGAACGTTTACCTGGCTTCGGCCGAGTTGGCGTCGGTTGCCTCGATCCTGGGTCGCCTGCCTTCCGTTGAGGAATACATGGCCTACGCGGCAGAGATCAACACCATGGCTGCGGACGTGTACCGCTACCTGAGCTTTGATCAGATCGCCGAATTCCGTGAAGCGGCAGCCAATGCCAATATCCCGGTTATTCAAGCGTAAGCTGAGGCAGTAACGAAAAAGCCCCGACTCTTACGAGCCGGGGCTTTTTCATGTCTGGCGTTCAGTGATTTACAGCAGCGGTGACACGACTTGCTGCTCTCGCGGCCAAGCATCGAGCACGGCCTTGAACAAGGTCGCCAGCGGGATCGCAAAGAATATCCCCCAGAACCCCCATAAACCGCCAAACAACAGCACCGCACAAATGATCGCCACCGGGTGCAGGCTCACCGCCTCGGAGAACAGCAGCGGTACCAGCACATTGCCGTCCAGGGTCTGAATGATCCCGTAGACCGCCATCAGGTAGATAAACTGATCGCTCCAGCCCCACTGGAACAGCGCAATCAGCAGCACCGGCACCGTCACCACCACCGCCCCGACATAGGGCACCACTACCGAAACCCCCACTAGCAGCGCCAGCAAGGCCGCATAGTTGAGGCCCATGGTGACAAAGGCGATATAGGTCACGCCGCCACAAATGATGATCTCGATCACCTTGCCGCGAATGTAATTGGCAATCTGGCGGTTCATTTCTTCGGCCACGCGGGTAATCAATGCCCGTTCACGGGGCAAATAACCCCGCACCCAACGGCCAATCACCGCGCGGTCCTTGAGGAAGAAAAACACCAGGATCGGCACCAGCACCAGATAAATCATGATGTTGACCAGCAGCGGCAAACTGGACAGCGAAAAGGTCAGTGCCAGTTGCCCGAACTTGCCGATTTCACCCCGTGCAACTTCGATGGCCTGTAACACCTGCTCATCCGACACGAGGTGAGGGTAGCGCTCAGGCAGCAACAGCAACAACGATTGCCACTTGGCAAGCATGCCCGGCAGCTCGTTGAACAGGGTGATCAACTGATGCCAGAGCAAAGGCACTACCACCACCAGAAACACCAGCAACAGCCCCATAAACAGCGCAAACACCAGCCCGACTGCCGCCGCGGCCGGCATCCGCATGCGTTCCAGTGCAACCACCAGGCCCTGCATCAAATACGCCAGCACCATGCCCGCCAGCACCGGCGCCAGCATGCCGCCCAATGTCAGTACGGCGGTGAAAGCCAACACCAGCAACACCGCCAGCACCACCGCTTCTTCATCAGAGAAATAGCGCTGCACCCAACCACGTAAAACCTTGAACATCGATATTCCTTAAAAGAAAGTGCAGCGCTTCTGCGGCAGCGATTCATTCGCGAGCAGGCTCGCTCCCACAGCGAGGTCAAGCAAGGCTCAGGCCTTGCGTAACCAGTAGCGATAAGTGCCAGCATCTACTTCTTCACGCAGCAATTCATGGCCTGCCAGGCGCGCGAAGGTACGAATGTCCCGTTGTGAGCCGGCATCGGTGGCAATCACCTTGAGGGTCTGGCCACTGCCCATTTTGTTAAGCGCCATCTTGGCCTTGAGCAGTGGCAGCGGGCAATTGAGCCCGGCAGCATCCAGTTCGGCATCATGGGCCAGCACATCAGTCATTGCATACGTCTCCACAGAGGGCTTTTTTTATGCGGGCTAGAATACCCCAAGCAACCCCGCCACTGGTCGCCAGCCAAGTGTCCAGCTACAGTAAGCGCTTTACCGACCAGAGCCTTGTGCATGACTTTTCTGCGCCCTACCCTGTTGACGCTCGCTTGCCTGCTCGCATCACCGAGTTTCGCCGACGATTTACCGTCTCTGGGTGACGCCAGTTCGTCCATTGTCTCGCCACAGCAAGAGTACCAACTGGGCCGCGCCTGGCTGGGCATGTTGCGCGGCCAGGTGTCACAACTCAACGACCCGCAGCTCAAGGACTACGTCGAGACCAGTGTCTACAAACTGGTCGAAACCAGCCAGGTGCAGGACCGCCGCCTGGAATTCATCCTGATCAACAGCCCGCAGCTCAACGCCTTCGCCGCACCCGGCGGCATCATCGGGGTTAACGGCGGTCTGTTCCTCAATGCCCAGACCGAAGGTGAATATGCCTCGGTAATGGCCCACGAACTGGCCCACTTGTCCCAACGCCACTTTGCCCGTGGCGTGGAAGCCCAGCAGCGCATGCAACTGCCGATGATGGCAGCGCTGCTCGCCGGGATCATCGTTGCAGCCTCTGGCGCAGGAGATGCCGGCATCGCTGCGATTGCCGGCACCCAGGCTGCGGCCCTGCAAGAGCAGCGACGCTTCTCGCGCCAGAATGAGCAGGAAGCTGACCGCATAGGCATTCTTAACCTGGAGAAAGCCGGTTACGACCCGCGCTCCATGCCCACCATGTTTGAGCGCCTGATGCGCCAGTACCGTTTTGATGGCAGGCCGCCGGAATTTTTGCTGACTCACCCGGTCACCGAGTCGCGTATCGCCGATACCCGCAACCGCGCGGAACAGGCCCGGCCAGGCGGCACTGAAGACAGCCTGCGCTATCAGTTGATCCGCGCCCGGGTGCAACTCAATTACGAAGAAACCCCGGGGCTGGCGGCCAAACGCTTTCGCCAGCAACTGGATGAAAACCCGAAAAATAACGTAGCCCGTTATGGCCTGGCGATTGCCTATATAAAAGGCAGCCAGTTCAACGAAGCCCGCGAGACCCTCAAGCCACTGCTGGAAAAGGCGCCCAACGACATCACCTATAACCTGGCACAGATCGAGCTGGACATGGACAGCAACCGCCTGAGCGAAGCCCAGCAACGTATCGACCGGATGCGCACCCTGTACCCGGGCAATTACCCGCTCAATCAGGCCCGGGTTGATTTGCTGCTCAAGCAGAATAATCCCAAGGAAGCCGACAAGGCCCTTGAGGCGCTGCTCAAGAGCCGCCCCGACGACCCGGATGTCTGGTATTCGGTTGCCGAGACCCGAGGTTTGTCAGGCAATATCATCGGCCTGCACCAGGCCCGTGCGGAGTACTTCGCATTGGTGGGGGATTACCGCCAGGCCATCCAGCAGCTGGATTTCGCCCAGAAGCTGACCAACAACTTTCAGCTGTCGGCACGCCTGGATGCTCGCAAGCGGGAGTTGATGGATCAGGAACGGGCGCTCAAGGAAATGATGAACTGAGCCTGACTGGCTCAGTTCCTGTGGGAGCGGGTTTGCTAATCAGGCATTCCCCGCCAGCTTCAACCGCGCTGCCTGGGTGAAATCGAGCATGCGCTTGAGCGGGCGAATGGCATGGGGTACCAGTGCCGGGTCGACAAAGATTTCGTTGCTGCCCTGCTGCAAGCATTCCAGCGTGCGCTCCAGGGTATTCATCGCCATCCACGGACAGTGCGCGCAACTGCGGCACGCCGCACCGTTACCCGCGGTCGGGGCTTCGATAAACACCTTGTCCGGGCACAACTGCTGCATCTTGTAAAAAATGCCGCGATCGGTGGCCACGATAAAGGTCTTGTTGGGCAGGTTCTGCGCCGCAGCAATCAACTGACTGGTAGAGCCCACGGCATCGGCCAGATCGATCACCGACTCTGGCGACTCCGGGTGCACCAGAATCGCTGCATCCGGGTACAGCGCCTTCATGTCTTCCAGCTGCTTGGACTTGAACTCTTCGTGAACGATGCAGGCACCGTCCCACAGCAGCATGTCGGCACCGGTCTGGCGCTGGATATAACGGCCCAGATGCTTGTCCGGCCCCCAGATAATGGTTTCGCCGTTATCCATCAGGCTTTCGACGATTTCCAGCGCGCAGCTTGACGTCACCACCCAGTCCGCCCGGGCCTTGACCGCCGCCGACGTGTTGGCATACACCACCACCGTGCGCTCGGGGTGCTTGTCGCAAAACGCGGAGAACTCTTCCACCGGGCAGCCCAGGTCCAGCGAGCAGGTGGCCTCCAGCGTCGGCATCAGCACGCGTTTTTCAGGGGTGAGGATTTTTGCGGTTTCGCCCATAAAGCGCACACCGGCCACCAGAATGGTCTTGGCCGGGTGAGCCGCGCCAAAGCGGGCCATCTCCAGGGAGTCAGAGACACAGCCGCCAGTTTCTTCGGCCAGGGCCTGAATCACCGGATCACAATAAAAGTGCGCCACCAGCACCGCGTCGCGGGCTTTAAGTTCAGCCGCGATTTGCGCCCGCAGGCTGAGGGCTTGAGCCTCAGTCAACGGCTTGGGCTGCTTGGCATCAAGGTGGGCTTGAACCAGAAGTCGTTCAGAAATTTGCGTCATGTTCGCAAGACCTGCAAGCGCTGTTGCGCGAAAGTCGAGTGTACCACCAGCTCCGGGCCGGCAAGCCCCGCTGGGAGAATGTATGTATCAGGCACGGACAAGCACTGAAGCGCGACAAGGCTACAGAATATCCTTGGGATTCAAAAGTTTAATGTGGGTATCAGGCAGGTAGATGCAGGCTGAGGGGCCTGCATCGGCTTTAGAACGGGGATTTTACTGAATCGCCGCCAGTACCAGCTCGGCCACCGGCCCGCCCGATGCCGGGTTTTGCCCGGTAATCAGCCGTCCGTCTGCGATGGCAAACGGTGCCCATGGGGTACCGGCCTTTTGATACAAGGCACCGCGCTTCACCAGCTCGGTTTCGGTCAGGTACGGCACATGCTGGCTTAATCCGGCCAAGTCTTCCTCTTCATTGGAAAAACCAGTGACTTTCTTGCCCTTGACCAGCAGCTCACCATTACTCAGCTTGATATTCAGTAAACCCACAGCGCCATGACACACCGACGAAACCACCCCGCCGTGCTCATAGATATGACGGCTGAGCGCTTGCAGTTTCTCGTTGTCAGGAAAATCCCAGATAACGCCATGGCCGCCCGCGTAATAAATGGCGATGTAGTCATCCGGGTTGACCTGATCGGGCTTGAGCGTCGCGCCCAGCCGGTTCATGAAGGCCTTGTCGTGATACCACTGCCAGTCAATCGGCGACGCCATGTCGGCGGCCAGGCTGTGGGGGTCGATCGGCGTGTACCCACCTTGCGGGCTGACGTAGTCGACGGCATAGCCTGCGGCCTCGACCTTGTGCACAAAATGCACGGCCTCGCCCAGCCATAAGCCTGTGGCGCGATCAAGGTTCGGGTATTTCTCGACGCTGGTCAGTACCACCAAAATCTTCTTGCTCATGGTCAACCTCCTGTTTGTGCGAACACCGGCAAACCGGTGGGAACAAGAGCATAGACCACAGCAACACGCATTCGTCCTGTGCACTCAAATCTTGCCGAACACCTTGAACACACTGATGATCGCAGGCCCGATGGCCACCAGGAAAAAGCTCGGCCACAGGCAGAAGATCAGTGGAAACACCAGCTTGGTACCGACTTTGGCGGCCTTTTCTTCAGCCAGCTGGGTGCGCCGATCGCGAAACTCTTCAGCATAAATCCGCAGGGTCGTACCCACACTGGTACCAAAGCGAATGCTTTGTGCCAGCAAGCTCACCAGCCCGCGAATATCTTCCAGCCCGGTACGCTCGGCCAGGTGCTTGAGCGCCTCAGTACTGGGCACCCCGGCACGCACCTCGGCGTTGACCAGCGCCAGTTCCATGGCCAGGTCAGGCTGGCTGACGGCCATTTCCTCGGCCACCCGTTCAATAGCCTGGGGCAAGGCCAGGCCCGATTCCACACACACCACCATCAGGTCGAGGGCATCCGGGAAGGCAATGAGCAACCGCGACATGCGCGACTTCTTGCGTGAGCTGACATAGATCGCCGGTATCAACCAGCCCACCCCGAGCGCTACTGCCAGGATGCCGCCCCCCAGCAGCAGCGACATGTTGGGAATAAACGGCAATGCCAGAAGCGCAATACCCATCAGCAGCAGTGGCAGCAGCAGACGAATCGCCCAGTACACCTGCACCGCAGACGGCGAGCGATAACCGGCATGGATCAGCAGGGTCCGGGTGGCCGATGCCCCCCGGGTCTCACCGGAGCTGAAACGCTGCCCGACCTGCTCCAGCATCATTTGCAGATTGCTCGGCGGCGCCCGGTGGTCGACACCATGCCCGCGCTTGATCAACATCAAGCGCCGCTGTACCGGGCTTTGCAGGCCCTTGACCAGCACCGCCAGGGTGACCACCACCAACACCACACTCAGGCCGATAAGCCCGGCAAACAGCATGCGGGTCAGTTGCTCGTTACCCACCATCCGGTTGATCAGTTCGAGTAAATAGTTCATGTCACCCTCCAGGGCGAGCCGTGTTCAAACCTGAATCCGGATGATTTTGCGAATCCAGAAAATCCCGATGATCATGGCCACAAAAGCCCCCATGATCAGCTTCTGGCCCATGGGCTCCTTGAACAGCAGGGGCATATAAGTCGGGCTGGAAATCAGGATGGCCAACGCCAGCACAAAGGGCATCGACACCAGAATCCAGCCGGACATCCGCCCTTCAGCCGAGAGCGTCTTGACCTTGCGATGGAAGCGAAAGCGCCCGCGGATCAGGCTGCTCAAGCGGGTCAACACCTCGGTCAGGTTGCCGCCGGTTTCGCGGTGGATCAGCACCGTGGTCACCAGCATCATCACCGTCATGCTGGGCACCCGTTCCAGCAGGCCGAGCATGGCCCGGCGCACATCATTGCCATAGTTGATATCGGCAAAGGCCAGGCCGAACTCGTAAGCCACCGGCCCGTGATGCTCTTCGGCAACCAGTTGCAGGGTTTCGTTAAACGGATGCCCGGCGCGCAAAGCCCGGCACATGGCATCCAGCGCATCGGGCAAACCCTCTTCAAACTGGGCAAAACGCTTGATGCGATCGTGGGAAATCTTCCAGATGGGTAGCCAGAAGCAGACAAACGCCGCCGGCAACGCCACCCACCACAGCTGCAACAACGACCACAGCACCAGCCCCACCGCCGTAGCCAGCACCAGCCCCAGCAGCAACACGCGGTAGGCCCTGTATTCATGGCCGGCCTGCTCGATCATCTGCGCCAGGGTTTCCATCATCGGCAACTGCTCAAGGCGGGCCTCAAGGGGTGGC
Source organism: Pseudomonas sp. FSL W7-0098 (assembly GCF_005930585.1). Lineage (NCBI taxonomy): Bacteria > Pseudomonadati > Pseudomonadota > Gammaproteobacteria > Pseudomonadales > Pseudomonadaceae > Pseudomonas > Pseudomonas sp. FSL W7-0098. Next base: position 116,834 of record NZ_RXHW01000005.1, read on the forward strand.
AGACGCCGCAGGTATTTCTGGCGCAGGATCGACTGCATATTGGGCAGGTTACTCGCCCGCTCCAGCAGGTTCAGGCGCCCGCGAATGCGCTTGCGCACCTGGTTGGCCTCACCGAACACCGGAATGGTCAAACCCTGACTGAGCAGGAACATGGCAGTGAACACCATGCCCAGGAACGCCAGGATAAATTCGCCAGGAACCTGATTCATGACTGCCCCTCCATCCATTCCGGCCGGAACAGGCTGAGCGGCAGCTCAATACCCCGTTTGGCCAGCACATCACGAAATGCCGGCACCATGCCGGTTGAGCGGAACTCGCCCAGCACTTCCCCTTTTTCGCCCATGCCGCTGCGTACAAACGCGAAGATCTCGGTCATGGTAATGATGTCGCCTTCCATGCCGTTGATTTCCTGCACGCTGACCAGGCGCCGGGTACCATCCTCCTGACGCTCCAGCTGGATGACCACGCCGATGGCCGAGGCAATTTGCTGACGCATGGCCTTGATCGGAAAGGTGGCGCCGCTCATCGACACCATGTTTTCGATCCGCCCCAGCGCGTCGCGGGCCGTATTGGCGTGAATAGTGGTCAGCGACCCGTCGTGGCCGGTGTTCATGGCCGTCAACATATCCAGCGCCTCGGCGCCACGCACCTCACCGATCACGATCCGGTCAGGGCGCATACGCAGGCTGTTGCGCACCAGTTCACGCTGACCCACCTCGCCACGCCCCTCGATATTCGAGGGCCGGGTTTCCAGGCGCACCACATGGGGCTGCTGCAATTGCAGCTCGGCGGAGTCTTCAATGGTGACGATGCGCTCGTTGTGCGGGATAAAGCTGGAGAGCACATTGAGCATGGTGGTCTTGCCGCTGCCGGTGCCGCCGGAGATCAGCACATTGAGCCGCCCGCGCACGATGGCCTTGAGCATCAGGGCAATGGCCGGGGTCAGGGTGCCCATCTGCACCAGGCTCTGGGTATTGAGCAGGTCTACGGCGAAGCGGCGGATCGACATGCTCGGCCCGTCGATGGCCAGCGGCGGGATGATCGCGTTGACCCGCGAGCCGTCCTTGAGCCGTGCATCCACCAGGGGCGAGGACTCATCGATACGCCGCCCTAGGCTGGAGACAATACGGTCGATGATATTGAGCAGATGATGATCGTCGCGAAAGCGCACATCGGTTCTCTGCAATTTACCGAAGCGCTCGACGTACACCGAGTCAAAACCATTGACCAGAATGTCCGATACGCTGCTGTCACCCAGCAGCGGCTCCAGCGGCCCGAGGCCCAGCACCTCGTCGGTAATCTGCTTGATGATCAACTGACGGCTGCTGGCACTGACCGGTGCCGAGTATTCATCCAGCAGGCGCTGACTGATCTCGCGAATCTGGCGCCCTGCATCGGCCAGCTCCAGGGTGTCGAGCAAGGACAGGTCCATGACCTTGAGCAACTGCTGGTAAATCTTCTCCCGCCACTCGGCCTCCATGGAGCTGAGCTTGGTGCGGGTTTCATACACCACATCCGGCACGCTGGCTTCCCAGGCCATCAATACACTGGTGCAATCGGCGCCCTCGACAGGCAGTGCCACCACTTCTGCGGAGGCCAGCTTCCCGGCTTGCTGACGCAGACGATTACGAAAGTCGCTGAGCATGGCTTATCCTCCGAATAGACGGCTGAAAGTACGTTTGAGCAAACCTGCTTCAGTGGCCTCGATGCCGATCAGGCTCTGGCTCAGCTCACGCAGGCTCAAGGTGATGCTGGCACGGGGAGCATGCAGCTCCAGGGGCACCCCGGTATTCTGGCTTTCACTGACCACCGCATAGTCATTGGGCAACTTTTGCAGTTCCGCGCAGCGCAAGGCTTCGCTGATGTCCTTGGGTTTAAAGGGCGACGCCTTGTCAAAGCGGTTAAGCACCACATGCAGACGATTGCCCTGCACGCCCAGGTCGTCGCGCAGAATGCGCACCAGGCGGTTGGCGTCCTGCAGATGGCTCAAGCTTTGCTGCAGCACGATATAGACCCGGTCCGACTGTTCCAGGGTGATGCCGGTGAGGTGATCAATATGCCGCGGCAAATCCACCACGACCCAGTCATAGGTGCTGCGCGCCAGTTTCAGCAAACTGTCCAGTTGCTCCAGGCGAATTTCCTGGGACAGGCACAGCTCATCGGTGCGGCCGCCCAGCACATGCAGACTGGGGCTGAAATGACTGCAGAAACCCCGCAGCGCCACGCTGTCCAGGGTATCGATCTGTTGCAGCACATCGGTATGGCTGTGGGTGGGCAACACATCCAGACTGTGAGCCAGGCTGCCGAATTGCAGGTCCAGATCCAGCAGCAGGGTTCTGCCGCCCTGCACACTTAATTGATGAGCCAGATTGCAAGCCAGCATCGAGGCACCCGAACCGCCCTTGGCATTCATCACCGACACCAGTTTGCCCTTGCTCCCATACTCGCTGTGCTGCTCCAGCTGCATGCGCTCCAGCGCCGACTGCAAGTCCTCGGCCGACACTGGCTCCGGCAAAAAGTCACGGGCCCCGGCCTGCATGGCCATACGCATGCCTTCATGCTCATCCAGCGACCCGCACACCAGCAGTGGCGGACGCTCCTTGAGCGGATGCTGCAACAAAGCCGCCAGTTCCTCGCGCCATAAATGACTGACGCGCAACAGCAGAAAATCAGGCTGCTGTTCCAGGCCGTAGAGCGGGTCAGTGTGGCCATTGCTCACCAGCCGCGTACTCACCTGCAAGTGGGCTATGCCCTGGCTCAAGGCCTTGAGATGATTCAAGGCCGCGGCATCACGGCCGCTGATCAACAGGCGCATTCCCTGGCGGTCTGATGACGTAGCCGCCGTCACTTCTCGGACACTTAACATGGCGTAATCCCCGGTGTAACCGCCGGATCAGGCTGGCGGCCAAGACTCTCACGAGGCACGGTCGACCTGAACGTGGGCAGAATGAAGACCCCCCTGAAGCCGGGGATCAACAGATTGAAACTGAAGTTGGTCACCTGCAGTTGCACATAACGAATGGCGGCAAAACCGCCGGCCCCCACCAGATCATTGGGGCTGGAGACCACTGCACCGTTGGCGTCCAGATAGATCAGGTTCAGATTGGCACTGGTCAGGCTGGCGATCAGGCTGCTTGGCCCGGCATTGCCCGCCGTGTTGAACATGGCACGACGCAGGATGACCGGGTCCTGGATATTGCACACCGCTGCCAGCCGCGCGCCGCGACGCACCGACTCGCTCAGCACATTGACGGTGAAGTACAGCCGGCCCATTTCCAGTGCGCCAAACAGCAGTGTGAAGAGCACCAGAGCGGTGATGGCGAACTCGACGATATACACGCCACCCATGCGTTTGCGGTTCATCACAAGGCCCTCATTACGACCGTTGAAGTCAACAGCAGGCCCAGTGGCACGCTGCTGCCATACAGCGCAGGAATGGCGCTGCCGAGCGCCGGGACAAAGGTGTAGGCAATGCTGACCCGTACATGGTTGGTGCCCACCGCACTCACCGTGACATCACCGGTGGTCAGGCCTGGTGCCGCCGCCGGATAACCGTTGGGGTTGGCCGGCAGGCCATAAACGGCAACGTTCTTGGTCTTGGTGACCAGCGCCGCGTTCAGGTCCAGCGTGCCCAGGGTGGCGTTCCACGCCTGGCTGGCCACATAACGCCCGGCATCACGGCTGGCCTGCTGCAGGCTGTTGTACTGGAACAGCATGCGGCCGAACTCGGCGAAGGCCAGCATCAGCAACACCAGCAGCGGCAGGGTCAGCGCCAGTTCGACCATCGCCAGGCCCCGCTGGGCGCGGGACGACCTGAATCCACAGCGTCTCATGAGACCTCCTAGGAGTCGGTGCTCGGCGTCTGGTTGTTGTCGATATAGGTTTTGTACAGCTGGATCACCTGTGGCCCGGCGTTGGCCGCAGGGTTGGGACCCGGTACGTTGTCGCCTTCGCACACGCTGACGAACTGGCCGAAGATTTGCGCTTCATTACCCTGCTGAGCGGCTGGCTGCATCACGAAATAGCAGCCAAAGCCCAGCACCGGAATCGCCGAGGCTCCGTCGTTCTTGCCCGAGCAATCGCCGATCACGATTTTCAGGATCCGTCGTTCAAATACACCATTGCCCTGGCAACCGGCGCCGCCGCCCACACAAGCTGCCTCGTCCTGCTTCCAGTTGTTGTAGTCGTACAGGGCACCGCTGCTGGTGGACAGGTTGCCGCTGCTGGACGTGACCGTATTGCCGTCATACAGAATCGGCGCAGGCGACCCGGCGTAGGTAAATGACTTGGGATTGACGGTAACCACCAGGTCCGGCGGATAGTCAGAAGCACTGAGGCCACCCTTGTATTCGTTAAAGCGCGTATTGAGGCCCTGGGAAGCCGGGCCCACGGTGTTGCCCGGCTTGGTCTGGGCAGTTGCACCGACGATATTGCACTGGTCGATCCCCCCCGCCAACGCTTCCCTGACCGTCTTGCCGCCCGAACCGAAATCCAGCAGCTGAAAATTGCCCGGACCGATGGGCGAATTGTTGTTGGCGGCAGTTTTCAGTACCTGCAGATCACCGAACGTGAAACCCCAGAACATCCCCGCAGCCGGATTGTTCTGCGCAGGGTTGCCGCACACCAGCAGCGGCGTCAGATCACAGGGGCCGCTGCTCGGGCTGGGCCCGGCAGTGGCCACCGCCGCGACGGCCTTGCCGGTGGCGTTACCGTTGTCCAGCGCCTGGAATACGCCCCAGAAAAAACTGCTCAGGGGATAGTTGTTCACCGTGACCCGAACAAAGGTCGCATTGGTCGGCCCCGGGAAAGAAAACGGCCCGTAGACACTGGTGGCCAGTTCCACCGAGGCAAAGCCTGACGGGTTGGCCGTGATGGCCCTGCCCAATTCCTCGTTGCCCGTCGCATTGGCATTGAGGCTCAGGGTATTGAGGGCCGCTGTTTGCGTCAGGCTGGCCGAGCCGGTCGCCCCCACTACCATGCTGAGCGTCTTGGCCCCGCTCAACGCCGCCGCATCCACGGCGTTTTGCAACCGGGTCTTGTTCAGCAGCATATGGCTGCCGTCCAGGGCCAGGGCGCCCATCAACAAGAGCGAAGCCATGGCAATCACCACCAGGACCAGCATGGCGCCGCGCTGTTGCCGGGGAAACGCGGTGTGGGGCTGTTGGATACGCGCGTTCATGATGGTTCACCTTGATAGTCTTGCGCGGCCGCTGCCCGGCCCTCTACATCGCCTTTTCTACCGTGGCCGCGACACCGCGGATGACAATCACGCCACCGTCATTGGCCGGTGCACGACGGCGAGCCACCGGCTTGGCCATCACGGTCGGCAGTACCGGCGCCGCCATGGCAACGGGCTCAGCCGCAATGGGTGTCTTGTTGTTATCCAGAGGGTTGCGCAAGGCCAGTTGCACCTTGCCAGCGCTCATGCCCTTGACCAGCACTTCGGCCTGGGCGGGGGTCATCTCCAGGGTTACCGCACGCACCACCACCGGTTGGGTCTTGTCAGTGCTGGCGGTCTGGTCAACAGCCAGTACCCGCAGGTCCTGGAGAATGGTCTTGGACTCGGCATTACCTTCGCTACCAACCTGCCGGGTTGCCAGCACGTCGACCCGATTACCCGGCAGCAGGAAGCCGCCGACGCCAACCACGTCATCCACCCGCACCGAGATGGCCCGTTTGCTGGGTTCGATCAGCGAGGCCAGGGTGCTGCCACCCATATGCTCGGCCAACCGTGCCCCCCGCAGAATGTCGCCGCGCAGCAGGGAGAAGGTGGCGATCTTGCCGACCACTTTTTCAGGGGTGTCGAAGGCGTCTTCGGGGGCTGCATCCCTGGGCATGCGCACCACCGTCACTTGCTGGGGCTCGATCATCTGCCCGAAAGCGATTTCCACCGTGGCAATCACCACGTTTTGCTGGTTATCGTCAGGGCTGGTGTTCAGCCGTGCCGTGAGCCAGTTATTGGCCATCCATGTAGCCCCCAGCCCGAGGATCACGGACAGGACAATCAAAGTCAGCGTGCGCGAGTTCATGACGGTAACTCCTTAGCCAAGAAAATCGAGTTGGACGAAATAGTTGCGCCACGCCCACTCAAGCTCCTGAGTAGTCAGTGGCCCCGCCCCCTCCAGATAACGCTGGCGATCGCACGCCATATTCAACAGATCCCGGGGATGACATGGCACCAGGGGCATGTTTTCGGCGCCATACAGGTCGTGCAGCACGAAACTGAGCAACAGCGGGTCATAGGGGATACCCAGGCGCTGCGTCTCTTGAATCCAGATGCGTTCGTATTCGCCAGGCTTGAGGTAGCCAAATTGCAGCTTGTAGCCAATGCGCCGCAAAAATGCTTCGTCAGCCAGCTCCAGCGGATTGAGGTTGGTGGAGAACACCAGGATCAGGTCAAACGGCAGTTCGCAGTGGCGCCCGCCCCCCAGGTTGAGGAAGTCTCGCCTCTCTTCCATGGGCACAATCCAGCGGTTCAACAACTCGCCCGGGGTCATGCGCTGACGCCCCAGATCGTCGATGATCAGCAGGCCGTTACTGGCCTTGAGTTGCAACGGTGCCTGGTACTGACGGGCATAAGGGTCATAACGAACATCCAGTTGTTCCATCGTCAACTCACCACCGGTGATCACGATCGGCCGTTCGCAGCACAGCAAGCGGCGGTCTATGCCCTCGTTGAGCATCAAGCCGTTTTGATGTTCGTCATCGCCCAGGCGCTTGTGTACCTGAGGGTCAAAGATCTCGATCACCGATTCATTGATGGCGATGGCATGAGGCACCCAGATCGCTTCGGCAAACAAGCGGATCAGCCGACTGCTGACATAGGTCTTGCCGGTACCCGCAGGCCCGTAAATCATGATGGCGCGCCCGGAATTCAAGGCAACACCCAGTTGATCGAGCATGCTTTGCGCCAGCACCATCGAACCGAAACAGTGGTGCATGTCATGGGCGCTGATACGCCCGTGGTGAATGGTCTGCAACTTCAGCAGCGAGCGGTAGGCACTCACCGGGTAAGGCGCTGCACCTATGTAGCCACTGCGGGCCAGGGCATCGCGGGCACTGTTGCGGCCGCGCTCGGTCAAGCCGTAGCGCATGGCCTGCCCCCCTGCCTGGCCCAGTACTTCGACGCGACGGTCCTTGCGCAGGAACGTGAGGATTTCTTCCATTACCGCACCGGTAAGCGCCAGTCGCGCCACCAGCTGCACCATGTCCAGCACACCCGCATCGTATAAATGCTTGCACACCAGATCACCGAGAAAATTGTCTGCCAATCCGGTTTCAAGGATGGTCCGTGGTTGTGGAGCCAGTAGTTGTACCGCTTCGCGCTCATCGAGAGAAACACGGTTGCTGCTGATGGCGTACATGGTGTTCTCCTGAACTAGTGGCCCAAGGTCAGCCAAAAGACGCTGGCCAAGGTGCCGAGCAAAACGGCGACCGAATAAGGGAAAGGTTTGCCGGCCACTTCAGCAGCGTGGGGGGGGAAGTAGGCGCGTGCCCTGAGCATCAACCAGTAGCGGCCCAGGGTTTGCAGGGCCTGGCCCTGCACCAGGACGATCAATAACCCGCATACCCCACCTGCAATCAGGCTGAAAAACGCAGCCCAGAGGGCGTCATGGGGGGTTAAAAATGCGCCGGCCATGGCCATTAGCTTGACGTCTCCGGCGGCCATCCCGCCAACGGCGTACATGGGCAGGAAAATTCCGAAACCGATCAGCATGCCCAGCAGTGAATGCCCCAACCCGATAAAGCCTGCGGCCCAGGTCTGGCCGACCAGGCCCAGTACCAGCCCCAGCAAAACAAGAAGGTTGGGAATGCGGTGACTGCGAAGATCGCTCACCACCGCAACTCCCAGCAGCCCTAAAAGCAATACGACAGGAGCAATCAGTAACTCGCTCATGGCTGCACCCTCAACAGGAGACATCGTGTTAGCAGACAGTGCCCTTGACAGCACATCCCAGACTGGTGATTGCTGTTTTCACATTGCCGCCCAGGGTGATAAACGCGGCGACAGCGCCCAGTGTTATCAGCCCGCCTGCCACTGCATATTCCACAATGGTCAGGCCATCTTCGTCGTTGATAAACTTCACTACGGAAGTCTTGATTGATTGCAGGCTCATTTCGTCCACCTCACTCAATGTTTGATATCAAGAAGCAGGGCTATTTGCGCTGCTTGATTGGATCTTAGCCAGAGGGTTATTTGAGGGTTAGGAGATTTTTGCTGACTGCTAGGACTTTATTGACATTACCCAGAAACAGTTAAACCCCACCTATTCAAGAGCAGGTAACTGCCACTAACAGACTCTTTATATGCAATCCGTACTACAACTAATCAGGCACAAAAAAACCGGCTTAAGGGTGCTGGGCTAGAGGGGACGTATAGCGCAACAGACTAAGCCGGGGGTTTCATAGCAGGATTTAATCTTCACAACCTCACAGCAACAGCGATACTTATGTACGGGTTGGTATCATTGGCGCTGCAAACCGGCAGCCAGCAACTGCAAAGGAGCCATGCCCCAGTGATCATTGCCCGTGCATCAGCAGGTAGTACCCTTGACCGCACACCCCAGGCTGGTAATGGCGTCCTTGACGTTGCCACCCAGGGTGACGAATGCCGCAACCGCCCCCAGGGTTATCAAGCCACCGGCCACGGCGTATTCAACAATGGTCAGGCCGTTCTCATCCTTAATAAAGGCCTGGACGGAAGTTTTAATGGTTTGCAAGTTCATTTTGTTCACCTCACTCGAGTGGCTTGCCCAAAGCGATTACTAAATGCACCGCCTGATTGAAGGCTAGCCATCGGTGGAAGGAGCGGTTAGGAGTTTATTGTCGAACAGCAGGATTTTTTTGCACTTATTAGATAGGCAAACACCCTGATCGGATCCAATTAAAACCAACTTGAAAGTGCGCGTACATATTGATTCGACCTATCAACCCGACAGCGCTCTGCACAAGAAAGGATTAGGTGAATGAAATCTGAAGCTGTCAAACAACCTCATCTCCTATGGTTCGACCTTACCCGCACTCAATCCACTGAAGCCCTCATGCTGCCCTTTCGTTCCGCCTGTCACTGCCTGCTGGACACCCCCCGGGCCTGGGCCAACAAACACCGCGAACCGGTGCCAGACATGATCTGCATGCATTTTGACTGCCCCGACCTGGCGGGGCTCAGCCTGTTGCAGGAAATCAAACTCAAGTCGCCCTCTATCCCGATCACCATGTTTACCGTGCAGCACTCCGAAGAGCTTGCGATCTGGGCCATGCGTTCGCGAGTCTGGGAATACGTGGTGCTGCCCCTGAGTGCGGCCGAGATCAACCGTTACCTCAACGCCCTTGAGCAACTGTGTACATTGAGAAGCGCCGCCGGGAACAACAAGGCATTGCCGATCGAACATGGTCCTGCTCTGCCCGACAGCATCCGCCTGACCACCGACCATCAAAAGCACAACGCACTGCACAATGTGCTGCAGTACATCGATCAGCATTACTGCGAAAGCATTGACCAGAAAGACCTGGCCAAGCGCTGCGGGATGACCACTTTTCGCTTTAGCCGCCTGTTCAAGGAAGTCTACGGGCTGGGCTTTATGGACTACATACTGGGCAAGCGCATGGACAGCGCCAAGGACCTGCTCGACAACAGCCAGATGCCCATTACCAGTATCGGCTATGAAGTCGGCTTCAAGGACCCCTCCTACTTCGCCCGCGCATTCAAGCAATACGCGGGCAGTACCCCCAGCGAGTATCGCCAGGCGCGACGCAGTGATGTGCCATTATCGGATGAAATCCTCACCCAGGTCATCCAGAGCCTGGCGCGCAGTGCCGAGGGCTGAAGACCTCAGCGTTGCAGCGGTGCATAGGGCGTGAAAAAGTCCGAGCCCAGCCACTGCGGGGTTTTTTCATCCACCGCGTTTGGGCTGCGCACATAACTGTCGGCCGATTTAACATCGCCCTTGCCGTCATACACCGCCACATCCGGGTACGGAAACACCAGGCGTGTACGCCCGTCGTTGGCAGGGTCCTGGGCGACAGACCGGGGCGCCATCATTGACGGTTTTTGGTCCGCAGCAGCCCGGCCCGGCAGATTGGTCGGTGCGCCAAACTCGCTGGCAGCGGCCTGTTTGCTGCTGGCCTGCAAGGTCACAATGGCAGCGGGGGCCTGACCCTTTTCGACCCATGACATCATGGGTGTCAGCAGGTCCAGCAGGCTCGGGCCTTCACCGCCACCACAGTGGTAAACCCCTGGCAGCAGATAAAGCCGCTCGAAGGACTCGGCCTTCGACTTGCCCATCTGCACCTGCACCGCCTGGTGGTAGGCGATGGTGTTCAGTGGCGAGATATGCTGATCGGCCCAACCGTGCCACAGGATCAGCTTGCCGCCGCGGTCTGCGAATGCCGACAGATCCGGGTTGGTGGCGTCATACAGTGGGTGCAGGGCGCGCAATTGATCCAGGGTGCTGCGATCAAACTTCACGTCCGCCAGGCTGTAATCTGCTCCCGGATTGCGCTCGAAGGCCAGATTGCGCAAGACATCCAGGGCCATCTTTTCACTGTTGATCGGCTGATCGACGCTGTCCGGCACAAACACCCCGGCCCAGGCCAGTTCGGAACCCGGCTGTGGCCCGGCAATGGTCAGGCGTTCACCGGTAGCCGGGTCACGCGGGCCGTCATAAAGGCTTCGGGCCGCCTCCACCTCCCTGGCGCTCAGGCAGTCCGAAGTATCCGTCGCAGAGGCCTTGCACTGCACAGTTGCAGGATCAAAACGGCAAGCCCGGGGGTCGCTGATCAGACCATCGACCTGCCCGTCCAGCGCGTCGCACTGCTGCAGCACAGCCTGGTGCAGGATCGGCAGGCGCGAGGCTACAAGAATCGCCTTGCCCTCCCCGTCCTGATTGGCGCGGGCCTGCCAGGCATGATAAATCGAATTCTGCACCAGAAAATTCAATGCCGGCGCCCCGGCAATGATGCCGTTGAAATCGTCGGGATAGCGCTGGGCTTCGATCAGGGCTTCGCGCCCGCCATCGGAGCAGCCGGTAAAATAAGCGTACGCAGGTTGCTGGCCGTAATAGGCGCCAATCAGTTGCTTGGCGGCCAGTGCCGTCAGGTGGACGCCGCGATGGGCGAAATCAGCACGTTTTTGTGCATCGTTGCCCCAACTGTTGTCCATGCCCTCGTGACCCATATCGGTAGCTGCCAGCACAAAGCCGCCGCTGTTCAGGGGGGCACAGCCTTCGGCCGCGCCCACCTGCAATGAAATCCGCCCGCACAGGCCGCCGCAACCCACTTGCAGATAACGCTGGGTCCAGGTGTGGGTTGGCAGCATGACCTTGAAACCGATGCTCGGCGCCAGCGTGCCTTGCACTTCACAGGCGGTAACCCCATTGCTGGTGGTTTCGCTGGCCGACTCCACCTGGCTGCCCTTGCCGCCGATTGCCTGCAGATCAACCCGGGTCAGGGCCGCGCAGCTGATGGCGGGTTTGACCACGGGCAGCGCGGCGATGGTCGTTTCGGCATGGGCCAGGTTCGGCAGTTGCAGGAGAAGCACTGTGCTGCCGAGTAATAGCCGGCGCAGGGTTTGGAGGGCGATCATGACAGCTCCTTTTCAATGAAAAATCCGGGGTAAACCTGCGCTCAGTTCCAGCCACCGCCCAGCACTTTGTATAACGTCACGCGGTTGCTTTGTTCGGCCAGTCGCAGGGTGATCAGGTCTTGTTCGGCGCTGTACAGCGAACGCTGGGAAACCAGTGCTTCAAGAAAGCTTTGCGAACCACTGCGGTACAGTGCATCCGACAACTCGTAGCTTTTGCGACTGGCCTCGGTCAGCGCTTGCTGGGCGCTCAGGCGCTGGTCCAGGGTGCTGCGCACCGCCAGTGCATCGGCCACTTCCTTGAACGCAGTCTGCAAAGTCAGCTGGTAGGTCTGCGCCTGTATCTCGCGCTCCACTTTGGCTGAGTCCAGCGTAGCCCGATTACTGCCGGCGTCGAAGATCGGCAGGCTGATACTCGGCGCAAAGCTCCACGCGCCGCTGCCGGCCTTGAACAGGCTCGACAGGCTGGTGCTGGCTGACCCGGCACCGGCGGTCAGGGTGATGCTGGGGAAGAACGCCGCCCGCGCCGCGCCAATGTCGATGTTGGCTGACATCAAGGTATGTTCAGCGGCCAGTACGTCCGGGCGACGCTGCAACAAGGTGGACGGCAACTCGGCTGGCACTTGCACCAGCATCGCCGCCGATTCCAGGCTGTCGCCCGGCAGCAGGCTGGCCGGGATGTCGCTGCCCACCAGCAGACGCAACGCATTCTGATCTTGCAGCACCTGACTGGCGTATTCGGCCACATCGACCCGCGCCGATTCCACGGTGGTTTGCGCCTCAGAGACTGCCAGCCCCGATGAACCACCCAAACCATGGCTGCGCTGGGTCAGTTCGTAGGTGGACTGCTGGCTGGTCAGCGTCTCTTGTGCCAATTTCAGGCGCTCGTTGTCCGCCGCCAACGTCAGCCACGCGGTGCCCACTTCGGCGACCATGCTGATCTGAGTGCTGCGGCGGGTTTCGGTCAGCGCCAGATAGGATTGCAGCGCTTCGTCCTGAAGGTTTTTGACTCGCCCGAACACGTCCACTTCGTAGCTGCTCAACCCCAGTTCGGCACTGTAGCTGTGGCTGGTGCTGCTGTTGGCCCGACTGGAACTGCCACTGACGCTGGCGTCGATCCCCGGAAACGAGGCGGCACGCTGAATACGGTATTGCGCCTGCGCTTTTTCGATATTCAGGCTGGCCACCCGCAGGTCGCGGTTATTGGCCAAGGCCAGGGTCTGCAACTGCGCCAGACGCGGGTCGGTGAAAAACTGCTGCCATTGAATGTCCGCCGCCACCTGCCCTTTGGGCGTAGCGGTGCCCGGCAGCCATTGTTCGGCCACCGGGGCTTGCGGGCGCTCGTACTCAGGCGCCAGATTGATGCAGCCGCCCAGCAGTGCGAAAACGGCCAGCAGCGACCAACGAAAGCGACTCATGCTTCACCTGTACGGTCAGTGGTGGGGGTCGACACGCGGCTGAAACGGCGGCGAATCAACACGAAGAACAGCGGCACAAAGAAGATTCCCAGCACCGTGGCGCTGAACATGCCGCCCAGCACCCCGGTGCCGATGGCTTGACGCCCGGCCGAACCTGCACCGGAACTCATGGCCAGCGGCAACACGCCAAACATAAAGGCCAGCGAGGTCATCAAAATCGGCCGCAGACGTTGCCGTACCGCGATCAGCGTGGCGTCGATCAAACTGTTGCCCTGCTCTTGCAGATGCTTGGCGAACTCGACGATCAGAATGGCGTTTTTCGCCGCCAGCCCCACGGTGGTCAACAGCCCCACCTGAAAGTACACGTCATTGCTCAAGCCGCTGAAGCGAGTGGCGAGCACCGCGCCCACCACGCCCAATGGCACCACCAGCATCACCGAAAACGGCACCGACCAGCTCTCGTACAGCGCCGCCAGGCACAGGAACACAAACAGCACCGAAATCGCATACAGCAACGGCGCTTGCGAGCCGGACAGGCGCAGTTGATAGGACTGCCCCGTCCATTCGTAGCTGATGCCTTCAGGCAGTTGCTTGATGATCGACTCCACAGCGTCCATCGCCACCCCGGAACTCACGCCCGGTGCCGGATCACCCACCACTTCCAGCGACGAACTGCCGTTGTAGCGCTCCAGCAGCGGCGAACCCGAGGTCCATGAGCTGCTGGCGAACGAGGAGAACGGCACCATTTCGTCATTGCTGTTGCGCACAAACCAGTGATCAAGGTCGTCAGCCTGCATCCGCGACGACGCCTGCCCCTGCACATAGACCTTTTTCACCCGGCCCTGATTGAGGAAGTCATTGACGTAACTGCCGCCCAACGCCGTGGATAACGTGGTGTTGATATCGCTGGTGGTCAGGCTCATCGCCCCGGCTTTGCGGTCATCAATCGTCACCTTGAGCTGCGGCGTGTCGTCCAGACCGTTGCTGCGTACGCCTTGCAGGCGCGGGTCCTGTCTGGCCAGCTCGATCAGTTGCTCACGCGCCGCCACCAGCGCTTCATGGCCCAGCCCGGCGACGTCCTTGAGTTGCAAATCAAACCCCGAGCTTTGCCCCAATCCGCGCACGGCTGGCGGCTGCATGACAAACACATCGGCATCGCCGATGCTCGACAGCGCCTGCGTGGCGCGCTGCGCGATCGACGCTGAATCCTGCCCGGCGCCGGTGCGCTCGCTCCAGTCCTTGAGACGGATAAACGCCCGCGCCGAGTTCTGGCTATTGCCACCCATGCCCATGCCGGAAATGCTGATCATGGCCTCGACTTCCGGCTGTTGCAGGATGTAGCTCTCGAACTGTTTGAGCACAGCCTGGGTGCGGTCATCGGTGGCGCCTACCGGCAATTGCATCTGCGCCATGAGGATGCCCTGATCTTCATCGGGCAGGAACGAGGTGGGCAGTTTGGTGTAACCCACCGCCATCGCGGCGACCACCAACACGTACACCATCAGGCTGCGGCCACTGCGCTGCAAAATCTTGCCGACTACCCGTTGATACGCCTGGGCGCCGCGTTCAAAGGTGCGATTGAACCAGCCGAAGAAGCCGGTCTGCGGGCCGTGCCCGTTTGGGTCAACCGGCTTGAGCAAGGTCGCACACAGGGCCGGGGTCAGGGTCATGGCCACCAGCACCGAGAGCACCATCGCCGACACAATCGTCACCGAAAACTGGCGGTAGATAATCCCGGTTGAACCGCTGAAAAACGCCATGGGGATAAACACCGCGCTCAGCACCAGGGCGATGCCGATCAAGGCGCTGGTGATTTCATCCATCGACTGGCGCGTTGCCTCCAGCGGCGACAAGCCCTTCTCGCTCATCACCCGTTCGACGTTTTCCACCACCACAATGGCGTCATCCACCAGCAAGCCGATGGCCAATACCATGGCAAACATGGTCAGGGTGTTGATCGAGTAACCAAACATCGCCAGCACGCCAAAGGTGCCCAGCAGCACCACCGGCACGGTGATGGCGGGGATCAGCGTGGCGCGAAAATTCTGCAGGAACAGGAACATGATCAGCACCACCAGGACGATGGCCTCGCCCAGGGACTTGACCACTTCTTCGATGGACAGGCTGACAAACGGCGTGGTGTCGTAGGCGATCACGTTTTTGAGCTGCATTTCGCTCGGGTAGTACGGTTCCAGTTCGGCGAGCTTGGCCTTGACCGCCTCACCGACTTCCAGCGCATTGGCGCCGGTGGCCAGTTGCACGCCCATGGCGGCGGACGGTTTGCCATTAAGGGCCGAGTTGACGTCATAGCTGTCACTGCCCAGCTCCACCGTGGCCACTTCGCCGAGCAACACCACGGCACCGGCGCTGTTGGACTTGACCACCACATTGCGAAATTCTTCGGCGGTTTGCAGCTTGCTGCGCGCGGTGATGGTGGCATTGAGTTGCTGGCTGGCCACGGCGGGCAAGGCGCCCAATTGCCCGGCCGACACTTCGGTGTTTTGCGCCTCCAGGGCGGTGGTCACGTCAGAAGGCATAAGGGAATATTTTTGCAACAGCGCCGGGTCCAGCCAGATGCGCATGGCGTAGCCCGAGCCCATGGCTTTGACTTCACCGACGCCGTCGATGCGGCTGATGGAGTCGAGCAAGGTGCTGGAGATGTAATCGCCAATCTGCGTGCCGGTCACGCTCGGGTTATCCGAGGCCAGCGCGGCAATCATCAAGAAATCCGAGCCGCCCTTGGTCACGGTCAGGCCTTCGCTCTGCACCGAGCTGGGCAGGCGCGATTCCACTTGCTGGAGCTTGTTTTGCACCTGCATCTGCGCCACGTCGGGATCCGTGCCGGCCTCAAAGGTGAGGTTGATACTGGCGCTGCCCGCCGAACTGCTGGAGGCCGACATATAGGTCAGCTTGTCGATGCCGGTCATTTGCTGCTCGATCACCTGGGTCACCGAGTCCTCGACCGTTTTGGCCGATGCGCCGGTGTAGGTGGCGGCGATTTTCACCGTGGGCGGGGCAATGTCAGGGTACTGCTCAAGGGGCAATTGGGTGATCGACAGCGCGCCCGCGAGCATGATCACGATGGCGATCACCCAGGCAAAAATCGGCCGATCAATAAAGAAGCGCGCCATGTTCAACCCTCCCGGGCAATTGCAGTGGGTGCCGCACGGGTCGGCAGCGAACGGGTTTCGCTGTTTTGTGCCAATACCTCGTTGCCCACCCGGACTTTCTGCCCGCCCTCGACAATCACCTGATCACCGGCATTCAACCCGGAGGTGACCCACCATTGATTGCCCACGGCACGGTCAATGGTCAGCACGCGCTGTTCGACCTTGCCCTCGACCACCACCAGCACCGAGGTCACGCCGCTGGCGCTGCGGGTGACGGCTTTTTGCGGGATCAAAATCGCCCTGTCGTCGGTGGCCTGATCCAGCACGGCGCGTACATACATACCCGGCAATAACAGGTGATCGGGGTTGGGGAAGACAGCGCGCAGGGTCACGGTGCCGGTGCCTTCAGTGACGGTGACGCCACTGAACTTGAGGCTGCCGGCGTGGTTGTAGGTGCTGCCGTCATCGAGTTTGAGCAACACCGGGGTTTCGCCCTGGCCATTGTTTTGCAGGGTGCCGCTGGCCAGGTCGCGTTTCAGGCGCAGCAACTCGCTGGTCGACTGGGTGACGTCGACATAGATCGGGTCCAGTTGCTGCACGGTGGTCAGCGCAGTGTCCTGGCTGGCCACCACCAAGGCGCCGGGGGTCACGGTGGAGGTTTCGATGCGGCCACTGAGCGGCGAACTGATGCGCGTGTAAGCCAGATTGATGCGCGCGGTTTCGACGTCGGCCAAGGCCACTTGCAGGTCGGCCTCGGCCGTTTGCAGGCTGACCTGCGCGTCTTCATTATCTTGCTGGCTGATGGCGTCTATTTTCGCCAGTTGCGCGTCGCGCCGGGCCGTGGCCTGAGCCGATTTGACGGTGGCGCGGGCCTTGGCGGCGGTGGCCTGCATCTGGGCAAAGGCGGCCTTGTATGGCGCCGCATCAATTTGATACAGCGCCTCGCCGGCCTTGACCTCGGCCCCTTCGACGAACAGGCGCTGCTGCACAATGCCGCTGACCTGAGGACGGATCTGCGCAACCATAAATGCCTGGGTGCGACCGGCCAGCTCGGTGGTCAATGCCTGACGCTGCGGTTGCACAGTGAGCACCGAAACCTTGGGTTTTTCGGCAACGGGCGCGGAATCACCGGCCGAGCATCCGCTCAACACAACGAGAACCAGCAAAGACACAATAACAGCGGCGGTTACCAGGGATTTGGTAAACAGTTTGATCGACATGGCGGCCTCTACAAGACAGTTGGCTGATGTCATGGTGCGAGGCAAATGTGCAGGAAAATTGAAGATTGCCCGCAAGCCTTGAATCTTCCCCGGCGCAGGGCCTAAATGAGCAGGCCATTTCGCCAGTAAGCCGAGCCGATGAAACTGAGTATCTCCACCAAGCTGTTTATCGCCGTCCTGGCCAGCGTGCTGTTCGTGATTCTGAGCATGGGCCTGGCCACCAGCTGGAGTTTCACCCGGGGCTTTCTCGGCTACCTCAATGAACAGGCGCTGGAGCGCATGGAATCCGTGCAGCCGCGTATGGTTAGCGCCTGGCAGCGCGAAGGCAGTTGGGATTTTTTGCGACACAATCCAGAGCGCTGGTTTCAACTTATGCGGCCAGACGCAGGGGATGAACCCAAACGCGGCGACCTTAAAAACCCGTTGCCCTCGGACCTGACCGGCGCGCTGTTTCGCATTGCCCTGCTCGACCAGGATAAAAAGCGCGTCACCGGCTACCCCTCCATCGGCGACGATGCTCTGCTGCGGCCAATTGAAGTCAATGGCAAAACCGTCGGCTGGCTGGCCGTGACCCCGTTCCAGAGCGTGACCGAGGCCGGTGGCGAGCGTTTCCAGCAATACCAGTTGCAAACCAGTCTGGGCATGGGCGTGCTCTCGCTGCTGCTGGCCATGCTGATTGCCTGGTGGATCGCCCGCACCCTGCTCGACCCGGTCAAGCGCGTGGCTGCGGCCACCCACAAACTGGCCACCGGGGAATACAGCAACCGGGTAGCCGTATCGTCCAATGACGAAGTCGGCCAGTTGGCCCGCGACTTCAATCAACTGGCCTACACCCTTGAGCGCAACGAAAAAATGCGCCGCGAATTTATGGCCGATGTCTCCCACGAACTGCGCACGCCGCTGTCGATCCTGCGCGGCGAACTGGAGGCCATCGAGGACGGTGTGCGCACCCTTGATCACAGTTCGATGAAGTCACTGCAAGGCGAAGTCGGCATGCTCAGCAAACTGGTGGACGACCTGTATGAGCTGTCACTGGCCGATGTCGGTGCCCTGACCTACCGCAAAAGCCAATGCGACCTCAACGACCTGCTGCAGACCTCGGTGGCCATGTATCAGGAACGCTGCAAGGCGGCCGGCTTGCGGGTTGAGCTGCGCCTGCCATCCTGCGCCCTGCTGCTGGAAGCCGATGCCAAGCGCCTGCAACAGCTGTTTGGCAACCTGCTGGAAAACGCCGTGCGCTACACCGATGCCGGCGGCATGCTGCTGATCAGCGCCTCCATTGAAGATGAGCACATACTGGTCAGCTTTATGGACTCCGGCCCCGGCGTAGACCCGCAGCAACTGCCGCGGCTGTTCGAGCGCTTCTACCGCGGCGAAGCTTCGCGCAATCGCGCCAGTGGTGGCGCCGGCCTGGGACTGGCGATCTGTCACAGCATCGTACTGGCCCACGGCGGCAGCCTCACGGCCGACCACTCACCCCTGGGCGGCCTCTGGCTGAGCCTGCGCTTGCCACGCAAGGTGTAAAGCATGGACACGATTCTGATCGTTGAAGATGAGCCTAAACTGGCCGCATTGATGCATGACTACCTGACCCTCGCCGGGTACGCCGTGCATTGCCTGGACAACGGCCTGGACGTGGTGCCGTGGGTACGCAGCCATGCGCCACGGCTAATCCTGCTGGACCTGATGCTGCCCGGTCGCGACGGCCTGGAAATCTGCAAGGAGCTGCGGGATTTCAGCGCAATCCCGGTCATCATGATCACCGCTCGCGTAGAAGAAGTGGACCGCCTGCTGGGGCTGGATCTGGGCGCTGACGACTATATCTGCAAGCCGTTCAGCCCGCGTGAAGTGGTGGCCCGGGTCAAGGCCATCCTGCGCCGCAGCCCGCAGTTCGAGCAGGTGGCCCGGGCCCGCCTGCAGATCGACGAAGCGCAGTATCGCGCCTCGTTCGATGGCGTGGCGCTGGACCTGACCCCGGTTGAACTGCGCCTGCTCAACACCTTCGCCCGCGCCCCGGGGCGGGTATTTTCCCGTGACCAGTTGCTGGACAAACTCTACTCCGACCATCGCGTGGTCACTGACCGCACGGTGGACAGCCATATCCGCAACCTGCGGCGCAAACTGGCCCAGGCCAGCCCCGGGCACGACCCGATCCAGTCGTTGTATGGCGTGGGCTACAAGCTGGAGTTGTAATGCCAGCGCCCACAATAAAGCGACTCACCCGGTCAGCGCTGACCACCGTGCTGACCACCGCCACCATGACCGCCACCACCGCCCCCGCCACCGCCGCCTGGCGGCATAAACATCCAGCAGCCCGACAAGGCCGATACCGCCACCGCTACAACCATCGCTTTAACAACAGACTTCAATTTCATGACCGAACGCTCATTTTCAACAGGGAAAAAACGCCGCCCTTATACCAGTGCGAGCAAGGCTCGAAGCCAAGATTTACCCAACTTTACAGTCCTTGCACAACTGCCAAGCACCTGTAGCCGCTGTCGAGCGGAGCGAGGCTGCGACGAGCATCGGGTGATTGTCAGCTACCCATTGAATATTCTGTAAAGGAACCGGCCTCAGGGGCTATCGAGCAATCCGTCATTGGCGAGGGGTTCAGGATTGCCCCCCTCGCACTCCGGTTTCAATTGAAACTTTTCAACCCCAGATGCCCACGCAAGGTCGGGTGTTCATAGGCGCTGCGCAGGTAACCGCGGCGTTGCAGGATCGGCACCACCGATTCGGTGAACTCGGTGAAAGTGCCGGGCAGATAGGCAGGCGACACCACATAACCGTCACAGGCACCCAACTCCAGCCAGTCGATCAATTGCTGCGCCACGCTCTCTGCGGTCCCCGCCAATTGCGGCACGCGGATACTGGCGGCCATGATCGCACCGTACTCGCCAAGGGTGATGTCACGTTCCAGACGCAGTTTTTGCGCAATCACGTCGGGGGTGGCCGAGTGCCGGGCGATATCCAGCAGGCGGGTGTCCAGCGGGAATTGGGCAAAGTCGAAATTGGACTGGGTCGACAGGGTGATAACCCCCAGTTCAGGGTTGGCCAATGCATTGTGCTCATCGCGCTTTTTGATCGCTTCAGCTTCAGTGCCGCCAATAAATGGCATGACCGCCGTGAGGATTTTGCAGTCATCCGGGTTGCGGCCAATGGCGCGCATTTGCTGGTGGATATCCTGGCGGAATTCGAGCATGCGCTCTACCCGGCTGTTGATGCTGAAAATCACTTCAGCCCAGCGTGAACCAAACTGGCGACCCCGCCCCGAGGCTCCGGCCTGGATCAGCACCGGCTGGCCCTGTGGCACTCGCGGAATATTGAGCGGGCCTTCGCAGTCGAAGTAGGTGCCGCTGTGCTTGAAGGCATCGATCTTGCTCGGGTCGGCGAGGATGCCGCGCACCTTGTCCAGCACCAGCGCATCCGGCTGCCAGCTGTTCCACAGTTTGAGCACCAGTTCGACAAACTCATCGGCGCGGGCGTAGCGCTGATCGTGGGCCAGGTGCTGGGCATGGCCGAACAGACGCGCTTCGCTGTCGTTCATCGAGGTCACGATATTCCAGGCGCTGCGACCTCTGGAGATATGGTCCAGGGAGGCGATGGCCCGCGCCACATGGGGCGGTTGGTAGTAGGTGGTAGAGCGTGTCAGCCCCAGGCCAATATGCTTGGTGTGACCGGCCAGCAAGCTGAGAATCGGTAGCGGATCGAGCCGCGCCGCATCCTGCGCACCCAACTCGAAGGAACGCGCCCGGGATTGCCCGGCCTGATCGCCGACCGCCAGGCGATCAGCGAAAAACAACAGGTCAAAACAACCCTCTTCCAGGGTCTTGGCTATTTCGATGTAGTAGTCGGGGTCGAGAAAGTGGCTATGGGTTTGCGGGTGACGCCACACCGCGTGGCTATGTACCACGGGGCCCGAAAGCATAAACCCCGCCAGTGCCATTTGCTTGGCCATAAGGTTTTCCTTGGTTGTCAGAGTGCGCGGTCAAACATGGGAGTGACGTCGTACGGCTTTTTCAGCAGTTTGGCGTCGTATAGAAAGTCAGAAGTGGCCTGGGCTTCGCTGACAATGGTGGGCGAGATCGGCAACACGGTAATGGCGTCACGCTTGAACCAGGCCTTGGCGATTTCCGGGGAGGACTGGTTGGCCTTGGACCAGGCGGCAGCGTATTCATCAACATGGCTTTGGCTCCACTCCCGGGCGCGGGTCAGGCGCGCAACAAAGTCCTTGATGATCTCGCCCTTTTGCGCCAGCACCGGCTCATAGGCAACCACATAAGTCGGTGCGCTCATCAGCCCCTTGGCGTTGCGGATCAGGGTGCTGCCTTCTTTTTCCTGCAGCGACACATAGGGTTCCCACGTGCCGAAGGCATCGATATCGCCCTGGCTCAAGGCCATGCTGGCTTCCGCCGGCAACAGGAACTTGTAGTTCACGCTGTCACGTGGCACGCCTGCTTCATCCAGAGCCTTGAACATCATCTGCTGACTCCAGGAGCCGTTCCAGATCGCCACGGTCTTGCCTTTGAGATCCGCCACCGAATGGATGCCCGGGCGGGCCACAATGCCGACACCGTTAAGGCTGGTCTGGGTGCTGGCCACGACTTTGACCGGGGCACCGTTGGCCGCCAGGCTGATCACCGGGGTATCGCCCACCACGCCAATATCCAGGGCGCCGCTGGCGACGGCCGAGGCTACCGGCGAACCGGTATTGAAGCGCTTGAAATCGATGGTATAGGGCAAATCTTTAAGCTCACCCGAGAGTTCGAGAACAATGCGGTTGGAGAAGAACTGATCGCCCACCACCAGGGTCTGCGGGGTAGCGGCGCAGGCGGGAGTGCCATGCAGCACCAGAGAGGCCAGACCCAACAGGCCGAACAATTTTTGACGTGTTGTCATTAAGAATTCCTACAGAGTTAACAGCTGAATCAACCATCTGTAGGCATGCAGTCTGGCTTTGAGAAAAGAGGCTTTTTGAGTCGCCAAGCGTGGCGTTTTTAGAAGCTAGCGCAATAAAGACATAAGCAACCAATACTTTTAAGGCATATCCATAGAACCCTGTCCGGGTATTTGGTTAGCTGTTTTTGGTATTAAGCATTTGACCAATCTAGTATTAGGGTGGCTTCACCAGACCACTGGGCCTAACCGTATTTACTTCACTCATTTCAGCGCCAGCGCGCCTTTGAGCGCAGGCCCGGCAAGGTCAGACTGCATGCCTAATCCACAACTTGATATCTGGGGCAGCGCCCCAAGCGCCCGTTACGAACAACTGGCCGCTCCCTTTCGCCCGCTGTTTGCCCAAATCGGCGCACAAGCCGCCGAAGCTGATGGTTCGCGCAGCCACCTGGGCAAGGTTATCCAGCAACTGAACGCCCTGGGCTTGCCGCGCTGGCGTCTGCCGACCAGCTATGGCGGTCAGGACGCCACGCTGGTTGAGTTGCTCGCCCTGTTGACCGAATTGTCCGCAGCCGACTCCAACATCACCCAGGCCTTGCGCGGGCATTTTGGGTTCTGCGAAGAAGTGCTGGTCTCGAAAAATCTCGACTGGCAGGCCCGCTGGCTGGACACACTCAGCCAGGGCGTTTTACTGTCGCCGGGCAGTACCGAGGTGGGCACCCAGACCCGTGGCGAATTCGAAACCCGCATCCACCGGGCTGAAGACGGCTCGCTGCGTATCAGCGGGAAAAAGTTCTACACCACCGGCGCCCTTTACAGTGACCTGATCAACACCATCGGCACCGGTGACGATGGCACGTTGTACAGCGTAGTGGTCGATCTCAAGGCCCCCGGCGTACAAATCATTGATGACTGGAACGGCTTTGGTCAGCGTCTGACGGCCAGCGGCACCTGCATTTTCGACAACGTGCGGGTGAACGATGAACCCCGCGCCACCGACCAGCGTTTTGCCTATGGCCAATCGTTCTTCCAGATCTACCACCTGAGCACCCTGGCCGGCATCGCCCGCCGCGCCGCCTTGAGTGGTGCCGACGAACTGCACAGCCGCTCCAGAACCTTCTCTACGGGCAATGCCGACAGCGCCGCGCAGGACGTGCAATTGCTGCAAGTGATTGGCGAGGTGGCCAGCCAGGCCTATGCAGCACAGGCCATTGCCCGGTACGCGGCGCAGCGCCTGGAAAGCACCGCGCAATACACCATTGCCAGTGAGCAGCCGCTGACCCATGAAGACCCGCAGGTGGCACTGGCCGAACTGGAAGTGTGCCTGGCGGTCAACCCCGTGGTAGACGCCACCCTGGCCGCGACTACGGCGCTGTTCGATGCCCTGGGCGCCAGTGCCACCGCCAGCAACAAGGCGCTGGACCGCCTGTGGCGCAACGCCCGCACCCTGGCCAACCACAACCCCCGGGTCTACAAGTCACGCATTGTCGGCAACTACCTGGTCAACGGCCTGGTGCCCCCTTCGCAGTGGCGGGTGGGGGTGGCCAAGGGCTGATTATTGCGCAGGCGCGGCTTTCAGCTCATTGCCACCCTTAACGGTAATGAGTTGGCCTGCGCTCGCCAGATAAAACCCGGGCAACTTGTAAACGCTCATCAAACAACTGTCGTGAAAAACAAATACAGAATGAGCCGCTGGTTTTTCCGACTACAAATCCTCTAACAGTCTGGAAGTTGACGCTTTCAGCCAGCTTGAGCATAACTTCGTCGCCCATTTAGGCAATTGCGATGTACACCCGTACGTGTACGCTCAACCCACTGCGATGAAGATAAAAACATGAGCACTCTTGTTAAAATCCTGGCGGGGTCAATCCTCGCTGTATCTATAGGCAGCGCGTTCGCAGCAACTGACACCGGTATTGAACACAACACCCGGAACTTCCTTAATGCATTGAATTCCAGTGGCGGTACACCCATCGAGAAGCTCTCGCCTGAAAATGCGCGTGCGGTGCTGGCGGGTGCCCAGTCGGGGGTCGAGCTGACCCTGCCCAAAGCCGATATCAGCCAAAAGACCATTTCCGTCGAGGGTCAGGATATCAACCTGACCATCGTGCGCCCGGCAGGCGTGAAAGGCATCTTGCCCGTGTTCATGTACTTCCACGGTGGCGGCTGGGTGCTGGGAGACTACCCGACCCACGAGCGCCTGATACGCGACCTGGTCGCGGGTTCCGGGGCAGTGGCGGTGTATGTTGACTACACCCCCTCCCCCGAAGCCAGGTACCCGACAGCCATCAACCAGGCCTACGCGGCAACCCAGTGGGTGGCCGAGCACGGCAGCGAAATCAATGTAGACGGCAAACGCCTGGCCGTTGCAGGCAACAGCGTGGGCGGCAATATGGCCGCTGTGGTCAGCCTGATGGCCAAAGACAAAGGCACACCGGCGATCAAATACCAGGTGCTGCTATGGCCAGTGACTGATGCCAACTTTGATACCGGATCCTACAAGCAATTTGCCGAGGGCCACTTTCTCACCCGCAACATGATGAAGTGGTTCTGGGACAACTACACAACCGACCCCAAGCAACGTGCCGACCTCTACGCCTCGCCACTTCGCGCATCGGTGGATCAGTTGAAGGGGCTGCCACCTGCACTGGTACAAACCGCCAGTGCCGATGTACTGCGTGACGAAGGCGAAGCCTACGCCCGCAAGCTGGATCAGGCAGGAGTACCGGTCACTGCGGTTCGCTATAACGGCATGATTCACGACTTTGGTCTTTTGAACGTGGTCAGCCAGGTGCCTGCAGTACGCTCTGCCATGTTGCAAGCCTCGCAAGAACTCAAGGCACATTTGCAGTAACGCTGAATGCTGGCAATGGCATGAGCGGGCAACCAACCCCATCAGCGCTCACCAAAAGTCCGTCTCGATCAGCCGGGCTTTTATAACCCATAAACAAATTGTTAATTGTCCAGAGCCGCTCCCCCGCAGAACATGGCTGCCTGTCACGTCAATTCAGCACAAGGGAACCCTGCTCCATGCATAAGCACACTCGCGCACCGCAGCGCATTGCAATCCACCGCCTGGGCCTGCGCACGGCGGCGGCGGTAGCCATTACCCTGGCGACCCTGAGCGGTGCCCAGGCCGCCACCTCCACTACCGACACCATCAAGGCCTACAAATTGTGTACGGGTGCGGACAACGCCTCCCATGTTCTGCAAGGCCGTATCGACCAGAACATGCGCAACGACGTGACCGCCATCCATTTCAAGCAAAGCCCGGCGCATGCTTCCTATGACTGGCACAACGACCCGGAGCCGCAGTACGTCATCACGTTGTCGGGCACGCTGGCATTCGCGACCCGCAATGGCGAGAAATTCACCCTGCATCCGGGCGAAGTGCTGATCGCCGAAGACAACACCGGTACGGGGCATCGCTGGAGCATGGTCGATGACCAGCCCTGGCGCCGCGGCTACGTGGTGCTTAAACCCTCAGCCAAGGACTCGTTTATCCCCGACGACCCGGTTGCTGCCAAGGTGTGTAGCGGTTCTTAGAAGCGAGCGAAAGGCTATTTGAAAAAATGGCTGGGGGTTTTGCCGAACTGCTTTTTGAACATGTTGGTGAACGCACTCGGACTTTCATACCCCAGTGAAAACGCCACATCGATAATCTTCTCCCCCACCGCCATGCGCTCAACCGCCAGCAGCAAACGCGCCTGCTGGCGCCACTGGCCGAAGGTCATGCCGGTCTCCTTGCGAAACAGGCGCTGGATGGTTTTTTCGTCGAGGCCCAGATGGGTACTCCAGTCAGCCAGCGTCGAACTGTCGGCGGGATTTTTTTGCAACCTGAGGCAAATATCGTTGATGCGATGATCGGCTGGCCGGGGCAGATGCAAGGGTAATGCGGGCAGTAGAGCCAACTCGTCCAGAATCAGCTGCATCACCCGACCTTCGCGGGTGTGCGCGGTATATGGCAGCTTCAGGCCCACGGCAACCTTGATCAACTCGCTCAACAGCGGCGAGATGCTCACGGCCCTTATCTCGGCAGGCAGGTCCACAAGTGCATCGGGTCGCACAAACACACTGCGCATTTTCAGCGGCCCCACACAGCGGATCGAATGAACCCTGCCGCTGGGCATCCACACCCCCCGATTGGAGGGAACGGTCCACTGGCTCGACTCGCTGTAAACCACCATGACACATGCAATGGCATACAGCAGTTGATGCTTCTCATGAGTATGGGCCGGGATGATCCAGTCCTGAGGATAATCGGTCGCGCTGCCGATCACCGTCCAGTTGCTCCGATCGATCTCCAGCAAAAAATCATTGAGTGGTTTGATCGCGACGCCCCTTTTGCGATGGTTTGCTCCCTTATACAGCGAGACAGGCATGCAGGCGAATTCTAGGATAGCGTCGAGCATTGAGCTCGCACCCCTATCGCCCCGGAAGATTTGCCATGTCTACAACAACCGCATCCCCGGCCTCTGCGTCTGCGTCAGCCTCAGTGGCCCAACAAGCGAGCCCGCTGGTCATGAAGGTGATCGGCGCCTGCGCGCTGGCACATTTGATCAACGACCTGATCCAGGCCGTGCTTCCCTCGATCTATCCCATGCTCAAGGCCAACTATGGGCTCAGCTTTACCCAGGTGGGGCTGATTACCTTGACCTTCCAGCTGACAGCCTCCCTGCTGCAGCCCTGGGTGGGTTATCACACCGATCGCCACCCCAAACCCTGGCTGCTGCCGGCGGGCATGGTGTGCACCTTGATCGGCATCCTGCTGCTGGCCTTTGCCGCCAGCTTTGCGTCGATCCTGGTGGCCTCCGCCCTTGTCGGCATCGGCTCATCGACCTTCCACCCCGAGGCCTCCCGTGTGGCGCGACTGGCGTCAGGCGGGCGCTATGGCCTGGCCCAGTCAACCTTCCAGGTCGGCGGCAACGCCGGTAGCGCATTCGGCCCGCTGCTGGCTGCGGCCATCGTGATCCCTTATGGCCAGGGGCATGTCACCTGGTTTGGCCTGTTTGCCGCCTTCGCCATCTTCGTGCTGTACGGCTTGAGCCGCTGGTATCGCAACCACCTGGCCCTGTTCAAGCTTAAACAGGGCAGCCAGGCGAGCCACGGCCTGTCCAAGGGACGAGTAACGTTTGCACTGGTGGTGCTCGCAATGCTGGTGTTCTCCAAATACTTCTACATGACCAGCTTTACCAGTTATTTCACGTTCTACCTTATCGAGAAATTTCACCTGTCAGTGGCCAGCTCTCAACTTTACCTGTTCTTGTTCCTCGGCTCAGTGGCAGCAGGTACCTTCTTTGGTGGCCCGATTGGCGACAGGATCGGGCGCAAAAAAGTCATCTGGTTCTCGATCCTGGGGGCAGCCCCTTTTACACTGGCCTTGCCTTATGTGGACCTGTTCTGGACAGGCGTATTGAGCATGGTTATTGGATTTATTCTGGCGTCGGCGTTCTCTGCCATCGTCGTCTATGCCCAGGAACTGGTACCCGGTAACGTCGGCATGATTGCCGGTGTGTTCTTCGGCTTGATGTTCGGTTTTGGCGGGATTGGCGCCGCGTTGCTGGGGCATCTGGCGGACATCCAGGGCATCGAGTATGTGTATGGACTCTGTTCCTACCTGCCGCTGCTGGGGGTATTGACCATCTTGCTGCCGAATACCAAAGGGGTTTAAGGGAGGGCCGCGCTGGGAAATCACTACCAGCCTGACGCAACGCATGCAATTAATGGGAGTCACGCAAGAGCTCGGGTTGGGCTCTTGGTGTTCCCTAAGTTAACTCTCAAAGGCTAAGAACCTGCCCCAAGCCTCAACGAACTCAGTAGCCGGTTGGACACCATCAAACCCTTGCCCTCGGGCCAACTCCAGTTGCGCCTGAGCTATTTCATCACCCGTAGCGTCCTTGCTTTACATATCTGCTGCGAGGGTAGTGGCTGCTTGTCCATACTCAACCAAACCAGGCGGCAGATGGTTCAAGAAGTTGTATTGCGTCAGGTTCTGCGCAATCCATTTGCCTTTCTCAAGCTTGCTGGCGTCCACATCATGTTGAGCGGCAGCCGCCAGCACACCAACGATCTGGGAACTCATGGTCAGCAGTTTTTCACCACCTTGGACCAAGCCATTCAAGTGACTAACCAGCGCTTCGTTGGCACCGCCCGCCAAAGCCCCGGTTTTGAAGTCTCCCCCCATGGTTTCAGCCAGCAAGCCTCCGACCATGGGTTTACCGGTCGTCAACGTGACATTCGGGGTGTTGATAAAACCGCAGCCATTACAGGTAATACCGTACGGGTTGGCCACGATCACCCTGGCCGACTGACGACAATGTTTTCGGCCTGCACAAGCAAAGGTTGCCAGAACATCGTGTTGGCCAAAATAAGGGCCAGGCCACGTTTGGGTACTCCCAAAAAGGATTCCCAGGGCTGAAGGGTTGCTGAAGGCTGGCGGGCCAAAAAGGCTAAATGTCGATCATCCATGTCTGTTTCTCAATACAACACAGCGTTGAATTACAGGAAAAAATCCATACGGAAATAAATCGGTGCCTCAGGCTCGCTGAGCACATCCGGTCGCTCCAGGGAATGAGCCAGGGTCACACTGGCGCTGAGGTTGCGGCCCCGGGCAAACAACTCCAGCGAATTGCTGGAGACCCGGCCATGTACCTCGCGGTTGTAACGCCCGTGGCGAATCACGCCCTGGTCGTAGCCAAGGCTGGTGCCGTAATCGGTAAATACCGGGCGCAGCCACCCCCACGTCACCGGACGCCACCAGCGCAGGTCATTGCGCCAGTAACCTCCGCTGTCGCCGGACAGTTGCTGGTCCTTGTAGCCCCGTACCGAGGCTGTACCGCCCAGGCTTAAGCGTTGTGGACTAAACAGCACATCCTCACTGCGTTGACCGGTGGCCATACTGGTAAAGCTGAAGGACTCACCCCACAGCTTGAAAGGCTGTAAATAGCTGATGGTCGCGGTGTATTTGCGGTAGCGGGCCTCTGGCATGCCCCGCTCGGGGCTGTGCTCCCCCTGGGCATCGAAGGCGCCGATACCGTTTTGCATACCGACATCGAGGTTGACGAAGGAACTCGCGATACGTCGACCGTGGTTGATGCCAACCTGGAATTCGCTAAGACGGTGGCTGCTGTTGCGCAGTCGTGAATCGCTTACGTAGTTATTGGAACGCATATGCGCCAGACCGGTGTTGAGGGAGGTTTTACTCATCGCGTCGCGATGGACCACCCGCTCGGCACGCAGTTGATGGTTTGCACTGTCCCCGGTTTGTTTGAAATCAAACGTATTGGCCTGGCCGACCGAGCGATAATCGCTTTGGCTGTAGCTATAAGCGAAGTTCCACCAGCCCCACGGCAGGTTGTAGTAGAAGCTCGCATTTTTCGAAGTTTTCCGGTGGTCACTGATTGCATCGTGGCCCCCACGCAGCACCAATTGATCGGCCAGACCCAGCGGGCTGTCCCACTCAAACCCCGTACCCCACTGCTGTTCACCGGTACTTTTCTGACCGTCGTTAGTACGCGACAAGCCGACACGCCAGGGCTTTTGCGGCGCGTTTTTGACCACTACCGCACTCCCCCCCACCTCACTGCCCGGTGCCAGTTCCATTTGTGCCTGGTTGGATGGCAAGCGGTTGAGCTGATCAATCGCCTGCTCGATTTCCCGCAAATCCAGCTGATTACCAGGCTGACCGGGAAAGCTCATGGCCAATTCGCGGCTGGATAGCTTGCTGTTGTCGTCGCCCTTGAAACTTTCAAGCTTGCCTTCAACCACCAGGACTTGCAGATGCCCTTGGGAAAGGTCCTGCTGCGGCAAGTAAGCACGACTGGTCACCAAACCCCTGTCGATATATTGGTTAGTGATGACCTTGAGTAGTTCATTGAGCTGAGACACGCCCAGACACTGGCCGATATAGGACTGGAACACCGATTCGCGCTCACTGGCGGACAGGATGTCGGCGCCCTTGAGCTCGATTTCTTCTATGGGGAAACAGCGACTGTCGGCTGGCTGAGCTGGAGCCGTAGGAGAAATCTGTTTGCCGGGAAGCTCCTGAAGCTCCTCAAGCCGGCGCCGTTGCTCTTCGAGCAGACGTTCTTGACGATCACGAATCAGATCCTGCTCACCCGGCGTCGGGCCCGCTTCGGCCACAAGGGAACTCACCCCGGCCAAGCCAGCCAGTAAAGTTGAACAGTAAAACCTCTTAGCGAGGTGAGATGCCGACATGCTTGCTCCATCCTTGGTTCGCAAACCTTGCTGTGTGAGCCAAAGCCTTTTGACAGGGGCAACTCGTAGGCAAATGCCTAGGAGCGCCCGTGGATGGCGTAAGTTTTAAGCTTCTCAGAGGGAAATGATTTAGGACGTTTCCTATACCAACGACGAAACCTCTCGCCAGGGAACTAGATTTTTCGAAGCAGGTAGATCTGGTAGTTGAGGGGGTCCGCTTGCCCCCATGTGCAAAGCCAAATTGTCAGAGCGCCCAAGAGCACTGCGTTGGCCTTATCGATGAGTGCCGATCCGTGGTTGATATCAACGGCCAACGGGGTGAGCAGATTAAAAATCCGCCGCTCTTTGAATATTTACTGCCGATCGCATACCGATAAACCACTCACGGACACCATGATTAAAATCAGTCACCCAATCATCTGCCGGGTAAAAAAGGGACTGCCCCGCCTGACCTCTATGCTTGGTGAATGCTAAAAATGGGGGGATTACCCGCCCTTCTGAACGAACGTTGGCCGCTCATCCTGAAATAAGCACTCAGACGCGCCGTCGCGATGCCCTCACGATGCATCGGCGAATATTTCGCTCAACCAGTCGACAAATACCCGAACCCGTGGCGACATGTGCCGGTTCTGCGGGTAAAGCACAGAAACCGGCATCGGTGGCGGTGGCGTTTCGGCGAGAATTTTCTGCACCAGGCCTTGGGATATCTGCGTTTTCATCCGGTAATGCGGGCACTGGATGATGCCGAGCCCGGCAATTGCCGACGCCGCATAAATTTCTGCACCAAACACCGACAACGCCCCGTCAATGACCACTTCCTTGACTTGGCCATCGACCATGAACTCAAACGGAAACTGCCTGGCGGTGGTGCGCGAGACGTAATTCACGGCGCGGTGATGGCCCAGGTCGTCGAGGCTTTTCGGTACACCGTATTGGCGCAGATACCCCGGACTTGCACAGGTGATCTGTTCAAGGTTGGCCACACGCTTGCCAATCAATGCCGAATCGCCAAGGGTTCCGGCACGCAGGACACAGTCCACACCTTCGGTAATCAGGTCGACAAAGCGATCGGCCTCGCTGATGGACAACTCTATCTCCGGATACCGGGCCATAAACTGCGGCAACGCCGGGATAACGAAGTGTTTGGCCAAAGTGCCATGCAAATCTACGCGCAACTGGCCTTTGGGGGCCACGCCGCGAAATGCCAGCTCGGCCTCCTCCAGTTCCGCCAATAACTGCACACAACGCTGGTAGTACGCCTCGCCATCAAGCGTAGGGCGCACTTTTCGCGTACTGCGTTCCAGCAGACGCGTACCAAGCCAGGCCTCGAATTGATTCAGGGTATGGGTCAGCGTCGCCCGCGGCAGGTTCAAGTCATCGGCGGCTTTCGTGAAGCTGCTGCGCTCATAAATCCGCACAAAGGCTTTCATCGCCTTGACTTGATCCACGCAGAACGCCCTCTTTTTGATTGTTGGTATTTATTGAACAGTTAAGCCAACTTTCATGCATTTAACACCAAGAGTAAACATGTGAAATTAGCCTCGTCCCCAGCAACCCCCCCCACTGACACAAGGAATGACAGCCATGACGACTCACAATTTGAAAGTTGCCATTATCACTGGCGCCTCCCGCGGCATCGGCGCTGTTATTGCCAAACAACTGGCCACCGAAGGTTTCGCAGTCGCAATCAATTATGCCAACAGCGCCAACGAAGCCACGGCTCTGGTTGCCCAATTGCGTCAGGCCGGACACCAGGCCATCGCGATAAAGGCAGATGTTGCCAGTGCCGAAGATGTACGCCGCCTGTTTGATGAAACCGAAGCGCAACTGGGTAAAGTCGACGTGCTGGTCAACAATGCGGGCATCCTCAAAGTCATGCCGCTGGCGCAACACAGCGACGAGCTGTTCGATCAGAATTTCAATATCCACGCCCGCGGCACCTTCAACACGCTGCGTGAAGCCGCTACCCGCCTGAACAATGGCGGCCGGATCATCAACTTTTCCAGCAGTACCGTCGGCATGAACCTGCCGGGTTACGCCGTGTACATCGCCAGCAAAGCAGCGGTGGAATCCCTGACCCAAGTGTTCGCCAAGGAAATGCGCGGTCGCAACATCACCGTCAACGCCGTGGCACCTGGCCCGGTCGCCACCGATCTGTTCTTGCATGGCAAGAGCGAAGAGCAAATCCAGACCTTCGCCAAAATGCCTCCGCTGGAGCGCCTGGCTCAGCCAGAAGATATCTCTCGCGTGGTGTCCTTCCTCGTCGGCCCTGATTCGGCCTGGGTGAACGGACAAATCCTGCGCGTCAACGGCGGCCTCGTCTGAACCGTCCTGCTTGAGACTCAGGGCAGGTGAACATGCTGCGAGCAATCGCAGCGGATGTTCACATTGCTCAGCGCAGTGACGGCAGGTTTTATCTGCTGATTTTGGAGAGGTCTTTATCTTGAAATCCGTCATTCTGATTACCGGTGCCTCCAGCGGGTTTGGCGCGCTCACCGCACGCGCCCTGGCCGACGCTGGCCATACCGTCTACGCCAGCATGCGTGAAACCCTGGGCCGCAACGCAGCGCAAGTACTCGAAGCACAGCGCTACGCGGACGAACACCGGGTTGACTTGCGCAGCGTTGAACTGGACGTCGCCTCAACCGAGTCGGTCCAGGCGGGCGTCGCGAAAATCATCGGCGATTGCGGCCAACTGGACGTGATCATCCACAATGCCGGGCACATGTCCTTTGGTCCCGCCGAAGCCTTTACGCCCGAGCAGTTCGCCCAGCTCTACGACATCAACGTATTGAGCACTCAACGCGTTAACCGAGCGGCCTTGCCGCAACTGCGCAAACAGGGACGGGGGCTGGTGCTGTGGGTTTCCTCCAGCAGTGCGCGCGGTGGCACCCCGCCGTATTTGGCTCCGTACTTTGCGGCCAAGGCGGCCATGGACTCGCTGGCAGTGTCCTACGCCAGCGAACTGACGCGTTGGGGGGTGGAGACGTCAATCATCGTGCCGGGTGCGTTCACCAAGGGCACCAACCACTTCACCCATTCCGGTTCCCCTGCAGATCAGGTTCGAGCCGCCGAATACAACGAAGGCCCTTACTCCGGTGTGCCGGATCAGGCACTCAAAGGTCTGGCAGCCCTGGAACCGGCTGACGCGGATGTCGGTGAAGTGGCCAAAGCCATCGTCGAAATCGTCGGAATGCCATTGGGTACCCGTCCATTTCGGTGTCATATCGATCCATCCCAGGACGGTGCCCAGGTCGTCAATGCCATGGCCGACCGGGTACGCGCTGAAATGTTTCGCCGCATAGGCCTTGAAGACCTGCTCAAGGTCGCTACTCGCTGAGTCTGCCCTCGCGGCCCGAGGGGTACTTCGGCGACTAAGTGGAATACACACACTCCAGGTTTTACGCAAAGGCCAAAGCCCCCCGGCGACCTCCCACAAGACCGCCAATCACATAGGGCATGACTATGATGAACATCAACTTGAGCCACGGTACGGCTACCCTGCGCAGGCGCTTTCGAAATGCGGGTCTGAGCGTTTTGACCACCATGGGGTTTGCAGCGTGCGGCGATCATCGTACGCCCGATGCCATGCAGGAAATGACCATGAAACCTTCAATCACGTATCTGCATTTGCTACGCCACACGCCGTTTTTCACGTCGTTGACGACCGAACAACTGCGGTGGGTCATCGACCACTCAAACGAATGGGAAACCGAAGCCGGAGCGGTCATCGCCAAGAAGGACCAGGGTGGAGCATCGGCACCGGACACCTGGATCCTGCTCGATGGTGGATGGCAGGTTCATTACAACGGCCATACCTTCGCAAGCGGGCATGGTGATGCGGGCAAATGGTTCAATATGGGCGAAACACAAGGTGCGGACTGTGCGCTGATCACGACCGGGCACAGCTACATCATGCGCATTACCGAGGCCGACATGAACACAATGCTGGAACAAGGTTTTACGTTCGGGCCTCATCTTGAAGCCGGGCGAAGGTACTACCAGTCGATATTCACTACGACGCAAGGGCTGAACTGCCCCTGTGAAGTTGGGGATTTTGCAGCTGGTTTGGATTGAGGCTATGACTGAGGACGATGCTGGCAATCAAAGCTACGGGTTGGCCCCACTCTTGAA
The DNA here is from genome assembly GCF_005930585.1 of Pseudomonas sp. FSL W7-0098. Classification (NCBI taxonomy): domain Bacteria; kingdom Pseudomonadati; phylum Pseudomonadota; class Gammaproteobacteria; order Pseudomonadales; family Pseudomonadaceae; genus Pseudomonas; species Pseudomonas sp. FSL W7-0098. The sequence goes on from NZ_RXHW01000005.1 coordinate 151,410, forward strand.
TGACCTGGGCTTTGAAAGATCTGGAATACGAACGTCATTTTGGCTGCATTAAATACCCGCTTAAAAGGCTAGAACTGCTGCCCACTTAAATCAAAGTGCACACCATGTCACAGCTTTGGGAGCTGGGTAGATGACGTGGATAGACGCATACGGTAAATTGAGTGTTGACGTATATTTTTACACCTTATATTCAGACTGATATATAAATCCGAACCAGTCATTTGAGCGTAGATCTTTTGAAGACTCCCCCCTTTATTTCGCTTGAATCCCCTGATCAACCGGAAGTGATTGCCCTCATTGAGGAGCTTGATGCTTACCAAGCCCCGCTTTACCCCGCAGAAAGTCATCACGGCATAAACATCGAAGCTCTTTCTTCGAAAAATGTGCTTTTCGCTGTTGGGCGTTCCAGTAACGGAGAGGCCGTGGCATGTGGAGCCTTGGTGGTGCACCCGACGCACGGCGAGCTGAAGCGGATGTTTACAAAACCAACATTCCGGGGACAAGGGCTGGCCAGTCGGCTTCTTACAACCCTAGAAAACGAAGCTCGAAAGGAGGGCTGCTTTCATTTAATGCTTGAAACCGGCTATCGACAACTGGAAGCAATTTCATTTTATGAGCGCAACGGATATCAGCGTCGAGGGCCATTCGGCGGGTATGAATATGATCCCAATAGTATATTTTTGGAAAAGCATCTCGAATCATAGCGTCCATATGCAGCTGTGCTGGCCGGACAGATATTGCTATAAGCGCAGCATTGAATTACTGCGATGAAACCCTCAGCAATCATCGCCTGGGTTCGCGGAGGTGTCTTTACACACTTTGTGCCGAAAGCAGACTCTCAAGCTATTTTTATTAGCTTCAACATGCACCTGGCGGCCCATTGGCCCTGGCGAACCAAACCACGGACAGACCGAGCAGCGCCAGTATCAGCCGTGTTGGGGAAAAAGAGCTCGGCCCCGCCTGTTCCAGCAACAAGTCACCAGCAATGCCACCTCCGGCCACTGCCAGATTGAAGATGGCGACCAGCATCGACTGCGCTACATCGGCCCCGTCACCGGCGGTATCGGCAATGGCCGTCTGTAGTAACGAGGGAGCGCCACCAAACGTCAGCCCCCAGGTCGCAACGCTGAGGAGCACAATGTTGGGCGAGCTGCTTGCCATTCCCAACACCTGCGCCGCCATCGCGAAAACCGCCAGACTAAGAAGCGTCAGCACATGCAACCCACCCACATGCCTGTGACCCCGTTGCCGACAATAAGGCGGCACCGAAGACCATTAGCACGAGATCTATGCGCTGAGCAATCCCGACGGAGTCCAAAAATGGCCCGATTCAAGGTTAATCTTGCTAATGCCGCAGCATGAGTGCAAAGAGTTTTAATTACTCGACCTTATTACCTGGCAGTGGGGCCGTATGAATTTCGTCATACATAGCGGTTGTCACTGAAGCAGCATAAACAATGTACTTTACATCACCCTCTTGGCTGCTGACTTCATAAATTTCACAAAGAAGACTTCTGTTATCCTTAGGTAACGCTATAGGCGACCAAGATGAAGGGCTCTTGAAGTTATACTCAGGGCCTTTGTACGTTAAAGACCTTAGACCAACCACTACGCGTTTATATTGTTGCCTATCAGATCTTTTGGAGTTTTTATAGTCACCTATAAATGACCCTAAAGAACCAGAGACAACATCTATGCACGCCCTGTCTAGCTCGGCCTCATAATCAGTAGTCGCGTATATTCCAACGCTGCCATGATTGGAATAGAATTTTTGGCGTGGCGACAATTTCTCTTCGGGGTACGCGGGGATATATTTATCACCCTCGAAATAGTATTCGATGTACCCTCGCGAAATATCAACTCTGTTATATCTGCTTCTCTTTTCTATCACATCTTCGAAAGTATACCAGCGCTGCTCAATTAGCTTGTGCTCGACATCTAACCCGCTCGCCAAAACCTTTAAAGAAAGCGCGGAGCCGAACAAGACAGATGCAATCAAAATATTTTTCACGAGCTCACCTAACGCATGGTTTTTAAATTTTATTTTATTTTATTTTATTTTATTTTATTTTATTTTATTTTAATCAGCACTCGATAGAGCTGTAAATTTATTCAATAGAAAAATCAACCTTATCAATTGAGTTGCCTTGCTTTTTTATAAGCAACCTATGAGCACTTTTAGCCGATAGCTGCCTGTAACGAAGGACAGCTTTCGGCCAAACCAGTGGCGATTCATTTCAGGTCACCCACTAAATGTGTCGCGTATCTGCTTGTGAGCGTGCCTCAGTTACGCCCACTCTTGCATGAACCCACTCGGTTATCGTTTCAAGGGCACCGGGGGCGTAGGCATGACGACCTTCCATCAGGAATCTCAGCGTGGTTAGCCAGGGCCATTCGCTGGTTAGTTGTGTGTTGTAGGGATCCGCCCTCAAGAGTCCATGACTTGCATTCGGTATGACTTCAATCCGGTTTGCGGGATGATTGCCTCCTACAGTCTTTCGGTAAATATCTGCATTGACCTCAGAGTTTACATTCAAATCTTCCGCCCCCCACAACGCAAGCAATGGAATCTCGAGTTCTTTCAAATCATGGGTTGCATCTTCGTGAAGATTTCGTCGCACAAAAGCCCACCGCTCGGGGCTCATATCGCCCAGAAGGGCTGCTGACGGCACTTGCGAAGAGGCAAACAAACGTTCGTCATCTGCGGCAATCTCCGCCATCACTCGCTCAATGTCAGGCTGAGACATCCCTGTGCGCTGCAACCGCTGCCTGGTGTAATAGTCTCCTTGCCGTTGCCAAGATACGGCACCTCCGACAAGTACAATAAAGTCCGCACTATTCGGCTTAAGGCGGGGTAGTACCCAACCGGCTTGCGAAAACCCAAGAACACCCACAGGAATCCCTTGAAACTTGTTGCGCAGGGTAGAAATCGCGCTGCGCACGTTAACAGAGCGGTCAGTCATCGATTGATTGAGCCAATTCCCTTGCGAATCCCCAATGCCTGGTTTGTCCCACGATACAACTGCAATGCCTGCATCAAGAAGAGCGTTGATGAGTGGATCGAAACCCTGCTGTGATGTGCGATCTTGTGGGCCATCCCCATGGACTAGAACGACTGCCGCGGTTGTAGTTTGGTCAGGAAGCCAGAGCGTACCCGCCAGGAGCAGTCCATTTGCTTCGAATGCAAAAGGCTCACTTACTCTGCTATCCAGGCCATAAGTGTCAAGACGGGATAGAACAACAAAAGCGATTACCATGGCGAGACAAACGACGGAAATCAACCATCCGCGATTACGCTTCGCCCAGATTACTTTATTCATAGTCACTACCTTTTCGTTTCATGAGCTCCGGCCAACTAGCCCAAATCGTCAGCGCCAGACGAAGCAGAGCTTATGGTTCGTGACTGCAATGCTTTGCGCAAGGACGGGAGCGTTCACACCGGTCAGGCTAACCCCATTTTTTCGACCTCAAATTACTCGGCGCTCCGTCCTTGCCAGGCCCCAGCCATGTGCGGCGCCCGTCATCATTAATCACCCCTAGCTTCTTAGAAGCCTTCGAGAGGCTACGTATGGCCGAGAAGCAACTGAACCGCCCGCAGATTCTTCGTCCTGCGATAGATCAGTGATGCCTTCGTACTTCTCATTGTGTGCGTGCCATACATGGTTGGATCAAGGCCCACAGCTTTCACCCTGCCATTGACGATACGAGCGTATTGACGAGTAGATAGATGGTCTGAAGTATGCAGCCGGCTAGGAAAAAGGCAGTCCTCGCTGCGTAGCTGGGCCCAATGTATCCAGGCCGTGAGAGCAGACCGTGTTTGCTCAGTGATATCAAACTGCACCGGCTGCCGCGTTTTCTGCTGCATCACCATGGCTCGTGCTAATGCGTGCTCGCCATGAGCGACATCGCACACGCAGAGCTTGGTTAAGTCGCAGGCTCGAAGCTTGCTGTCGATGGCCAGATCGAAGAGAGCCAGATCACGGGTTCTTTACGCAATTTGAAACCTTACTCGGATGGCCCAGACATCTCTCAGTCGGAGTGGGGTTTTCTCCCCGACCAGTTTTCCTTTGTGCCAGGGCTGACGGCTGCAGGTAGCGTTGATGTTCATGACAGGTCCTCCACGTGTGGGGGGAACAAAGATGGCTAATCGGAGAAACGCTCCCTAACCGGCCAAGGTCGGTTGTTCAATTCAACGAAGCACGAGATTGAGAGCTAGTAAAAGTTACAGCGCCAGTGCGTACGCAAGCTTGTAGCATTGGCTTACGCTTCGACCTTTGTAGCCCCATCGAAGCCTCCATCCTGCGATACATTTCGGACGAACCATGCGTATAGAACCTCTTCCCCCGCTGCAAAACCTAATCGCATTCGAAGCCACCGTACGACACGGCAGCTTCACTCGCGCCGCGGCCGAGCTTCATCTGACACAAAGCGCGATCAGTCGGCAAGTTGCGCAACTGGAGGAGTTTCTTGGTCGTGCGCTGTTTCGCCGAGAGCACAAGCGTATTCATTTGACCGTGGCAGGTCAGATTTATGCTGAGGAGGTGCTCCGAGTACTGACGCATTGCGCAGAAGCAACAGCACAGGTCATTACCCACACCGGAGAGCAGGAGTTGACCTTGGCCAGCTCAAGTGGTGTGGCTGCTTTGTGGCTCGGGCCTTTACTAGGTCGTTACTCTGATGAATTCCCCTCAGTGGAGATCCGATTACGTGTTGTAGACAGTCTGGAATCACTGGTTCGTGCCGAATTCGACTTGGCTCTGTATTTCCTGCGCAAGCCATCACCGCCAGGGTTCGACAGCCGGTTACTGTTCGTCGAATCCGTGGGGGCCTATTGCTCGCCGGATTTTCTCAAGGGCGAAGTACTGGAACCGGAGCAGTTGACTGAGCACCGCTTGTTGATGCTGGAAGACGGGCAGCGCAAATGGCTTTCCTGGGTTGACTGGTTTAGTTACTACGGTGTTGATGCGTCGCTGATCCGGCAGCGCATGAGCGTCAACCACTATCCGGTATTGGTAGATCTGGCCATTGCCGGACATGGGATCGTATTAGGCTGGCGCCCGATGATCGACCGTCATCTGCGCTCCGGCGCGCTGGTTCCTGCGTGCAACGTGCATGCGGGTGCAGCCGGTGGCGGTTATTACCTGCTCAATCCCCAGGGACAGGTTCCCAGCCGCGCTGCGCGCGCGTTCGAGAAGTGGATGATGAGTACAATTGCAATTTAGCCCTTAACATTTGCATGCGCCTGACGCATGCAAACCTGCGTAATAAGCGTTTTCCGTCTTTTGAGGCTCCCTTTATTCTCAATCAAAGGGCACGAGACTCGATTGATTCGCACCTAAATCGACTCTCCTCCAATACTGCAGGGTCAATCCCTGCGCGTGATGCATGCAGGAGCCATTCGTGAACACTATAAAAATAAACACAACGGCAACACACAACAAACAGGCTCGTCGCGCCATTGTTGCCACTGTAATCGGCAACGGTCTGGAGTGGTTTGACTTCACCGTTTATAGTTTTTTTTCGGTCATTATCGCTAAGGTATTCTTCCCCACCGATAACGAACTCACTTCTTACCTAATTGCCCTGGCCACATTCGGCGTGGGATTTTTCATGCGCCCTGTTGGCGGCATTGTCATTGGTGTTTATGGGGACAAGCACGGGCGCAAAGCCGCCTTGTCTCTGACCATCCTGCTGATGGCTCTAGGCACACTGATCATCGCGATAACCCCCAGCTATGCTCAGATTGGCCTCATGGCCCCCATACTGATCGTGTTGGCGCGATTACTACAGGGCTTTTCTGCCGGTGGCGAGATGGGGAGTGCCACTGCCTTCTTGATCGAGCATGCACCCGCCGGCCGCAAGGCATACTACTCCAGCTGGATTCAGGCGAGCATCGGTGTCGCGGTGCTGCTCGGCTCTGCACTGGGCGCAGCACTGTCGAGCTACCTGACGCAGGCACAATTGGAAAGTTGGGGTTGGCGCGTACCGTTTATCATTGGCACCCTGATCGGTCCAATCGGGTTCTACATCCGCAGCCGGATTGACGAAACTCCCGCCTACACCGAATCCAAGCCTGTCGACTCTCCTCTTCGTGAGGTATTGCGCACGTACCCGCGCCAGACCTTAATCAGCTTTTCGCTCGTGGTGCTTTGGACTGTCTGTACCTACGCCATTCTGTTTTACATCCCGTCGTACTCCACACGAGTGCTGCAACTGCCTTCCTGGATGGGGTTTTGTGCCGGAATGATGGGTGGCGCCGTGTTGATTATCGTCACTCCGATCGTCGGCGCGCTGGCAGACCGATATGGCCGTCGTCCGTGGCTGCTGTGGTCGGCCTTGGCCATCTTCGTCACGGTGTATCCGATGTTTGTCTACATCAACCAGATGCCTGGGCTGATTTCATTACTGGTGTTCGAGTTAGTACTCGGCGTGCTAATCGCCGGTTACATCGGTTCGATACTCGCAGCCTTCGGAGAATTGCTTCCAACCCACGTGCTTTCAACAGGACTTTCGGTGGCCTACAACGTCGCAGTGACCATCTTTGGCGGCTTTGCGACCTTCACCATCACCTGGCTGATCGCCCAAACGGGCTCAAATGTCTCACCGGCCTTCTACATCATGTTTGCGGCGCTCATCAGCAGTATCGGCGCGATGCTATACCGCGACCATGAGCCTGCATTGCGCCCTACCCTGACGGGAGCTTACTAGTGAATACTCAGACCTCTAACCGCTTGATTCTGCGCAACGGCCAACTACTCGACTTGCAGCAAGGCCGATTGATTGCCGGCCAGGAAGTGCTGATCGAGGGCGATCGAATTATCGCTGTACGCCCCCAAAGCAGGGTGCCCGAGGCTGGCGTACAAGCCTATGATCTGAACGGCAAGACCCTTATGCCTGGCATGATCGATTGTCACGTACATGTGCTTGCGTCCAACGCTAATCTGGGCCTCAATGCACTACAACCGAATGCCATCATCATGTACCGAGCCCTGCCGATTCTCGAGGCAATGCTTGGCCGAGGCTTCACCACTGTACGTGATGCAGGAGGCGCCGATTGGGCACTTGCCCGCTCAATCGAGCTTGGACTGGTTCCCGGACCGCGGATTTTCGCCTCAGGCAAGGCGCTATCGCAGACGGGTGGTCACGGCGACATGCGCGCTCGGGGCTCGTTACTGCTTAACGAACCCTGCTCGTGCTGCTTCCGGGCCGGAGCCATCGCACGAATTGTGGACGGTGTCGACAACGTCCGCCTGGCTGTACGCGAAGAGCTTCAGCAAGGGGCCAGCCAGATCAAGATCATGGCGTCTGGCGGCGTGGCGTCTCCCACAGACCCCATCGCCAATACGCAATACAGTGAGGCAGAAATCCGCGCAATCGTAGATGAAGCCGAAGCCGCCAACACTTATGTAATGGCTCATGCCTACACTCCCCGTGCGATTCGACGTGCCATTGAATGCGGCGTACGGACCATAGAACACGGCAATCTGGTTGACGCTGACACCGCCCGCCTGATGGCAGAGCGAAACGCCTTCGCAGTACCGACTCAAGTCACTTACGAAATGCTGGCGGAGCACGGTGCACGCTTCGGATTGGCGCAAGAGTCTGTCGCCAAGATCGAAGAAGTGCGCCTGGCCGGGCGCAATGCTTTGCGGCTTTTCGCCGAAGCGGACGTACCGATGGGTTATGGTTCCGACTTGCTGGGTGAGATGCATGAGTACCAAACGCATGAACTGAAAATACGCGCCGAAATCCTGGGCAATCTTGCCGCCTTGCGAAGCGCCACAACCGTGGCTGCACAGATATTACAACGTGAAGGGGAACTGGGCTGTATCGCCCCAGGAGCGCTGGCCGACTTGCTGGTAGTCAACGGCAATCCGCTCACGGATATCGATTGCCTGATCGGTCAGGGTGAAAACCTGGCGATGATTATCCAGGACGGCAGTATTAAGAAAAACACACTTACGTAGTAGTTGCGAACTTCGGGGCTCCCCCCATGCAACGGATGCCAACAATAACGCAGCCATTGTGAGTTGCTACAAAATTCAGTGCATTCAGGAAATCAGTTAATGAAAAAGCAACTACAGGGTTTTGCCTTGGGTACGGCTGTGCTTGGCTCATTGTTGGAAACTGCGAATGGCGCCGGTTTCATTGAGGACAGCAAGGCAACTCTCGACTTGAGAAACTTTTATTACAACAGCGACACTCGTGATACACATAAGGCTACCGTCGATGAATGGGGGCAGGCATTCGTACTCAACGTAAAGTCTGGCTTCACAACAGGAACCATTGGTCTGGGGCTGGATGTCATTGGCACCTATGCAGTCAAGCTTGATTCTTCCGGCCCTGGCGCTCTGTTTCCCCGTAAACGAAATGGCCAAGCGGTCGACGACTTCAGCCGTGGGGGCTTAACCGGAAAACTGCAGTTTGCCAAAACCGAAGCTCGTGTCGGAACGCTTCTACCGTCTTTGCCAGTGATCTCCGCCAACGATGGCCGGCTTATGCCGCAGCTCTTTGAAGGCGCCATGGTTACATCAAAGGATATTGACAACCTTAGCCTTACGGCCGGGCAGATCGAGCATGCCACCGGCCGAATGTCCAGTGATACCACCGGCCTCGCAGTCGCAGGCGGTACACGCCAGAGCAATAAATTCCGCTTTGTCGGAGGGAACTACACCCCATTCGACAACGTGTTGCTACAGTACTATTTCGCCAATCTGGAAGACTATTACAACCAAAACTTCCTCGGCGCCATGCACAGCCTGAAATTTGACAGTGGGCAGTCACTCAAAACCGATTTGCGCTGGTTCAGGACACGTGGCAATGGGGCGAACGCCATGGGTGCTCCCGGTTACAGAACTTCGGGCTTCACAAAGAACGGCGACGGGAAGATTGACAACAATACCTGGAGTTCGATGTTTACCTATGGCGTTGGCGGCCATGCTTTTAGCCTCGGCTATCAGGAGGTCTCGGACAACAGCAACTTTGTTCAACTCAACCAAGGCAGTTTGGTTGATAAGGACGCGGGCGGAACTTCGTTGTACTTGATTACCGACCGCATGACGGCAAGCTTCAATTATGCGGGTGAACGCACGGTCCTGGGCCAATACGGCTATGACTTCGCATCACTCGGCATGCCAGGCATTACCGCCAACCTCGCGTACCTCAAGGGTGATCAAATCAAGCAGATACGCGGTGCCGAAGAATGGGAGCGTGACTTTATTGTCGGTTATGTCGTGCAAAGTGGCGGGTTCAAAGGCGTTGGTGTTACGTGGCGCAACTCCAGTTTGCGCAGCGACATAGGAGGCGATGTCGACCAAAACCGGATGACGGTAAGCTATTCCCTAGCTCTTTGGTAAACATGGGTCGGCACGCTCAACTATTGACTCAAATCTATAGCGAACCAGTAATGTCTGTGGGTAGATTTATTCGTAGTCTTCAGGTGCAGTTCCACTTTGCTGACAGCGTCCTTTATGTAAGCTCAAGGTAGCAATCATCTGAAACGCTTTGCAGAGCAAAAAGAATGTTCCTGCAACAGCAAAATCCACCTTCCGACAGACATTGCTTAAATCGCTAAAAACAGCCAATAACTCGACCGCTCCATATTGACATCACCTGAAGTCGAAATTAGTGTTCGACTCAGACGGCTGCATGTCTGCAAAGTGTGTGTTGTGCTTTGTACACCTTCCAGCCCCCGCCCTACCAAATCCCAGACACAAAAAAGCCGGTTAATCCTGAGGACTAGACCGGCTGTTTTGGTGTAGCGATATGGTGGGTCGTGTGGGATTCGAACCTACGACCAATTGGTTAAAAGCCAACTGCTCTACCAACTGAGCTAACGACCCGCTTCGTTGTGGGGCGTATAATACTGATTTCTAACGAGAATTCAATACCCGCTCAGAAATAAATCGGAAATAATTCAAAAATAACGGGTTGGGTCGCTAATTCCGGCAGCTGCAAAGCCTTCTGCACGCAAACGGCAACTGTCGCATTTGCCACAGGCACGCCCTTGATTGTCAGCCTGGTAGCAGGAAACTGTCAGCGAATAGTCCACGCCCAGCTTTATACCAGCCTGTACGATTTGTGCCTTGCTCAGGTTTTGCAGAGGCGCCTTGATACTGAAGCCCTGCCCCTCTACTCCGGCCTTGGTCGCCAGGTTGGCCATGACCTCAAAGGCCTCGATAAACTCTGGACGGCAGTCCGGGTAACCCGAGTAGTCCACCGCATTGACACCGATAAAAATATCTCGCGCCTGCAGCACTTCTGCCCAACCCAGCGCCAAGGACAGGAACACGGTATTGCGTGCCGGAACATAAGTAACCGGAATGCCTTCACTCGGGGCCTCGGGCACATCTATGGAGCTGTCGGTCAATGCCGAGCCACCCATGCCGTCCAGGTTCAGGCCGATAACTTTATGCTCAACAGCCCCCAGATCCCGTGCAACACGTGCAGCAGCGTCCAGTTCAGCACGATGGCGCTGACCGTAGTCAAAGCTCATGGTGTAGCAGCTGTAGCCCTCGGCACGAGCCATGGCCACGACGGTTGCCGAGTCAAGGCCGCCAGACAGCAGGATCACGGCCCGTTTTTCAGTGACAACAGTTTGTTCAGTCATTTCAGCGCCCCGGCTCGTCATTCCACAGATATTTGTGCAGCTGCATTTGCAAACGTACTGGCAGGTTATCCGCCACGATCCAGTCGGCCAGGTCACGGGCTGACAGGTCATGGTGGCTCGGCGAAAACAGTACTTCGCCTGCACGTCGCTCCAGCCCGTATTCAATCAACTTGGACACTGCCCAGTCATAGTCTTCCCGCGAGCAGATCACAAACTTGACCTGGTCGTTGGGCGTCAACAGGGCGATGTTTTCGTAGAGGTTGCGGTGGGACTCCTTGGAGCCCGGCGTTTTCAAATCCAGCACGCGACTGACGCGCGGATCTACCGCCGAGATATCCAGCGCACCACTGGTCTCGATCGAGACTTCATAGCCCGCATCGCAGAGCTGCTTAAGTAGAGGAATGGCATTGGGCTGGGCCAGCGGCTCGCCGCCTGTCACGCACACATAACGCGGGCGAAAGCCGGCAACCTGCTCAAGAATGTCGTCCAGAGGGCGCACAGTCCCGCCACTGAAGGCATAAGCGCTGTCACAGTAACCGCAGCGCAAAGGGCAGCCAGTCAGGCGCACAAAAACGGTGGGCAGGCCAGCCGTCCGCGTTTCACCCTGCAACGAGTAAAAAACTTCGGTAATTCTCAATGTGTCTTGCATATTCGCCACGGGCGTAACAGCTAAACAGGCTGTCCGCCTCCGTCAGGCACTCCAAAAAATCTGCTCGCGCAGGATCCAGAAGAGCGTATTTCATAAAAGGGCGTGGATTCTAACGAAAAAACCCGCGACAGGCGCGGGTTTCTCGATTAAAGCCGGTTATTGCTTACATACGCTGCAAATCGCGTTGCGCCAACTGTGCAGCGGAAGTGCCTGGATACTGGGCCACAACCTGCTGCAGAATGCCTTTTACCTTATCGGTATGGCCCAGGCGACGCTCTACATCAGCAAGCTTGTAGAGCGAGTCCGGCACTTTGGCATGCTTAGGGTACAACTGGCTGACCTTGGCAAAGGCCTGGCCTGCCGCTTGCAAATCACCTTTGGCCAGGTTTACTTCTCCCAACCAGTACTGGGCGTTACCCGCGTACTGACTGTTGGGGTATTTGCGCAGAAAGGCAGTAAATGCCTGGCTGGCCTTGTCGAAGTCCTTGGCTTTGATCAGGTCGAAAGCAGCATCGTAATAGAGCTTCTCTTTCGCCGGATCGCCAGGCTCGGCACTGGCAGCGGCCTGGGAAGCAGGCGCTGCTGTATTACCGGCGGCATTAGCGCCACCAGCAGAAGAATTATCAGGGGCGGCAGCAGGAGCAATGCCAGCACCAATACGCCGATCAAGTTCCTGGTATCGCTCCAGGCTTTCTTGTTTCATGCGCGAAATGTCGTTCTGCAGAACTTCAATCACACCCTGTTGGCGTGCAATCTGTTCCTGCATTTGTTGCAGCTGGTTGAACAGCTCGCCCTGTGCCGAGACAGGGGTCGAAACCCCTCCCCCGGCATAGGCGCCGCTCGCACCATAACCCGGTGACGGATAACTCCCCCCGCTATTGTTATAGCCAGAGTTGTCATCGACCACAGGAACCGCAGCCCATGCCGATAGCGGCAGGAGGCTGAGAGTCAGAATAGTTACAGCACGGCGGCACGTTCGCATGACGAATTACTTACGCAGTTCGACGCGACGGTTTTGAGCCCACGACTGTTCGTCGTTGCCAGTAGCGATTGGACGCTCTTTACCGTAGGACACCAGCTCCAGCTGTGCTGGAGAAACGCCTTGCAGTACCAGGTAGCGTTGAACGGCTTTCGCACGACGCTCGCCCAGTGCCATGTTGTACTCACGAGTACCACGGGCGTCAGTGTTACCTTCCAGAACAACGCGAGCGCCGTTAGCTTTCAGGTCTTTGGCGTGAACGTCCAGAGCGCGCATTGCTTCTGGTTTCAGGTCCGAAGAATCGTATTCGAAGTAGAAAACAGTGATAGCGCGCAGAGCAGCTTCTTCGCTCAGGGAACCATCAACAGCGCCAGTGTTTGCGCCGTAACCAGCGTTTGGATCAACAGCAGCGCCTTCACCGGCATTGTCGCCGCCTTTGGACGAGCAACCTACAGCTACAGCCATGGCCAGTGCCAGCGCAGCAAATTTACCAAACTTCAGCATTTCCATCGTAAAACTCCTAATGAACCCCAAGTGTTATGTGCAACGTAAAGCTATCACCACGTCAGTTCAGGTAAGGGGACCAGGAAGGTTCTCTGACTTCGCCTTGAGCGGTAGGAAGAGGGAGCCTTACGCGTCCATTAATGGACACGAGCATCAAGACTCCCCGGCCCTGCTGGCGGGTGGCGTAGATTACCATGGTGCCGTTGGGCGCAACAGTAGCAGACTCATCAAGGTTGGTATCTGTGAGGATTTTCACGCTTCCACGCTGCAAATCTTGCGCCGCAACACGGAAATTGGTGAAGCCGTCCTGACGATGGATCATTACCAGGGTCTTTTCGTCAGCCGAAAGCTTAGGACTGGCGTTGTAGTTGCCGATAAAGGTCACGCGCTCTGCGTTACCGCTGCCAACGTTGGTCTTGTAGATCTGTGGTTTGCCGCCACGGTCGGAGGTGAAATAGATGGTAGAACCATCTTTACCCCAGAAAGGCTCTGTATCAATTGCAGGGTTGTTGGTAACACGAGTCAACCCTCGGGAAGCCAGATCCATCACATAGATCTCGGCATTACCGTCCTTGGACAATACGAACGCCAGTTTCGAGCCGTCCGGCGACCATGCTGGCGCACCGTTCAGACCTTCGAAATTGGTGATCTGCTCACGGCGGCCGGTATCAATGTTCTGCACGAAGATGCGAGGACGTTTCTGCTCGAACGACACATAAGCGATGCGTTTGCCATCGGGCGCAAAACGCGGCGACAGGATCGGCTCACGGGATTGCAGCAGGGTCACGGCACGAGCACCGTCGTAGTCCGAACGTTGCAGGGTGTAACGAGTGTTGGTGGCACTGGCACGCTCGGCCGTCACGTAAAGAAGACGGGTGGAGAATGCACCTTTGATACCGGTCAGCTTTTCAAACGACTGATCGGAGATGTAATGCGCCATGTCCCGCAGCTGTTCAGCCGTGCCCGACACACTGCCAGTCAGTACTGGCTGCTCGGTTGCAACGTTGAACAAGGCGTATTGCACCTGCAGGCGACCGCCTGCCGGCACGATATTGCCTACCATTACGTACTGGGCACCCAGGGCTTTCCAGTCGCGGAAAATGACTTCGCTGGCCTGGGTAGGCAAGCCGATCATGTTCTGCTTTGGAATCGGCGCGTAGTAACCCGAGTTGCGCAGGTCATTGCCGATAATTTCAGCCATGTCGTCCGGCAGCACTGTACCGCCCTGCCAACCAAAAGGGACTACGGCAATTGGCGTTGCCCGATCGCTGCCACTGGTGACCAGGATGTTCTTTTCATCTGCTACAGCCATCCCTGCCAGGCAGCAGACGACGACCAGCAGTCCTCGAAAAAGTTTAATCACAAGGCTAGATCCTCAGGTGTGAATGTCATCTTGAACGATCGATAAGGATTAAAATCGCTGGGCTTCATACCCTGCATTTCCGTTAAACGGCCAATATTCTTGACCGCTGCCACTGCGGAGCTGTCGAACGGTCCGTCACCGCTGGATTTGGCAACCGTAACAGAGGTTACCGTACCATCTGGCAACATGCCGATCTGCAGCACCACTGTCATGTTTTTGCGCGCCGATGGCGGACGGGCCCACCCTTCTGCTGCACGAGCACGAATCAAGTCATCGAAACTGCCGGCGACCTCATCCCCTTGCTCATCTGCCAGCGCCTGCTGGCGTTGCGGCGTATCGGAAAGCAAATCAGCCAAGGCTTGCGCCTTTTTCTCTTCGGTCGATTTACGAGCTGCTTCCACGGCCTTTTTCTTGGCGGCATCGGCAGCGGCCTTTTTCTTCGCATCTTCGGCGGATTTCTTTTTCGCCTCGTCTGCTACGGCCTTTTTCTTGGCGTCTTCAGCTGCTTTTTTCTTCGCATCTTCAGCCGCTTTTTTCTTGGCGTCTTCCGCGGCCTTTTTCTTGGCCTCTTCTTCCGCAGCCTTCTTGGCCTCTTCCTCGGATTTTTTCTTGGCTATGTCAGCCAGTTTTTTCTCTTCGGCTTTTTTGGCTTCAGTGGCCTTTTTGGCATCATCGGCTTTCTTGGCTTCATCAGCCTTCTTCGCCTCGTCTGCCTTTTTGGCCTCGCTCGCTTTGGCTTCGTCAGCCTTCTTGGCTTCTGCAGCTTTTTCGGCAGCCTCTTCTTTCTTTTGTTCCGCAGCTTTTACAGCTTCCTGCTCAACCTTCTTTTGTTCCATCTGCTCGACTTCGGTCTGGCGCGCGGCGGATTTCTTCGCCTCACCCGCAATCTTTTGATTGGTCTGGGTGGTCGCCTGACTTTTGGACTTGAGCTGGTACAAGGTCGCCTGAACAATCGGTTTGGAAGGCGGCAGTTCCGGAGTCATGGCAAAGCTGACAAACAGCAGGCCAAAAATCAGGACGTGCAACCCTACCGCCCAGACTGCAGGCCAAAAATAGTTTTCAGAGGCGGACGGCTCCCGCTGTTCGCGCATCAGGGAGCCTCGGTTATCAAGCCAACGTTACCGACCCCGGCCTTCTGCAGACCACCCATAGCCCCCATTACCGCCCCGTAATCCACGGTCTTGTCACCGCGAATAAACACCTGGGTGTGCTTGCCGCCTTCATTGCCTGCGCGGATGATCTTGGTCACGGCGTCAGTCATCTGGGGCAAGGTCATTGCCTTGTCCATCTGCTTGTCGGTGTCGACTTCGCTGCCAAGGTTCCAGAAATAGGTCTTGTCAGCCTTGATCGAAATGGTCAGAACCTGGGTATTGTTGTCTTGCGGCAAAGCCTCGCTGGAGACCTTGGGCAAATCAACCTTCACACCCTGGTTGAGCATCGGTGCGGTCACCATGAAAATGACCAGCAGCACCAGCATCACGTCGATGTAAGGCACTACGTTCATCTCGGCGACCGGCTTGCGCTTTTTACGCGCTCGAGCGATTAAAGCCATTGGAAATTACCTGCTTATTCTTCGCTGGTGTGCACTTTGCGGTGCAGGATCGCCTGGAATTCATCGGCGAAGGTGTAGTAGCGGCCGATCAGCGTTTCGCTACGGGCAGCAAAACGGTTGTAAGCAATAACTGCCGGGATGGCCGCGAACAAGCCGATGGCCGTTGCGATCAGTGCTTCGGCAATGCCTGGCGCTACAGTCGCCAGTGTTGCCTGCTGGGCAGTGGCCAGGCCACGGAAGGAGTTCATGATGCCCCATACGGTACCGAACAGGCCGATATACGGGCTTACGGAACCAACGGTGGCCAGGAACGGCAAGCTTTGTTCAAGCTTTTCTTCTTCACGGGAGATGGCCACGCGCATGGCACGCGCCACACCTTCCATAACCGCTTCAGGATCAACGCCCGGCTGCTGACGCAGACGCGAGAACTCTTTGAAACCGGCACGAAAGATTTGTTCCACGCCCGAGTCCGGATCCGGATTGCTACCTGCCTGACGATACAGTTTCGACAGGTCGATACCCGACCAAAAACGCTCTTCAAAGCTTTCAAGGGCACGTCGACCGGCGCGCAACATGGTGCTGCGCTGAAAAATCATGACCCACGAGGTAACCGATGCGGCCAGCAGGGTCAACATTACCAACTGCACAACAATGCTGGCATTGCTGACCAAGCTCCACATGGAGGAATGGTCGACGACGTTAGCTTCCACGCTTTATCTCCTGCTCTAAATGTTTACCCGCGCCGCTCACGTCGGCAAAGGCCGTACGTAGAGCTTCGGGAATGGCTCGGGGTTTAAAACTATCGGCGCGCACACAGGCCACCAAAAACTGCCCTTCACAGAGCAGCGTTGCATCTGCAGCCCGCCAGACCTGCTGCTTGAAACGCAGGCTGGCACGGTTGAGTTCCATCACTTGCGCACTTACCAACAGTTCGTCGTCCAGTCGCGCCGGTGCGTGGTAGCGCGCCTCGCTGGAATGCACGACAAATAACAGGTTCTCGCCTGCCAGCGCGGACTGGGCAAACCCCAATTCCCGCAGCCTTTCGGTTCGAGCCCGCTCCATAAACTTTAGATAATTTACGTAATACACGACGCCACCCGCATCGGTGTCCTCGTAATAAACGCGACAGCGATGTGCGAACGGCTCAAGCCTGTTTTGCGCGCGCATACTCTAGTGCTTACTCCTCAGGTTGCCAATCCGCCAAACCACTGTTTTTTACGCTTCTTGGCCTTTATGACCGAAGATTTTCAGCGCCAGTCCTTGAGACAGCAAAAACCTTAAAAAAATCGACCGCTAACGGCTTATTAATCATCCAAAGCATTCAGAAATTCGTCTACCACAGGCATATCGCCTAATCGTGACGGAATGTTTAAACCAAAGTGCAAATACGCATGCCGGGTCACAACGCGACCACGCGGCGTACGCATGATGTACCCCTGCTGAATCAGATACGGCTCCAGCACGTCTTCAATCGTATGACGCTCTTCGCTGATTGCTGCGGCAAGGCTATCGACTCCCACAGGCCCGCCATCGAACTTCTCGATCATGGTCAGCAGCAATCGCCGGTCCTGATGATCAAAACCATGCTCATCTACGTCCAGCAGGTTCAACGCCAGGTCAGCGACCGGCTTGGTGATATGCCCCTTGGCACGCACCTCGGCAAAATCCCGCACACGACGCAGCAAACGGTTGGCGATACGCGGTGTCCCGCGAGCCCGCCGGGCAATTTCATACGCACCTTCAGGGTCGAGCGGCAAACCGAAGATACCCGCCGAGCGACTGACAATCGTCGCCAGGTCGTCAGTACTATAGAACTCCAGTCGCTGAACAATCCCGAAACGATCACGCAACGGGTTGGTCAGCATCCCGGCGCGCGTGGTCGCCCCCACCAGGGTAAAAGGCGGCAGATCGAGTTTGATGGAACGCGCAGCCGGCCCTTCGCCAATCATGATATCGAGCTGGAAGTCCTCCATGGCCGGGTAAAGCACTTCCTCGACAATGGGTGAAAGGCGATGGATTTCATCGATAAAGAGCACATCATGGGGCTCAAGGTTGGTCAGCAGCGCAGCCAGATCACCCGGGCGCTCCAGAACAGGCCCGGAAGTGCTCTTGATCGATACGCCCATTTCCTGGGCGATGATGTTGGCCAGCGTCGTCTTGCCCAGCCCGGGCGGCCCAAAGATCAATGTGTGATCCAGCGATTCGGCACGCCCGCGCGCAGCCTGGATAAACAGCTCCATCTGCTCGCGAACGGTGGGCTGGCCAATATAGTCGGCCAGGCTCAGAGGCCGAATCGCCCGATCCTGAACTTCTTCCCGGTCCCGCCCGCTTGAGGCTGTAATCAGTCGATCAGCTTCAATCACTTAAATCATCCCCTTGAGGGCTCGGCGAATCATGTCTTCACTGCTCAACGTTTTATCCTTGATCGCAGAAACCGCCTTGCTCGCTTCCTGAGGCTTATAGCCCAGGGAGATCAAGGCACTCACCGCATCACTTTCAGCGCTGGCGACCGGCACCGGAGCATCCGGCTGATTAGGGACCAGGGCGAACATGCTGGGTACTTGCTCCCACGCCTTGAAACGATCCTTCAACTCTACCAGCAGTCGTTCCGCGGTCTTTTTGCCCACCCCCGGAACCTTGGTCAAGGCCGATGTGTCCTGAGCCTGCACACAGCGCACAAGCTCGTCGACTTCCAGGCTGGACATCAACGCCAGCGCCAGCTTGGGGCCGACGCCGTTGAGCCGGATCAGCTCACGAAAAAAGTCACGCTCGCGCTTGCCTATGAAACCATAGAGCAACTGGGCGTCTTCGCGAACCACAAGATGGGTATGCAGGGTCAGTGGCTCGCCGACAGACGGTAATCGATAAAGCGTGGTCATCGGTACTTCCAGCTCATAACCCAAGCCGTTTACATCGAGAATCAGGTGCGGCGGCTGTTTTTCAGCCAGAGTGCCGCGCAAGCGTCCAATCACGTTTCAGATCCTTTCACTGGCCAGATCAATGGCTGACAAATACAAAGACAGAGCCGCATCATTACAGATGAAGCCCTGCCAGGAAGCCCAATCCAGTTAAAAATTGCGTTTCACAGCCGCAAACGCCCGCCACGGCTACGGGCCGCACCCAGCCCGTGGGGCAGCAAGCTGGAGCGAGTGTGGGCATGGCACAAGGCAATCGCAAGGGCATCCGACGCATCGATTTGCGGCTTGCTGGTCAGCTTGAGCAGGTGCATGACCATCATCATCACCTGTTCTTTATTGGCGCCACCTGTACCCGCCACCGCCTGCTTGACCTGGGTTGCCGAATACTCGGCGATCTCCAGGTTTTCTTCGGCTCCCGCAACAATGGCCGCGCCCCTGGCCTGCCCCAGCTTGAGAGCCGAATCGGCATTGCGGGCCATAAACACCTTTTCGATGCCCATGGTGACAGGACCGTACGTCTGAATAACCTCACGCACCCCACGATAGACGATCTGCAACCGCTCATGCAGTTCGCCGCTCCCCGTACGAATACATCCCGAAGCCACGTACACACAGCCACGCCCAGTGTCTCGCACGACGCCATAACCGGTGATTCGCGAACCCGGATCGATACCAAGAATAAGAGTCATAACGCCTACAGCTTATGAAGTGATGCCCACCGGCACATACCCGGACAGCTTAAAGGCAGAAGCCGGAGGTGCCCAGCGCCGCGATTGTCGCGACGGAGCACCTCCGGCCTCTTGATTGACGCAATCGCTCAGGCAAGCTGTTCCAGGACGGCGTCAGGGATTTCAGCATTGGAGTAGACGTTTTGGACGTCATCCAGGTCTTCAAGCATGTCGATCAACTTGAGAACCTTTTCTGCGCCCTCCAGATCAAGCTCGGCACTGGTGGTCGGCAACATGACGATTTCAGCATCCGTCGGCTTGAACCCTGCCGCTTCCAGGGCGTTACGCACGGCATAGAAGCTGGAGAACGACGTGAACACATCGATGGAGCCATCTTCGTTGGTCACCACGTCGTCGGCATCGGCCTCCATCGCGGCTTCCATCAAGGCATCCTCATCAACGCCGGCTGCATAGGAGATCTGGCCCTTGCGCTCGAACAGATAGGCAACAGAACCGTCAGTACCCAGGTTGCCGCCACACTTGCTGAACGCATGGCGTACAGCCGCAGCAGTACGGTTACGGTTGTCGGTCATGCACTCGACCATTACGGCTACGCCACCCGGGCCATAGCCTTCGTAGCTCAATTCGACCATGTCATCGGTATCAGCCGCACCGGCACCACGGGCCACGGCGCGATCAATAATATCGCGACTCATGTTCGCCCCAAGGGCCTTGTCCAGCGCCAGACGCAGGCGCGGATTGGAACTCGGATCGCCGCCACCTTGACGGGCAGCAACGGTCAGTTCACGGATCCACTTGGTGAAAATCTTGCCTTTTTTGGCATCCTGACGCTCTTTGCGGTGCTTGATGTTCGCCCACTTAGAATGACCTGCCATAACGCACTCCGAATCCCTTTAAAAACCTTGCCAGGCCAAGGCCTGACAATAAAAATTCTCGACCCCAAATGCAAAGGCGCACCCGAAGATGCGCCTTTGAAGGTCAGACTTACTCTGCCTTGGCTTGTTCGCGCAAACGAATATGCAGCTCGCGCAACGCTTTGGCGTCAACCACGCCAGGTGCTTGTGTCATGACACAGGCAGCACTCTGGGTTTTCGGGAAGGCAATCACTTCACGAATCGATTGTGCACCGGTCATCAGCATGACCAGACGATCCAGACCGAAGGCCAGGCCACCATGGGGCGGCGCGCCGTACTTCAGGGCGTCCAGCAGGAAGCCGAATTTCTCTTCCTGCTCGGCTTCTTCGATACCCAGCAGGCGGAATACCGCTTGCTGCATTTCCTTGCGATGGATACGGATCGAACCGCCACCCAGCTCGGTACCGTTCAAGACCATATCGTAGGCACGGGAGATCGCGGTTGCCGGGTTGGCTTCCAGCTCTTCAGGCGAGCACTTCGGTGCAGTGAACGGGTGGTGCAAGGCGCTGAAGCTGCCGTCGTCGTTCTCTTCGAACATCGGGAAGTCGACTACCCACATAGGGGCCCACTCGCAGGTCAGCAGGTTCAGGTCGTTACCCACCTTGATACGCAGCGCGCCCAGGGCCTCGCTGACGATCTTGGCCTTGTCGGCACCGAAGAACACGATATCGCCATCGACGGCACCGACGCGATCCAGGATCACGTTCAGGTTGGCCTCAGGGATGTTTTTAACGATCGGCGACTGCAGACCTTCCACGCCTTTGGCGCGCTCGTTGACCTTGATGTACGCCAGGCCTTTGGCACCGTAGATGCCGACAAACTTGGTGTAGTCGTCGATCTGCTTGCGCGGCATGCTTGCAGCACCCGGAACCCGCAGGGCCGCAATACGGCATTTAGGGTCGTTGGCCGGGCCGCTGAACACCTTGAAATCCACGTCTTTGAGCTGATCGGCAACGTCAACAAGTTCCAGCGGGTTACGCAGATCGGGCTTGTCGGAGCCGTAGCGGCGCATGGCCTCTTCGAAGGTCATGTGCGGGAATTCGCCGAATTCCAGATCCAGCACTTCCTTGAACAGGTTGCGGATCATGCCTTCGGTAAGGCCCATGATGTCTTTTTCATCGAGGAAGCTGGTTTCGATGTCGATCTGAGTGAACTCAGGCTGACGGTCGGCACGCAGGTCTTCGTCGCGGAAGCACTTGGCGATCTGGTAGTAGCGGTCAAAACCGGCAACCATCAGCAACTGCTTGAACAGTTGCGGCGATTGCGGCAAAGCAAAGAACGAACCGGCGTGAGTACGGCTAGGCACCAGATAGTCACGGGCGCCTTCCGGGGTGGCACGGGTCAGGATCGGTGTTTCAACGTCCAGGAAGCCGTTTTCGTCCAGGTAACGACGAATGCTGGTGGTCATGCGCGAACGCAGGCGCAGCTTCTCGAGCATTTCCGGGCGACGCAAGTCGATAAAGCGGTAGCGCAAACGGGTTTCTTCGCCGACATCCGAGAATTCGTTAAGCGGGAATGGCGGGGTTTCTGCTTCGTTCAGCACTTCCAGCTCATAGCCCAGCACTTCGATCATGCCCGACGCCATGTTGGTATTGCCTGCACCGGCAGGACGCAGACGTACCTTGCCGGTGATCTTGACAACATACTCGCTGCGCACACGGTCGGCAGCGGCGAAGGTCTCAGCGCGATCCGGGTCGAAAACCACCTGGGCCAGACCATCACGATCACGGATATCGAGGAAAATCACCCCACCGTGGTCACGGCGACGGTGAACCCATCCGCAAAGGGTAATTTCCTGGCCGTCCAGGCTTTCGTTCAGTTGGCCGCAATAATGGCTGCGCATCATGGTAGTGGTTTCACTTCTCGTAATTCGAAATTCGGTGGAGGTCTTGCGCACCGTCGGTGCTGGTAACCTTGCAAGAGCCCGCTTGTGTTCTGACTGCTTTCGCTAGACCTCAGTCGGATTTATCGCCGCCTGCCAGATTCTTTTTCGAGCCTGTCTTGAAGTCTGTTTCATACCAGCCTGTACCGCTAAGGCGGAAACCCGGCATGGACAGCATTTTCTTCAGCTCGGGGGCCTGACAGGCTGGACAATCAACCAGCGGTGCAGCGCTGATCTTTTGAATGGCTTCCAGCTGATGACCACAGGAAGCGCACTGGTAATCGTACATGGGCATTGGCGTGTCTCGACAATCCGTTAGCGGCAACCCTTAAGCAGGGCCGCACAGCAAAGAGCGAGATTATATCTGGTAAATCGAGCCATTGCAGCCGCATGAACAGCCAGAAGCGCCTAAATGCATCATAAATAGTGGGCGATTACAAGCCGTCGAGCATGCACCTCCAGCCGGCTGCGGCCTTCAACCCGCAAACACCTGCTGCTGTTTTACCTCCTGAAGGCCGCGACCCATTTTCAACAAATGCATGACGCAGACGACCCGAATGAACCCACTGAAGTTCTTCACCCCGCCATGGCGCAAGTGAACCTCCAGGTCGATATAGGACAGCAGCGTATTTATTGAACACTTGTTGATACGTGATATATCGGACAACACCTCCCAATACACTTCCTCAAGCCGCAAACAGGTGGCAAAGCCATTCAACCGTACTGAACGTGATAATGGCCGGGCCAGCGTGATGCCAAAGTCCAGAATGGCAGGGTCAATCCTGACCCTCTGCATTGATCTGCACCCGGCATTTTCTTGCCGCATCAATCGCCCCATCGCAAAAGCACTCCATTGCGCATCATTGGATTTGATTACTCTTTTTTCAAAGAACTTGCCTCATAAAACGACATGTAAAAATTCTTATCCAGCGGATCAAACCCGCAAATCTGTAGGAGCGCTCTCGCTACGTGCGGCGAATATGGTCATGGACGGAGCAGGCAGCACCCCCATCAGATCACACCACCCCCCAACCCCCAGACCAGAGGCCTACATGCGTCTAAGACAAGGCTTTCGTAATAAGCTGATTTTGCCTAGGCCTCATCGAACAGTCTCACTCACAGATAGACCCATACGCTTAATTTGAGTAGACCCAAGCTTTGCTGTTAAATAGGCAGCGTGTTGCCCAATTTTCGCCTCCGGCGAGGGCGCATAGGCTGATGAACTCACGTATCCAGCGCCTCCATTTTTTCTGAAGCGAACCGTGCGCAATCAGCTCTTCCTTGCGATCTATCTTAATGTGAGTCATTGAAATGTTGAAAATCGTCCACCTGATAACGGGTGCAGCGGCTTTGCTGCTGTCCTTTATTCCCAGCCTGCAATCTGAAGCTTTACCTTACCTACAACATCCTGATGCCCTTTACCTGGCGTTTTTTGGCCTGCTGAACCTGACACTGGCCCCAGTCATTCCATTCTGGAATAAAGGCCCGCGCCATCAACTGCAGAATCTGGTCAGTGCGCTGCTGGTACTGTCCGTTGTCCTGCAGACCCTGACCCTGTTCGGCCTGCTGCTGCCGATTGGTGATCAGCCCGCTGTTCTCCTGGGCCTGACACCTGCTGTTATTGCCGTACTGCTTCATCTTGCTGTCAGCTTCTATAAATCGTCACCTTCGTCGTCCTCGCAAAGCTATGACATGACCAACCGCGATACAGGGACTGTCAAATGGTTCAACACCTCAAAGGGTTTCGGCTTTATCTCCCGAGATTCCGGTGATGATATTTTTGTACACTTCCGCGCCATTCGTGGCGAGGGCCATCGTGTTTTGGTGGAAGGGCAACGTGTCGAGTTCTCGGTCATGAACCGCGACAAGGGCCTGCAGGCCGAAGACGTGATCGCAGCATTGCCGCGCCGCTGATTCAAGCCTGAAAAAAAACCGCGATCAGCCAGGCTGAATCGCGGTTTTTTTATGCCTGCACAAAACAATCAATAGTGCGGTGGCGGAGCCTCTTCTTCAAACGACTCGAACTGCCCGCCCATTTCCTCCTGGCGCTTGAGCAAGGCGGCCATCTGCATCTGCAGACGATCCACGGTGTTCTGCTGGGCCACCAGTACATCATTCAATGCCTGAATGGTGTCATCCTGAAAAGCCACGCGGCTTTCAAGGTCCATCACTCGCGCTTCAAGCGTCACGATCAACCCTCCGAAATAGTAAAACTTGCATCAAGAGCCGATGCCAGCCTGTCCCGGACAGCACGCACCTCTGCCGGCGCATAGGGTTTTGCAGGATGCTTGCCCCAGACAGGCCCTGGCCATGCCACATCAGCCCGGTAACGAACAATCACATGCATGTGCAACTGACTGACGACATTACCCAGGGTGGCAACATTGATTTTATCCGCACCGTACGACTCTTTCAGCACCCGCGCCAAAGCCGTGGTCTCAGCCCACATCCGCTGTTGGTCGGCGTCATCCAATTGAAACAGTTCAGTTATACCCTCGCGTCGCGGCACCAGGATAAACCAGGGGTAATTCGAATCATTGGAAAGCAGCAAGCGGCACAAGGGGAAGTCCCCTATCAGCCAGGTATCCTCTTGAAGACGTGTATCCAAAGCGAACACTGGGAGCTCTCCTGTTTGACCGTTCATTTCAGCACAACCCGGCACCCGGTGACATTCACCGCAGGCCAGACGACAGGAATCAAGGATACCCTTGATTGCGACTGGCATCACGCCTCCAGCCCTGCACGCACCGCAAATGCGACGCTGCACGCCCAAGCAACAGTGCTCGAACACTTATGCACCAAAACTGCACAAAGCGCATGTTTCAAGCGCGCCAAAACGTCACCTGCCACCCCAGCGGGTGTTAACCGGTAACGCTTAAGGCGTAAATCCGGGACAGGCACCACTCCTTGCAACAAAAAATAACACCCTGAAGGCATCTTTATCGCCGTTTGACCCAAGCACGATCAGGCCTCATAGCTCAAAAACGCAGAATATTATTTATTTTTCATCCAGGCAGGAATTTGAGCACGCTTGTTGCATAGATCATTGACACAGTCGCCAGGCCTGAGCAGGAGCACAGCAACCTGACGATAAATAACAATAGCTAAACAGTAGGAATTTTGAGTTTTCATTGTAGGCAACATGAAATCAATCATATGCCCAACACTGGAAACAGTACTGAATAGATGCTCAAACAAGGCTCTAAGCGGCGCGCTTGCGACATGTGGGGTGCCATTTGCGACATGGCTGTAAAGAAGCTGAAAGGTTATGAGAGCAAGTATCGCCAATATTGCCGGCGTGATATAAGTTTGCGCCGACACAAAAAGAAAGAGCCGCCCAGATAATAATTCAGGTGGGACGGCAGTACTCTTCCTAAAAACCAAAGGAGCAAATCACGATGCGCGTGATGAAGTGGAGCATGATCGCCCTGGCTGTTTCAGCCGGCACTACTCAGTTCGCAATGGCTTCGTCCCAGGACGACGCAAAAGGTTTCGTTGAAGACAGCACGCTGACTTCCAAAACCCGCATGCTGTACATGAACCGCGACTTCCGTAACGGTGCTGGCAACAAGCAGCAGGCCGATGGTTCGTTCAAAAGCGGCTACCGTGAAGATTGGGGCCTGAGCGAGCTGCTTAACTACCAGTCCGGCTTCACCCAAGGCACCATTGGTGTCGGTGTTGATGCTTTCGCCATGGGTACTGCACGCCTGGATGGCGGTGCCGGTCGCCAGGGCAACGGCCTGTTCGCCAGCAAAAGCGATGGCTCCCCTGAAGATACCCAAGGGAAAATCGGCGGCGCGGTCAAATTCCGCCTGTCCGACACCGAGCTGAAATACGGCAACCAGTTCGTCGCCAGCCCGGTTTTCTCCACTGACGACAGCCGCCTGCTGCCTGAGGTTGCTACCGGCACCCTGATCACCAGCAAGGAAATCAAAGGCCTGGAGCTGACCGCAGGTCGCTTCACCGCACTGAGCTCCCAGACTGGCATGGCCCGTGACAGCATCAACGGCAAAGGCGAGCCAGGCCTGACCGCCGCCAATATTGCCGGCGCAACCTACCAGTTCACTGACAACTTCGTCGGCGGCATTGCCGCATCCGATGTTGATGACTACTTCAAGAAGCAGTACATCAACCTGAACTACACCCTGCCAATCGCAGAGTCTCAAGCCCTGAACTTCGACTTCAACGGCTACAGAACCTCGAGCCAGGGTCAGGAACGCGCCGGCGACGTTGACAACAAAATCTGGAGCCTGGCAGCCGCCTATAGCCTGGGCGCCCACAAGTTCACCATCGCTCACCAGCGCTCCACCGGTGACAGCGCTTACTACTACCGCGTAGATGGCGGCGGTACTATTTTCCTCGCCAACTCCGTGCAATATTCCGACTTCAACCAGCGTGACGAACGCTCCTGGCAGGGTCGCTACGACCTGAACATGGCCAGCTACGGCGTGCCAGGCCTGAGCTTCATGGCTCGCTACGTGAAAGGTGACAACATCTCCACCAGCACGGGCGAAGGCAAAGAGCACGAGTTCGACTTCGAGACCAAATACGTATTGCAGGAAGGCCCGGCCAAAGACCTGTCCTTGCGTCTGCGTAGCGCGGTTTACCGCACCAACGGCAACAACAGCGTGAACGGCACAGACAACAACGACGTACGTATCATTGCCGAGTACCCACTGAACATCTTGTAACCGAGGCCTAAGGGCTCTAGTTGCAAACACACTGTTTAGTGAAAGCCACGCACCTGTCTCAGGGCGTGGCTTTTTATTGGCCGACATAAAACCAAGTTATATAGCAAGCTAACTAACAGAGCCGAATGCAACTAATTATCAGTTATACATATATGTCCGATCATGCATTCGCAGCGGCGACCACAAGCGACAAAAACAATTAAAGGGGCCTTAGCCCCTTTAATTGTTTATCCAGACCTGACTCAATAATCAGGTGCAGTTCCCGGCCTTATTCCGCAGCCACTTCCTGAACCACACGTACTACACGCTGCGGAAAAGGAATATCAATACCTTCAGCCTTCAAGCGGTCACGCGAATGCTCGTTGAGCATAAAGAGTACATCCCAGTAATCCGGGGTGTTGACCCAAACCCGCAGCGACATGGTGATAGCACTGTCGCCCAAGGCAGTCACCACAACGACCGGAGCAGGCTGCTTCAGCACGCGCGGGTCATCGGCCAGCGCCAACAACACTTCACGCACCTTCTGCAGGTCCGCCTCGTAGTCCACACCCACATCAAACACCACCTTGCGCGTCGGCTGACGGTTGTAGTTGGTGATGATGCCGTTGGACAGGTTACCGTTTGGCACGATGACGGTTTTGTTGTCACCGGTACGCAGCACCGTGTGGAAAATCTGAATGCTGTCGACAGTCCCGCTTACACCTTGAGCTTCGATCCAGTCACCGATCTTGAACGGGCGGAACAACAGAATCAGTACCCCACCTGCAAAGTTGGCCAGGCTGCCCTGCAATGCCAGGCCAATGGCCAGACCTGCCGCACCGATGGCTGCCACAAACGAGGTGGTCTGAATACCGATCATCGATGCAACACTGACAATCAGCAATATCTTGAGAATGATATTGGCCAGGCTGCTGATAAAGCCCTGCAGCGCAAGATCCGCCTTTCTCAACGCCAGCAACTGACCGATCTTGGTCGTCAGGCGGTTAATCAGCCACCAGCCGACAGCCAGGGTAACCAGTGCCAGCAGCACGCGACTGCCGTACTCCATGATCATCGGAACCCAGGCCTGGGAGGCCTTGATCAATTGATCAACTTCAGTGTTCAAATCCATTTTTATCTCCTCACGCCATTACCTGCCAGCGTCATTTATTCAGCAAAACGATCGAGCCACCCTGGCAGCTCAATCGTTTCTGCAGCGCCCAGGAAAATCGGACGTCAATGATCGCCAGAGGTTCCCCGGGTGGTGATCAGTCGCGGAAGTTGTTGAACTGCAGCGGCATGTCGAACGTTTTGGCACGCAACGCAGCGATGGCTTCTTGCAGGTCATCACGTTTTTTACCCGTGATACGCACTTGCTCGCCCTGAATGGCGGCCTGAACCTTGAGCTTGGCGTCCTTGACGTGAGCGACGATCTTTTTCGCCAGCTCTTTATCAATGCCTTCCTTGAGCACCGCTTCCTGCTTCATCAACTTGCCCGAAGCGTAAGCGTCCTTGACCTCAAGGCACTGAACGTCGATCTTGCGCTTGACCAGTGCCAGCTTGAGGATCTCGATCATGGCTTCGAGCTGGAAGTCGGCTTCAGCGGTCAAGTTGACCGTCAAATCCTTTTCCTTGAACTCGAAAGTACCTTTACCCTTGAGGTCATAACGACGGTCCAGCTCCTTGACGGCGTTCTCGACGGCGTTGGTGACTTCGTGCTTGTCCAGTTCGGATACCACGTCGAACGACGGCATGTAATTTCTCCAATAATAAACGGCGCGCTCAACACAGATGGAGCACGCCTGACCTGACAGTTAAAATGCGCGGGCATTATAGCGGTTCTTCGACTTCATTCACTTGCGAGCTCACATGCCAGATTCGGCCATCCCACAAAATCCCCCAAACGCACCGGCACGGGCTAGCACCACCTGGCACATTCTCGGTGCAGGCAGCATGGGGATGCTGTGGGCAACACGACTGGCACGCGCCGGCCTGCCCGTCACCCTCATTCTGCGCAACGACGACCGCCTGCAAGCCTATAAAGCCGTGCAAAAGTTGACCCTGATTGAAGGCGAAGATTCGCAACACTGGCCCATCAGCGCACAAACCCCTGAAACCGACGAGCCTATCCAGCGCTTGCTGGTCACCTGCAAGGCATACGACGCCGAGCAGGCGGTCAAGCAAATCGCCGGGCGCCTGAGCCCGGGTGCCGAACTGATCCTGTTGCAAAATGGCCTCGGCAGCCAGCAGGCCGTCGCTGCGCAGGTACCCCACGCGCGTTGCATCTTCGCCTCCAGCACTGAAGGCGCCTATCGCGATGGCGACTGGCGCGTAGTGTTTGCCGGGCGTGGCCATACCTGGCTGGGCGACCCACGTCATGGCCCTGCCCCTCAATGGCTGGAAGAGCTTCAACTCAGCGGCATTGCCCATGAATGGAGCCCGAATATTCTGAGCAGGTTGTGGCGCAAACTGGCACTAAACTGTGCGATTAACCCACTGACGGTGCTCCTTGATTGCCGCAACGGCGGCTTGCAAGCCCATGATGCCGAAGTGAACACCCTGTGCGCCGAACTCAGCGCCTTGCTGGAACACTGCGGCCAGGCAGAAGCCGCCATCGACCTGGCCACCGAGGTGCACCGGGTCATCCAGGCGACAGCCAACAATTATTCATCGATGCACCAAGATGTCAGCCAGGGCCGGCGCACCGAAATCAGTTACTTGCTGGGCTACGCTTGCACTGCCGCCCGCAACCGACAATTCGCCGTCCCCTGTCTGCAAGGTCTGCACCAACGCTTGAGCGAACACCTGCGCCAGCGCGGATTGCCCTGCAACTGAGGGCCGCGCTACCCTGCCCTTCTGTTCTTTTATCAAATGGCCATCTCATGCCCTTGCGCCAGCGCCTTGAAAACCTCCCGGTAGGCCAGAAGCTGCTGACCGCCCTGCTCGCCTTGCTGGCCACCGTATTGCTGGTGGCCAACTTGACGTTTATCAGCGTCGCGTACTGGATCTCCCACGAGAGCACGGCTCCGCAAGCCCTGCAAACCCTGGGCAAGCTGACCGCAAACCCCGACCTGATCACCCACGCACTGGACTCGCCGCAAAGCGCCAAAGCCCTGCTCAACGAGATCGGCAGCTACGCCCCCCTGCGTGCTGCCGCCATTTATGACAGCGCGGGCAACCTGCTGGGACAACTGCAACACGGCGAACACCTGCCACTTCCGGAGCACTATCGTCAACTTGAGGCCTGGAGCCTCACCGAACTGCGCAGCCATCAAATCACCCGCCTGCATAACGGCGACCAGCCCCCCGGGCATTTGTTGCTGATCGCCAGCAGCGAACTGCCAATGGCGTTCTATACCGGCACGCTAACGGCCAGCCTGGGCATTCTGATCATCAGCGCTTTGCTCTGGTTCGTGGTGGCGCGGCAGATCAAGCGCCTGATTACCCAGCCTATTCACCGCCTTGAAGAACTGTCCCGCCAGGTCACTCGCGAGGAGAACTACGCATTGCGCGCGGCGCCCGGCAACAACGACGAAATCGGTAGCCTGGCTGAGGCATTCAACACCATGCTGTCGCGCATTGAAGTACGCGATCAAGCGCTCAAACGCGCACGGGACGAGGCCCGCCAGGCGTACGATCAAGCGCAGTCGCTGGCCGAAGAAACCCGCAACACCAATCGCAAGCTGGAACTGGAAGTCCAGGTACGCAGCAAAATCGAGAAAAAACTTACCGGTTTTCAGAACTACCTCAACTGCATCATCGACTCCATGCCTTCGGCGCTGATTGCACTGGACGAACAGCTCTATGTCACCCAATGGAACCAGGAAGCCAGCGCCCTCTCCGGCACGCAGCTGGATGAAGCCCTGAACAAGCCCATCGAGCTGGCATTTGAACCTCTCAAGCCCTTCCTGCCGCAACTCAAAGACACCATTGAGCACCACCAGGTCGCAAAAATTGAACGCGTCACCTGGAATCAGGGCGAGGAAGCCCGCCACTATGCCCTGACCTTTTACCCCCTGATGGGCGGTGGTGGACGCGGCGTGGTGATCCGCATCGATGACATCACCCAGCGCCTGTCGCTGGAAGACATGATGGTGCAATCGGAAAAAATGCTTTCCGTAGGCGGGCTGGCTGCCGGTATGGCTCACGAAATCAACAATCCGCTGGGAGCGATCCTGCATAACGTACAGAACATTCGCAGGCGCCTGTCGAGCGAGTTGCCCAAGAACATCGAACAAGCCGAGCAGACCGGCATCGACCTGGAGGTGGTCAACCACTACCTGCAGGCCCGGGAAATCCCGCAACTACTGGATGGCATTCAACAGGCCGGTGCACGCGCGGCGAAAATTGTCACCCATATGCTCAGCTTCAGCCGCCGCAGCAACCGGCAGATGAGCCCCTGTGATCTGTCGGCCCTGATTGACCAGGCTCTGGACATCGCCAGCAATGATTTCGACCTGGCCATTGGTTTTGACTTTATGGGACAAGCCATCACTCGCCAGTTCGACCCGCAACTGGGACCGGTGCCCGGCATCCCCAACGAACTGGAGCAGGTGCTGCTCAATTTGCTGAAGAACGCCGCCCAGGCCATTCATCAACGTGCCGATCAGAGCGAGCCGGGACGCATAACCCTGCGCACCAGGCTCAACCCGCCCTGGGCGGAAATACAGGTCGAAGACAACGGTGCCGGTATGCCCGAGGCGGTGCGCAAACGAATTTTCGAGCCCTTCTTCACCACCAAGGAAGTTGGCCAGGGCACAGGGCTTGGCCTGTCCGTGTCGTACTTCATCATTACCAACAACCACAAGGGCCAAATGGAAGTGCACTCAACCCAGGGCCAAGGCACCTGTTTTACCCTGCGCCTGCCCTTGGCCGGCAACCAGCCGGCCTCCCCCGAACCAACCAACGTGGAAATGTAACCATGGGCTTTCGCTTATCGAAAATTTATACCCGCACCGGCGACAAGGGCGAAACAGGGCTTGGCGACGGTCGCCGTGTGCCCAAGGATCACCCGCGCATAGAAGCCATCGGCGAAGTCGATACGCTTAACAGCCAGGTCGGCCTGCTCCTGGCCGGGCTCATCGAGCACAGTGCCAGCCAGCCGGGGCTCAACGAGCTGATCGAGGTGCTTGAGCCGTGTCAGCACCGTTTGTTTGACCTGGGGGGTGAGTTGGCGATGCCGGAATATCAGGCACTTAACGCTGCCGAGATCGAACGGCTTGAAACTGCGATCGATCGCTGGAATGAGGAGCTGGGGCCACTGGAGAACTTCATTCTGCCCGGCGGCTCGAGCCTGATAGCCCAGGCCCATGTTTGCCGCAGCCTGGCACGTAGTGCCGAACGCCGCTGCCAGCAGCTCAATGCATTGGAGCCACTGGCAGGTGTGGGGCTGGCGTATATCAATCGCTTGTCTGACTTGCTGTTTGTCGCCGCGCGCCTGATTGCCAAGCGCCAGGGGGTTGCAGAGATCCTGTGGCAGGCGGCAGCCAAACCAAAGGCTTGATGTCGTTCATTTGTAGTCGCTCTACTCGTCAGCGACTACAGGAAAAACTGAATCTGTGGGAGCGAGCCTGCTCGCGAAGGTCGTTCGCGAGCAGGCTCGCTCCCACAACCAACAGAACGTGCATGCCGTCGCGGGACCCGCAACAGCCTCCGAATCACATCAAACCTGCGGCCAGAACGCCCGAATACCCGCCACGCCCTGGGCACCGATCTGCCACGCCTGCTGGCGATCATCCGGGCCGAGCCCACCCAGCAAAAATACCGGCCTGCTGAAATTGGCGATCAATTGCTGCGCCTGCTCCCAGCCCAGTGGCTGTGCATCAGGGTGGGTCTGCGTCGCCAGCACCGGCGACAGGGTCACGAAGTCCACATCCATCTGTTCAGCCAGCGCCAGCTCCTCGGCGTTATGGCATGAAGCTGCCAGCCAGCGGTCTTTTGGCAATGGCCGACCCTTGGCGGCGTACTTGCGCAATTGCGCGGCCGTCAGATGCCAGCCGGCCGAAGGAAAATCCCCCAACCACTCCAACGGCCCCTTGAGCATCAACTGCGCCTTGCCGGCACACAAGCCGGTCGCGTCCACCGCCAGGTCGCGGTACTTGGGGTCGTACCCATTGGGGGCACGCAACGAAATCAGCCTGATCCCGCCTGCAATCGCCTTCTGGATACCGCGCAACAGCTCAGGGGTCTCCAGTTCATCCGGCGTAATCAGGTACTGATCGGGCAAGCGGGCAGCGCCCACAATGGGCTGATTGGCGTCAGGGAACCTGTAGTCCACCAACTCGCGCTGACTGACCCAAGCCAGTGGCTGACCTTCTACGCCATGAGGTTCGCCGGAAAACGCCGAAACTTCCCATACATCCAGCAGAACCTGCTTATCCGGATAGTCATGCTGAACCTTGATCAGAGGCCGGGCCACCTCGACCGTAATGCCCAACTCTTCTTTCAGCTCGCGCGCCAGTGCAGCTTCGACCGATTCCCCGGCCTCGACCTTGCCGCCGGGAAATTCCCACAGACCGCCCTGATGCTGAGTGTCAGCGCGACGAGCGATCAGAATGCTGCCGTCTGTGCCCCGGATAACGGCCGCAGCCACATGAACTCGTTTCACCCTTGTACTTCCTCTAATCCGGCCTGTTGCCAGGCTTTGAACGCAGGCCATTGATAAATGGCGTCGATATACGCTTGATCTTCTGCTGACAGCTCCACGCGATAAGTGCGAAGGCGCACAGCCACCGGCGCGAAAAACGCATCAGCCACACTCAACCGCCCGAACAGGTACGGCCCGCGTTCGCTGGCCACAGCACGGCACTCTGCCCACAAGGCAATGATGCGCTCGATGTCGGCCTGAGCCTCGGCCGGCATGGGTACCAGCGCCTGATCATGGCTCAAATCAAATGGCAGATTGCCCCGCAACGCAAAAAAGCCGCTGTGCATTTGCGCGCAAGCCGATCGGGCCTGGGCCCGTGCCTTGATATCTGCAGGCCATAACTGGGCCGCAGGGAAACGCTCATTCAGATATTCGGCAATCGCCAGCGAGTCAGCGATGGTGCCATGTTCGGTCTTGAGCAACGGTACTTTACCCGCTGCCGAGTGTTGCAGAATCAGTGCCCGGGTATCCGGCTGACCCAGTTTTATCAGTGTCTCGGTGTAGGCAGCACCCGCCAGATCCAGCGCCAGTGCGCCACGCAGGGACCACGAAGAGTGCAACTTGTCGCCAATGATCAGGTGGAAGCTCATACACAGACACCTTGAGAATTAGGGGGTAAATCTGATGCCCTCAAGGCATCACGGTGCTGCCCGCGCAGGATCGGCTGACAACCCCGTGATGTCGAGACGACTTAGGTACGGTACTCGGCGTTGATTTTCACGTATTCGTGGGACAGGTCAGTGGTCCAGATAGTCTCGCTGCAGGTACCACGACCCAATTCGATGCGGATGGTGATTTCTTCGCGAGCCATCACTGCCGAGCCCTGCTCTTCGGTGTAAGTGGCCGAACGGGCGCCGCCGCTGGCAATGCACACTTCACCCAGGAACACGTCAATCTTGCTGACGTCCAGATCCGGCACGCCTGCGCGGCCCACTGCAGCCAGAATGCGGCCCCAGTTCGGGTCCGAGGCAAACAGCGCGGTCTTGATCAGCGGCGAGTGTGCAACGGTGTACCCCACGTCCAGGCACTCCTGGTGATTGGCGCCGCCATTTACTTCAACGGTGACAAACTTGGTCGCACCCTCACCGTCACGCACGATGGCCTGCGCCACCTCCATGCAGACTTCCAGCACCGCCCGTTTCAACGCGGCAAACAGCGGGCCGCTGGCTTCTGTAATTTCAGGCAGGGCAGCCTTGCCGGTGGCAATCAGCATGCAGCAGTCGTTGGTCGAAGTATCGCCATCGATAGTGATGCGGTTGAACGACTTGTTCGCACCGTCGAGCAGCAGGTTTTGCAACACGTCGCGGGCAACTTTGGCGTCGGTGGCGATGTAGCCCAGCATGGTGGCCATATTTGGACGAATCATGCCCGCACCCTTGCTGATACCGGTCACGGTGATGGTTACGCCTTCATGCTCGAACTGACGGCTGGCACCCTTTGGCAGGGTGTCGGTGGTCATGATGCCGGTTGCAGCCTCGGCCCAGTTGTTCTCGGACAAATCGTCCAGCGCGGCTTGCAATGCGCCTTCGATCTTCTCGACAGGCAGCGGCTCGCCGATCACCCCGGTGGAATACGGCAGCACGGCACTGGCATCAACGCCGGTCAGTTCAGCCAGCCTGGCGCAGGTCCGGGTTGCAGCGATCAGCCCCGGCTCACCGGTACCGGCGTTGGCATTGCCCGTGTTGGTCAGCAAATAGCGAACCGGGCCTTGCACACGTTGTTTGGCCAGAATCACAGGGGCCGCGCAAAACGCATTCAGGGTGAAAACACCCGCCACGCTGGAGCCTTCGGCGCAGCGCATAACCACCACGTCCTTGCGCCCTGCGCGCTTGATACCGGCAGAAGCGATACCCAGTTCAAAACCGGCCACCGGGTGCAAAACAGGCAAAGGACCAAGACCAACAGCCATGACGCGCTCCTAAAAAGTTCTGTGCGCCGCCGCAAAAGGACGGGAATTCAATGGTAAAACGCCGCGACGGCTAATGCCGGTCGCGGCGCAGGTGTTTCAGCAGGTGAAGCGGGCTTTAGTTGATTTGCCCGTGACAGTGCTTGTATTTCTTGCCCGAGCCGCAGTGGCACAGCTCGTTGCGACCCAGCTTCTGCTCGCTACGAACAGGCTCGGTTGCCGCCACAACATCTTCGACGTCAGCACCTTGCAGCACCTGGGCCATTGCCTCCGGCTGGTCAAGGCCCGGCGCTTCAGCATGCTGGAACTGCATGCGCGAAGCCAGGTCTTCAGCTTCCTGACGCAGGCGCGCCTCCTCTTCGACCGGGTCTTCACGACGAACCTGTACGTGGGACAACACACGGATCGAGTCGCGTTTGATCGAATCAAGCAGCTCGGAGAACAGGTTGAACGACTCGCGCTTGTACTCCTGCTTCGGGTTCTTCTGCGCATAACCGCGCAAGTGGATACCGTGGCGCAAGTGGTCCATGGTCGACAGGTGGTCTTTCCACAAGTCATCCAGAACGCGCAGCACAATCTGCTTCTCGAACGTGCGCAGTGCTTCAGCACCGGCCTGCTCTTCTTTCTCGTTGTAAGCTGCAATCAATTCAGCCAGCAGCTTCTCACGCAGGGTTTCTTCGTACAGGTGATCATCTTCGTCGAGCCATTGCTGGATCGGCAGTTTCACCCCGAAGCCGCTTTCGATGGCCGCTTCCAGACCTTTGACGTCCCACTGTTCCGGCAACGATTGTGGCGGAATATGAGCGCTTACGGTGCTGTCCAGTACATCCTTGCGGAAGTCGGCGATGGTCTCACCGATGTTGTCGGCTGCCAGCAACGTGTTACGCATGTGATAAATCACTTTACGCTGTTCGTTGTTGACGTCATCGAACTCCAGCAATTGCTTGCGGATATCGAAGTTGCGACCTTCAACCTTGCGCTGGGCCTTCTCGATCGCGTTGGTCACCATGCGGTGCTCAATCGCTTCGCCGGACTGCATGCCCAGGGCCTTCATGAAGTTCTTCACCCGATCAGAGGCGAAGATACGCATCAGGCTGTCTTCCAGCGACAGGTAGAAACGGCTG
The DNA here is from genome assembly GCF_005930585.1 of Pseudomonas sp. FSL W7-0098. Classification (NCBI taxonomy): domain Bacteria; kingdom Pseudomonadati; phylum Pseudomonadota; class Gammaproteobacteria; order Pseudomonadales; family Pseudomonadaceae; genus Pseudomonas; species Pseudomonas sp. FSL W7-0098. Next base: position 187,815 of record NZ_RXHW01000005.1, read on the forward strand.
GAACCGGTGTCACCCTGACGGCCGGCACGGCCACGCAGCTGGTTGTCGATACGGCGCGATTCGTGACGCTCGGAAGCGATCACATGCAGGCCACCCGACTCCAGCACCTGCTGGTGACGTTTTTGCCAGTCGGCCTTGATCTGCGCGATCTGCTCAGGTGTCGGGTTTTCCAGGGAGGCTACTTCCACTTCCCAGTTGCCGCCCAACAGGATGTCGGTACCACGACCGGCCATGTTGGTTGCAATGGTCAACGCGCCCGGACGACCGGCCTGTGCAATGATTTCTGCTTCTTTTTCGTGGAACTTGGCGTTCAGAACCTTGTGCTCGATGCCTTCCTTCTTCAGAAGGTTGGACATGTGCTCGGAGGTTTCGATGGTTGCCGTACCCACCAGCACCGGACGACCCTTGGCCATGCAGTCCTTGATGTCGGCCACGATTGCCGCGTACTTCTCGTCCGCGGTGAGGAACACCAGGTCGTTGTAGTCTTTACGCGCCAGCGGCTTGTTCGGCGGGATGACCATTACCGACAGACCGTAGATCTGGTGGAATTCAAACGCTTCGGTGTCTGCTGTACCGGTCATGCCCGACAGCTTGTTGTACAGGCGGAAGTAGTTCTGGAAGGTGGTCGAGGCCAGGGTCTGGCTCTCTGCCTGGATATTCAGGCCTTCCTTCGCTTCGATCGCCTGGTGCAGGCCTTCGGACAGACGACGACCCGGCATGGTACGCCCAGTGTGTTCGTCGACCAGCAATACCTGACCGTCTTCAACGATGTATTCAACGTTGCGATGGAACAGCTTGTGGGCGCGCAGTGCAGCGTACACGTGGGTCAACAGGCCCAGGTTGTGCGCCGAGTACAGGCTTTCGCCTTCGGCGAGCAGGCCGATCTGGGTCAGCATGTCTTCAACGAACTGGTGACCGGCTTCGTTCAGCTCAACCTGGCGGGTCTTTTCATCGATGGTGAAATGGCCAGCCTTGGTGACTTCGCCTTCCACTTCCTCGATGTGTTGCTCAAGGCGAGGGATCAGCTTGTTGATTTCAATGTACAGCTTGGAGCTGTCTTCAGCCTGACCGGAGATGATCAGCGGAGTACGGGCTTCATCGATAAGGATGGAGTCGACTTCGTCGATTACGGCGAAATTAAGCTCGCGCTGGAATTTTTCTTCCATGCTGAAAGCCATGTTGTCACGCAGGTAATCGAAACCGAACTCGTTGTTGGTGCCGTAAGTGATATCGGCAGCATAGGCTTCGCGCTTTTCCTGAGGTGGCTGGAACGGTGTCACGACACCGACCGTAAGGCCCAGGAACTCGTAGAGCGGGCGCATCCAGTTGGCATCCCGGCGAGCCAGGTAGTCGTTCACGGTTACCACGTGAACGCCCTTGCCCGACAATGCGTTGAGGTAAACGCCCAGGGTTGCTACCAAGGTCTTGCCTTCACCCGTACGCATTTCTGCGATCATGCCTTCATGCAAGGTCATGCCGCCGATCAGCTGTACATCGAAGTGACGCATGCCCATGACACGCTTGCCGGCTTCACGGCAGACCGCAAAGGCTTCTGGCAGCAGTTGGTCGAGGGTCTCACCTTTGGCTATGCGGGCCTTGAACTCTTCGGTCTTGGCGCGCAATTGCTCATCGGTCAGGGCAACCATCTGCTCTTCGAAGGAATTGACGACCTGTACTGTCTTGAGCATGCGTTTAACTTCGCGCTCGTTCTTGCTTCCAAAAAGTTTCTTTAACAAAGGCGCAAACATATCGGCAGGATCTTCCACACATAGGGATGGAGGGCGGCCCCGAGAGTCGCCCGAGCAGCCCTGATGGCCGCATGCGAACGAGCATTCTACCCGGAAACGGCGGTGAGGAAAGTGGCGTTATTCCACGATACTGGTACTGCGTTGTGAAGGGGCCTCCCTAAAATAAGGGCTTTTTGCTGAACTTCAACCCGTTTGCACAAGAAGTTACTCATTGATTTCATAAATAAATTCAGATTTACCTTAGCCCGGACCAGTGAGAGGCAGGCATCTGCTAAGATTGCAGCTCTGTTTTATCAGGTGTTTGAACATGGCATTTCGCCCACATCCAGCACGGGCACCCTCCGTCCTGCTCCGCGAGGCCAAGCCCCTAAAAGCTATTTTCGGCCATGCCAAGCGCCTGGCACACCTGCAACGCCTGCTTGAAAGCCAGCTTCAGCCCGCTGCACGGGAGCATTGTCACGTTGCCTCATGGCGTGAAGGGAGTTTGTTGCTGATCGTGACCGACGGCCATTGGGCCACTCGCCTGCGCTATCAGCAAAAGCGCCTGCTGCGCCAACTGCAGGCATTCGACGAGTTCGCCAGCCTGACCCGCATTTTGTTCAAGGTGCAGCCGCCCACGGTACAGGCCAAGGTCGCGGGGCATACGCTGGATTTGTCCGTCGATGCCGCCCAGACCATCCAGGCAACGGCCGATGGCATTACCGACCCGGCCTTGCGCGCGGCCCTTGAACGCCTGGCCAGCCACGCGCGGCCAAAACCCGACTGATCCTCCTGATCAAGCCCCATTGTGGGAGCGAGCCTGCTCGCTCCCACAGTTGCAGTCTTGTTATTTATTTGCGCTTGCTGTTACCCAGTAACGACCCCAACAGCCCGCGCACCAGCTGACGGCCCATCTGACCCGCCGCCTGACGCGCCATCGACTGCAAGGCCTTGCCTGCTGTCGTGCCCAAAAAGTCTCCCGCCTGATCAAGAAACCCCGGCTCGTGCTGTGCAGCCTGTGTCTGCGCCTGATCTTGCGGCGCCACGCCTTTGCGGGCCATGAGGATTTCATAAGCCGACTCTCGATCAACGGGCTTGTCATAACGCCCCTGCAGCGCTGAACGGCTGATCAATGCAGCCCTTTCGGCCTCCGTCAGCGGGCCTATACGCGATTGCGGTGGCGCAATCAGCACCCGCTGAACCATCGCCGGCGTGCCTTTTTCCTCAAGCATGCCCACCAGAGCCTCCCCCGTGCCCAGCTCCGTCAGTACGGCCAGCGCGCTGAATGCCGGATTGGGGCGAAAGCCGTCTGCCACAGCTTTCAGGGATTTCTGCTCTTTGGCCGTAAAGGCCCGCAGCCCGTGCTGGATACGCAACCCCAACTGTGCCAGCACCGTATCGGGCAAGTCCGCCGGTGATTGAGTGACGAAATACACCCCTACACCCTTGGAACGAATCAACCTGACCACTTGTTCCAGCCGGTCCTGCAATGCTTTTGGCGTACCGGCAAACAACAGATGCGCTTCGTCGAAAAACAGCGCCAGTAAGGGCTTGTCTGCATCGCCGCGCTCGGGCAACTGTTCGAAAAGCTCCGCCAGCAACCACAACAGAAACGTTGCGTAGACCTTGGGCGCTTCATGCACCAGGCGGCTGGCATCGAGCAGATGGATCTGCCCGCGCCCGTCGCTGGCGGGCTGCAAAATATCGTCGAGCTGCAGTGCCGGCTCACCAAACAGGGCTTCTGCACCCTGCTGCTCAAGGGTTGCCAGACGGCGCAACAACGCCTGGCTGGAGCCCGTGGTCATCAGGGCCGCGTCATCGCCAAGCACTTGTGGGTTGTCACGCAGGTGATTGAGCAGTGCCTTGAGGTCTTTAAGGTCAAGCAGCAACAACCCTTCCCGATCCGCCACCTTGAAGGCGGCATAGAGGGCCGACTGCTGGCTGTCGGTCAGCTCCAGCAGGCTGCCCAGCAGCAACGGCCCCATGTCACTCAGGGTCGTGCGCAATGGGTGACCCGTCTTGCCCTGGATATCCCACAAAGTAACCGGATAGGCCTTGGGCTGGTAATTGAGCCAGGGCATTCCCGCGATCCGTTCGGCAATCTTGCCCTGGGGATTGCCGGCCGCACCCAGGCCGCACAAGTCACCCTTGATGTCGGCGGCGAAGACGGCCACCCCGGCATCACTGAACTGTTCAGCCAGCCGCTGAAGCGTAACGGTTTTACCCGTGCCCGTGGCTCCCGCCACTAAACCGTGGCGATTGGCCAGGCGCAAGGACTGCGCGATGGGCTGAGCCGAAAGGTCAGCGCCGATTACTAGAGCAGAAGAGTCAGGCATTTTGCCACCTTTGATTAATCTTTAGCGATCGCGGGTCGATACACACTGAATGCTAGACCACATAAAACCGGATTTAGCGTGGTAAAGCGGCTTGATCAACAGCCAACTTGCCCTGTTCAGGCAGTGCTGTGTAGAGCGCGCGTTTTACCAGAGTGTATGTCGCACACTTTTAGACCTTAGCGGACCCTTCAAGCCATGAATAAAAACCTGCGTTTCAGTCATAAAATCCTGCTTGCCGCGTCCCTGATCGTAATAGCCGCCTTTTCGCTATTTACGCTGTATAACGACTACTTGCAACGCAACGCCATCCGCAACAACCTGGACAACTACCTGCACGAGATGGGCAGTGTCACGGCCAATAACATTCAGACCTGGCTCGGTGGCCGGATCCTGCTGGCGCAAAACCTCGCTGAATCCATCGCCCTGACTCCAGAGCCCGCCCAGGTGGCCAGCCTGCTGGAACAAAAAACCCTGAGCAGTACCTTTATGTCGGTTTATTTTGGTGACAGCCAAGGCGGATTTACCATTCGCCCTGACAGCAAGATGCCTGACGGCTACGACCCGCGCACCCGGCCCTGGTACAAGGATGCGTTCAACAGCAGCAGCTCCAGCCTGACCAAACCCTATATAGATGCTGCCACCGGACAGATGGTCATTACCATCGCGGCCCCGGTAAAAAAGGGCTCTCAAACCCTGGGTGTGGTCGGCGCCGACATGACCCTGCAAGCCATCACCGACAGCATCAACGCGCTGAATTTCAACGGCATGGGTTACGCCTTTCTGATCAATGCCGACGGCGAAATCCTGGTGCACCCGGACAAGAGCCTGGCCACCAGGAACCTGAAGGACATCTATCCGCAGGACACTCCCGCGATCACCACTGCGTTCAGCGAGATCCAGGCCAATGGCAAAACCCGGATCGTAAGCTTCACCCCGATCAAAGGGCTGGGCTCAGCCAACTGGTACATCGGCCTGTCGGTTGACAAGCAGCAGGCTTTCGCAGCGCTCAGTGAGTTCCGTACTTCGGCAATCATTGCCACGGTTATCGCCGTGGTTTCGATCATCGCCCTGCTCGGCCTGTTGATTCGCCTGCTGATGCAACCGCTGCACGTGATGACCCGCGCCATGCAGAATATTGCCGAAGGCGAAGGCGACCTGACGCGCCGCCTGGTGGTGGAGTCCCAGGATGAATTCGGTACCCTGGGCAGCGCATTCAACCGTTTTGTCGAGCGCATTCACGCTTCCATCAGCGAAGTGGCCTCGGCCACCGGCCAGGTCAACGAGGTGGTCCTGCGGGTTGTCAGCGCTTCCAACTCATCGATGCTCAACTCTGACGAACAGGCCAGCCGCACCAGTAGCGTCGCCGCTGCTATCAACGAACTGGGCGCCGCCGCACAGGAGATCGCCCGCAACGCCGCCCAGGCCTCGCACCAGGCCAGCGATGCACGCAGCCTTGCCGAGGAAGGCCAGGAAGTGGTCGAACGCAGCATCAGCTCGATGCAGAAGCTGTCGCAAATGCTTGGCACTTCCAGCGGTCATATCGAGTCGCTTAACGACAAGACGGTGAATATCGGTCAAATCCTGGAGGTGATTACCAGCATTTCCCAGCAAACCAACCTGCTGGCCCTTAACGCCGCCATTGAAGCAGCTCGTGCTGGCGAAGCCGGGCGTGGCTTTGCCGTGGTCGCCGATGAAGTGCGCAACCTGGCACACCGCACCCAGGAATCGGCGCAGCAAGTGCAGAAAATGATCGAAGAATTGCAGATCAGTGCCCGAGGCTCAGTGAGCACCATGGAAGAAAGCCAGCGTCACAGCCAGGACAGCGTGGAAATCGCCAACCGCGCGGGCGAGCGCCTGATCAGCGTGACCGAACGCATTGGTGAAATCGACGGCATGAACCAGTCTGTCGCCACGGCAACCGAGGAACAAACCTCGGTGGTCGAGTCGATCAATATGGACATTACCGAGATCAATACGCTGAATCAGGAAGGCGTCGAAAACCTTCAATCAACCCTTCGCGCGTGTTCCGATCTGGAACAGCAGGCTGCCCGCCTGAAGCATCTGGTGGGCAGTTTCAGGATTTAGGCTTCAGGCACACGCTGCATGCCTGCAGCGTCTAGCTCCTGCGCCCAAAGCTCGGCGGCACCGGGGAAGTCGGTGCCGTCCTCGGGGCTGAGGGCATCCGGGTCATAGCGACTCAGACAGCCCTCACCCAAGGTCGGTGGAGCACTGGATGTCGCCTTGTCGAGTGGATCGCTCATCACATCCTCCGCCGGCAATCCTTCGCGAGCAGGCTCGCTCCCACGGTGTCGATCAGAACACTACAGTCTTGTTGCCATGCACCAGCACGCGATCTTCAAGGTGATAACGCAAGCCACGGGCCAGTACCATTTTCTCGACATCACGGCCGAAACGCACCATATCCTCAATGCTGTCACTGTGGCTGACACGTACCACGTCCTGCTCGATGATAGGACCGGCATCCAGCTCTTCAGTCACATAATGGCAGGTTGCACCGATCAGCTTCACGCCCCGCATCGAGGCCTGGTGATAAGGCTTGGCGCCGACAAACGACGGCAGGAAGCTGTGGTGGATATTGATGACCTGGCCGGCATATTCGCTGCACAGGTCAGGTGGCAGGATTTGCATGTAACGGGCCAGTACCACCACTTCGGCAGCATGGTGCTTGACCAGACGCGAGACTTCGGCGAAAGCCGGCTCCTTGTTCTTCGGGTCAACCGGTACGTGATAGAACGGGATGCCATGCCACTCGACCATGCTGCGCAGGTCGTCGTGATTGGAGATCACGCAGGAAATATCGCAGTCCAGTTCATCGCTGTGCCAGCGGTGCAGCAGATCTGCCAGGCAGTGGGATTCGCGGCTCGCCATCAATACCACGCGTTTTTTCTGCGCCGTATCGGTAATGCGCCACTCCATCGAGAACTCTTCGGCGATCGGGGCAAATGCCTCACGAAACGCCTCCAGCCCGAACGGCAGGGAATCGGCACGAATCTCGTGACGCATAAAGAACCAACCGCTCTGGTCGTCCGAGTGGTGGCTTGCTTCAGTGATCCAGCCATTGTGGGAGGCAAGGAAATTGCTGACCTTGGCGACAATGCCGACGCCGTCGGGGCACGCAATCACCAACCGAAAAGTGCGCATGAGGGGAAAACTCCAAAAACTTTACTAAGGCCGCCATTCTAGCGAGTGCGCAGCAAAACTGCAGTATTCGTTACAGCTCGGCACCTGCGCCATCGGGTCGCGCACCGAAGGTGCCACACCAGCATCGACGTGGCCTGCACTGCAATGGACGGACACTTGCCGATGTTATTGATCGTCCATATTAACCTCACTGTAGCGCGGTGTATTTAATAGCGCGCATATTCCCGAGGGCAAAGTTAATGAATAAAATTTTAAATTAAATAGCCCTTTCATGTTTACTTGCAGTAACTGTCTGACTACTATTGCGCCACTGTCTCCCTGACATCCTTTTCAACATAAGGTTATCCTCATGTCCTTGATCAACGAATATCGTGCAACCGAAGAAGCCATCAAAGAACTGCAAGCCCGCCTGAAGAACCTGTCCGAAGACGACAAACTTCAAACCGAGCTGGAATTTGAAGGCAAACTGCGCACGCTGATGGGCGAATACCAAAAATCGCTACGCGATATCATCGCTCTGCTGGATCCGGAATCCAAAGTTAGCAAAGCACCTCGCGGCGTTGTTAAAACCACCGGCACCAAACGTGCCCGTAAGGTTAAACAATACAAAAACCCACACAATGGTGAAGTGATTGAAACCAAAGGTGGCAACCACAAAACTCTGAAAGAGTGGAAAGCCAAGTGGGGCGGCGACGTGGTTGAAGGCTGGGCTACTTTGCTCGACTAAGTGACACCGGGCCCGCAACTATTTTGCGATGCCACTAAAAAACGCCAGCATGCTGGCGTTTTTTATTGCCTGTGTTTTAGTCCGCACTCTCGGCGGGCGGGCTCAGCCCGACACGCCGGCTCAATGCCTGGGCATAGCGCTGCCATTCGCCCAAAAGCTTTAGCTGGGCCGGCGTGGCACTGCGCGACAGCTCATCTGCTGCCTGCATAAAGCTGTCCAGGGTCAAAGGCGCACCCATGGCCGGATCCGACAAACGCTGCTGGCAGAAGATATGCCAACGCTGCTGTTCTTGTTCACTCAGGGTATGTGGAAAGTTTCGGGCGCGGTATCGAAACAATAATTCGGGCAAGCGCTCATCATCAAATGGCCATGTATCTTTGGCCAATTGCTCCGGGTCACTGTGCCTGACCTGCTCACACAGTCGACGGTCTCGATCGCCAATAAACCCGTCATACAATTGCTGCTCCGGATCTTCACTGGGGGCAAAGTCTTCGCGGGCATAAATGGCCGACAACTTTTCCTGCCAAACTTGCTGAGCCTCAACAAGGCTCCGGGCTCGCGCGTGATAGAGGTCCATGTCCAGTTGCAATCGCTGTTGGTCCTGGGCACGCACTACATTCAAGGGGGCGACCACCGGGCAACGATTAACTTGAATCAGCTTTAGCCCAATGGGTAATTGACCGTCGGGTAAATCTTCACGCCGGGTATAGAGCATCTTGCGCAACGCTGCGGCGTCCATCTCCAGTAAAGGCTGAGGGTCTAAGTGCAGGTCGTAGACAATCAGAGCATTACGATTCTTTGGGTGCCAACCCAGCGGCAAGACCACACCGGCATAATGTCTGGCCGCGGAAAAACGCCCCGAGATATGCAGCATGGGCTGCAATAGCCGAATTTGATCAAGCACACGTTGTTTGCTGCGCAACTGGAATAACCAGTCATATAACTTGGGTTGTTTGTCACGAATCAGCCGGGCCAGCGCAATGGTTGCCCGTACATCGGACAACGCATCGTGGGCCTGGCCATGATCAATCCCGTTAGCCGCCGTCAACCGTTCAAGCTTGAGCGTCACCCGCCCCTCTTCCTCTGGCCAGACGATGCCTTCAGGCCGCAGGGCATAGGCTGTTCGCACCACATCAATGAGGTCCCAGCGACTGTTGCCACCCTGCCATTCACGCGCATAAGGGTCGAAGAAGTTTCGGTAGAGACTGTAGCGCGTTACCTCATCATCAAAGCGCAACGAGTTGTAGCCCGCCCCGCAAGTTCCGGGCAGGGCCAGCTGGGCATGGGTGCGAGTCATGAACTCGGCTTCGCCCAGGCCTTTGTCTTCGAGACGAGCGGGCGTGATGCCGGTGATCAGGCAGGCCATGGGATGAGGGAGGATATCGTCGCTTGGCTGACAATAGAGGTTGACCGGCTGATCAATCTCGTTGAGTTCAAGGTCGGTGCGGATGCCGGCCACTTGCACCGCCCGGTCGCAGCGCGGGTTGATACCGGTGGTTTCGTAGTCGTACCAGAAGATAGAGGTCACGGGGTGTTCCTGAGCAGTAGACCCGGACAGTCTAGGCGCTCAAACCCGGGCAAGACCAGCCCCGGGGCTATGCAGAGGCTTGCAGGGGCTGGAAGCTGAAGTAGCGCTGCAAGGCACTGATCAAACCGCTGTACTCGGCGGGTGGCTGATACAGGATAAACCCGGAATCGTAATAATGCGGCGTTAGATCCTCACGGCACCACAGGCAACGCGCTGTCAGGTCGATAAACTGCACCTCCCCATCGGCACCGGGAAGCTTGATCCGAAACTCGAAATTGGCGTCGACCAACATCGGTAACTGGCTGATCAGCATCAACCCGCCATCAGACACATTGCCCAGATAGCCAATAGGTTTGTCCGTGAACCGATTGAACACTTTCAGGAAAAACGTCAGTTGGTGCCGCTGGATAAGCCGTTCGATAACCATGTTCAACTTCACTATAGAGAGGCCATTCAGCATGGCCGCGCTGGCGTCTCGAAACGCCCTGTCCCCCACATCCGGGCCAACAGTCACGTGTAGATCTGCCCGCCATCTTCACCTGAAGCTCGACATATCAAGCAGCGACAGAGCGAGTCATCCGTTTGTGTACCAAGAGAAACAAAAAACACTCGAACGAATTTGATATTAGCCAACCGGGCACAAATGACCAGTTTAAATTTCGCCCATCATGGAATGCTTACAGGCACTGCCTGGGCAGTAGTGCCGGGGCCCGGGATGAACCTGAGAATGCGCAATGTCTCGATCCGAGCCTTGGCCCGGTAGGCGTACTCGCTCTTGGGAAATTCGTTGATGATGTACTGGTAGGTCTGGGACGCATCCAGGTAAAACTTCGTACGCTCAAGACACAGTCCACGGAGCATAGCTGTTTGTGGCCAAATGTACGGGCGACTACGACTGTCGCGATCAACCTCGGACAACTCAAGCATTACCGTTTCACAATTACCCCGGTCGTAAGCACGATAGGCATTGTTCAAATGATGGTTCATCGACCAACGGGTACAGCCGGTCACACTGGCGACCAAGATTAAAACGAGCACGATTCGCATGGGGCATCTCCTGTTCATAACAGTGTATCGACCCCACGGCCAGATTCTTCAGACAACAGACCCGATGCACCACAACTTAAGCAGAAAGTAGTGCAGAGGAACAATGACTACAGCCAAAGACCATAGTAGCCTTTGGCAGCGCTTGAACTCAGGAGTCTTTGCATGTCTGTTCGTCGAACCAAAATTGTTGCCACACTTGGCCCTGCCAGCAATTCACCGGAAATGCTGGAACAGCTGATCCTCGCTGGCCTGGACGTTGCCCGTCTGAACTTTTCCCACGGCACCCCCGACGAGCACAAGGCTCGCGCCAAGCTGGTACGTGACATCGCTGCCAAGCACGGTCGTTTCGTAGCCCTGCTGGGTGACCTGCAAGGCCCGAAAATTCGTATCGCCAAATTTGCCAACAAAAAGATCGAGCTGAAGATCGGTGATCAATTCACCTTCTCCACCAGCCATCCGTTGACCGAAGGCAACCAGCAAGTAGTCGGCATCGACTACCCGGACCTGGTTAAAGACTGCGGCGTCGGCGACGAGCTGCTGCTCGATGACGGCCGTGTGGTGATGCGTGTAGACACTGCCACCGACGACGCCCTGCACTGCACCGTGCTGATCGGCGGCCCACTGTCCGACCACAAAGGCATCAACCGTCGCGGTGGCGGCCTGACCGCGCCGGCCCTGACGGAAAAAGACAAGGCCGACATCAAGCTGGCTGCCGAAATGCAAGTCGACTACCTGGCCGTGTCGTTCCCACGTGACGCTGCCGACATGGAATACGCCCGCCAACTGCGCGACGAAGCCGGCGGTACTGCCTGGCTGGTAGCGAAGATTGAACGCGCCGAAGCCGTAGCCGATGACGAAACCCTCGACGGCCTGATCAAGGCCAGCGACGCGGTGATGGTTGCCCGTGGCGACCTCGGTGTTGAAATCGGCGATGCCGAGCTGGTGGGCATCCAGAAGAAAATCATTCTGCACGCACGTCGCCACAATAAAGCGGTGATCGTGGCAACCCAGATGATGGAGTCGATGATCCAGAACCCGATGCCAACTCGTGCCGAAGTGTCCGACGTTGCCAACGCCGTTCTCGACTACACCGACGCCGTGATGCTCTCGGCTGAAAGTGCTGCCGGCGCCTACCCGCTGGAAGCCGTGCAGGCTATGGCGCGCATCTGTGTCGGCGCTGAAAAGCACCCGACCAGCAAAACGTCCAGCCACCGTATCGGTAAAACCTTCGAAAGCTGCGACCAGAGCATTGCGCTGGCGGCCATGTACACCGCCAACCACTTCCCGGGTGTCAAAGCGATCATCGCCCTGACTGAAAGCGGCTACACCCCGCTGATCATGTCGCGCATCCGCTCCTCGGTGCCGATCTACGCCTACTCCCCGCACCGCGAAACCCAGGCGCGCGCGGCAATGTTCCGTGGCGTCTACACCGTACCGTTCGACCCGGCATCGCTGCCGCCAGAACAGGTCAGCCAGGCTGCCATCGACGAGCTGCTCAAGCGTGGCGTTGTGGAAAAAGGCGACTGGGTCATCCTGACCAAGGGCGACAGCTACCACACCATCGGCGGCACCAACGGCATGAAGATCCTGCATGTCGGCGACAAAATGGTTTAAGCCTGCAAGGTTTGAATCCCAAGCCCCGCCTGAGTGATCAGGCGGGGCTTTTTTGTGCGCCTAGCTGCGGGTCAAAAAGGCATCGGCCAACAGCTGATTACGCGGCAAGCCCGCCAGAAACAAACGTTTGGCAAAGGCATCGACCGTATCCGGGTGACCGCAGACCAAGGCACGGGTCTGGCGCGAGACAACCCCCATCTGTAACAGGTAGTCGGGCAACTGAGGGCGTTCAAGGTACTCGATCACAAGCCCTGGACAAGCCGCCGACAGGGCCAGCAGTTCGCTCTGGAGGTAATGCTCAGCCTTGTCGCGGGCCACATGCACCAGCCGTATCGGGCCCTGATGATCCTGACGCAAGGCCTCGCGCAATACGCCATACAAAGGCCCCAGGCCAGTACCGGACGCCAGCAGCCAGAGCGGTTGCTCCTGCCAGTCCGGATCATAACGCAGTGCGCCGCCGCGCAACTCGCCCAGCCGTACAACGTCACCGACCTTGAACTGGCGGGCCGCGTCGACAAACTCACCGGGGTGCGCACAATCGAGGTGAAACTCCAGAAAGCGGTCTTCTTCGGGCAGGCTGGCCAACGAATACGGCCGCGCCACATCGCCGGCCCACAGCACCAGATGCTGGCCTGCGCGACAACGCAAAGCCCGCTGCGGCGTGAGGCGCAAGCGCAACACCGTCGGACTGAGCCAGTCGAGCCCTGCCACTTGGGCCGGCACACCGTCGCGCAGCGGGTCAAAGGCTTCAATCTGCAGGTCTTCGACAATTTGACACTGACAGGCCAGGCGCCAGCCCTGCTCATGCTGGTCCCGACTCAATGCCTCGGGCTTGAGATCGGCGGGCTCACCACGCACGCAGCGCACCAGGCAGGCATGGCAACTGCCCGCCCGGCAACTGTAGGGCACCGACACGCCAACCTGATTCAAGGCATCGAGCAGGTTGGTGTTCGGGGCAACTGACCAGTGCTGGTCAGCGACGTGTAACTGGGGCACTGCTGGCCTCCGCAGGGTAAGCCTGTGGGAGCTGGATTGCTCTCGATGCAGGCGGCGCGGTTTTTTTGAATGACCGCGGTGATGCAATCGCGAGCAAGCCCGCTCCCACAGTTGATCTTCATATATTTCGTGGTTTTACAGTTTAACTTATCACCCCTCGTCCACCCCCTACTTTCGTTTGCACCTCTACGGGTGTATCAGTGAGAGTACCGGGTTATACTGCCGCGCCGTTTTTGTACCGGTCATGCGTGTCCGGTATGCCAAGCAAAGATGTTTTCGACAGACCGATGCACCAAGGTCGCAAACACCTTATTGATTGTATGTTCCCGTCTTATAGAGGAGCGCGACCCATGACCGTGATCAAGCAAGACGACCTGATTCAGAGCGTTGCTGACGCCCTGCAATTCATTTCCTACTACCACCCCGTGGACTTCATCCAGGCCATGCACGAAGCCTACCTGCGCGAAGAATCGCCAGCGGCCCGTGACTCGATGGCGCAAATCCTGATCAACTCGCGCATGTGTGCCACCGGCCACCGTCCGATCTGCCAGGACACCGGCATCGTCACCGTATTCGTACGCGTCGGCATGGACGTGCGCTGGGATGGTGCCACCATGGGCCTGGACGACATGATCAACGAAGGCGTGCGTCGCGCTTACAACCTGCCGGAAAACGTCCTGCGTGCTTCGATCCTGGCCGACCCGGCCGGTGCCCGTCGCAACACCAAGGACAACACCCCTGCAGTGATCCACTACTCCATCGTTCCGGGCAACACCGTGGAAGTGGACGTGGCAGCCAAGGGCGGCGGTTCCGAGAACAAGTCGAAAATGGCCATGCTCAACCCGTCCGACTCGATCGTTGACTGGGTGCTCAAGACCGTTCCGACCATGGGCGCGGGCTGGTGCCCACCGGGCATGCTGGGTATCGGCATCGGCGGCACCGCGGAAAAAGCCGCAGTGATGGCCAAGGAAGTGTTGATGGAATCCATCGACATTCACGACCTGATCAAGCGTGGCCCGAGCAACCGTATCGAAGAGATGCGCATCGAGCTGTTCGAGAAGGTCAACCAGCTGGGCATCGGCGCCCAGGGCCTGGGCGGCCTGACTACCGTGCTCGACGTAAAAATCATGGACTACCCGACCCACGCAGCGTCCCTGCCGGTGTGCATGATCCCGAACTGCGCGGCCACCCGTCACGCCCACTTCGTGCTGGACGGCTCCGGCCCGGCAGCCCTCGAAGCGCCACCGCTGGATGCCTACCCGGAAATCGTCTGGGAAGCCGGCCCGTCGGCCCGCCGTGTCAACCTTGACACCCTGACCCCGGAAGACGTGCAGAGCTGGAAGCCGGGCGAGACCGTCCTGCTCAACGGCAAAATGCTCACCGGTCGCGACGCGGCGCACAAGCGCATGGTCGAAATGCTGAACAAGGGTGAAACCTTGCCGGTAGACCTCAAGGGTCGCTTTATCTACTACGTTGGCCCGGTTGATCCGGTGCGTGACGAAGTGGTTGGCCCTGCAGGCCCGACCACCGCTACGCGAATGGACAAGTTCACTCGTCAGATCCTTGATCAGACCGGCTTGCTGGGCATGATCGGCAAGTCCGAGCGCGGCCCTACCGCCATTGAAGCGATCAAGGAACACAAAGCCGTGTATCTGATGGCTGTGGGCGGTGCTGCTTACCTGGTCGCCCAGGCGATCAAAAAGTCCCGTGTAGTGGCCTTTGCCGAACTGGGCATGGAAGCGATCTACGAGTTCGATGTCAAAGACATGCCGGTTACGGTGGCAGTCGACAGTAAAGGCGAGTCGGTGCACATCACCGGCCCGGCGATCTGGCAGAAGAAAATCAGCGACAGCCTGGCTGTAGAAGTGCAATAAGCGCTTTTTAGCCAGAAATAAAAAGGCCGGGTTATTAACCCGGCCTTTTTTATGCCTGTCCAAAAGCCCCCTCACCCTGGCCCTCTCCCGGAGGGAGAGGGGACTAAAGGCAGAAGACACCGCCGATCAGCCCCCTCTCCCTCCGGGAGAGGGTTGGGGTGAGGGCAAGCCGTTAAAACGCGTTACGGAAGATCTCTTCAATCTGCCCCTGATCGGCTTTGCGCGGGTTGGTAAAACCACAGGCATCTTTCAAGGCGTTGGTGGCCAGGATCGGGATGTCATCCAGCTTGGCGCCCAAATCCCGCAGCCCGGCAGGAATCTCGACATCCTTGGCCAGAGTACGAATCGCCGCAATGGCCGCTTGCGCGCCCTCTTCCGGGCTCAAGCCACGTACATCGGCACCCAGTGCATGGGCCACATCGGTCAGGCGGGCTGCACACACACTGGCATTGAACGTCTGCACATGGGGCAACAACACCGCGTTGCATACACCGTGGGGCAAATCATAGAAGCCGCCCAACTGGTGCGCCATCGCATGCACAAAGCCCAGCGAGGCATTGTTGAAGGCCATGCCCGCGAGGAACTGTGCGTAAGCCATATTCTCCCGCGCCGTCAGATTCTTGCCGTCGCTTACCGCCTGACGCAGGTTCTGGCTGATCAGTTCCATCGCCTTGATTGCACAGGCATCGGTAATGGGATTGGCCGCCGTGGACACATATGCCTCGATGGCGTGGGTCAACGCGTCCATGCCCGTGGCGGCAGTCAGGCCCTTGGGCATCGCCACCATCAACTCAGGGTCGTTAACCGACAGCAGCGGCGTCACGTTGCGGTCAACAATGGCCATTTTCACATGGCGCTCTTCGTCGGTGATGATACAAAACCGCGTCATCTCACTGGCCGTGCCGGCCGTGGTATTGATCGACACCAGCGGTAACTGCGGCTTGGCCGAGCGATCGACGCCTTCGTAATCACGGATATGCCCGCCATTGGTGGCACACAGCGCTATACCCTTGGCGCAGTCATGGGGCGAGCCGCCACCCAGCGACACAATAAAGTCGCACTGATGCTCCTTGAGCACCTTCAAGCCCGCCTCGACGTTGGCAATGCTCGGGTTCGGCTTGGCGCCGTCGAAAATCACCGAATCAATATCCTGCAACGCGAGCTTCTCGGCGATCAACGTCGCAACCCCCGCCTTGGCCAACCCCGCGTCGGTCACAATCAAGGCCTTGCGAAAACCATAATTGCGAATCGCAGTCATGGCTTCATCCAGGCAACCGTTACCCATAATGTTTACAGCAGGAATAAAGAAAGTGCTGGTCATGTCGAGTCCTCTTCGCGGGTCATTGGCTAATTCGGTCTCCACAGCTTCCTCCAATCACAAAGCAGCAATGTTGATCTGGCTCAACACTTGAGCGTGATAAAGTCCGCTACCGCCCACGCCTTGAGACGATATTTGCGATGACCCCCTTCCAGGAATTTGATGCCCAACTAGAAGACTGGAACCAGTTACGCACCAGCACCCCGTGCAGCGGACTGCTGATTGGCAACGGCGCCAGCATGGCCGTGTGGCATGATTTCTATTACGACTCGCTGTTTGAAAAAGCCAAAAGCGTGGCCGAAAAGCCGCTGAGCCAGACCGAACTCAGCGTGTTCGAGGCCCTCTGCACGCGCAATTTCGAACATGTGCTCAGCGCCCTGAAAACCGCAAGCAAGGTCAACAAGGCACTGGCCATCAACTCGGCCTCGCCGCGCAAACGCTACTACGCAATCAAGGAAGCCCTGATCAACTGTACCCAGGACGTGCACATCCCCTGGCGCCTGATGCAGCCTGAGACCCTGGCCTGCTGGAACGAAGAACTGGCGCGCTACGCCACGGTGTACTGCGCCAACTATGACCTGCTGGCACCCTGGGCCGTGATGCACGCACCCAAAGGTTTCAACGACCTGTTCGGTACCCCGCAGGCCACCTTTGAGCCTGCCGCGGCACTGGCCAAAAGCAGGACTACACGTGTGCTGTACCTGCACGGCGCGCTGCACCTGGTGAAAAACCAGGAAGGCAAGGCGCGCAAGCTGGCAGCCAACCAACCCACATTGCTAAGCAACTTTGCGATCAACCACTCCATCAGCGCCCTGGACGACGTACCGCTGTTTGTCAGCGAAACCGGCAGCGAAGACAAGCGAAAATCCATTCGCCAGTCCGATTACCTGTCTTTTTGTCATGAGCAGTTGCTGACCCAGAAAGACGCGCTGTGCATCTTCGGCCACAGCTTGGGCGAGCAGGACCAGCACCTGATCGATGCCTTGCGCCAGGCACCGCTGAAAACCCTGTGCATCTCGATTTACCCGCGCAGCGAAGCCTTTATTCGCTTTCAGAAAAACCACTACACAGCGTTGTTTGCCGACAAGAAGCTTGAACTGCGCTTCTTTGATTCAAAAACCCATCCGTTGGGCGATACCAGGCACTCAGTACCTGTGGAACGGTAAACCTGTAGCCGCTGACGAGCAGCGGCAACAGGAAAAACTGCAACTGTGGGAGCGAGCCTGCTCGCGAAGGTCGTTCGCGAGCAGGCTCGCTCCCACAATAGGGTTTGATCTACAACAGAGTATCTACAGGGTTACAAGAGCACACATTCAGGTATCAAAATTTCTCTTTGATCACCGTGGTCGGGCCATTGTGCTTGACGCTGGCAATGCCCTTGTCCCGCGCGGCCTCCGAGGAGTACAGCTCGCTGGTGCCGATGATCTGGTGATTGGCCGCCTTCAGGTTGAAGTATGGCTTGCCGTCCTTGGCCACTTTCTTCTCGTAGCGCTCATCCAGCGGGCTGTTGACCTGCACCGAGGCGATCCCGCCCTTGGCCGCCGCCAGCGTGGTGTATTGCTCGCTGACCAGAATGGTTTCGGCATTCGCCGCCTTCAGTACAAACCGGAACTGCCCGCTGCTGGTCTTGCTCAACTCATACCAACCCGACATAGCCTTTCTCCCGAAATTAAAGGTTCCTGCACTTATTCAGTAAAGACCCCATGGGCTATTTATCCATTTATCGACAGGAATGAAGGAAACAGGAAATTTCAACGAGACAAATAGCAATGGTTATCGATACCATTCGCAGCTTATTTGCATCGCTGTGTCTATAAGGATCTTCATGTCTGGCCTTAAACCCGATCCGCCCGCGGCCGATCACTTTCGCGAGTTCTATACGCAAATTTTGCACTTTCTGCGCAAGCGTACCGACAACACCAGCGATGCAGCCGACATGACCCAGGATGTTTTCACCCAATGGCTGGGCTATCAGGACCGAGGCAAAATCGAACAGCCCCGGGCGTTTTTGTTCCAGATGGCGCGCAATCTGTTGCGCGATCACTGGCGTCGACAGCAAGTGCGACACGCCGCTCACGGCGAGCACAGTGAAAGTGAGGCCGAGCCCTTGAGCGATGACAGGGATGATCCGATGGTCGCAGCCCTGCGCCTGCAACGCCTTGAACAACTTAAAAGGGTAGTTGCAGAACTCTCGCCCAGGCGTCGAGAAGCCCTTATGCTGCACCGTTTTGAAGGCTTGAGTCAGGCACAGATTGCCGAACGCATGGGGATATCCGTGAGCATGGTTGAAAAGCACATTGCCCAGGCCTTGCTGCACTGCAAGCAACATCTACAGCGGGACAGCGGCAAGGAGCAGACACAATGAGCCCTTTTCACACGGCCGGTGACGACAGCATCGATGAACAGGCCGCCAATTGGTTTGCACGCAACCGCAATACCCGCAACCAAGGCAGCTGCGAACAATTCAACGCCTGGCATGCCAACCCGAGTCATGCCCGGGCCTATACCGAATTTGAATCGTTGTGGGCCGACCTGGGAGAACTTGAACAGATCAACTCGCCGGTACCCCTCCCTGCCAAGCCCCGGCGCGCACACTTTGCGCTGGCCACTGCTGCCGCCGTGCTCTGCGCCGTCTTTGCACTGAACCTGGGCGCCCCGGTGGCGCTGCATCAACAGCAGGTCAGCACACTGGCCCAAGGCGCCCGCACGATATTGCTACCCGACGGCAGCACCCTGAACGTGAATGCCAACACGCGCCTGAGCCTGGACTTCAGCGCCCACCAGCGTGACATCTATCTGGACCAGGGCCAGCTTTACATCGAGGTCGCGGCCAACAAGGAGCAGCCGTTGGTGGTGCATGCCGGGGAGGCGCGCATACGGGTGGTCGGCACGGGGTTCGATGTACGCCGCAGTTCGCGCCAATTGGTGGTCAGCGTGGCCCACGGCGAGGTTGCGTTCATCCCAGACCCCAGGTCAGCAATGCTGCTGGGTGCACAACAACGCGCCACCTGGGACTACAACAGGGGAGCACTCATAGAACAGACGTTGAGTGCGGGCGAAGTGGCGGGCTGGCGCAGCGGCCATCTGTCCTTTCGCAATCGCGAACTGGCCAGCCTGGTGGATGAACTGGACCTCTACCGCCCGGGCCTGATTCAGTTGGCCGACGGCCCGCTGACTGGCTACAAGGTTTCAGGCAACCTGGATGTCAGCGATCCACTGGCACTGGTCAAAGCCCTGCCCGCCCTGATCCCGGTAAAAACCGTGCTGCTGGACAGCGGTAAAATCCGTATCGAACCACGCTAAAAAAACATATGCGAATATTTTCCATTCGCATATGTGGTTTTTTCATTTTGCTGCGTCTTCCTCCGGTCTGCGTTGCTAACGCATGTCTTTTTGGCCTTTGTTGCCACACCGGGGGATTTCATGTTTCGCGCACCACATTGCTTCTCGCATTTGTACACCCGCCCGACACTGCTGGCGGCTTGCCTGGCGATCAGCCTGCAAGCCCACGCGGAGTCGATCCAACTGCAACTGCCAGCACAATCGCTGGCCAGTTCGCTGAGCGAGGTGGCACAGCAGGCAAAAATCCAGCTGCTGTTCGACGAAGCCCTGTTACGCAACGTGAAAGCCCCGGCACTCAGTGGCACCTTCGAGCCACAGGAAGCTATCCAGCGCCTGCTTAAAGACACCGACTTCAGCCTTGTGCAGATCGATCGCACCTACGTCGTGCGGCCCCGGGAGTCTGGCACCACCACCAGCAACAGCTTGGAGCTGGGCGCAGTCAGTGTGGTGGGCAACGGTAGCGAGGTCGACTCCAGCAACGTCGGCAAGTCGACCATGACCCAGGAGCAAATCAACCGCTATCAGGCCAATAACATCCCCAGCCTGCTCGCCACCCTGCCAGGCATCAACCTCGGCGGCTCGCTCAAGCCCGGTGGCCAGACCATCAATATCTGGGGCATGGGAGAAGCCGAAGACGTACAAATGACCGTCGATGGCGCGACCAAAAGCGGCTTTGAACGCTACAAACAGGGCACGATTTTTATCGAACCCGAGCTGATCAAACGCCTGGAAGTCGAAAAAGGCCCCCACGATATCCACACCGGCAATGGCGGCTTCGCCGGTGTAGTGCACATGGAAACCAAGGACGCGACCGACTTGCTCGAAGAGGGCAAGAACACCGGCGCCATGCTCAAATACGGCTACAGCAGCAACGACCATCAACAGGTCTACAGCGGCGCTGTTTACGGTCGCACCGAAGATGGTCGCGCCGACGCTCTGTTTTACTACACCAAGCGCGACGGCGACGATATGAAGCTGGCCGGTAAAATGCCCAACCCCGGCAATGTCTACCCGGTTAACCCGCAGCGTCTGCCCAATACGGCCCAGGACCTGGACGGACAACTGCTCAAGCTCAACTTGCACCTCAATGACGAACACAGTGTGGGCATGTCTTACTCGCGCTCGAACAACTATTTGTGGGTGCCCTTCTCGGCCGTGAGTTACCCGGCGCCACCCAGCCAGGCCAACATCGACAAATTTGGTTACGACATTGCAGCGCGGCGCTACCTGTCCAACCGCTCGACGATCGACACCACCTGGTCGGCCAAATACAAGTACGAACCCCTGGACAACCCGCTGGTGGATCTGGAGGTCAAGTACTCACACTCCAACACCGAGCAAACCGACAAGCGCGATGCCCAGGCCTTTACCCAGCCCACCAGCGGCGGGCGCAAGATGGAAACCGGCTACACCGATGACATGCTCCAGGTCGAGAACATCAGCCTGTTTGCCAGCGGCCCGCTGGACCATGCAGTGACCACCGGCGTGCAACTTCGCAAGCACCAGCGTGATGTGGACATGTGGATGCCGGGCGGTATCTACGACGTCGAAAAGTACAACTACGGCCACTACCAGCCCAACTTCATGCCCCGGGGCAAGGTCGACACCAACAGCTTCTATATTCAGGACGCCATCACTTGGGGTGACTTCACCCTCACGCCGTCCATGCGCTACGACCACGTACGCAATCGCGGCCAGGAAAACGACGCGCCGTACTATAACCACCCGGAGTTGGGTCACGACTACAGCGACAAAACCTACACCGGCTGGTCGCCTCGCCTGTCGGCCTTCTGGAAAATCACCCCGAAAACCGCCCTGTTCCTGGACTACAGCAAAACCTGGCGTGCCCCGGTGATTGACGAGCAGTACGAAGTACAAGGCGTCGGCAGCCGCACCTCCAGCAGCCTGGGCCTTGATCCGGAGCGCATCACCGGCTGGCGCGGCGGCAACATCACCACCTTCGACCAGATTTTTGGCGACAACGACCACGCCCTGGTGCGCACCACCCTGTTCCGCAACACCGTCGACGACGAGATTTTCAAGGCCACGGGCGTCGGCTGCGCCGCGCAAACCCCTACGGTCAGCATGAGCGATGCGTGCGGGCCCAACATGCCCAACTACCGCAACATTGGCAGCGTGACCATCAAGGGCTTCGAAATTGAGAGCTTCTACGAATCCACCTACGTGTTCGGATCCCTGTCCTACGCATGGATGACCGGCAAACACCAAGGCGCCTACACCAACCCTTGGGGTCCCAACGTCTGGGCGCGTGACATACCCGCTCCCAAGTGGATTGCCGTACTGGGTACCAAGATCCCGAGCCTGGATGCCCGGATTGGCTGGAAGGGAGAATTCGTACGCAAGACCGACCGCTTGCCAAGCGATAACTACTACAGCAGCCCGATCAGTGCGCTGGGTGACCGCTACTGGGACCAGTTCCCCAACGACAGCTACAACGTGCAGGGCCTGTTTGCCAACTGGAAGCCGCAGCAGCCGTACCTCAAGGGCACCGAAGTCAACTTCACCCTGGACAACATGTTCAATAAAAACTATCAGCCGATGCTTAGTGGCGAAAACGCCTACAGCCAGGGCCGCAATGCCAAGATCAGCGTGACGCGGTTTTTCTGAGTTGGCTGATCCGGCAAACCCTCTGTGGGAGCGGGCTTACTCGCGATTCCGCCGGCACGGTGTATCTGGCCGACCGCGCCGACGCCATCGCGGGCAAGCCCGGCTCCCACAGGTGTGTACCGCTCACACCCGCAAGCGCTATTGCGGGAGAGCGCGGCTACTGTGACGTGCTACCACACTCAACTCCGGCGCCTGCACCCGGCGCTGGCTCAAGTAGCGGGTGCAGCTCACGCGCAGGAACGAGGCAAAGTTGACTACTTCGCCGCGATAATCCATCACCTCTTCATAGAGCTTGGCCACCAACTGGTTGGTGGTCATGCCATCTGTTTCGGCGATTTCGCTGAGGATGTCCCAGAACTGGTTTTCCAGGCGCAAAGTGGTGACCACGCCGCAAATACGCAATGAGCGCGAACGTGACTCGTAAAGAATCGGGTCGGCTTTTACATACAGTTCACACATGGTCACGCCCTCTGCCTACAAAGTGATTTTGGTACCCAGCAAACCCAGGAATGCCGCCAGCCACGCCGGATGTGCCGGCCACGCAGGGGCTGTGGCCAGGTTGCCTTGCACATGGGCCTTGGTCACATCGATATCGATATAAGTCCCCCCCGCCAGCCGCACTTCCGGTGCACACGCCGGGTAAGCACTGCACTCACGGCCTTCCAGCGTGCCCGCAGCGGCCAGCAGTTGCGCACCATGGCACACTGCTGCAATTGGCTTGGCCGCCTTGTCGAAGTCACGCACTAGCTCCAGCACCTTTTCGTTCAGACGCAGGTATTCCGGCGCACGACCGCCCGGCACCAGCAGTGCGTCGTAATCGCTGGCTTTCACCTTGTCAAAGTCGAAATTCAGGGCAAACAAGTGCCCGGGCTTTTCGCTGTAAGTCTGGTCGCCTTCGAAGTCGTGGATGGCAGTGCGTACGGTCTGGCCTGCGGTTTTTCCCGGGCATACCGCATGAACCTGATGGCCGACCATCAACAGTGCCTGAAACGGCACCATCACTTCATAGTCTTCGACGTAATCGCCAACCAGCATCAGAATTTTTTTCGCTGCCATGGTGCGTGCTCCTGTGGGGTAAGACCTTGGGCCAGTAAGAGTAGCCAAGGTAACCCCTGAGCGCGCGGGCGGGTAATAGCCATGTACTACGTTCCCGCCAGAGCTGCTTACAGGCTTACTTCAGCAAACCGTCTGCCTGAAGCAGGGTTTCGAGGCAGTGTTCCTGAATGTTGTAGAACGCCTTGAGTTCCTGGATTTTCACCAACAACTGCGCCGGATCGGAAGGTCCGGCACGTTTGACCGCGAGGATCATCTTGTTTTTATTGGTATGTTCCAGCGAGATAAACTCGAACACCTTGGTGTCATAGCCGCATGCTTCGAGGTACAGCGCGCGCAGGCTGTCGGTGACCATTTCGGCCTGCTGGCCCAGGTGCAGGCCGTATTGCAGCATCGGCTTGAGCAACGCCGGGCTCTGGATTTGCAGGCGGATCTGTTTATGACAGCACGGCGAGCACATGATGATTGCCGCCCCGGAGCGAACGCCCATATGAATCGCATAGTCGGTGGCAATATCACAGGCATGCAGGGCGATCATCACATCGATCGGGGTGGGTGCAAAACTGCGCACATCGCCGTGCTGGAAGGTCAGGCCCGGGTGCTCCAGACGCTGGGCGGCGTTATTGCACAGCGTGACCATGTCTTCACGCAGCTCAACCCCGGTCACCAGGCCTTCGGCTTGCAGGCTGTGACGCAGGTAATCGTGAATGGCAAACGTCAGGTAACCCTTGCCCGAACCGAAATCCACCACCTTGACCGGCTGATCGAGCTTGAGCGGTGAGCTGCTCAGGGCGTGGGAAAACACCTCGATAAACTTGTTGATCTGCTTCCACTTGCGCGACATCGCCGGGATCAGTTCTTGCTGCTTGTTGGTCACACCCAGGTCCGCCAGAAACGGCCGGGTCAGATCCAGAAAGCGATTTTTCTCACGATTGTGCTCAGCCGACGGCACTTCGCGCTCTTGCTGGCTTTTGCCTTTGAACAGCGAGCTTTTACCCTTTTTGCTGTATTCAAGCTGCACTTCGTCGGTCAGGGTCAGCAGGTGGGCATTCTTGAACGCTTCGGGCAGCAGGCCGGCAATGATCGCCACGCCTTCGTCCAGCGGGAAATTCTTGGTGATATCGCGGGTTTTATAGCGATATACAAAGGACAGGCAAGGCTGCTCCTTGACTGTTACCTGCTTGATGATCACCCGCTGCAATTCAGCCTCGGGGCCCACGTATTTGGCCAGCACCAGCTTGATAAAGGAATTCTGGGCCAGACCGGTTTCCAGCAGGTTCAAAAATTGCGCACGATGATCCGGCACAGACGCGGCGGTGGTAGCAGTCACTGACATTGAAAAAGGTGCCTCGGGGGTGCAGGAGGGAAAATCAGAAAACGAATGGCAGGTATTTTAGGCGTGTTGGGCGCTCAGGGCACGGGGTAATTTCATACGGGCACGGACAGTGGCGGGTATGCAGACCTTGCCAACAATTATAAATGGTTTGTGATGTGAAAAATAATTGCAGCTCATATGAGTAGAACAGTAAGAATGCCGGCCGACATGTGAAGATCATTAACTTACACAGCACAACATGAACATTTAATAATCTAACCTTTAAAAAACCAACCAAAGTTACCAGCCTAAAAAATCACTTATGATAACTATCCCCCAGATATTTATCCCCTCCCCCATAAATATCACCACCAAATTCAAGACTAATATCCACGCGTCCAGCACCATAACCAGACGACTCGGAAGCAGAAGATCCGAAGGGTATATATGTGCCACCGAGCACCATTTCTCCTCCTCCTCCTCCTCCTCCTCCTCCTCCTCCTCCTCCTCCTATCACGACACTATTACTTTCATTGCTCACAACCACCGAAGAAGGCAACAACTCACCCGTCGTCGCCACCCAATTACAAGAAAAAATCTTATTGGCATAAGCCGTTCTTAGCGTGTTCCGATCTACGATGCGCATATCTGGCGCGCACATATAATCAAGATAACTATCACCTCTATTATTTCTAAAGAAATCGTCAGCAGCAGCCATCACATTCCCGAAAATATCTGAGTGGTAAATTGACAACAAACCTGTCGCAATAGCAGCTACAGCTAAAGACCCAACAAAAAAAGCCCCCGCACCGGACAAAACAACAAATGTTCCAACAACCCCAACTCCATTACCCAGTAGACTATACAGCTCACCCTTTTTAACTTCACGCCCAGCCTTCACATCCATCCCCACCTTCAGGAATGTAATAGTTCCCGCGATAATATTCCCTGGCAGACTAATTATTGGCACGTAGGGGCCCGCCAGTTTAGTCACCGAAGTAACACTCGCCACAACCGCACCTGTCTGGGCTGACTGAGTCAGTAGTGCTGCCCCCTCATTATTGGTTACAAGCTGATCTGATACGGCAACCGCTCCCGAGCCCACGATAACACCATCATCAATAACACCTATTATTATTTCAATTTTACCTGCCATCAGCTATTCCTCAATTATTGTTTTAAATGCCAGGGTCATCCTGACTTGATCACATGTATTTGAAGGTGATCGTGCGGCATGGGGGATTCGCCCGTCGAACACCACCATACGCCTTGGTTTCGGCAATACCGCCTTGATAATATGCTCTTTAGTGTCATTGTAAAAAACCAGTTCACCACCCCAAGAGGTCGGCCAGTGCTCATTACAAAATACAACAATCGTTAATCCGGGATGTACTTTATTGTCTCGATGAATGATCGTATCTTGACCAAACGTCTGTCCGTTCGCATAAACGCCTAACAAAGTAATTTTAAAATCATGCAATGCCAGAAATCGCTCCCACACATGGGTTAAAAAACTCCAAGGCTTATTCCCCCTCAACTCCTCAAGGCTTGACTGAACTAGCGGGCGACCCTTACCTGCAATAAACACGTGCCAGCAGGGCCTCACAGAGGACGAATTTTCATAGCTTGGCCAGTTATAGCGCCACACTTCACCCTTAAGCTGAATAGCGATCGCCTTCTCTTCAGCTTCAGTCAAG
Source organism: Pseudomonas sp. FSL W7-0098 (assembly GCF_005930585.1). Classification (NCBI taxonomy): domain Bacteria; kingdom Pseudomonadati; phylum Pseudomonadota; class Gammaproteobacteria; order Pseudomonadales; family Pseudomonadaceae; genus Pseudomonas; species Pseudomonas sp. FSL W7-0098. Next base: position 214,179 of record NZ_RXHW01000005.1, read on the forward strand.
AAATCATCAACTACATAAATACCTCCCTCAACCTCCCCTATTGCCATCAACCATACTCCTGCAATAATACCGATTCCAAATACCACACCTGAACATGAAAAAACCGCAATAACTTAAAGCCAGGCACGACAACACAATCGCAAGATAATTACCACCATTGTTATATCGCACCCACCACTCAATCTGCTTTCGACTCACCATCAATCGAAGTTCATCATCATACACAGCCCATACAAATTCACTCTCACCACTAGCATCTACAGCCACCCACAACTTTTTATGCTTCTGAACATCCAACAACCTTGCATCCTCACTGGAGAACTCAACCCTGTACTTATAACCCCCTTCATCTTGCCCCACAGTAAAATACAAAAAAGCTGACGACTTCGACCGATCCAAAGGATGGGTAACATATGCGCTGCGCAGCACCAACTTTTTCGGTTCCGGCGGCACTTCCACCCTCGCATCCCACATCATCACACCAAGCCCCAGCATAAACAGGCAACTCAACGCCATCACAACCAAATCCACACGGGTCGCCACATAATCAAGCGGTATATATAAAGACAGCTTTTTCATCCTCACCTCTTGCGCACTTGATCTAAAAATAAACTTCAACACCTGACATAGCAACCCTACCGATGTAGGGGGGCCGCAAGCCCATATTAACCTTCACCCATACGGCCAATCTCCACTACTAACTCCATACGACTTCCGACACTGTACTTGCGCAGCAATGAAGACACATGATCCCGTACCGTAAAACCACTTATACGCAACTGTTGCGCTATCTTCTTGTTCGTGCGCCCCTGCAAAAGCAAATCAAGCACTTCTTTCTCCCTGTGCGTAAGCTTCAACCCTTTTCTCCCAAACCATTTAATTTCTCACGGAAAAGCACCCAACAAAAACGCTCAAACACAACCTAGCCATCATTCAAAAAAATGACAACACAGTTTTTCACAACAATGAAAATTATAATCAGAAGAAATTTATATCACGACCCAGCAAGAACTTACTTACGGACAGACAAGAATAAAACCATAAAGATAACTTTACAAAAGCCCGACACTTCTCATCAAAGTGTCGGAAATATCAAAGCCACTAAGAAAATGATTACAACATCACCAACCGATTCGGCAGTTGGTTGCGCGCTTGGGTTTTGGGTATGTGCTGTGCGAGCACTTCAGCGCAGGCATCGATGCAAGTGATAAAACCTTCTGCCGTATGCCCCAACGCCACGCGGCGTACGAAATCGCTGACGATAGTGCCCCAGTCACTGTCGTCCAGATGGCGGGATATCCCTTCATCCACCAGTATTTCGACATAACGCTCGGCTTCGCTGACAAAGATCAGTACACCCGTGCGCCCAGCAGTGTGGTGCAGTTTTTGTTCGAGAAACTGGCGCCGGGCCAGGTTACTCGCACGCCAATGCCGCACGCGGGGCGGAATCAGGCGAGTGGTGATGGCCGGGATGCGAAAGATCAGGCTAAGAAAGACAAAGCTGGCCCATTGCAGCATCAGCAGAGTATAAGTCGCCAGGCCGCTGTTCAAGAAGTGCACCACGGCCGGCAGCACCAAGGCAATCAGGCTGGCCCATAGCAAGGGGATGTAGCTGTAGTCGTCGGCACGGGGAGCCAGCACGGTGACGATTTCGGCGTCGGTGTGCTGTTCGGCACGGGTGACCGCGTCTTCGACCTGCCGTTGTTGCTCGGGGGTTAATAAAGCCATAAGTCTCGTACTCGTTAAAAAGTGAATTACCAGCCACCAGAGGCTCCGCCGCCGCCGAAGCTGCCACCACCGCCGCGAAAACCGCCACCACCGCCTCCGCCGAACCCGCCACCGCCAAAACCACCGGAGCGCGAACCGCCACTGCCACCCGAATTGCAGATGCCATAGAACTGACAGGCGGCAACCACCAGTACAAACAGGATAAATAGCAGCATCACCCCCCCGGGGTGCTCGGCCATAAAGTCGCTGCCGTCACCCTGGCTGCTGGCGTAGGCCGGTTCGGCCAGGGCCGTGCCGCCCAATACTTGCAGGATGGCACCCACACCGTCGCTGATACCTTGGTTGTAGTCCCCGGTTTTAAAGGCCGGGGTGATGATCTGGTTGATAATCACCGAGGCCTGGGCATCGGTGAGGCGATCCTCAAGGCCATAGCCGACCTCGATGCGCAACTTGCGGTCGTCGCGGGCCACGATCAGCAAGGCGCCGTTATTTTTGTCCTTTTGCCCGATACCCCAGGCACGGCCCAGTTGGTAGCCGTAGTCTTCGATGGGCATGCCCTGCAGGTCAGGCACGGTGACCACCACCACTTGCTCGCCGGTGGCCTTTTCGTGAGCCTGCAGGCTTTGCGTCAATTGCTCGCGGGTGGCGGGCGTGAGCATTTGCCCCTCGTCCACTACCCGCCCGCTGAGCGCGGGAAAGGTCAGCGCCTGGGCCGTGGCTATAAATAGCCACAGCAACAGGCCCAACCCCAGTCTTGATACGCGCATCGCTACCTCGAACGTTTGTTATCCATTGTAGGAGCGGGCTTGCTCGCGATACATGCGGCGCGGTCTGTCAGGCAAATCGCGTTGATTCCATCGCGAGCAAGCCCGCTCCCACAACAAGCTCGCTCCCACAGGGGGGGAAGGGTATAAGGCCGTTAAAACTTCACTTCCGGCGCTTTGTCGGCGTCCGGGGTGGTGGCTTCGAATGTGGAGCGCACCGGCAGGTCGCTGTACATCACCGCATGCCACAAACGCCCCGGGAAGGTGCGGATCTCGGTGTTGTAGCGTTCAACCGCGAGGATAAAGTCGCGCAGCGCCACGCTGATGCGGTTTTCCGTACCTTCTAGCTGTGATTGCAACGCCAGAAAGTTCTGGTTGGATTTAAGGTCAGGGTAGCGCTCGGACACCACCATCAACCGGCTCAAAGCTCCGGTCAGCTGGTTCTGCGCGTCCTGGAACTGCTTGAGTTTTTCCGGGTTGTTCAGCGTGCTGGCATCAACCTGGATCGAGGTGGCCTTGGCCCGCGCTTCAATCACCGCGGTCAGGGTGGCCTGCTCCTGCTTGGCTGCACCCTTGACCGTTTCGACCAGATTGGGGATCAAGTCAGAACGACGCTGATACTGGTTCTGCACCTGGGACCAGGCCGCCTTGACCTGCTCGTCGAGGGTGGGAATGGTGTTGATCCCGCACCCCGCCAGCAGACTGCTCAAGGCCAGAAGGGCGAGGGCTTTCCAGCCCGCTGCTTTAAAACTTTGTATGCCCATGCTTGCAACGCTCCGAAATAACAACATTGGGTTTATTGACCACACACCACGCCTAATAACTCCCGGCAATACTGGATTGCTAGCGGCGAATCAGCTAAAAGACTGCCTGCCATGCAGGAATACTCCGTTCTAAAGGTAGGTCAAATCTTTGATTCGAGTACTCCTGATACCTCCCCAGAACAATATCGCTGCACGAGCGTGGGTCTCCCTCGCTTCAAGTGAGCGGCTGCGCAGAAGAATCCAATGAGAAATATGTGTTTGCTGGGCATCGTCATCAGCCTGGCCAGTCACACCGCCTGGGCTCAAACCCCGGCCGCCCCGCTCCCCCCCAAAGACGTGTTCGTCGCTGAGCTGCTGAAAAAGATGAGCGTCGATGAAAAGATCGGCCAACTGCGCCTCATCAGTATCGGCCCGGAAATGCCCCGCGAGATGATCCGCAAGGAAATTGCTGCGGGCCGCATCGGCGGTACGTTCAACTCCATCAGCCGCGACGAAAACCGCCCGATGCAAGACGCCGCCATGCGCAGTCGCCTGCAGATTCCGATGTTTTTCGCGTACGACGTGATCCACGGCCACCGAACGATTTTCCCGATCAGCCTGGCCCTGGCCTCCAGCTGGGACATGGACGCCATCGGCCTGAGCGGCCGCATCGCCGCCAGGGAAGCCAGCGCCGACAGTATCGACCTGACCTTCGCGCCGATGGTCGACATCGCCCGTGACCCGCGCTGGGGCCGTACCTCCGAGGGCTTTGGCGAAGACACCTACCTGGTCTCGCGCATCGCCAAGGTGATGGTGCAGGCCTATCAGGGCGCATCCCCGGCCCTGCCCGGCAATATCATGGCCAGCGTCAAGCACTTTGCCCTGTATGGCGCGGTAGAAGGCGGCCGGGACTACAACACTGTGGATATGAGCCCGACACGCATGTTTCAGGACTATCTGCCGCCTTACCACGCCGCCATTGAGGCAGGCGCGGGCAGCGTGATGGTGGCCCTTAACTCGATCAATGGCGTGCCAGCCACTTCAAACATGTGGCTGATGCAGGATTTGCTGCGCAAGGACTGGGGCTTCAAAGGCGTGGCGGTCAGCGACCACGGCGCGATTAACGAGCTGATCAAACACGGCGTGGCCAAGGACAGCCGCGAGGCCGCCAAGCTGGCGATCAAGGCCGGTATCGACATGAGCATGAACGACAAGGCCTACGGTGAAGAACTGCCGGGCTTGCTCAAGTCTGGTGAAGTGCCGCAAAGCGATCTGGACAATGCTGTACGCGAGGTGCTGGGGGCCAAGTACGACATGGGCCTGTTTGCCGACCCGTACCTGCGTATCGGCAAGGCCGAAGATGACCCGGCCGACACCAAGGCCGACAGCCGCCTGCATCGTGCCGAAGCCCGTGAAGTGGCACGCAAGAGCCTGGTATTGCTGAAAAACCAGAACGATACCCTGCCCCTCAACAAGCAGGCGCGCATTGCCCTGGTGGGCCCGCTGGCCAAAGCCCCGATCGATATTATGGGCAGCTGGGCCGCAGCCGGTCAGCCTGCGCAATCGGTGACCGTATTTGACGGCATGCGCAATGCCATCGCCCAACAGGACAACCTGATCTACGCCCGTGGTGCCAATATCACGGACGATCAAAGCGTCGTCGACTACCTCAACTTCCTCAACTTTGATGCACCCGAAGTGGTCAACGACCCGCGCCCGGCGCAGGTCATGATCGACGAAGCCGTCAAGGCTGCGCAGCAGGCCGACGTGGTGGTTGCTGTGGTAGGTGAGTCGCGGGGCATGTCCCACGAGTCGTCGAGCCGCACCAATCTGGACATTCCTGCCAGCCAGCGCGCCCTGATTACGGCCCTCAAAGCCACCGGCAAGCCGTTGGTGCTGGTATTGATGAACGGCCGCCCGTTGTCGATCGATGTGCAACAGCAGCAGGCCGATGCCGTGCTGGAAACCTGGTTCAGCGGCACTGAAGGCGGCAACGCCATTGCCGACGTGCTATTTGGCGACTACAACCCCTCCGGCAAGTTGCCGATCACTTTCCCACGCTCCGTTGGCCAGATCCCGACCTACTACAGCCATCTGAGCATTGGCCGTCCCTTCACGCCGGGCAAACCGGGCAACTACACCTCGCAGTACTTTGATGAGCGCAACAGCCCGCTGTACCCGTTTGGCTATGGTTTGAGCTACACCGACTTCAGCCTTTCAGATGTCCGCCTGTCGGCCAAAACCCTGAAGCCGGGCGCAACCCTGACGGCCAGCGTCACCGTAACAAACACCGGCAAGCGTGCTGGCGAAACGGTGGTTCAGCTGTATATCCAGGACGTTACTGCGTCCATGAGCCGAGCGGTTAAAGAGCTGAAGAACTTCGAGAAGGTCATGCTCAACCCCGGCGAGCAGAAAGTCGTGCAGTTCACCCTCAGCGAGAACGACCTGAAGTTCTACAACGCGCAGTTACAGCATGTCGCCGAACCTGGCGAATTCAACGTACAAATTGGCCTGGACTCGCAAAACGTCCAGCAAAACAGCTTCCAGTTGCAGTAATTTCGCGTAATTGCCGGGAAGGCTCCACGCCGCCTTCCCGGCCCCTCCCCGCAACAATCCGTACTTGACCTTTCCTATCTTTGCACCCGCCTGAAAATGCGTTCGGACAGCGCTGTTTTTTGTGGTAGGGTTCGCGCCCTCAAAATCCGGCACACAGGATTTGTCCCGGCTAAATCCGGTGACAAACGGCTAAATGCCGGTGCAGTGCGGCCTACGTGGATCTCCAAGCTTTCACACACAATTTACACACAGGGTTATCCACAGGCAGTACGTTGCACAACCCCTATAAAACGCATATCTTGTATCAGCTTCGCCAAAAAACCCCATATGTAGGGTTTTAGGCCAAAAACCCAACACAACTCAGACGAGAATTTCAAGCCCTTTTCTCGCGCCTGTCGGGTTAAACCAAACGCAGCTTTCAAAGTCCAAACCGCTTATGCGGATGGCAACCGTTTTCCAGCCCAAAGGTCGGAAAGCGGCCCGGGTGTTGCAGTAAAAATACTGTCATCCAACAGGAATACGGTTTCACGCGGTCTGCGTGAATCAAGACTTCGGCACGGAAGCGGCTTAACCCCCCTTCTGTACGTCCCGAAGTTGTTATGCCCGGTTCATTACCGGTTGTAGTGCTTCAGGACGGAACGGTGGGCACCCAAAAGGCGCCCAAACAAACATAGAGAATGTGGAGACACCCCCATGCAAACCGATACAACTCGCGAGAACTCGCAGGGTACCGATTCAAATCTGGATCTGTCTGCGACCGCGCCAGGCCAGCTGCGCGTGATCAAACGTAACGGGGCTGTGGTTCCTTACACCGATGACAAGATCACCGTTGCCATCACCAAGGCGTTTCTCGCAGTTGAAGGCGGCAATGCTGCCGCTTCGTCGCGCATTCACGACACCGTTGCGCGCCTGACCGAACAGGTCACCGCAACTTTCAAGCGTCGCATGCCATCGGGTGGCACCATCCACATCGAAGAAATCCAGGACCAGGTAGAACTGGCCCTGATGCGCGCCGGCGAGCAAAAAGTGGCCCGCGACTATGTGATCTACCGTGACGCACGCTCCAAGGAACGCGCCAACCGCGCACCGGCCGAAGACGCCGTGCAGGCTCACCCGTCGATCCGCATCACCCGTGCCGACGGCACCTTCGCCCCTCTGGACATGGGTCGCCTGAACACCATCGTTTCCGAGGCCTGCGAAGGTCTGGAAGAAGTGGACGGCGAGCTGATCCAGCGCGAAACCCTGAAAAACCTCTACGACGGCGTAGCGCTGAGCGACGTCAACACCGCCCTGGTGATGACCGCCCGCACCCTGGTAGAGCGTGAGCCGAACTACTCGTTCGTGACCGCGCGCCTGCTGATGGACACCCTGCGCGCCGAAGGCCTGAGCTTCCTGAAAGTAGCTGACAGCGCCACCCACCACGAGATGGCTGACCTGTACGCCAAGGCCCTGCCTGCCTACATCGCCAAGGGTATCGAGTTCGACCTGCTGAACCCGGTGCTGGCCACCTTCGACCTGGAAAAACTGGGCAAGGCGATCAACCACGAGCGCGATCAGCAGTTCACCTACCTGGGCCTGCAAACCCTGTACGACCGTTACTTCATCCACCACGCTGGCGTGCGTTTCGAACTGCCGCAGATCTTCTTCATGCGCGTGGCCATGGGCCTGGCGATCGAAGAGAAGCAGAAAGAAGACCGTGCCATCGAGTTCTACAACCTGTTGTCGTCTTTCGACTACATGGCCTCGACACCGACCCTGTTCAACGCCGGTACCCAGCGTCCGCAGCTGTCCAGCTGCTACCTGACTACCGTGCCGGACGACCTGTCGGGCATCTACCACGCGATCCACGACAACGCCATGTTGTCGAAATTCGCCGGTGGCCTGGGCAACGACTGGACTCCGGTACGTGCATTGGGTTCGTGGATCAAGGGCACCAACGGCAAATCCCAGGGCGTTGTACCGTTCCTGAAAGTGGTGAACGACACCGCCGTAGCCGTTAACCAGGGTGGCAAGCGCAAAGGCGCTGTATGTGCCTACCTGGAAACCTGGCACATGGACATCGAAGAGTTCATCGAGCTGCGCAAGAACACCGGTGATGACCGTCGTCGTACCCACGACATGAACACCGCCAACTGGATCCCTGACCTGTTCATGAAGCGCGTCTTCGATGACGGCCCGTGGACCCTGTTCTCGCCGTCCGAAGTACCGGATCTGCACGACCTGACCGGCAAGGCCTTCGAAGAGCGCTACGAGTACTACGAAGCACTGTCCCAGTACCCGGGCAAGATCAAGCTGTTCAAGACCATTCAGGCCAAAGACCTGTGGCGCAAAATGCTGTCCATGCTGTTTGAAACCGGCCACCCTTGGCTGACCTTCAAAGACCCGTGCAACCTGCGCAGCCCGCAGCAGCACGTTGGCGTGGTTCACAGCTCGAACCTGTGCACCGAAATCACCTTGAACACCAACAAGGACGAAATCGCGGTTTGCAACCTGGGCTCGATCAACCTGCCGAACCACATCGTCAACGGCAAGCTGGACACCGACAAGCTCAAGCGCACCATCGACGTCGCCGTTCGCATGCTCGATAACGTGATCGACATCAACTACTACTCGGTACCGCAAGCGCGCAACTCGAACTTCAAGCACCGTCCGGTTGGTCTGGGGATCATGGGCTTCCAGGACGCCCTGTACCTGCAGCACATTCCTTACGCTTCGCAAGCCGCCGTGGAATTTGCCGACAAGTCGATGGAAGCGGTCAGCTACTACGCGATCCAGGCGTCCTGCGACCTGGCTGACGAGCGTGGCGCTTACGAGACATTCCAGGGTTCGCTGTGGTCCAAAGGCATCCTGCCGCTGGATTCGCAACAGATTCTGATCGAGCAGCGCGGCCAGAAGTACATTGACGTTGACCTGAACGAATCCCTGGACTGGGCACCGGTTCGCGCCCGTGTACAAAAAGGCATTCGCAACTCCAACATCATGGCCATCGCACCGACCGCCACCATCGCCAACATCACCGGCGTATCGCAGTCGATCGAACCGACCTACCAGAACCTGTATGTGAAATCGAACCTGTCGGGCGAATTCACCGTGATCAACCCGTACCTGGTTCGCGATCTCAAGGCTCGCGATCTGTGGGACTCGGTCATGATCAACGACCTGAAGTACTACGACGGTTCCGTGCAGCAGATCGAACGCATCCCGCAAGAGCTCAAAGAGCTGTATGCCACTGCGTTCGAAGTGGACACCAAGTGGATTGTTGACGCCGCCAGCCGTCGTCAGAAGTGGATCGACCAGGCGCAGTCGCTGAACCTGTACATCGCTGGCGCTTCGGGCAAGAAGCTGGACGTGACCTACCGCATGGCCTGGTACCGTGGTCTGAAAACCACCTACTACCTCCGTGCCCTGGCTGCGACCAGCACCGAGAAGTCCACCGTCAACACCGGCAAGCTCAACGCAGTATCGAGCGGCAAAAACAGTGAAGACGTTGCTGCGGCCCCAGCCGGCCCGGCACCGGTGCCAAAGGCTTGCGCCATTGACGAGCCGGATTGCGAAGCTTGCCAATAAGCTGAGCAGGCAGGCGGGTCAAACCGCCTGACCCAAAACCCCCGTTAAACCCTGGCAACAGTTGGGTTTGGCGGGTTTTTTTGTTTTTTGGGGGGAGCGAACCAACCCGACTGTGCCTTACCAGTCATTCAGCATGTGAAAACAAGCAGATTCATAAATAAATTTTATTCCGAAGCCTTTGTGTTGAACCAGACAAGTAATTTGTAGGATTTATCCTTCGCAACAAGCAGAACGTTGATAGACCTCGTGGGAAAACACCTATTAACTCCTCAAAGCAGATGGCAAATACTCACCTTATCGCGAAATAGTTAAAGCGCTAAGGGGATCGCCATGAACAATAAAGTGCAACTCAAGTCACTAACAAGCTACCTGAGCAAAACATTTTCTGCGTGCAAAACGCTCGATGATTTATGGACTGCCTGCATCAGCACAACAAAACAAGTTAACTTCGAACACTTTTCCTTCCGCATTCAATACCCAACACCTTTTACAAATCCAAAAAACCACACCTATGGAAATTACCCATTCAATCCAGACCCGCTACTTAGCACAAAGCGTGCAAACATCACATCAGGTTTCTTTAGAATTTGTACAGAACACTTAGACACATTAAGTCATCTCGAGGCACACAACACTGCCCCCTTATTCAACTTGGATGACAATATTTATTACATAACGCAACCAATACCAAAGCAGGATGGCGTGTTCGAGCACTTACTACTGGCACGAGCCCATCAAAAAATCGAACATAGAGAGATGAAAATACTGCACTTTGTGATAGAACAAATGACAGCGGAAATTCATAACTGGATGAGTAAAATAAATAGCCCTACTTCTTTGGCTGTAACACTGTCGACACGAGAGAAAGAGATTTTACGTTGGGGCGCAGACGGAAAAACGTCTGAAGAAATCGCAATAATACTTGGGCTCTCGCAAGACGCCATAAACTTTCACTACAAAACAATACAAAATAAAATAGGCACTACCAATAGAGCACAAGCCATTGCCTATGCAATTATCAAAGACTATATATAACATATTAAATAATGCCAATTGGAATACGCCCACAAGGCAAAGCAACTACAATATTTGGACCCTCTATTGACTTCAGCATTCTCGCAGGCGTATCCATGAGTACTGAAAAGCCTTCGACTCACTTTGATGCTTTCGCCTCCTGTAACTACCCCATTCATCCCCACTACAATAAGTGCATATCCCCGCCACCTCAACTTGCATACGGCCCACCCCCAAATCCTCTAGCAAATAAAGGCCATAAAGAGTGAGATCAACCCACGCTTCGTTATGACTGACAGGTGCACGACGGAGAGTAACGCCAAACTCTGATTCTGTACGAACTCTAGACCATGGCGCCTGGCGCCCCCGCCAAAGATGTCCATGCGCCTGTTCAATTGTATCAACAAGCTCCTTTCCAACCTCATAGCAACATGAATGTATGGCAGGACCTATTGCAACTTGCAAATGTTCTAACGAGATATTTTCTCGTATGAACGCAAGAAAGGAATTTTCGATTATACCTGCCGCTAATCCTTGCCAGCCGCCATGAATGGCAGCAACGAACTTATCTTTTTTTGAACCTACAAGAATAGGTAGACAGTCTGCTGTCACGATTCCTATGGGACGGGTTGTACGTGTGAAAATCGCGTCCCCAGCGATGGCACCAGACTCATCTGCATCGCCCACTTGAATGACGTTTGCACCATGCTTCTGAGCACAACAAAATAAGTTTGTGGGTTTATGGAAATTGCTGGCCGAGCCGAATGCGTGTTCCAGCCCGGGTAGAGCATTCAAATTATCAGCAAAAAAAGACATTTGAACCTCACTTAAAAGTAATAGCACGCACCTTTATGGCAACACAGGGTCTATGTATTCAATAGTAGGTGCATGGCTAGCTACCTAGACAAAGCAAAGTTAACAATTTGATTTAGTTGAGATTTCAACCTCAAGCACAACCCGTGCCACTCACAACTACCAAATCTTGTAGATGTAAATCTATCAGCCAACGTCTATAAAAACAAATATCGCCCCTACAAATCTCTACCGGGCCAATACTCGACGATGATTAGGATAGGATATGAAACGGCTAATCGAAGACTTTATGGTGCGCTGCGGAACGGCACACTTACGAGGACAACGCTGGCACTGCAACTCCCCTAAGAGAACAGTCTTGCTTATGCACGGTGCTGGCACATCCAGCAGCAAAGGTTTTTACAGTCTTCAAACATACTTAAACTCTCATAGCGTCGAAACGATTGCATTTGATTTTCTTGGGCATGGGCACACCGGCGGAAACTTGCAACATTCCAGCTTGGAAAGAAGAACCGAGCAAGCATTAGCTGTGATCCACAAACTCGACCTACAGGAAGGTCTTAATATAATGGGCTTCAGCATGGGGGCGCATAATGCACTCCATATAGCTTCACAGATCTCGGTTGCTCGCCTAGGGCTGGCGATACCCGCGATTTATTCAGAAAAGGCTGAAACCTTAAAATTTGGCCCCTCATTTTCATCCTGCATACGCCAATACCGAAGTTGGGAACACAGCAAATGCTTTTCCATCATCCAACACTTCAAGGGGAAACTGCTTATTATTTCTGCAGAAAAAGACATGATCATTCCCGCTGAAATCCCTTGCAAACTGATTGAATACGCACAAAATTGCCTCGCTGCTGAGCACCATTGTATTCGTCAAGCTGGCCACGATCTAGAAACACACTTCAGTGAATACCCACACAGTAGACATCTGGCTTTGAACAGCATTTTAAGATGGATTACATAAGACGTTGACTGGAATTCATAATGAAAAATACGTTTGATTATCTTTATATTTATTTTTCAGAAAATTATCTTACCCATGAGAGGACGAAGAAAGAATGCACTCTTATTGAACATCTTTGCAGCCTTGAAAAAGGTGACCACGTACTGGATATCGGCTGCGGCCATGGTCGAATTTCCAATGAGCTTGCTCACAGGGGCTATCGTGTAACGGGCATTGACTGGAGCCAGAACGCACTTGACTTGGCTATCCTTAACGCTCGTAAAAGCAACCTTGATATTTGCTACAAAAACAAAAACTTCCTTGACACGCTCTGGAGGGAAAAATTCGACTGTGCGCTTAGTTGGTACACATCTTTTGGATACTCTAATGACGAAATTTGCAAATTGCAATTAAGCAAAATTTACGATTCATTGAAGAAAGGAGGCCGTTTTTTGATTGATCATATTAATCGTGATCGCTGCCTTAAATACCTTCCCACCTCAAGTGTTCTAGAAAGAGAAGGGAACTTTATGATCGACCACTTCGACTACAACCCTGCTCAAGGAATACTTCATGTTAGACGCCAATTTATTAAAGATGGAGAACTGAGTGAAACACCTTACAACATCCGACTATTGACATTCACGGAAATCAAGGAGTGGATGCTACGCGCAGGATTTAAAAATATAGAGGGCTATAATAATAAGGGACAACCTTTTAGCGTTGACAGCGAAAGAATGATCCTAACAGGCGTGAAATAACTTATGAGAATTATATTTTCGGAGTCAAACCCTGACTACAAAAACTATACATTTCCTTACGCTGTTTGGGCCATACCTGAATCACAGGAAGAAATCGTTGAACTCTATGACCGCGGCTTTTTACCTTCACGCAAACCGAGATTCTATTTAACCCGAAGCACAAGAATTACCCTGAAAAGATTTGAACTTACCTATAGAGCTCGACGAACGCTCAAAGCCTGTCAAGATATAGAAATGACGCTTATTAATATCAGCGATTTCGTTATCGACAAGAGCATCCGTGAATTATGCCTACAGTGTGCGGAACAGCGATTTGGGGAAGGAGTGATTAATGAACAGCGACTTAACCGAATCATCAATCCGGAAAATGCGACGCACATCATGCACTTCACCAGGAAAGAGAAAACTGTCGGCCTAGTAACAATTAACACAGCTCCTAAAATAGCACACTATAACTTTGCCTTCTATGACATTACCGAACCAAAAAAATCGCTAGGCACGTTCATGCTGACCGCAACAATTAATTACTTTCACAACCGTGACTGCAACTACCTTTACATGGGCACATGTTACGGGAAAAAATTCTTGTATAAAGCACACTTTGAAGGGTTCGAGTTTTTTAACGGCGCTCAATGGTCATCTGACATGAACGAACTGAGCTTTTTGATGGAGCGCCCTCACCAACCGAATCACTTATTTGAGTCATCCGATTATCTGAATACATTCCATCCAATAACGTTGGATATTGACGTACACGAGACAGGCTTCCGTTACATTACTCAGGCGCATAGCGCCTGACGATTAAAGGCGCACTGAGTAATGAGTCAAATATCAGTCCCCGCATATGCCACTGTTATATTTTTCTCGAGGGCTGGAACCGGTATATTTTTTTTTATAAATACTTGGATTGTGATTGACTTAACAGGGTACGCCACAAGTGCGGCAATAAGCTTGTTGATTGCAACACTGCCCAGCCTATTTCTTTCAATGATAATCGGAAGTATGGCTGACAAATATCCAGCTATAAAGCTTGTGCTATATTCTGAATGCACGCGCTGCCTGACACTACTGGTATATGCATCGTTATTTGTCATGGATCGAGCATCCCCTGCATTCGCTTACTCCGTCAGCTTCTTAATGTCCATTTGCGCAGAAATACAACTATTGTCTTGGCGTGTCATTTTGGCAACGTTCGCAACTCATGAAAAAAACTTCAAACTCAATGCACTTTCTGTTACCAGTGGGCAGGCAGGTGTCATAATTGGAGCAACAGGCTCCGGCATGTTATTCGTAACTCTTGGGCCGACCTTTACTATCGCTATCGCCAGTACTATTTTCTGGGCATCCAGCTGCTGCATTGCTTATATGGCAAAGGCGCTTCACTCGCCGTGTGCGAGTGCGATCACCAAGATAAGCACGCTAAACCATTTGATCGCTCACCTGAGATCCATACTTGAAGGCTTTCAATATATCACCCAGCAACCCCGCCTCATCGGATACTATCTGCTGATACTGCTAAACACGAACATACTATATATGTCAAATGCATTACTTGCCCCCTTCGTAAAAGGACCTCTCAATCTGAATGCAAATGCATATGGACAGATTGACGCCGCCTATTCTATTGGAGCAATCATTGGCGGACTGATTATAGTAAAACTCACCCAACGACTCGGCACTTTGAAAATCACCCTATTGGGCCTGACCACCCTAGCGTTATCACTATTCATCTTCGCTCAATCTGAAGCTTTCCTTCTGGCCTTTTTTTCATATATTGGAATTGGCCTGGGATGCCAAACATCCATTGTAAGTCTCAGCCATGCACAAAGAATTACTGATCCGACACTACACGGGAGAGCCTACGCAACCTTAAACACTTTAACCGGATGTTTCGGCGTACTTATTTTCATATTAAGTACACAGTTCACTTCACATGAAGAGCTACGAAACATGTTCGAATACCAAGCTATTGCAGTGACGACTGTTCTATTAATTATCGGTGCTAGCAAAAAAATTAAAGACTCTCTATAAACCGGATACCACATATGAGTCCAAAAGCACGCGCCGGATTGCGAAGCTTGCCAATAAGCTGAGCTGGCAGGCGGGTCAAACCGCCTGACCCAAAACCCCCGTTAAACCCTGGCAACAGGTGGGTTTGACGGGGGTTTTGTTTTTTGGAGGGGTGGGGAGTTACGCGGTCATTTGCGCCAATCGGCTATCTGCTGCGCAGTGGCGTAGAAATCAACGCCAGCACCCAAGGCTTGCTGCCCATCCGGCTGATTGTGACGTAACCCCTCAAGCACTTGAGCATGACTGCGACGGAATTGCCCAAGCTGTTTTGCACCTTGCGGGCTGGCCGTTTGCGCTGCTGTCTCGATGCGTTGATACAAGTCCATCTGATTGGTAGCCGCCAGGTTGGTGGGGACATAGGGGCGATTAGCCGCAACGGCCTCTGCAATCGGGAATGTTTCGGCAAAGGTATGGTAGCCGCCAAAGTTCATGAAGGCGGCAATACCCAGCCCGGCCGCCAGCACCATGTGTTCATTGCCATAGATTCTATCCGGGTTCAACGTGTTGAGCGCCAGCAGCACGTCACAGGTACTGCCGGATTGCGCCCCCGCAGATGGCAGACCCTTGAGGTTGGACTCCATTGCGAATGTGCCAAAGGGCTGCCAGCGATTGATACCCACGCCATGCAGCATTGAAAAATGCTCCAGCATGCCGGTCAGGCCTTGCTGGGAATAGGCTGGCGGCACGTTCTCCATTTCAGCCTCTGACATGGTGAAAGGCCGGGTCAGGTCTGCAATCGGCGCACCTTGACGGGGAATTGCATTGAGATTCTGATTGCGATCACCCAGCGCTTTGCGCAAGGCGGCCTGCTCAGTGCTGTGCGGGTCGACCGTGTTCTGTACCACCAGCCCAAACCCCATCTTGAGCTTGGCCGCATCTTCATAAACTCCCTTCACCGGCCGCAACTCCCCGCCGACTTCCACCATAGGCATCCGTTCACTGCGGGCACGACTGAGCGGATTGTCAAAGGCCGGCGTACGCGTCTTGCTTGAAAACTCCTTGAAACGATCAGCGAACTGATCTGCCTGCGCATCAAGACCAGCCTCACGCAGCAAGGCCACGCAAGCCGCGGTATTGGCTTGTTTGTGCTGCGCATAGAGCCCGGGTTGACTCTCGTCTTCTACGGGGGCCATCAACTGGCACATCGTGCTGCCAAAAGCGCTCGACGCACGGATTTTAGTCAGCAGGTCAACATGGTTTTGCTTGTCGAACCCTTCTGTACATCCGGCCAGAGGAGTCTGCAGCGTGTTGATCAACCACGGTTGCAGCGCCTGCCCGGGTTTCATCTGCCGACCAATCTGGTCGGACTGTGCTGCCAAAGGCTCGATGGTGGCCTGCAGAACATCGCGCAACGGCTGCTCCCGTCCCTTGTAATGGACGGCAAGCCCACCCGCCACGCTTTGCTCGCTCAACCCCTGACGCAACACCGTTGCCAGTTGTGCGGCGTGCTGGTCGAACACTTCACCTATCCTGCCTGGCTGGTTCAACAAGGCCATGCTGGCGCCCGCTTCAAAAAACTTGCTGTTGGTGATCATCTGTCTTTGTACATCCGTCAGGGCAACACCATGGAGACTGCTTTGAGCAACGGCATCTGGCTTACCTTGACTGTCGATGCCATATACCGCATCGAGCGATGTACCTGACCTGGAAATAAACATGATGCTCACCTCATTAATAGTGCACTTGGATAGATGGGGCATGGAGAAGGCACGCACAGGCTCGCAAACCAGTAGCAAACCTGGCGACGCAACAGGCCATTGGGCCGCAAACTTTGCCCTTGAACTAAAAACAAAACAAATATCAAAGTGTAAGAAAATAACAAGGAAAGACGAACAGCCCTCTTAATTATTAGCGTACTGAACCGAATACATACTCACATCCAATAAACACTTTCACGGCAATAAAGACATGATGCCTTATCAATAACACTTGCGATCTTTGTACCTGTTAACCCCCGGTAACAGTTCGCTTGCACGTTGTGGAACCCGCCCTGCAGCCCGGGCCACAGACTGCGAGACATGTAATGGACTGCACGGTCGCCGATACCCTCCCTGCTCCCGGAGTGTGTTGCTTGACCGTTCACATGTTGTTTCCCACGAAGGATGACCACCATTCGATCGAACGAACGAAAACACATGAAAGATCTCAGCTCGATTTCCCCCTTCAGGTTTACCCCCACGGACAGCGTTGCCCGGGGGACTTCACACATCAGCGCCGGCGCCATTCCCGCCGCCCCACCTTGCTGTACACCCAAAGAAATATACGATCGTGTCCACCAGGAAATATCCCGGCGCTATCTGTCATTCGATCAAGGTAAGGAAATGGGATTTGCCGGCAAGGCCGGAGTAACCGGTGATATCGACTTCATTACCAAAAAAGATTTGATTGGCATACTGCGACACTTGAAAGAGGATGAAAGCGCACTGCAGGAGAGCAAAAAAGACTCTGCTCGGACTCAACTTTTCGACAAGATTTATTTGATGTCCGGGGACAAGGAGACAGGCAGAAACTGGAATTTAAGACTCCACAATTACAGTGTGCGCGGCACAGGGCTTGGAGGCGAAGACATCCCCCACCGTCATCGCTGGACGCTGGACGCTGGCCAGCAATGTGCTTACTGGTGGTTACAACAACGTCAATTACGAAGAACGCAGTGTCTCGCAGCCCCATGACCCCAAAGACAAATTCAACAAATACGTGCTTGGCGCATCGAGTGCGCAAACAACCCAGGGCGCCAGGGGGGCAACGCTTGTAAACGAAGCCGTGATGGTTCCCTTCAAAAATGAAATTTATGCCAAGGGTGACATCAATCATTTCCCGATTGCCCTGCCGCACAGTGTTGATACAGCCCCTGCCTATATGGGGACTACATTGACCCTGGCCCACACGGGCGTGCCGACGACAGATACGTCCATTGCTTATTACAAAGAAGCGTTCACCAGCTTGCCTTCACTGCACTTTGAAAGTGTCGAGGCCTTCAAGGCGTCCATTGACCTGCGCATCGCGCAACTTCAGGTGCTGGACTTGCAGGACAACCTGAGTACGTTCCTCAACGCCAGGCAACAGAACAACCAGCCGTTAACCCCCGACGAAACCCGGCACCTGAGGGATACCCACGAGTACAACTATGTAGAAACATCGTTGCTGCCGGCCCTGGCCATTTACAACATGGAAAAAATCAATGGCATCGAGCACCGGGAGTTCTCGGCCGACACGGCGAAATTTCTCGATAGCCAACTTTCACAGATCAATCAACGTGTACTTAACACCCTGTTCGAAGGTAACCAGACGGACCTGATGGACCAGCGCCTTTCCCTGGTACTGGAGCCCGGCGCTTTCGCCCAGGCCATGGCTGAAAGACAGGGGCAATAAACCTCGATTCGCGGATCCGCAGCGATAGCATTGCGTTCTAACTGTTGGGCACTGTGGGAGCGGGCTTGCCCGCGATTGTCCTGTTACACCGCAGCGATCCCGTCGCGAGCAAGCCCGCTCCCACAGAACGTGTAACCATCACCCCGAAACAGTGCGCCCGCGCCACAAAATGAATCACTCTGCACATTCTTCAGCCTGATATTCGCTCGCCAATAGGCACTCTGCACACCCGCCCATATGCCGTGTGCCCGCTTTTCTCCGGTTTACCCGCCCTGACAAAACAGGCCCGCTTATTGCTCTGGCTCCTGTGTGCTACCGATATCGGCGCACCCATTCGAGGCGGAGAAATAGACCATGAGTTCACCCGGCGATTTTCCTTTGAGCGAAGCCCCGCGTTCAGCGCGCAAGGGGTTGTTGTCGATTTCGATGGTGCTGTTCAGCTTTACCTTCTTTACCGGCACCATGTTCGCCGGTGGCAAGCTGGGCATGGCCTTCAACTTTGTCGATATGCTGTGGATTGCGGCCATCGGCAATACCCTGCTGGCGCTGTATGCCGCCGCCCTGGCCCTGATCGCTTCGCGCAGCGGCCTGAACACGGTGCTGATGGGACGCTTCTGCTTTGGTGAGGCCGGTAGCCGCCTCTCGGACTTCCTGCTCGGTTTTGCCGAGCTCGGCTGGTACGCCTGGGGCACGGCAACGGTGGCCATCGTGCTGGTGAAGATGCTCGGCCTGGCCGAAGGCTTCACTCTGCCCTTGATGGTGTTTTTCGGCATGGGCTTCAGCATCACGGCGATCATCGGCTACAAAGGCCTGGATGTGCTGTCGCGGGTTTCGGTGCCGCTGATGTTTGTCCTGCTGATCGTCTCCATGTATATCGCCACGCAGCATGTCGGCGGGTTTTCCGGGCTGGCAGCGGTGATCCCGGAGCAGACCATGACCGTCTCGGCAGCCATTACCATGGTCTTTGGCACCTTCGCCAGCGGTGCCACCCAGGCCACCAACTGGACGCGACTGTCGCGCAGCGGACGCATCGCCGTGACCGCCAGCGTGGTCAGTTTTCTGCTGGGCAATGGCCTGATGATCGTGGCCGGCGCCTGGTGCGCCATGGTTTATCAACAGGCCGACATCGTCGAAGTGATGATGCTGCAAGGTCTGTCGTTTGCCGCCGTAGTCATGCTGTGCCTGAACCTGTGGACGATCCAGGGCCCGACCATCTACAACGTGGCCGCTGCCACCTGCCATCTGGTGCGCAGCGAACGCCGGCGCACCATGACTCTGCTCGCCGCTGCCGTGGGCGTGCTGCTGGCGATGGGCGGCATGTATGAAATGCTGATTCCGTTTCTGGTGCTGCTGGGTTCGGTCATCCCGCCCATTGGCGGCGTGATCATGGCCGACTTCTGGTTTCGCCATCGCGGCAAATACCCGGCCCTGGCCAGCGTCCAGTTACCTCGCTACAACCTGGCAGGGCTGACCGCCTATGCCGTGGGCGCCTTGCTGGCCTATTTGTCGCCATGGATTGCGCCTCTGGTAGGCATTGGCGCATCGGCCATCGTCTATGTCGTGCTGCTGAAACTCAGCCGTCAACCGGCGGTGCTGCCCACCGTCCAGGAGCCCCTTTGAGCCTGACCGTTGAAGAGATCCTGGCCCTGCCCGGCCTCGAAGAGATGACCCTGCGGGCCGGCGCACGCAACCGCCAGCGCAGCGTGCGCTGGTCCTATGTGGCCGAGAACGAAGGCATCGCCGGCTGGGTCATGGGCGGTGAGCTGGTGTTTGTCACCGGGATCAACCACCCCCGTGACGAGGCCAACTTGCTGCGCCTGATCGACGAAGGCAGTGACTGTGCGATTGCCGGACTGGTGGTCCTGACCGGCGAGACCTTCATCCACAGCATTCCCCCATCGGTGATTGCACTGGCCGAAGCCCGCGGCGTGCCCCTGATCGAGCAACCGTACTTGCTGAGAATGGTCATCGTCACCCATTTGATTGGTACTGCACTGGTACAAATGGCCCAGACCAAACGCTCGCGCCACGACATTCTGGCGCAACTGCTCAGTGGCGATTACCCCAGCCTGGCCACCCTCCGCCAGCGCGCAACGCACTTGCAGCTGGCGCTGGACCAACCGTGCCGCCTGGTTGCGCTACGCTTGTCAGCAGTCAGTGTACTGTTTGCCAGTCACGCACCCGAGGAGGCAGAACGCCTGTTGCAACACACCCGCCAGACCGTACAGGATCACCTCGACGTGTGGAGCCGTGCCCTGCCCCGCGCGTTGCCGGTGATCGTGCAGGGTGATCTGTTCATCCTGTTGCTCGCTGAAGACAACAACCTGCGCACAGAACTGGCGAGCCTGTATCGGGACTTGCAGGCCATCATCGGTAATCTGGCGCTGTTTATGGGGCTGGCAGGCAAGGTCGAGGATTGCGCCCATTATCACCGGGCCCTGAACGAAGCACGCCAGGCGCTGGATGTTGCAGAAAACCTGCGCCCGGCCACCGGCCTCTGCGATTTCAGCGAACTGGGCGTGTTGCGTCTGCTGCAGGCCGTGGGCGAACGCTCGGTGATCGATGCTTTCGTGCAGCAGACCCTGGGCCCGTTGATCGAACCCAACCGCAAGCAACCCTATACCCTGATCGATACCCTGGATGCCCTGCTCCAGGAAAACGGCAACGCACTCAAGGCCGCGCAACGCCTGAGCATCCATCGAAATACCATCAATCAACGCATGCAACGCATCGAGCAAAACAGCGCCCAGTCGCTCGATGATCCCTTATTCAGAATGAATGCTTCGGTGGCCCTGCTGGTGTGGCGCATGTCCGAAGCTCAACGACAGGAACGACCATGAAGATCATCAATGCCACGCTGCGAAAAACCCCCGGCCTGCACACGATCACCTGTGAGGGCGAGCAGATCGCTGCCATCACCCTGCAAGCAGGCAGCGTGCCGGCGCAGGCAGGCGAGATCGACGCCCGGGGCCAGTTGCTGATCGCGCCTTTTGTGGAGCCGCATATCCATCTGGACGCGGCCCTCACCGCGGGCCAGCCCGAATGGAACCTGAGCGGCACCCTGTTCGAGGGCATCGAGCGCTGGGCCCAGCGCAAGGCAACCATCACCCATGAGGACACCAAGCAGCGTGCCCACGCCACTATCCGCATGCTCGCCGAACACGGCATCCAGCATGTGCGCACCCATGTCGATGTCACCGACCCGACTCTGGCCGCACTCAAGGCCATGCTCGAAGTGCGTGAGGAAGCCCGCCATCTGATCGATCTGCAAATCGTCGCCTTCCCCCAGGAAGGCATCGAGTCCTATGCTGGTGGTCGCGAACTGATGACCCGCGCCGTGGAGCTGGGCGCCGATGTGGTGGGCGGCATCCCGCACTTTGAAAACACCCGCGAACAAGGCGTCAGTTCGATCAAGTTTTTGATGGACCTGGCCGAACGTACCGGCTGCCTGGTGGATGTGCATTGCGATGAAACCGACGACCCCCATTCGCGTTTTCTTGAAGTGCTGGCCGAAGAAGCCCGGGTACGCGGCATGGGCAGCCGGGTGACCGCCAGCCACACCACGGCGATGGGTTCGTATGACAATGCCTACTGCTCCAAACTGTTCCGCTTGCTCAAGGCATCAAAGATCAACTTTGTCTCGTGCCCGACCGAAAGCATCCATTTGCAGGGTCGTTTTGATACCTTCCCGAAACGCCGTGGCGTGACCCGGGTGGCCGAAATCGACCGTGCCGGCATGAACGTGTGCTTTGGTCAGGACTCAATCAAGGACCCGTGGTATCCGCTGGGTAATGGCAATATTTTGCGGGTGCTGGATGCAGGGCTGCATATCTGCCACATGATGGGTTTTGAAGACCTGGCGCGCAGCCTGGACCTGGTCACCGACAACAGTGCACGGACGCTGAATCTGGGTGAGGGATACGGTATCGCAGTGGGCCGCCCGGCGAACCTGGTGGTGCTGGATGCCGACAGTGATTACGAAGCGGTGCGCCGCCAGGCCAAGGCGCGGGTATCGATCCGCGCTGGCAAGGTGCTGATGACGCGGGTACCGGAGCAGGTGGAGTTCAGCTGAGACCCGCGACGAACATTGTGGGAGCGGGCTTGCTCGCGATGGCATCAGCCCGGTTTGCCTGACATGCCGCAGCGTCTGCATCGCAGGCAAACCAGCTCCCACAGGTTATATATTGCTCACGCACCCGATGCCCGCAGGATCATGGTCGCAGCGCTATCACGTCATCTGAATGATGGTCTGCATGATGGTGCTTTGGGTCGAGATGGTTTTGGCGTTGGCCTGGTAGTTGCTCTGGGCCTTGATCAGGTCCACCAGCTCACTGGTCAGGTTTACGTTGGAGTCTTCCAGCGAGTTGGACTGGATGGCGCCCAGGCTGCCGACCTTCGGTGCGTCGTAGCCCGCCACGCCTGAGGCGTAGGTCTCTTTCCAGGCCGTGCCGCCCACTGGTTGCAGACCCTGCTCATTGGTAAAGCTGGCCAGGGAAATCTGGCCAATCGCCCGGCTCTGGTTGTTGCTGAAGTTGGCGAACATCACACCCGAACCGTCGATGGTCAGGTTGTTGATCTGGCCGGTAGCGTAGCCATCCTGGGTCGGCGGGTTGCGCGAGGTGTCGGTGTTGTACTGAGTGGTTTTGGCCATGTCGATGGCAATCCCGGTGTCCTTGGCTGCCGCGCCGTTGGACGCCCACTTGCCATTGACCATGGCGCCCGGCATCCAGGTGCTGACGGTCAGGGTGTTGCTGACGATATCGGGTTCACCGGCCACCGGGTTGGGCGTCGTCACACTGGTCAGCCCGCCGGCTGAGTCGAATTGCATGATCGAAGCCACCGGCGCTTTCGCGCCGTCTCCGCTCACTGCGCTGCCATCGGGGTTGCGACCGTCAATCAGGGTGTAGGCCTTCCAGGTATTGGCACCGGTCTTGACCATGTACTGGTCCATCGGGTGTGGATTGCCCTGGGTATCGTAGACCGTAGTACTGAAGCTTTTCGTATAGGATTCGGCTTTGCTCGGGTCGAACGGGTTGGCGGTCTGATCAATCACCGCAGCGTTGGAGTTGAGGTTGATCGTCGAGTCCACCGAGCCCGTCGCCTTGGGCGCCAGGTTGGAAGTATCGATGCGCAGGTCGGTCAATACGCCATTAACGATATTGCCATTGGCATCCACGCCATAGCCCTGCAAGCGCGCAGTGCCATCAGAGCTGGTGACAAAGCCGTCTTTGTCGGCCTTGAACGTACCGGCGCGGGTATAGCTCAGAGAGCCGTTGTCACTGAGCACGAAAAAGCCGCTGCCCTGGATGCCCATATCCAGCAGGTTGCCGGTGTTGTTAACCGCACCTTGACCAAAGTTTTGCGAGACCGCTGCCAGGTTCACGCCACTGCCGATGGTCTTGCTGCCGGTACCCAGCTTGCTGGCCGAGTAGATATCGGCGAATTCCGCACGCGAGGCCTTGAAGCCGGTGGTCGCAGAGTTGGCGATGTTGTTGCCGGTCACGTCCAGCTGCTTGTTCGCCGCATAGAGGCCGCTAAGGCCGATATTGAATGACATGTTTCTCTCCTTGAGGCGTATGAGTCGGCTTACAAGCCAATGGTCTGGACTTTGGACATGCCAATGCTGCCCAGGCCTGCGAGGTTGAGCATGATTTCACCGCCGGTCTTGCTCAGGGTCACGCTGTTGACCGTGGCTGGCAGATAGGTGGTGAGCGCCGTGGTACCGGCGTCGGTTTTGCTGGAGGCGGTGAAGGTGTAGGAGCCCTTTTCCAGCAGCACACCCTCGTCGTCCTTGCCATCCCAGGTAAACTCCGCGTTGCCGGCTTTCTGGGTGCCCATGTCGATGGTGCGAACCACCTCACCGTCGGCATTGGTGATGGTGATAACGGGTTTGGAGTCAGCGTCCTTGACCACCACGGTGCCGTTGAAGGGCTTGTCGCTGGCCGGATCCACATAGGCTTCGCCGGTCTGCACGATCACCGAACGCCCCACCAGCGACGAGGCCTGCAACGCCTGCGAAGACTGGAAGTTGCCGGAGATCGAATTGACCGTATCGTTGAGCGTGGTGATGCCTTCCAGGCTGCTGAACTGCGCCAGTTGCGCAACGAACGCCGTGTTGTCCTGCGGGTCCAGCGGGTTCTGGTTTTTCAGCTGGGTGACCAGCAGTTGCAGGAACGCATCCTTGCCCAGCGCCGTGTTGCCGGATACCGCCTTGGAGGCCGCCGCCAGGCTGGTGTCAGTGGTCTTGGCCTGGGCGGAGTTGGCGAGTACCTGGTTAAGGGTCAAGCCGCTGGTGGAATCGGTCACACTCATTTGCGTCGCCCCTTATCACTGACCGAGGGTCAGGACCTTCTGCATCATGGTTTTGGCGGTATTCATCAGCTCGGCGTTGGTCTGGAACGAACGACTGGCGGAAATCATGTCGGCCATTTCTTCAACCACATTGACGTTGGGGTAATACACATAGCCCTTGGCGTCGGCAGAAGGATGGTTGGGCTCGTAGCGGGCCTGCAACTCGCTCTGGTCTTCAACCACACCCAACACCTGCACGCCCTGGCCGGCGGCGTCCTGGTTCTGGAACAGCGAGTCGCCGCTGCTGTTGCCTTGCGCACCTTGAAACATAGTGGCAAACACCGGGTGGCGGGCGCGGTAGGTCTGGTCGATGCTCGACGACACCGTATCGGCGTTGGCGATGTTGCTGGCCACGGTGTTCAGGCGCGTGGTCTGGGCGCTCATGCCGCTACCGGCAATATTGAAGACACTGGATAGAGACATGGATCACTCCCCGCGCAGGGCCGACATCAGCCCTTTGAATTTGCTGTTGAGCAGGGTGAAGCTGGCCTGGAAGTTGACCGCATTCTCTGCATAGTTCGACTGCTCAAGCTGAGCGTCCACGGTGTTCTGATCGATCGACGGCTGCATCGGCGTGCGGTACAGCAGCGACTCGTCGCCGCTGCTCAGGCCCTGGGCTTCGATATGGCGGGTGTTGGTCTTGTTCAACGCAAATGTGCCGTTCTGGTTTTTGTCGTTCTGGGCGGCGAGCACAGAGGCGAAATCCAGATCCCGAGCCTTGTAGTTCGGGGTATCGGCGTTGGCGATGTTGTTGGCCAGTACTTCAGCGCGCTGGGCACGAAAGCCCAGGGCCTGTTCATGGATACCAAGCGCTTTATCGAAGCTGATGCTCATCTCGAAAAACCTTTGTGGGCTGACCTGAGAGTGTGGTTCAGGTTTTACATGACAGGGATAGAGCAAACCCCGTGCCAGTTTTTACAGCCCCGTAACACAAGGGTTTGCCGGGAGGCGGGAGATGGCAATGGCAAAAAAGCGGCAATGCTTGACCGCTGACTGCCGGTTTTCTGCCGCTTTGCTTTGGATTCGTCGTAGCAGTTGCCGAAGGAACCAGGCTGCGTTCGGCGACGAAGTCGTCGTAAAAACCCTGGTAGCCGGGTTTGACTGTTACACCGCAGCCCCTGATTTTGCGACTGCTTCGCAGCCGAACGCAGCCTCGTTCCTTCGGCAGCTGCTACGGGGTTTTCTCAGCCTATTTGGCTTGGTAAATGATCCCCGGGCTGCATTGCACCATCTGGTAGTGGTCCGGCAAGCCGTTGAGGGCTTCAGAGGCGCCCAGAAACAAATACCCGCCCGGCTTCAAGGTGCTGTGAATGCGCAGCAGGATGTCTTTTTTCACTTCGGCCGAGAAGTAGATCAGCACGTTGCGGCAAAACACGATGTCGAACTTGCCGAAGCTGGCGTAGCTGTCCAGCAGGTTGAACGGGCGAAACTCCACGCGGTTTTTGATCGGCGCCTTGATCACCCAACGCCCCGGTCCCTTGGGATCGAAATAACGTTGCAGGCGCTCCGGTGACAGGCCCCGGCCAATGGCCAGGTTGTCGTATTCGCCGGTGCGGCAGGTGTTGAGCATCTGCGCTGACAGATCGGTGGCAAAAATCTGCACGCCGGCTTTGAGCTGCCCAAGGTTGCTGCGCTCGAATTCGTCAATCGCCATCGACAGCGAGAACGGCTCCTGCCCCGAAGAGCAGGCCGCCGACCAGATACGCAGGCGCTGGCCGGGGCTGGCCTTGATTTGCTCCGGCAACACCTTGTTTTTCAGCACTTCAAAGGGATAGGTATCGCGAAACCACAGGGTTTCGTTGGTGGTCATGGCATCGACCACCTGCTCGCGCAACCCGCTGCGCGGCTGAGCCTGGATGCGTTGAATCAGCTCGCCCAACGACTTGATGCCCTGCTGCTCCATCAATTTGTTGAGGCGGCTGGAGACGAGGTACTGCTTGTTCTCACCCAGCAAAATGCCACAGGCTTTTTCCAGGAATACCCGGAACTGTTCAAAATCCAAATTAGCCGTCGACAAATGATCCTGCCTCTTAAATCGTTTTGACCGCCAAGGGCTGCGCCCCTAGCTGTGGTCTGCTGCTTTGATCCGGTCAACTACCCGGGTTGCCAGGTCATCAGGGCGGAACTTGGCCAAAAAGTCATCGGCACCGACTTTTTTGACCATCGCCTGATTGAATACTCCGGACAACGAAGTATGCAGAATGATGTGCAAGTTTTGCATCCGCGGGTCGTTGCGGATTTCAGCTGTCAGGGTGTAGCCGTCCATTTCCGGCATCTCGATATCCGAGATCATCATCAGAAACTCTTCAGACGGGTTCTTGCCCTCGTCCACCAGCTTGCGCAGGTAGTCGAGCGCCTGGCGCCCGTCGTTCAACGACACCACTTCAACACCCACCGATTGCAGGCAACGGGCAACCTGCTTGCGCGCCACCGACGAATCGTCAACGGTCAGCACCCGCAATGACAGCGCCTTGCTTTGGGTTTCAACATCCACCACGCCCTGGCTGATGGTTTCAGACGATGGCGAGACTTCTGCCAGCACCTTTTCCACGTCGATGATTTCGACCAGTTGCTCGTCCATACGGGTCACGGCCGTCAGGTAATGGTCGTGACCGGTGCCCTTGGGCGGCGGATGAATGTCTTCCCAGTTCATATTGACGATACGCTCCACTGAACGCACCAGAAAGCCCTGGGTCTTGGTGTTGTACTCGGTGATGATCACAAACGGGTTACTTTGATCCTTCAAGGCTCCCGCACCGGTGGCCATCGCCAGGTCGAGAATCGGTATGGTCGCGCCGCGAATGCTCGCCACACCGCATACCACGGGGTGGGACTTGGGGATCAGGGTCAGCTTGGGGCATTGCAGCACCTCGCGGACCTTGAACACATTGATCCCGTAAAGCTGTGGCCCATCCAGGCGAAACAGCAACAGCTCCAGGCGGTTTTGCCCCACCAGTTGAGTGCGCTGGTTAACCGCATCCATCACTCCGGCCATACTCAGCTCCTCTTAAAAACTTCTAGTTTCAACCCGCATATTCCGAAAACGGCACGGGGCTTGCTTTTTATCGGTCATGAACGCAAAAACGACAAAATCCTGCCACCGACCTTTCCTGCCGAGTCTGCGCCGCTGTGGTCTGAGCGCGCTGGCGGCGGGCACCTTGCTTGCACTCAGCACTTATAGCAGGGCTGACGCGTTTACATCGCCTGAACAGCTTATCGGCGTGACCCAGGGCTTTCTTGAATTCACGGTTGAAGACTACCTGGCCACCAGCCAGACCGAGGGTCGATATCAGATCCAGGTCAACAATCTTGACCCGCGCCTGCGCCTGGCCCAGTGCGACAAGGATTTGACAGCTTCCCTCGAAAGCCCGGCGCAACCCATGGGCCGGGTAATCGTGCGCGTACGCTGCGAAGGGCTGTCGCCGTGGACCATCTTTGTGCCGGCCCAGGTCAAACTGTTCCGCGACGTAGTCACCGTCAATCACCCGCTCAAGCGCGGCATGGTTATCGACTACCCCGACGTGACCCTGCGCGAGCGTGATGTCAGCCTGATCAGCCAGGGCTACCTGACCGCCACCGAGCTGGCCGTGGGGCAAAAATTGCTCAGGCCCATGGTCACCGACCAGGTGCTGACCCTCACCCACCTGGAGCAGGCCGCAGCCGTGCGCAAGGGCGATCATGTGGTGATCAGCGCGCGCAGCGGCACATTAAGTGTCAAGATGCCCGGCGAAGCCCTGTCAGACGGTGGCCTTAGCGAGCAAATACGGGTAAAAAACCTGAACTCCAAGCGTGTTATCCGCGCCAGGGTGACAGCACCCGGGCAAGTAGAAGTGGCATTATAGGAAAGTTGGCATCAGTCTCGCGACTTTCCTACACTGTCATTTGACGCAGATCAGTACAGCTCTGTGTGAAGCCATGATTAATCGAGCCTAAAGTTTTTCCGGGTATGGCCGAAAACATGGCAAGCGTCCAAATACCCCGAGGTTTAACGTTATGGTCATCGACTTCAGTCGTCTCAACAGCGCCCCGCCCCTGACCGGCAGTACACGCAGTAACGCCAGCCAGGAAACCGGCAGCGCCACGCAAGCGGCCCCGGCAATAAACCCTGAGCAAAACGGCGTCAGCGCCCCAAGCGGGGAATCTGTTCACCTCAGCCAAGAGGCTCAACAGTTGCAGAAGATCAGCGACTCGTTGCGTGACCAACCTGTAGTCGACAAAAATCGGGTGGCAGAGCTTAAACAAGCCATCGCGGACGGCAGCTACAAAGTCGACAGCGACCGGATCGCCAGCAAACTGCTTGACATGGAAGCCCAGCGCTAGGCCAACGGCCAGTGCCGCGCTTTTGGACGCTTAACTCCCAGAGCCCGCCATGCACGACGAAAATTTACTGCAACTGATCAACGATGACCTCGCTCCTGCCGAGCAATTGCTCGGCCTGTTACAGGACGAATCCATCGCCCTCAAAGGCCGCGACATGCAGGTGCTGGAAAACATTCTGGCGCGCAAACAGTCGCTGATCATTTTGCTTGAGCAACATGGCCGCAGACGCAGCGAAATTCTCGCCAGCCTTGGCCTGGCCACCAACCGCAGCGGCCTCGAAAGCCTGGCCAGCCATTCCAGCGTGGGAACACAACTGCTCGCCCAGAGCGATGCACTGAACCAGCTGCTAGCGAAATGCCAGGCCGCCAACCTGCTCAATGGTCAGTCGATCCAGACCCAGCAGGCGATCACCGCCAACCAGTTGCGCATCCTCCATGGCGGCGAAGCCCCGTCTCTGTATGACGCACGCGGCACCACCTCGATGCTCAACAAGCACCGCGCCTACAGCCAGGCTTGAGCCCGCGCAACCACCGCATGTAGCGAGACACACAACATGATGGCAGAATGCCCATCTTTTGCGTGTCGCTGTATTTTGTCTGGAGATTGATCAAACGTGTTCGACGCCCAAGATGCTCCGCAACCGCCAAAGGTGCTTACCACGCCGTTGGAAATTGCCTCCAACTTGCGGATGCTGCAAGAGAGCCATGACCCGCTGATCATTACTTTCCAGGACCGCACCCAGCGCTTCCAGAGCTATGTGGTGGATGTTAATCGCGAGAGCAACACTATGGCCCTGGACGAAATGATCCCCCGTGACGGTGAGCGCTTTCTTGAAGCGGGGGTGCCGTTCAAGGTTGAGGGCTTCCATGATGGCGTGCGTATCGCCTGGGAGTGCACCACGGCGCTGACCATTGATGACCGTCATGAGCACCGCTGTTATCGCGGCGCGATGCCCCACGAAGTGGTGTACCACCAGCGCCGCAATGCATTCCGTGCGGCCCTGCGGCTGGCCAATCTGGTCAATGTGCAAGTGGCGGGTGACAAGCTCAAGGCGCCGATCAAGGGCAAGTTGCTGGACGTTTCGGCAACCGGCTGCAAATTGCGTTTTGAGGGGGATATCAGCCAGGGCATGCAACTGGGTCAGGTGTATGAGCGCTTCAGCGCCGACCTGCCGTTTGGCCTGATGTCGACACCGGTGGAGTTGCGCTACCTGCATTTTGAAGAGCGGCTGAACATCACCTTTGCCGGGATGCGCTTTCACAACATCAGCGGCGCGGTGCAGCGCCAGGTCGAGCGGTTTGTCTATCAACTGCAGCGCGAGGCGCGCCAGTTTGATAAAGACGATGATTATTGAAACAGTGGTCGCTGGCTTGCCTGCGATGCACAGGGCGCGGTCTGGCTGAAAAACCGCGCTGAAGCCATCGCGAGCAAGCCCGCTCCCACAGGGGTATTGCCTATGTCTTGGACTCTGGTTCCGGTTCTGGCTCCTGCTCCTCCACCACCGGCTCCTGCACCATCTGTTCCTGCACCACCTGCTCATCCACCCTCGGGTCAAGGGCGGCGACCAGCGGCGAGCTGGACATGCTGTCGGGCATGGCCACGTGATGCAGCGGCGCATCATCGACCTGGTGCAGGTTGGTCACCGCATTCGGGCGAATCCGCCATACCAGGATCAACCCCGCCACGCTGAAAAACCCATAGAGCATCTGGCTGCCAAACAGCTTCATCAGCACCCCCGCCACCAACGGCCCCACGCTTGCGCCCACGCCATAAGTCACCAGCAGCATGGCCGTCAGCGACACACGACGCTCCGGCTCGATATGGTCGTTGGCAAAGGCCACGGCCAGCGGATAGATGCAAAATTGCAGCAAAGCCGCCAGGCAACCGGCAATAAACAGTACCTGCATGGGCACCGCCGGCAAGATCGCCAATGGCAACGCAGCCACCGCCAGCAAGCCGGCGAAAATACGGATCAGCAACGGCCGGTCATAACGGTCGGACAACCAGCCCAACGGCCACTGCACCAGCAAGCCGGCAAAAATGCAGCTACCCATATACAAGCCAACCAGTTCGGTAGACAGCCCTTGCTGCGATGCGTAGAGCGGTGCCAGACCGTAAAACGAGCCCACCAGCAAACCCGCGCCCATCACCGCAATCAACGACTGCGGCACACGCTTGATAAAAAATTTCGGGTCCATCGGCGCCGGGTGCAAAGGCGCCGGGTGAATACGCCGGGTCATGGCCACAGGCACCAGGCACAAGGCAAAACACAAGGCCACCACCATCAACAACTCGAGACCGAGCTGCGGGTGAACCGCCAGGATCAATTGCCCAAGCACCAGCCCCAGATAGGAGGCGATCATGTAGAGGCTGAACACCACGCCGCGCTGCCTGGCCTCGGCCTGCTCGTTAAGCCAGCTTTCGATGACCATGTACTGGCACATCATGCCCAGACCGACAATCACCCGCAGCAACAGCCAGATCGGCAGCCAGTCCGTCAGCCCGTGGCACAGCACCGCCGCACCGACAATACCGGCGCACGTGGCGTAGGCACGAATATGCCCGACCCTGGCAATCAGCCGGTGGCCGATCTTGCCACCCAGCACCAGGCCAAAATAGTTGGCCGCCATCAGCGCGCCGATCCACAGGCCGTCGACATTGTCCGCTGCCAGGCGCAGCGCCAGATAAGTACTCAACAGGCCGGAGCCGATCAACATCATCAGCGAGGCAAAATACAACGCTCTAAAGGACTTCCAGATCTGGTGCATTGGCTTTCCGTACGGCTCCTTGTGTCTGCCACCGGGAACAGGCCCGGCGCCACAGATTTAAACGGTCAAGCCTGAGCCGCCAGAACGCGACGTTCCCAGGGCGTGATTTCGTCATGGAAACTGGTCAGTTCCAGCGTCTTGGACGCAACGTAACCTTCGATGAACTCAGTGCCGAACAGTTCAATCGCCATTTCACTACGGGCCAGGCGTGCCAGTGCCGCATGCAAGGTGCAGGGCAATGTCAGCGCCTCGGGCACCTGGAACTCACCCTGGATCGCAGCACTCGGTTCAAGCCCACGCTCGATGCCATATAACCCTGCCGCGAGGCTGGCGGCAATTGCCAGGTACGGGTTAGCGTCCGCCCCTGGCAAACGGTTTTCAACCCGCCGCGCCGCAGGTGAGCTGGCCGGAATGCGTAAACCCGCACTCCGGTTGTCATGGGACCAGCACGCGTTGTTCGGCGACGCATAGGGGTGGAACAAGCGCTGATAGGAATTTACGTTCGGCGCAAACAACGCGGTAAAGTCCGCCATGCCCGCCTGCTGCCCGCCGATAAAATGGCGGAAGGTGGCTGTCGGCTGTCCCGCTTCGTCGCTGAACACGTTTCGCCCGCTGGCCGCCTCGACCACGCTCTGGTGAATATGCATCGAACTGCCGGCCGTGTGCGCCAGCGGCTTGGCCATGCACACCACGTTAAGGCCATGCTTGAGGGCAACTTCCTTGAGCAGGTGCTTGAACAGAAAAGTCTGGTCGGCCAGCAGCATCGGATCACCGTGGAGCAGGTTGATCTCGAACTGGCTGACGCCCATCTCGTGCATAAAGGTGTCACGGGGCAAACCCAGTGCCGCCATGCACAGGTACACCTCATTGAAAAAAGGCCGCAAGCCGTTGTTGGAGCTGATGCTGAACGCCGAAAATCCGTCTTCACGGCGCCCGTCCAGGCCCACGGGCGGGCGGAACGGCTGGGCCGGATCGGGGTTGTGCGCAAACACAAAGAACTCCAGCTCGGTCGCTACCACCGGCGCCAGCCCCCGCGCCGCGTAGCGGGCGATCACCGCCTTCAACTGGCCACGGGTCGACAGCCGCGAGCTTTCCCCGCTGAGCTCATCGGCATCGCAAATGGCCAGGGCACGGGATGGCTGGCTCCAGGGCAGGCGATGAAGCTGGGTGAGGTCTGGCACCAAGGCAAGATCACCGTCCTCGCCGCCATAAAAGCGCGACTCAGGGTAGCCACCCATGATGCATTGCAACAGCACGCCACGAGCCATCTGCAAGCGCCGCCCTTCTATAAACCCCGCAGCAGTCATCACCTTGCCACGGGGCACGCCATTGAGGTCGGGGGTGACGCACTCAATCTCATCAATACCCGCCAATCGCTGTGCGAGCAAACCCTGGCCATCGCTATTCATGCCACTATCCTTGTTGTTAAGCAGGCCGCGCAGGGCAATGGCTACAAAATACGCACTGCCTGTTCGGAATTTCAAGCGAGCACCGCACAAATCTCGCGAAAACAGTGAACCTTCCTTCGGCAGCTGCTACGGAGCTCGGCGTTTGTCTTATTTGCCGACTAGACTCTTCGCCCACTGTGTCAGGAAGACCCAAAGGAAGATCGATGAAGACGCTGCCCCCGCTTTATACCGGCCTGTTGCTGGCCAGCCTGTTCAGCCCCGCAGCCTTGGCCCAGATACCCAGCAGCGATGGCTATGTGCTGGATAAAGTCGTGCAGGTCAGCCGCCACGGAGTGCGCCCGCCTACCGAATCCAATGAAAAACTGCTGACCTCGGTCACCCAGCGCAAATGGCCAACCTGGCTGGTGCCCTTCGGTAACCTGACCGGCCACGGCTATACCGGCGCGGTGGAAATGGGCCGCTACCGTGGTGAAGTGCTGCGGGCCGCCGGGCTGATCCCCCGGGGCTGCCCGGATGCCAGCCAGTTGCTGGTACACGCCAGCCCCCTGCAACGCACCAAGGCCACGGCCCAGGCCTTGCTCGATGGCATGTTCCCCGGCTGCGGCCTGCAACCGGGCTATGTCCACGGCAAGCAGGATGCCCTGTTCCAGGCCAATGAAATGCCCTTTGCCGCGCTCGATCCGGCCAAGGCCAAAGCCGAAATTCTCAAGGCTCTGGGCGGCAGCGTCGAAGCCGCACAGGCACGCTACAAACCCTTTGAAGAAAAACTCAGGGAGGTCGTCTGCCTGCCTGCCACCGATTGCCCGTATGGCAAACAGGACTGGACACTGGAACAAAACGCCAAGGGCCGTTTCGCGATCAAGGGCCTGAGCGCAGGTGCCAATATGGGCGAAGTGTTCCGTTTGGAATATAGCCAGGGCCTGCCACTGGACAAGGTCGCCTTCGGCAACGGCCGCACCGCCGCCGAGGTATCCAGCCTGATGGTGCTGACCAAGGCCAAGTACGACTACCTCAACGACATCCCCTATATCGCCAGCCGCGGCGCTTCCGAGCTGATGAACCAGATTGCCCTGGAACTCAAGCAGGGCACCCCGCTGGAGCAGAAAGACGCGCCGGATAGCCCGCCCGATGTACCGCTGATGCTGCTGGTGGCTCACGACACCAATATCTCTTACCTGCGCACCATGCTCGGCTTCGGCTGGAAGCAGGGAGATTATATCGCCAACAACATCCCGCCCGTGGGTACGTTGCAGTTCGAACGTTACAAGGAAGTCAAAACCGGCGAGTACTTTTTGCGCATCGCCTTTGAGGCCCAGTCAATGGATCAGATTCGTAACCTGACCCAACTGACCGCCACGCAAAAACCCCTCAGGAGCGATTTCCAAAGCGCCGGGGACTGCCGCAAAACCAGCGCAGGCCTGCTCTGCCCGCTCAAGGATGCGATGGTCAAAGTCGAGCAGAACATCGACCCCACCGCGCTGACGCCCTACACCTTCAACTAGTGGTGGTTAAGGCAGGGCTTGCTTCACGTTGCTGCAACCAGCGCAGCAAGTCCTGCCCGCTCATGGGCCGCGCAAACCAGTAACCCTGCCCTTCAACACAGCCCATGGCCAGCAAACGCTGGGACTGTGCCTCGGTTTCAATCCCTTCAATAACCACCGACATACCCAAGGCTTTACCCAGGGCCAGGGTGCTGGCGATCACGGCGGCGCAACGCGGTTCATGCTCCAGGTTGCCCACAAATTCACCGTCCAGCTTGATTTCGGTGAATGGCAACTGGCACAGCCGCTGCAATGACGAAAAACCGGCACCAAAATCGTCAATTGATAACCGGCAGCCCATCATGCGCAGGCGCACCAGATTCTCCAGGCTGGCGACCGGAGCTTGCAGCAAACCGGTTTCAGTCAATTCGAAGGTCAACCTGGAGCCCGGCGTGACATGACGGGTCAGAACCCCCTTGAGGGTATAAGTCAGCTGACTGTTAGCCAGTTGCGACGCTTGCAGGTTGAACGCCATGTTCAAGGGATAACCCCGTGTCCGTGCTTGCTCTTGCAGGCTCAACGCCTGATCGAGTTGGGCAAACAGCAACTCGTCCATCAAGCCGCAGCGCTCCAGCACCGGGATAAATACCGCCGGCGGTAGCACGCCCTTATCGGGGTGCAGCCAACGGCAAAGCACTTCGACACCGGTCACATCGCCGGTTTGCAGATTGAACTTGGGTTGATACCAGGCCTGCAATTGCTGCAGGGCCAGAGCCTGACGCACTTCGTCCTCGCAAGCCAGTGACAGCGTGCTGCCCGGTACAGGTTCGAGCGTGCAGATAGTGCTTTGATACTTGAGTAACAGAGGTTGCAGCACAGCGGCATACAACGGTTTGCCGGCATCGCCAAGCAACTCGAGCCCCAACAGGGCAATGAGCTGATGCGCGGCACAACGCAAATCGGCCGACAGCGCACTGCTGACAATAATCGACCGGACTTGCCCCGTCCTGCCCACGCGACGCAAAAACGCCAGGCCGTCCATGCCATCCATCTGCAAATCGCACACGGCGATATCCACCGGCCCCACTTGCTGAAGAACCGTCAACGCCTGGCTGCCGTCACTGGCCTCAAACACGTCATGGCAACCCAGGGAGCGAAACATGCTTACCGCAACGGCACGCTGGAAACTGTCATCTTCCAGGATCAGGACACGCAGGGGATTTCCAGGCATTAAGATGAACCATCGAGAAACGGTGTAGGTTAATTATCTCGAATGCTGAAAGATTTTTACCTAGGAAAAGTCCCAATAAATGTAGGACTAATGCCAACCCTCCCGACCGGCGATTGAATGTCAGCGCGCGCTGCGACTGAATATACGGATCACTTCATCCAGGTGCTCGGCCATTGCCTGCCGTGCGGCGGGCGCATCGTGCTGCTCGAGCGCCAGCAGGATACGGCGGTGCTCATCTTCCGAGCGATGGGTCATATCCTGTGGGGTGTAGTGGTTTTGCAGGCGCTGGAACATGCTGCCGTAACGATGGCCCAATAGATGCTGGATCATCAGGGCATAGGCCGGGTTGTCCGAGGCCTGGGCAATGCGGATATGGAACAGACGATCGCCGGGGTGGGTGTGGGACCCTTCGCGGTTGTCCTGAACGTTGCGTTCAAAAGCTTCGCGGATGCCCGCCAACTCCTCGTCACTGGCATTGATCGCCGCCAGCGCCGCCGCTTCGGGCTCAATCAGGCGACGGGCCTGCAACAGCGCGAACGGTGGAATTTCGGCATTGAAGTCGATTTCAAGGTTCAGCTCGGGGTCCAGTTCTTTCCACTGGTTGCGCGTAGCCTGGGCCATAACCGGTTCATCTGACACCGCCTGCACCGGCGGCTCACAGACCAGTACCCCGTTACCGACGCGTACATCCACCAGACCTATCACTTCAAGCGCAATCATCGCCTCACGTACCGAGGCACGACTTACACCCAGCAACTTGGCCAGTTCACGCTCGGCTGGCAAACGGCTGCCCGGCGGAAATTCACCGCTGTCGATCAAGGCGCGTAGCTGATCAGCGATTTGCCGATAAAGCCGTTGGTTATCAATTACTTGAAATGGCATCAGGAAATAAGCTCTGGTTTGGACAGCATTCGACAAGCACTTGGAGCTGAAAAAGACGCTTGTTGAAGCTTGAGGTGCATGCTACAAAAGGCCCAATGGCCTGACCATTGGATGGATATCGTAAAGCGATCATAGCAAACCTTATCCTTGTACTTGTGTCGTTTTGCCATTTGCTACGCCCCCAATGGCCTGACCATTGGGCCAACTATAAAAACAATGACATCGTAACGGAGCACCCATGGATCTTTCCGGCAAACGTGTGCTGATCACTGCCGCTGCGCAGGGGATTGGCCAGGCCACCGTCCAGGCATACCTCGCCGCCGGTGCCGAAGTCTTCGCCGCCGATATCAATGCCGGCGCCCTCGACGCCCTTGAGGGCGCGCACAAACATGTTCTGGACGTCACCGATGCTGCTGCCATCGAGCGCCTGGCCAAACAGCTGGGCCCACTGGATGTGCTGTTCAACTGCGCGGGCGTGGTGCACAGCGGCACTATCCTGGAATGCGAAGAGAAGGACTGGAACTTCGCCCTGGACCTCAACGTGACAGCCATGTACCGCATGATCCGCGCTTTTTTGCCGGGCATGCTGGGCAGCGGCGGCGGCTCGATCATCAACATGGCCTCGGTCGCTTCCAGCGTCAAAGGCGTGCCCAACCGTTTTGCCTACTGCGCCAGCAAAGGCGCGGTGATTGGCCTGACCCGTTCTGTAGCGGCTGACTTTGTGAGCCAGAACATCCGCTGCAATGCCATCTGCCCCGGCACCGTCGACTCCCCTTCCCTGCGCCAGCGTATTCGCGAACAGGCCGAGCGCGAAGGCCGCAGCGTGGACGAGGTGTATGCCGCCTTTGCCGCGCGCCAGCCCATGGGCCGCATTGGCACCGCCGAGGAAATCGCCCAGTTGGCGCTGTACCTGGGCTCAAGT
This sequence comes from Pseudomonas sp. FSL W7-0098, assembly GCF_005930585.1. Taxonomy (NCBI): domain Bacteria; kingdom Pseudomonadati; phylum Pseudomonadota; class Gammaproteobacteria; order Pseudomonadales; family Pseudomonadaceae; genus Pseudomonas; species Pseudomonas sp. FSL W7-0098. The sequence continues at coordinate 251,880 of NZ_RXHW01000005.1, forward strand.
GCCAGCGGCTTTACCACCGGCACGGCACAAATCATTGATGGCGGCTGGAGTAACTAGCCGCAAGCTTTTGACCTTGTGGGAGCGGGCTTGCTCGCGATTGGATCGCTGCGCTGTATCAGGCAAATCGCGCTGATGCCATCGCCAGCAAGCCCGCTCCCGCAACAAGCCTGCTCCCACTGGGCCCTGCCCCTCCCCCAAAAAGGATTGTTTATGAAACTGCTGCGTTACGGTGAAAAAGGCCAGGAGCGTCCCGCCCTGCTCGACAACGACGGCCAACTGCGCGATTTGTCGGCAGTGGTCGCGGATATCGCAGGCCAGACCCTGAGCCCCGAAAGCATTGCCCGCCTGCAAGATATCGACCCGTCCACCCTGCCACTGGTTGAGGGCTCCCCCCGTATCGGCGCCTGCGTCGGCCAGGTCGGAAAATTTATCTGCATCGGCCTGAACTACGCCGACCATGCTGCCGAAACCGGTGCCGCAATCCCCGCCGAACCGGTGGTGTTCAGCAAATGGACCAGCGCCATCGTCGGCCCCAACGACAACGTCGAAATCCCGCGCAATTCGCGCAAAACCGACTGGGAAGTCGAGCTGGGTGTGGTGATCGGTAAAGGCGGTCGCTATATCAGCGAAAACCAGGCCATGGAACACGTGGCCGGTTACTGCGTGATCAACGACATCTCCGAGCGCGAGTTCCAGCTGGAGCTGGGCGGTACCTGGGACAAAGGCAAAGGCTGCGACACTTTCGGCCCGCTGGGCCCGTGGCTGGTGACCCGCGACGAAATCGCCGATCCGCACCAGCTCGACCTGTGGCTGGAAGTGGATGGCCACCGCTACCAGAACGGCAACACCCGCACGATGATCTTCCAGATCCCGAAAATCATCAGCTACCTCAGCCAGTTCATGAGCCTGCAACCGGGGGATGTGATTTCCACCGGCACCCCGCCAGGCGTCGGCCTGGGTATCAAACCCGAGCCTGTCTACCTGCGTGCCGGCCAGACCATGCGCCTGGGCATCAGCGGGCTGGGCGAACAACAGCAACGCACCGTGAACGCCGACTGACAGGGAGCCATACCATGACCACAATTACTGCCGTACGGGTTGAAGACATCCGCTTCCCCACCTCGCAATCCCTCGACGGTTCTGACGCGATGAACCCGGACCCTGACTACTCGGCGGCCTATGTCATCCTCGAAACCGACACCCCCGGCCTTGAAGGCCATGGCCTGACCTTCACCATCGGCCGCGGCAACGAAATCTGCTGTGCCTCGATCAAGGCCCTGGCCAGCCTGCTGGTGGGTTTGAAGCTGGAGTGGATCGCCGAAGACATGGGCCGTTTCTGGCACCACGTGACCAGCGACAGCCAGTTGCGCTGGATCGGCCCGGACAAGGGCGCCATCCACCTGGCCACCGGTGCGGTGGTCAACGCCGCCTGGGACCTGTGGGCCAAGGCCGAAGGCAAGCCGGTGTGGCGTCTGGTGGCAGACATGAGCCCCGAAGAACTGGTGCGCTGTATCGACTTTCGTTATATCACCGACTGCATCACCCCGGCAGAAGCTCTGACCCTGCTGCGCGAGCGCGCCAATGGCAAGGCCGAGCGACTGGCCTTGCTCGAGGCTGAGGGCTACCCCTGCTACACCACCTCCGCCGGCTGGCTGGGCTATGCCGACGACAAGCTGCGCAGACTGTGTCAGGAAGCGGTGGATGCGGGCTTCTCTCACGTCAAATTGAAAGTCGGCCACGACCTGCAGGACGATATCCGCCGCGTGCGCATCGCCCGGGAAGTACTGGGCCCGGATCGCAAGCTGATGATCGACGCCAATCAGGTATGGGAAGTGGACGCGGCCATCGACTGGGTGCGCGAACTGTCATTCGCCAACCCGTGGTTTATCGAAGAGCCAACCAGCCCGGACGACGTCGAAGGTCATCGAAAAATCCGCCTGGGTGTCAGCCCGGTCAAGGTAGCGACCGGCGAAATGTGCCAGAACCGTATCGTGTTCAAGCAACTGATCATGCGTGAAGCCATTGACGTGGTGCAGATCGACGCCTGCCGCCTGGGCGGGGTCAATGAAGTGCTGGCCGTGATGCTGATGGCCGCCAAGTACAACCTGCCGGTATGTCCGCACGCAGGCGGCGTTGGTCTGTGCGAGTACGTGCAGCACCTGTCGATGATCGACTACCTGTGCATCGCCGGGACTCACGAAGGCCGGGTGGTGGAATTTGTCGACCATCTGCACGAGCACTTCGAAGACCCCTGCGTGATCCGCAACGCGGCCTATATGCCACCACAGGCTCCGGGCTTCTCGATCCAGATGAAGGCCGCCTCCCGCGAGCAGTACCGCTACCGGGGCTAAGCAAACGGACGGAGTACAACAATAATGTCGTCCCCACACTCACTACGACTGGATGCACACCAGCACTTCTGGCGCTATGACGCCGCGGCCTATCCGTGGATAGGTCGCGACATGAGCGGTTTGCGCCAGGACTTTACCCCCGATGATCTGCGGCCCTTGCTCGATGCTGGCGGATTCGACGGTTGCATCGCCGTGCAGGCCCGAGCCTGTGCCAGTGAAACCGATCAACTGTTGCAACTGGCGCAGCGCTACCCGTGGATTCGCGCCGTGGTGGGCTGGGTCGACCTGTGTGCCCGCGACCTTGAGCAATCGCTTGAACGCTGGGCGCAAGCGCCGGTTTTGCGTGGCTTTCGTCATCAGTTGCAGGACGAACCCTCGCTCGCCCAGTTTATCCAAAATCCGGGGTTCAGCCGTGGCTTGCATACCTTGCAACGCCAGGGACTGGTCTACGAAGTGCTGGTCAAGGCCCGGGATCTGCGCACGGTTACCGAACTGTGCCAGCAGCATGACCAGCACCATCTGGTACTCGACCACCTGGGCAAACCCGATATCCAGGCCGGGGACTTGAAAACCTGGGCCAGCCAACTGGCACCGTTGGCGGCCCTGCCCCACGTCAGCTGCAAGCTGTCAGGGCTGATCACCGAAGCCCATTGGCAGGACTGGTCCAGCGCACAACTGACGCCCTATTTGCACATGGCACTGGAACTGTTTGGCCCCGAGCGCCTGATGTTCGGTTCCGACTGGCCGGTGTGCCTGTTGGCCAGCGACTACGAGGCCACTCACACCCTGGTCGCCAGCGTGTCAGAGCACGCGGCCATCTGGGGTGGTACGGCGTGCCGCGTCTACAACATAGAGGGAGTGACGCAATGAATCTGCATCTGCAAGACAAGGTGTTTATCGTGACCGGCGGCGGCTCGGGGATCGGCGCAGCCATCACCCTGGGGCTGGCTGACGAAGGTGCGATCCCGGTGATTTTCGGCCACAGCCCGCTGTCCGATGAGCTGGCCCGGCAATTGGATCAGCGCGGGGCGCAGAGCCTGTTTGTGCAGGTCGAACTGCGCGACGAAGACGCCTGCCGCGCGGCAGTCGCCAGCGTGCTGCAACGCTTCGGGCGCATTGACGGGCTGGTCAATAACGCCGGGGTCAACGATGGCGTTGGCCTTGAAGCCGGGCGCTCGGCCTTTGTCGAGTCACTGGAAAAAAACCTCATCCATTATTATCTCATGACCCATCTGTGCGTCGATGCGCTCAAGGCCAGCCGCGGTGCCATCGTCAATATCAGCTCCAAGACGGCCCTCACCGGGCAAGGCGGGACCAGCGGCTACACCGCCGCCAAGGGCGCGCAACTGTCGTTGACCCGCGAATGGGCCACTTCATTGCTGGCTGACGGGATCCGGGTCAATGCGGTGATCCCGGCCGAAGTCATGACCCCCTTGTACGAGCGCTGGATCGACACCTTCGCCGACCCGCAAGCCAAGCTGGCGAGCATTGTTGAAAAAATCCCCCTGGGCCGGCGCATGACCACGGCCGCAGAAATCGCCGACAGCGTGCTGTTTTTGCTCTCCCCGCGCGCCTCCCACACCACCGGGCAATGGCTGGTGGTGGACGGTGGCTACACCCACCTGGACCGGGCGCTGACATGAACCGCCAATGCCTGGCGCTGGACCTTAAGGACGACCCGGCGCTGATTGCCGAGTATGAGCGCTTGCACCAGAACATCTGGCCGCAGATCAGCGCCCATTTGCGCGGGCATGGCGTGCTCGACATGCAGATATGGCGCCTGGGCACGCGGCTGTTCATGGTCATGGACACAGCCCCGGGGTTTAGCGCCGAGGCCTTTGCCCGGGCTGGCGCCAGCGACCCCAAGGTGCAGGAATGGGAAGCGCTGATGTGGCGTTTTCAGCAGCCTACTCCCTGGACAAAGCCCGGTGAAAAATGGGCGCCAATGGCACAGATTTTCAGCCTGAAAGATTCTCCCTGACCCTGTGGGAGCGAGCCTGCTCGCGATGGCATCACCGCGGTGGTCAGGCAAACCGAGCCGCCTGCATCGCGAGCAGGCTCGCTCCCACAGGGTGTAGATCCACGCAAACCACAACGCCGAACTCACAACAATAAGAAGGAGATGCGTCATGTCACTCAAGCACCCGAACGTCGCAGCGCCGTCCTTTACCCGGGCGGTCACGTCCTATCGCCGGGCACTGATCCTGGTCACCTGCCTGTTCTTTCTCTGGGGCCTGTCCTATGGCTTGCTCGATGTGCTCAACAAGCACTTCCAGGAAACCCTGCACGTCAGCAAGGCGCAGTCGGGCCTGCTGCAAAGCGCCTACTTTGGCGCGTATTTTCTGATAGCCCTGCCCGCCGGTTTGCTGATGGACAGGTACGGCTACAAGGCCGGCATCCTGCTGGGCCTGTGCCTCTACGCCACTGGCGCCCTGCTGTTTATGCCCGCCGCTGCGGCGCAGAGTTTTCAGTTTTTCCTGTTCGCGCTGTTTGTGATTGCCTGCGGCCTGGGCTGCCTGGAAACCGCCGCCAACCCCTACGCCACGGTGCTGGGTGAACCCGCCGGTGCCGAGCGCCGCCTGAACCTGGCGCAGTCGTTCAACGGCCTGGGGCAGTTTTTCGGCCCCTTGATTGGCGGCGCACTGTTCTTCAGCGGTGCCAACAGCACCGACACCACACAATCGCTGCAAATGACCTATCTGGTGATTGCCGCACTGGTGTTGCTGGTGGCCATCCTTATCGCCCGCACTGCGCTGCCCGACCTGCGCGAGCAGGAAGTGCAAGTTGCGCAGCACGACCACAAAGGCCTGTGGCAACACCGCGAATTCGTCACGGGGGTTATCACCCAGTTCTTTTATGTGGGAGCACAAGTTGGCGTGGGGGCGTTTTTTATCAACTACGTCACCGAGCACTGGGCGCAGATGAGCAGCCAGCAAGCCGCGTATCTGCTTTCGGTGGCCATGCTCAGCTTTATGTTCGGACGCTTTTTCAGCACCTGGCTGATGGGCAGGGTCAATGCCCAGCGCCTGCTGCTGATCTATGCGCTGATCAACGTGGCGCTGTGTGCGGTGGTGGTGCTGGGGTTTGAAGGTGTATCGGTGGTCGCGCTGGTGGCGACGTTCTTCTTTATGTCGATCATGTTCCCCACCCTGTTTGCCATGGGCGTGAAAAACCTCGGCCCACATACCAAGCGCGGCAGCTCGTTCATGATCATGGCCATAGTTGGCGGCGCGCTGCTGCCCTATGTGATGGGTCTGGTGGCCGACCACTCCTCCACGGCCGTGGCCTATCTGTTGCCAATGGGCTGTTTTGTAATCGTCGCTGCCTATGCCCGTGCTGCCCTGAAAAAAATCTGATTGCTGTACTCCACAAAAACAATAACGGAGCACCCCATGACCAACCCCGCACTGCAACAGGCGCTGAGCAAGATCCGCTGGCGCATCCTGCCCTTTGTCGCCCTGATGTTCGCCATGGCGATCATCGATCGTTCCAATATCGGCTTTGCCAAACACGCCCTGCAGGCGGACACCGGCCTGAGCAACGCGGCATTTGCCCTGGGTGCGGGGATTTTCTTTATCGGCTATGCCGTGTTCGAAGTACCGAGCAACCTGATGCTGCACAAGATCGGCGCACGCATCTGGCTGAGCCGGATCATGGTGACCTGGGGCCTGGTCTCAGCGGCGATGATGTTTGCCCACGACGAAACCAGCTTCTATATCCTGCGGTTTCTGCTGGGCGTAGCCGAAGCCGGGCTATCGCCGGGGGTGGTGTTGTACCTGACCTACTGGTTCCCGCAGAACCAGCGTGGCTCGGCCTATGGCATTTACTATTTTGGCGTGCCGGTGTCGTTGATGGTGGGCGGCCCGGTATCGGGCTGGTTGCTGGAAAGCGCGCAGTTCGGCCTTACCGGCTGGCAATGGATGTTTGTCACCGAAGGCCTGGCGGCCTCGATCATCGGCGTATTCGCGTTCTTCTACCTGACCGACAAACCCCGGGATGCCAAGTGGCTGAACACCGAAGAAAAGGCCGCGATCGAACACGAGCTGGAAAAAGAGCAACTGCAAAAAGCCAACAAAGGCCCGTCGTCGTGGCGTGCAGCAATGTTCAACCCGGTGGTGCTGTACTTCACCCTGATCTACTTCACCATTCAGGTCAGCGTGTATGGCGTGCTGTTCTACCTGCCAACGCGGATCGCCGAGTTGCTGGGTACCGGCATTGGCCTTAAGGTCGGCGCCCTGACCTCCATTCCGTGGATTGCCACCGTATGCATGCTGTACCTGGTGACACGCCATGCTGACCGCAAGGGCCAACAAACCCGCTATGCCGCATTGATGCTGGCAATGGCCGCAGTGGGCATGATCGGCTCGACCTTGAGTGGCAACCTGGTGCTGGTGATTATGGCGTTCTGCGTGGCTGCCGCCGGTTTTATCACCGTGCAACCGTTGTTCTGGACACTGCCTACCCGCTTTCTGGGTGGTGCAGCGGCGGCCAGCGGGATTGCCGTGATCGGTGCCCTGGGCAACTTGGGCGGTTTTCTTGCACCCACGGTCAAAACCTGGGCCGAGGGCTACTTCAACAACCCGCACGCGGGCATGTACTTTCTGGCCGGCACGGCGCTGCTGGGCGCATTGATGCTGATTCGCTCAGCGAGGGCGAGCGGCAATCCGGGCAAACTCCCGGCCCCGGCAGCCACACCACACTGAGGGGCACTGCGGGTATTAACACGGGTCACATGTGAGCTACATTGGGTAACAAACAACAGCCCGTAAACTCACAAAGGGTGACCCGTGAATACCAATCAAAAACTGCGCACCTTCGACCTGATCCGTGAAGCGGTACTGCCCGAGTACCGCGACCGCGTAAACGAATACCTGAGCCTCTACGAAGAGACGCTGCACAGCGCAAACACTCCGACTGCCGACATCCAGGCCAGTGCCCAACAGCTGCGCGGCTACCTGCGCGGCCTCAACACCACCCGGGTGCTGGGCATGGCTGACTGGGAAGAACTGGACCGGCGCATTACCGAGTCGTGGTTGTAACGGTAAACACCTATCCCCCCTGTGGGATCAAACCCAGATTGCGTACCACAAGGGGTAGTCCCCCACCCGCTGGACCAGCCCGGCGCGCAGCGGGTTGGCAATCACATAACGGGCCATCTGCTTGATATCTTCATCACGCCGCAAGGCATGGTCGTGGTAGCCCTGCTGCCAACGGCGGCCTGTTTGCCCAGTGGACTGGTTGATTGCGCGGGTGCTCAACGATTTTGTGCGACACATCAACTCATCCAGCGAGCCTTTATCAAGGCTGATCAGCCAATGAAAGTGATCCGGCATCACCACCCATGCCAGCGAAGTGGCCAGCCCCTGCTCTTGTGCCCGCTTGAACTGTTCGACCACCCGTCGGCCTACGCGCCAGTTCAGGAAAATCGGTTGGCGTTCAAGCGTATTGGCGGTCAGAAGATAAATGCGATTTTGCTCGCTGTAACGACCACGGCGCAGGCGGTGGGAGGCAGAAAAAGAAGGCATGGCCTGACTCTATGAGTTGATGAATTTCAAAGGCTAGTCAGTAGCGGGCCAGCCACAACGGGCATCGTTTGACGGGATATGTCGTGGGACTTTTTTGTGATCACCGCAAACCTGTGAGAGCTGGATTGCCTGCGATGCACACAACGCGGTCTGGCTGGCGCACCCCGGGGATGCCATCGCGAGCAAGCCCGCTCCCACAGAGGTACGCGGCTGACCCCGGATTTTGTGAGCACCGCAAAACCTGTGGGAGCTGGATTGCCTGCGATGCACACAACGCGGTCTGGCTGGCGCACCCCGGGGATGCCATCGCGAGCAAGCCCGCTCCCACAAGGGCTCAGTCAGGCGGGAGCAAGGGTGGCCAAGGGCGCTTCCGGTGCCTGCGGTTCCTTGAGCAACGCAAAGTAGGCAAAGGCCGAACACGCCGCCACCACCGCACTGATCACAAATGCCGAGGAAAACGAACCGCTCTGCTGCACGCTGAATCCAGTCAGGATCGGCGCTATGGAACCTGCCAGGTAACCGCCAAAGTTCTGGATCGAGCCAAACGAAGCCACACGCTCCGACGGCACAATGGTGTTGACGATCATCCACGCCGTGGCACTGGAGATGTTGATAAAGAACATGGTCAGGCACAGCAGGATCACGCACGCCACCACGTTGGTGGTAAAGGCCACAATCAGCGTGAACAGCGCCCCGCCCAGTAGCCCCAGAATCACCATCAGCTTGCGGCTGGCCAATACCCGCATGCCTCGTGCCACCAGTCGATCACAGCATTTACCGGCCACAATGGTGCCCAACGCGCCAAACAAATAAGCCAGCGATACCACCCAGGCCGTGCGATACAGATCCAGACCGTGCTCACGCTCAAAATAACCGGGCAACCAGGTGAGATTGAGCCAGATCATGTAAATCACACCCATAAACCCGAGGAACGCCCCCCAGGTGTTGCGATCCCTGAACAACGAGGTCCAGCGCACTTTCGCCGCCTTGACCTGTTGCACCGGCACCGGTTCCGCACGACCTGTCTCGGCCATGTATTGCGCCTTGCTCTTGTAGAACTTGAACCAGCACAGTGCCAATACCAGTCCCATGACGCCGGTAAGGATAAACATCCCGCGCCAGCCCAGATGCACCATGAAAACAGTCAACAACGGCGGGGCCAGGCACGGGCCGATACAGGTCGAAGACCACACCCAGCCGGTCGCCGTGCCGCGCTCCTGGGTATCGAACCACTCCGACAATGCCTTGGCCGCCGAAGGAAACACCGGCGCCTCACCTATCCCCAGCAACACCCGCAAGCCGACCAGATGGCCATAGCTGCTGAACAGGCCGAAGGCCGCCTGCGCAACCGACCACACCACCAGCGATCCACCCAGTGCCAGCTTGCTGCCCAACTTGTCGATCAAGGCACCAAGAGGCAGTTGTGAAAAGGCGTAGGCAATGGAGAACGCCGAGAGCATCACCCCCATTTGCATCGGACTGATAGCCAGGTCTTTCTGGATGGTGGTGTTGGCGATGGATAAGGCGCTGCGGTCAAGGTAGTTGACCACGCCAATCAGGAACAGAAAGAAGATCGTCAGCGTCTTGTAGCTTTTTATTGTTCTCATACGCGCCTCTCATGAGCGGTTGCGCCCCTACCCGACAGGTGGGGCGACGCTCACTTTAGAGGGCGGTTTGGCCTGTGCCCAATTACATCATTCCATCAGTTAATAACCCTGCGTTATCAAGGCGTCTGGCGAGCACCACGCAGAGCGTCGGGGCCACTTAACAAGGCGTCGATAAAGGCTTTTGCCGACCACTGCGGGACATCGTTGCGCCGGGTAATCACCCCGTAGTCAGCCAGCACCAGCGGAAACGGCAAGGCCAGGCGGGTCAGGCGACCGGCCTGGATTTCCGGTTCGACCATCGACTCGGCCAGCATCGCCACCGACGGGGTGGTTTGCAGCAGTTGCATGGTGGTCTGCAAGGACACGGTTTCGACGGTGTTTTCCGGGGTCTGCATGCCTGCTTCGACGAAGGCTTTTTCCACCCGTGCGCGCATCGGCGTGCCCGTCGGGTAAATCACCCACGGCCAACTGCCCAAATCCGCCAGTGGCACTTCACTGGCCCCGGCCAGCGGGTGCTGGCTGCCCGTAACCAGGCACAACGGCTCCGGCGCCAGCGCCTGGAATTCAAACAACTCACGATGACGATCGAGGGTAAAACGGGCCACCACCAGGTCCAGTTCCTTGTGCTCGAGCAAGGTCAGCATATTGGCACTGGTGCCCTCAAGCACTTGCACGGTGAGCAACGGCCAGTCCTGCTTGACCCGCACAATGGCAGCAGGCACGGCCAGGGCTGTGGCCGCATAAATGGTGCCGACCTTGATCAGGCCATGCCCACCCTGGCGCAGATGGTTGATCTGGCTGACAAACTGACCGGTGTCGTTCAACGCGATCTGGGCAAAACGGGCCACATGGCTGCCCAGATCGGTAAGGGTCATGCTGCGCGGCAAACGGGCAAATACTTCGAAGCCAAGCTGGTGCTCGATTTCGCGCAACATCTTGCTCACGGCTGGCTGGCTGATGCTCATTTCCTGCGCAGTCGCATGCATGTTTTGCGTGCGCGCCAGGGTGTCGATCAGCACCAAATGGCGAAACCGCAGCCAGTTGCACAACTGGTTAAATCCGACATCCGCCATCCGATAACCCCCGGTTATTAAGACCTGAGAATATCTCATTGGCGATTATCGCAAAGCAATATTAGTGTGCAGCTGTTGGGCCAAATAATAACAACGGACTTTCGTCATGAATCTAGCCAACAAACGTGTGCTGATAACTGCTGCGGCGCAAGGCATAGGCCGCGCTTCGGTACTGGCCTTTCGCGATGCGGGCGCGCAGGTCATCGCCACCGACCTGCATGTCGAAGCCCTGCAAGATATCCCCGGTATTCAAGTCCTGCCCCTGGACGTGACCCAAGCTTGCGCCATCGATGCCATCTGCCAGCAACTGGGCGCTATCGACGTGCTGTTCAACTGCGCAGGCTATGTGCACAGCGGTGCCCTGCTGGAGTGCGACGAGCAGGCCTGGCAATTTTCTTTCGACCTCAATGTCACCGCCATGTACCGCATGATCCGCGGCTTCCTCCCCGGCATGCTGGAAAACGGCGGCGGCTCGATCATCAACATGGCTTCGGTGGCCTCCAGCGTCAAAGGCGTGCCCAACCGCTTTGCCTACACCGCCAGCAAGGCTGCGGTGATCGGCCTGAGCAAATCGGTCGCCGCCGACTACGTGCGCCAGGGCATTCGCTGCAACGCCATTTGCCCCGGCACGGTGGACTCCCCTTCGCTACGCCAGCGCATCGCCGAACAGGCCCTTGAGCAAGGGCGCTCCGAAGCTGAGGTCTATCAGGCCTTTGTTGACCGCCAGCCCATGGGCCGCATCGGCAGCGCTGAAGAAATCGCACAACTGGCGCTGTACCTGGCCAGCGATGCCAGCAGCTATACCACCGGCACCGTCCAGGTGATCGATGGCGGGATGAGTAATTAAGCATTTTGTGGGAAACCCTGTGGGAGCGAGCCTGCTCGCGATGCAGGCACCTCGGTGTTTAAGTGGCACCGCATTGATGCATTCGCGAGCAGGCTCGCTCCCACACTAGATTTATTTCCATGCACCAAAGGAGCTTTTATGAAACTGCTGCGCTACGGCGATAAAGGTCAGGAAAAACCCGGCCTGCTCGATGCCCAAGGCAATATCCGCGATTTGTCGGCGCATATCGCCGACGTTGCAGGCGCTGCGCTGTCAGCCGCAAGCCTGGAAACACTGAGCAAAATCGACCCCGCCAGTTTGCCGCTGGTCAGCGGTTCGCCACGTATCGGCGCCTGCGTCGGCCAGGTCGGCAAGTTTATCTGCATCGGCCTGAACTACGCCGACCACGCTGCCGAGTCGGGCCTGGCGGTGCCGTCGGAACCGGTGGTATTCAGCAAATGGACCAGCGCCATCTGCGGTCCCAACGACAACGTGGAAATCCCCCGCGACTCGACCAAAACCGACTGGGAAGTCGAGCTGGGCGTGGTGATCGGCAAGGGTGGACGCAATATCGATGAACATAACGCCCTGGAGCACGTGGCCGGATACTGCGTGATCAACGATGTGTCGGAGCGCGAATGGCAGATCGAACGTGGCGGCACCTGGGACAAGGGCAAGGGCTTTGACACCTTTGGCCCCCTCGGACCATGGCTGGTGACCCGCGATGAGATCAGCGACCCGCACCAGCTCGATCTTTGGCTTGAAGTCGACGGACAGCGCTACCAGAACGGCAACACCCGCACCATGGTCTTTCAGATCCCGGCCCTGATTGCTTACCTGAGCCGCTGCATGTCGCTGCAACCGGGCGACGTGATTTCCACCGGCACACCGCCGGGTGTGGGCCTGGGGATCAAACCAACCCCGGTGTACATGCGCGCAGGCCAGGTCATGCACCTGGGCATCAGCGGCCTTGGCGAACAGCGCCAGCTCACCGTACAGGCCGACTGACTTCACGCTCACACAACTATAAGAAAGGGTTTTACACATGCGCATTCTGATTACTGGCGGCACCGGCTTTATCGGCAAACAACTGGCCCAGCGCCTGCTCGACATGAACAGCCTGACCTTTGAAGGCCAGGCGCCTCGCACCATTGAGCGCATCGTGTTGTTCGACGCCTTTGCCGGCGAAGATGTGCCGAGCGACCCGCGCATCGAGCTGGTGACCGGCGATATAGCCGACCCCGATGTCATCGCCCGCGTCACCGATGGCGTGGACCTGGTGTGGCATCTGGCAGCCGTGGTCAGCTCGGCGGCCGAAGCGGATTTCGACCTGGGCATGCAGGTCAACCTGCACGGACTGATGCTGCTGCTCGAAACCCTGCGCAAGCAAGGCAACGCGCCGCGCTTCGTCTACGCCAGCGGTTTTGCGGTATTTGGCGGCGCCCTGCCGCCAGTCGTTGATGACAACACCGTGCTTACCCCGCAATCGTCCTACGGCATGCAAAAAGCCGTAGGCGAATTGCTGGTCGCCGACTATGCGCGCAAAGGCTTTGTCGACGGCCGGGTGCTGCGCCTGCCAACCGTGGCTGTACGCCCCGGCAAGCCGAACAAGGCGGCCTCGACCTTCTTCAGTTCGATCATCCGCGAGCCACTGGTGGGCCTGCCTGCCGTATGCCCGGTACGCCCGGATACCCAGGTTTACCTCACCTCGCCGCGGCGCATTATTGAGTCGATGCTGCTGGGCATGACCCTGTCGCCAGAAACCCTGGGCAACCAGAGCATTATCCCGTTGCCGGGCGTGACCACCACCGTGGCCGACATGGTCGCGGCGCTGCAACGGGTGGCCGGTGATGACGTGGTCAAACTGATTCGCTGGGAGCCCGACGCGACTATCCAGCGTATCGTCGAAAGCTGGCCGAGCAAGGTAGAAGCCCCCCGCGCCCGTGCCCTGGGCTTTACCGCCGACGCGGACTTCGATGCCATCGTGCGCGCACATATCGAGGATACGGCCGGCAAATAACCCACCACTCCCTTGTGGGAGCGGGCTTGCTCGCGATCAAGGCGACGCGGTGCAACTGAAGCCCCGCAGCGATCCCATCGCGAGCAAGCCCGCTCCCACAAAAAGCCCTGTCTCACCCAAATGCTGCAACGCTCACGCTACTCACAACAATAAAAACTGAGGTCGTGCCACATGACTACTCCACTCACCGATGTCTCGGACATCGAACAACAGACAATCAAGCGCGTGACCAGGCGCATGATTCCTTTTCTTGTACTGCTGTTTGTGGTCGCCTTTCTGGACCGCAACAACGTCGGTTTCGCCGCACTGCGCATGAACGAAGATATCGGCATCAGCCAGACCATTTATGGCCTGGGCGCAGGTATTTTCTTCCTCGGCTATTTCATGTTCGAAGTGCCGAGCAACATTTTGCTGCACCGCTACGGCGCCCGTGTGTGGATCGCGCGGATCATGGTGACCTGGGGCATCATCGCCGGCGCCATGGGCTTCCTGCAGACACCCATCCACTTCATCTCCCTGCGCGTGCTGCTGGGTATTGCCGAAGCCGGGTTCTTCCCTGGCGTGATCTATCTGCTGTCGCTGTGGTTCCCGAGCCGCTATCGCGCACGCATGATCGCCTCGTTTTATCTGGGCGTACCCATCGCGCAAATCATCGGCGCACCGCTGTCGGTGGGCCTGATGGAGATGGGCGATGCCTGGGGCTTTGTCGGCTGGCGCCTGATGTACATCGTCGAAGCCGTACCGGCGGTGATCCTCGGTGTGGTGTGCTACTTCTACCTCACCGACCACCCGGCCGATGCCCACTGGCTGACCGACAAACAGCGCACCTGGCTGATCAACACCCTGGCCCAGGAAGAGCGCAACAAACCGCTGGTGGTGGGAGTGCAACCGACCAAGGGCCAGATGATCCGCAAGGCCCTGTGCAACCGCCAGGTATGGCTGCTGGCACTGGTGTATTTCGGCATCACCTCGGGCTCCAACGCGATGAACTTCTTCATGCCAACGGTTCTGGCATCGTTCCGCGGTACCTTCGGCCTGGAAATCGGCCTGATGCAGAACGGCCTGATCACCGCCATTCCCTATGCCGTTGCTGCTGTGGCGATGATCTGGTGGAGCCGGCGCTCTGACCGCCTGCAAGAACGTCACTGGCATGCCGGCGGTGCCGCCATGCTCGCGGCAGTGTCGATTGCCGTGGCGCTGTGGCTCAACCAGCCGTGGATCATTGTCATCGGTTTCATTCTGCTGGCGATGGGCGTGTACAGCGCGATCAACGTGTTCTGGGCAGTCCCCGGGCAAGTGCTGACCGGTGTCGGCGCGGCCGTGGGCATTGGCCTGATCAACTCCATCGGCAACCTCAGCGGTTTTATCGGCCCTTACCTGACCGGCTACCTGTTCACCGTGACCGGCAGCTACACCCCGGGGTTTCTGGTGATCGCCGCACTGGTTGGCCTGGGTGGCCTGGGCATGGTGCTGATGCCGCGCAATAAAGAATCGCAAATTGGCGCCGCACTGGCCCCTGCCACTGGAGGAAAAGCATGAACCTGCCAAGCGTAGCCTTTATCGGTACCGGGATCATGGGCCTGCCCATGGCCCGCAACCTGCTGCACGCCGGCTTCCCGGTGCGGGCCTGGAACCGCTCGCCGGGCAAGTTGCAGGCGCTGGCAACACTGGGGGCGGCGGTTGCGCCGACCCCGGCAGGAGCGGCAGACGGTGCTCAGGTGCTGATCTGCATGCTCAGCGATGGCCCAACCTGTGACGAGGTGCTGTTTGGTGAAAACGGTGCCGCCCTGGCACTGGCACCGGGGGCGCTGGTGATCGTGATGAGTTCGATCCCGGTCGACACCGCCGTTGAACAGGCGCGGTTGTGTGCCGAACGCCGCCTGCGCTACCTCGACGCCCCGGTGTCGGGGGGCGAGCGCGGAGCGCGGGAGGCCAGCCTGGCAATCATGGTTGGCGGCGAAACGGCCGCCTTTGAGCAGGGCCGCGAAGTACTGGCCGCCATGGGCCGCCCGGTGCATGTCGGCCCGGCGGGCACCGGCGAGTTGTCCAAGCTGGTCAACCAGTTGATCGTCGCCAGCACCATCGCCACCGTCGCCGAGGGCTTGCTGCTGGCCGAGCGCGGCGGCGCCGACCCGGCAAAGGTCCACGAAGCGTTGATGGGTGGTTTTGTCGACTCGCCGATCTGGCGCCAGCACGGCCAACGCATGCTGAACAACGATTTCACTCCCGGTGGCCCGGCCAAATGGCAGCTCAAGGACACCCGCACCGCCATGGCCCAAGCACAAAAACTGGGCCTGAACCTGCCCGTCGGCAGCCTGGTAGACAGCCTGTTTGCCGCCATGGTCGAGGCCGGTGACGGCGAACTCGACCACGCCGGACTGATCCGCCAGTTGCGCCGCAACAACCCATTGCCTGAATAAAATAATCAGCCGGAGCCTGCCATGACCGATTCAACCCCACGCCGCCTGCGCAGCCAGCTGTGGTTCGACGACCCAAGCCACGCCGACCTGACCGCACTGTATGTGGAACGCTACATGAACCAGGGCCTGACCCGCGCCGAACTGCAATCGGGGCGGCCGATTATCGGCATCGCCCAGACCGGCAGCGACCTGACACCCTGCAACCGCCATCACATCGAACTGGCCAAGCGGGTCAAGGACGGCATTCGCGATGCAGGTGGCATCCCGATGGAGTTTCCGGTACACCCGATTGCCGAACAGTCGCGCCGCCCCACCGCGGCCCTCGACCGCAACCTCGCCTACCTGGGCCTGGTCGAGGTGCTGCATGGTTACCCGCTGGACGGCGTAGTGCTGACCACCGGTTGCGACAAAACCACCCCGGCCTGCCTGATGGCAGCGGCCACCACCGACCTGCCTTCCATCGTGCTGTCCGGCGGGCCGATGCTCGACGGCTGGCACAAAGGCCAGCGCATTGGTTCGGGCACCGTACTGTGGCATGCGCGCAATCTGCTCAGCGCCGGCGAAATCGATTACGAAGGTTTTATGACCCTGACCACCGCATCATCGCCGTCGGTGGGTCACTGCAACACCATGGGCACTGCGCTGTCGATGAACGCCCTGGCCGAGGCACTGGGTATGTCCCTGCCCGGCTGCGCGAGCATCCCGGCACCGTACCGCGAGCGCGGGCAAATGGCCTATGCCACCGGGATGCGCATCGTCGACCTGGTGCGCGAAGACGTACGCCCCTCCCAGATCATGACCCACGCGGCCTTCGAAAACGCCATTGCCGTGGCCTCGGCGCTGGGCGCATCCACCAACTGCCCGCCACATCTGATTGCCATCGCCCGCCACAGCGGTATCGAGCTGTCACTGGAAGACTGGCAGCGCGTCGGCGAAGACGTGCCCTTGCTGGTCAACTGCATGCCCGCCGGCGAGTACCTGGGTGAAAGTTTCCACCGCGCAGGCGGTGTACCGGCGGTGATGCATGAACTGGACAAGGTCGGCCGCCTGCACCGCGACTGCCTCACGGTCAGTGGCCGCAGCATGGGTGACGTGGTTGCCGACTGCGTCACCGGCGACCGTGACGTGATCCGTTCCTACGAAGACCCGCTGATGCACCGAGCCGGTTTTATCGTACTCAGCGGCAACTTCTTCGACAGTGCCATCATGAAAATGTCAGTGGTGGGCGAAGCATTTCGCAAGACCTACCTCAGCGACCCGTTGCAACCCAACAGCTTCGAAGCGCGGGCTATTGTGTTCGAGGGCCCGGAAGACTACACGGCGCGGATCAACGACCCTTCGCTGGACATCGACGAGCGCTGCATTCTGGTGATTCGAGGCTGCGGCACCGTGGGCTTCCCCGGCAGCGGCGAGGTCGTGAACATGGCGCCACCTTCCAACCTGATCAAGGCCGGGATCGACTCCCTGCCCTGCATGGGTGATGGCCGCCAAAGCGGCACCTCGGCCAGCCCGTCAATTCTCAACATGTCCCCGGAATCTGCGGTGGGTGGCGGTCTGTCGTTACTGCGCACCGGCGATCGCCTGCGCGTCGACCTCAACGCGCGCAGCGTCAACCTGCTGGTGGACGAAAGCGTGCTCAACGAACGCCGCCAGGAACCGCTGCCACCGCTGGCCCCGTCACAAACTCCGTGGCAGGAACTCTACCGCCAACTGGTCGGCCAGCTCTCCACCGGCGGCTGCCTCGAACCGGCCACCCTGTACTGGCGCGTGATCCCGGAAAACGGCCCGCCCCGTCACTCCCACTAGACACGACAAACACATTACCTGTGGGAGCGAGCCTGCTCGCGAAGCAGACACTGCAGATGGTCAGCCAACCCGTGGTGACTTGATCGCGACCAAGCTCGCTCCCACCAAGCACTCTTTTCAAGGATCACGTATATGCAAACGCTGCAATTGACCATAGAAAACACCCTGCCCGATGACTGGCAGCGCGCCACCCTGGTCGGTCGCGTGTGGTTGCCCGGCGAACGTGGCGGCCCGGCCGTGGTGGTGATTCGTGACGGTGAAGTAATCGACTGCACGGCCCACTTCCCCACCCTGAGCCTGCTGCTCGATAGCGACAACCCGCTGCAAGCCGTGCGTGAAATCCGCGGCACCGTATTGGGCACGATGCAGGCCTTGCTGGCCAACAGCGGCGAGCAGCGCGACATGGGCAAACCCTACCTGCTGGCCCCGGCAGATCTGCAAGTGATCAAGGCGGCGGGTGTGACTTTTGCTGCCAGCATGATCGAACGGGTGATCGAGGAAAAAGCCGGAGGCGATGCCCACCGTGCCGAAGAGGTTCGTGCCCTGGTGCACGAAGTGATTGGTAATAACCTGCGCGACCTGCGCCCCGGCTCGCCAGAAGCCATGCGCCTCAAACAAGTGCTGATCGAACAGAACATGTGGTCGCAGTACCTGGAAGTGGGTATCGGCCCCGACGCCGAAATTTTCACCAAGGCACCGATCCTCGCTGCGGTGGGCAGCGGCAGCGCCATTGGCATCCACCCCGGTTCAAGCTGGAACAACCCGGAGCCGGAAGTGGTGCTGGCGGTAGACAGCCAGGGCCGAATCCACGGCGCGACCCTGGGCAACGACGTCAACCTGCGCGACTTCGAAGGTCGCAGCGCGTTACTGCTGAGCAAGGCCAAGGACAACAACGCCTCCTGTGCACTGGGGCCCTTTATTCGCCTGTTTGACGAACACTTCAACCTCGACGACGTGCGCCATTGTGAAGTGACCTTGCGTGTTGAAGGTGTCGATGGCTACGTGCTGAACGGCAAAAGCTCAATGAACCAGATCAGCCGCGACCCGGCGGACCTGGCCGAACAGACGCTCAACGCCAACCACCAGTACCCGGACGGTTTTGTCCTGTTCCTGGGTACCCTGTTCGCTCCTACCGAAGACCGCGACCAGCCGGGCCAGGGGTTTACCCATAAGGCCGATGATGTTGTAAGCATCTCGTCACCGACACTGGGAGCGTTGCACAACCGCGTGACCGGCAGCGACCAGGCGCCACAATGGGCGTTCGGGGTCAGTGCACTGATGAAGAACCTGGCGGGCCGCGGGCTGCTCGGCCAGGCCTGACTGGCTGATTGAAAGCCACAAAAAAGGCCCCGCCTGTTCAACAGTGCGGGGCCTTTGCGTATCTGGTGTCCCAGGCGG
Source organism: Pseudomonas sp. FSL W7-0098 (assembly GCF_005930585.1). Classification (NCBI taxonomy): domain Bacteria; kingdom Pseudomonadati; phylum Pseudomonadota; class Gammaproteobacteria; order Pseudomonadales; family Pseudomonadaceae; genus Pseudomonas; species Pseudomonas sp. FSL W7-0098. The sequence goes on from NZ_RXHW01000005.1 coordinate 270,906, forward strand.
GGTTCGAACCCTTATCCGACATTCCCCGGGCGACAAGCCAAGAAAACCCTTTAAAATCAATAGACTTCAGTACGCAGTTACTGCACATTGAGGTAAAGGATACTCTATAAAATTCCTTTCAGTCCGACGACAGGGGCTCGCACAAAAACACGTTTCGTTCAATCACCCCGCCTTAGCTAGATTCTGTACGGAATGTGATGACGTTGGCATCGCTACCGGGCCATCAGAACACTCCTCAGGCCAGCTTTTTCGTAGCGACCGCATATCACCGGTTTCTTTCATCCAGCGAGCTATCTGCATGATGATTGTCGGCTCCCGGTCAGCTAACACTACGAAGACCTGGCTTGAGTACGTGCTTCGTGCTTCGTGCTGCACTGCTGACTCACCGGTTCGCACGCTGTCGCGGTCACGCAATCCCCTGCATGGCAAACTTTATCAACCAGCAATCAGGCAGAGCACCTACGACGTCGTCTGATTTTTCGAAAATACGCTCCTGACGTTAAGTCAAACTGAGTACGTGTATTATCGTCAGCCGCCCCCCCCCCGATGAAAAAAATTGAATAGGCCTCAGATTGGCATTGCAAAATAGCTTACTCAGTAATAAATCTGCCTTCCTGCGTCCCACCGCACGGTCTAGCAAGCAGATGTTTTAGATTCGCATTTTCCCTGGTGTCTGAAGAGCTCCTATCACGCACACTGCACTGCAGTGCAGATGATCTCTCGGTGGCCAGATCAATCAAGCCCTCCTGATAACACCAGACACTCAACTGCTCAATGAAGCGTTCAGCGCACCCTCGTCCCGCCAACAAAAGATCCTTTTATTGGGCGTCTGAGATTGTGATCAGAGCACGCTGAAATGTCGCGCCAGATAGATCCAGATTATCTAGACGAGGCAATGAGTCCAAACCGAAATCACTACATGGTCATCCGTCCCGCAACTCCGACAAAAACTAGTCGCGCAGCCTCCACACCATTCTTTATAATAATTTGCCTCTAGGATACCAAGTCCACACTCGACACATTGGCTAACCTAGCCTTACGCCAATTTGTGAAAGTCGCGATATCTTGTCTAGAAATTGCGACTCTACGGGCCCTAGTAACAAATAGTACATCACCTGTTTGTTCATCAAACTTAAAAAGCTCTGTACCGATCAGCATATCGAATAGAACGTCTGCTGCCCTGCCCATATCATCAACGTCAAAATTAACTGCTGCTACAGGCCACATTTTATTTTCAAAGCGCTTATTTTGATGCTCAATTCTCTTATGAGCGCGATCGAGTTTACAAGTGAGATCTGCAATATTAATATTTTTCGATACGATCATCCGCCTAACAATAGGATCCACAACAGCACTTTCCAGATCACCGGCATGCATTCTTCGTTCAATCATATAAGCGTCGAGCAGTGGACGGTATTTACCATCTGCCCTTAGGAGCGTACTGTTATCAATTGGCCGATATTTCTTTCCCTCCGCGAGAACCTGACGCTGTTCCACCGCCCTAATAGTTTGACAAATAATCTCAGCCAGCTCAGTAATTTTGGAAGCTGGAGATTTCCTTGCTCGCATTGAGTTCAATATATCTAAGGTCATATCCATCCTAGAGTTTGCCTTTTTATGTTGCCAGACGGCGTAATTACTCGACATCACTTTCTCCATCCGAACTCAATATTACAGGCGAATACTCTTCCAATGCGACAACCTGAGCCACCTCTAACCTTTTGGTAAACTCATCAATAGTTATTTTATTAACACTGAGCATTGACTTAACCTGAGCCACCACTAGAGCAGCAGGATCTGAAGTTACTGGCTTAAAAATCTCTGCAACATCTACACTACCGCCGCGCAAGCGCATCTTCAGAAAGTTATATTTAGCCCTTATTACTTCAGTTTGCAATTCAGGATATAGACTATTTTCATATAGTCTTGAGAAAATATACTGAATCGATGAGTCATCCATCTCTACTTCGCGCATGCTTTTTTTCATGAGCTGGGGCTGAATAGAAACAAGCTTATCGCTCAATGCGACATCGCGCCGATAGCACTCCACCAAATAGTCGCGACTCCATGTCCAGCCTAGAAGATCAGACACGGTTTTCTCAAGTTTTTCGTCAACCTGTTCTAACTCATAGATATTTTCTTCAGAGATAGAATCGGCGTAGGAATGTAGCTCTTCCACTTCCATAGAAAGATTGTAAATCTTGACGTCAATGGCTGGAATATTATCAATCCCTTTCACAGAAAAAATGCACAACCCACATCGCTTTTCGAGCCCCTCATCAATTATTTCTTGTGTACACTTATCCCCTTTTGTGCATATATGAGTAGAGTGATAACTCACTTTATTATCATATTTGGCACCCAAATTTCTCAATACTGATTCATTTTGATACACAGAATTATGCGACATAGTAACACAGTTGAAATCGCGCAACGCCTGAGGTACATCGGCACTTAGGGCTTTCCGAAAATTCGAGTTTGGATGAGATGCATCGAGGCGATTTCCTTTCCATATTTTTGCTATATGACTACTGATCTTTTCAGTCACCTCATTATAGTCTTCGTCTATGAGAGTGCCGTAATAGCGAACAGTGCGTACGCCTTGACCTGTTTTAAACTTTCCAACCTCGCTGTCTTTCATAACTCGCTGCCACACTTTAACGGTACTGTTGCGCGTATGGTGAGGTGTCATATCTGTGACGAGGCGTACAGGACAGTACGGAAAATGCACATTCAAAACCACAACACGATTTGGAACTACAGTCTCACCCTGACCAAATCCCCTCGGCTTGAACTCAAAGAATCTTGAGACAATACCGTGCTCCTTAAGAAAAAACTGAAACCCTACTAAAAAAAACAAATACGCTTCAGAATATACGTTATCTGTGTATGGATCTCCGTTAGGAATGGATTTCGAAAAAAGAGGAAGGTACTCCTCACGGACATTATCATGTCTATTCTCATAGCTCTTAAGCCTATTAAAAGATTGGGCCGAAACCAATCCGCGAATTTTTCTCTGATAACGCAAAGCCACAATTGTTTGACCACTGACGATGGTTTTGATTGGCCGCTTCTTCACTTTGTCTACCACAACGTGCAACCAATATGCTCTATTTAGTTCAGCCTTTCCCACCACGTACTTATCAAAGTCGGTGGACAACCATTGAACAGACTGATGCCTAAGACCGCTTTCAACGGCTGCAATAGAATGCACGACGAGATGCGGACTGAAAATAGTTTTGTTTGCTCCATCCGCCAATGGAATGCACCAACGTTTAAAAAAGCAGCGCGGCAACACGTTAACTACATATTTACGACCGGAAAAATAAAATTCGTTGCTCCACCCTAACGATAAGGCACGCTCTTCCAAGCTACCATACATAATATCTGCGTAGGCATGATTTAACACATCATCATTAAGAACTTCTAAGGCCAAAAAGACACAATAAAGATAGTTAATTGCGAGACTGTATTCGGCCCGTTTGAATGGACGCTTATCAGAATTCGGCAACCCAGCACTTTCCGGCATATCGATTTTCAATAGGAAATTCTGGAAATAACCCTTTTCATCTCTGAATTTTTTTGCCTCCATCCACTCAAACATGACTCGAAGCTGCTGCAAGGATGCATACTTCACAGTAGGTGAATCCTTTGTCATACTTTCGATAAACCCTTTAAGAGGCAACGGCGTTCCAAAATTCCTAGTGATGGGCGCGACAAATATTAAATCCAATTGAGATATATGCTCTGGATAGGAAAAACCCACTGCATCTCCAAACAAACAAAACCACTTATCCAAATACACAAACAAGTATATATTTAATAAGTTCAGACCAAGTGCACTATGGGGCACATCTTCATAAGCCTTGAGTTCCAAATACGACTTTTGCACGGCAATCCATCGCAAAAGTGCCGGAGAATTGTGAAAGTTCGAGTTACTCAAAATGGGATTCTGTAGAATTTTTGCCGGCAAGAATTGGTTTCGCACGAGGAGACGACAATAATCCACAATCTGATCATCTGACTCTGCACGTTCGATAATCGGAACAAAATTTATCGCCGTTAGCTCCCCCCTTGTCCCGGACTTATACTTAATAGGTCTTAGTGCATTAAGGGCATGATATAGTTCATCATAGCTGAAGCCCACCCGCTCTCCAAAAAAATTGCATACATAGTGAACAATCGTATGAACAGGCAATTCAGCAGTAAGCCGCTCGTTCTCATAATAATATTTTTGATGAACCGCAACTAGACTTTCTACAGTCAAGTCTTCCGGCTTAACTGCTCCAATAATCCAGAATAGCCGCGCTCCGTATTGCGCCACTCTTTCTCTAACTCGCTGATCCACTCCCTGCCAAAAAGAGGGAAGATTAACTTTATCCCTAGCAGAGACTGTGAAAGCCATTAACTCAGGATAATGAACCAAACCAAACTCAAGAAGCACGGGTGAGGCATGCTTAAACTGGTTAGCTTTGAGTAGTGGCGTCAATAGCAAACATTTATCTTTAAACAATAAAACCAATAAAAGCCAAAGCGCTCTCCTCAAGCAAACCTTTGTTGCAGGAAGATAATCAACTGCGTCTTCCATCAAGAGTTTCACCACTAAATTTTCTGGTGCTTTTAGATCACCCAACAATACGTACTCGTACGCCGCCATTACCCATGAAGCGTCATAAAATTTTTTACCACAGCGTTTAGAAAAAACAAAAAACTTTTTGAAGGTGTACGGTTTCATGGCAGGACTGGGGTTTATAGACTCATAGCTCGCTTTGATTGAGCCATAAGTTGTATCTAAAAATACGCTAACGGTTCTGATATTTTTTCGAACAGCCTCGTTAATTGTTTCGTCATCAACGAGAAATATCGGCTTATCTGTGAAGTTTACATTCATTTAATAGAGCCCATTAGAATATGTTCGTAGTAACCATTGAGCGTATAAAAATCTTCTGCAGCTTCCAAAGCGCTGGATGAATCAACGTGATTATAGATTTCCGTACTTTCAATGTTTATATGACCAACATAACTACTTGTTTTCTCAACCCCTAAACCTTTACCATTATTAGTGGGGATATCATTGCAAAGATAAGAGATATACATATGCCGAACATCATGTTGCGCCCCAACACAAACACCTATTCTCTTAAGATTTGCCTTGAATGTTCGGAGAATTGGAGACTGATCAACCAAACACATAGGCATTCCTTTTGTAGGCCCTCTACTTACGCAAAAAAGAAAATTATGAGAAATATAAAATCCATTAACATCTAAACAAGGTAATAGAGGCGATAACAATAACCTCGGGAGACTTTCCCAAAACATCGTAGCGAAAGGCTCAATCAGAGTAAGCCGTTGATTGGCTCTCCCCTTAAATCTAAGAGAATTAACTTGAGACATTGACAAGCCCATATTTAGGTAATTTTTTTTCCTATTCCGTGGATCACGAATATAGACAATCCTATTCTTCACATCGATATCAGAAATCAGCACTTGCAAAACTTCAGATACGCGCGCGCCTCCCGCGGCCAATAACGAATAATAAACCCGATCTCTGATATTGCGCGTTTGTTCTATCATCCGCACAACATCGTCTAGATGAAGCTTGAGCTCCCCGACATTTCGTGTGGATCCACCAACGAAATATTGAGGTATGAAATTCAGGGCTTTTACCCCTGCCCCACCAGCTATGCATTCCGCAAGATATGAGTTAACCCTTCTACTTCCCCACCCTTTTCTTTTGTAATCAAAATCAGACGCCTCTGGAACGTGCGAAATTAGTGTCCTACTCGATCCTGGATCTAACTGATCGAATTGTGCAACTGCAGCACTTGAGTCCACATACTTTTCGGACAGCTGAAAAAAAAGATTTAAAGCACCTCTATGAATTTTCATAGTTGCGGATGACGATATACTCCATCCTAAACGCTTAACCAAAACCTGCACGATTTCCAATTCAGACTCTCGCCCAAAACTTAACGCTTGAAAATAGAGATCCACAACGGAGTACTTACTTGAATCACCCCAATCTGATGCAACCATAACAGCCATGTATTCAACAGTAAAATCTAAGTACTTACACACGCACGGCGTGTAAGTCTTTACGGTACCAACAGGAGCATTACTAGAGAATAGTCGCCTAGCATATTCTTCTACACACTCAATTACTTCACCCGCCAGCGATTCCAAAACATCTATGCACTGGCCCGCTATTACGACTTTTTTGTATTTGAAATTCTTCATCTATACACACCTAACAGATTTTTTAAACACGAGCGCCCTACCAACCTATAATCGCAAGAAGATCTTTCAATTCCGGAATAGACTAATATAGATATACTGCCACTCTGCATATTCCGTGCGAACAACAATATTCGCATGTACGGACGTTAACCTTTTTAAACTACTACAATTATTTCAACGCACACAACGATTTCATCGAAAATTTCGCCGTGTCAATTTAAGGAAATTGAATTTTGGCGCGTCATTTTCCGTCTTATGTTAACGAGACAATCGGCAGCACGGTGTCAATATCTGCTATATAACCTGATAAATTACCACCGTCATCAACCGATATATTGGCTAACCAAAGGCTTCACGAATTAGACTTTCTGCGGCTTTCAGACTCAGCGGAACTAACATTATGCATAAAATGCCCGCCAATCTAACCCTTCAGCTGGAATGAGCTAGGGCTTATTCTACCGGAGCATTTTCCTTGGGTTTTTGAAAAGCGTTACGCATGCCTGCACAAAGCACGCCAACAGAGCATGCCTACCCAATAAATGAAAAACAGATCACTGCCTTGGTAAAATCTCAGAGCAACGGTCTGCATCCTGACTCTCCTTATCAATTACTGAGTATATTCTGAGAATTCACGGAGCATTATCTTCAAGAGTTAAGTTGTGCCTGCCAACGTCAATAACTTTATAGTCAATTCGGCTCACTACTGCACGGTGAGACAGTCTTCTGATCCATCAAGTAGGTGTGCTATGCCAGCTCGTCGAGCTCTCCGGCATCAAAACTGCTTTGTTGACAGTAAAAGCCTCTGCTCTCATATGCAGTGCTGACGGCAGTCGCACTTGGCAAACGTATCACGATGCTAAGCATCATCCCATGGAGAGAGATCTCTCACTGTCTCATGGTCTCGGAAACTGATGATTGGCTACTCACCCTTTTCAATGACTGTTACAGCCTGGAGTACTTTAAGAATTTCACGTCGGCCGATGACAGAATCGGGACATTTGAACTCTTGCAGCTCGATGGAGCCGATCCTGTCGACCTATTCAGTGTCTGGGAGGTGAACAGGTTGAACAACTGCTCGCGGCGCTCTGAATCTGCGTGCAGACTGAAAGGTGATGGTCTGGCCGCTTCAGCCATCTTGAAAGCTGGTTCCAAGACTGTAGCCATAACATCACTTTCATCACAATCGATTGCCGCCAAGTTTTTGTAGGGGTACCAGGATTTTTCCCGGTGAACGGGGTAACAGCCAATCTGCTATGCAACCACAGATATGAAAGGCCTTACCTTCACAAACCGGTCATGAAGGGTGGACTGCTTGTGGTTGATCTGGGAATGTGGGTCGAACACCGGGATAGTCCTCAGGAGCAGGCGTGACAAGTCCGGAATTTCGTTTTCATATTAGTTCCAGGCGCGAGATTTGCCTTGAGGGATCTTGGTGGCTAGCAGCAGGCCAGAATCAAAACGCTCGGCATGATTCTGACCCTTGCTCAATGACTCATATTAGCTGGCTCTAGATCCAAACTCGGTGATCCAGCGTTGCAAGGCTGTTACATCGGTTTCGAATACATCCAGTTCAAGAGCACTGCTAGGCATCTCCTCAGACTGAGCATGCTCGAACACTGAGTAGCGGGTCATGAGGTTATCTATGAAATTGCAGTCGTCATTTGTTACCTTAGCGACCTTGTGCAGCTTGCCTTGGGTATTGATTGCACGTCTGAAACGACCTACGACATCCGCCAACAGAATGTACTCTACCGTCTTCTCGACAATGATCCTGAAGTCACTGCATGCGCTCTTGGCAAGAGCCTCGTAAGCCTCGACCTCAGCCTTCTCCTGATGCTTTTTCAAGCGTGTAATCGTATTGTCGATTAATCCCCGGACAGCGCTTTCCGGTCTCAGGTCTCTAGCGCTCGCAGTGGCGACGATACCTGCAGTCTTCGCCATCCTTTGAAGTGACGTGAGGGTCGGCTTGATTGAGGGCATCCCTGGAGTCTTCGCCCATTTATTGGTAACAGCTTCTACCTGGGCTACAAGAGAAAGCCGGTGAGTGAATATGATGACTTGTCTCGTCAGTGACAATGATGCCAAGCGCTCGACGACCTTCTCTTCAAAGTCTTGGTCAAGCGACGATATCGGGTCATCGAAAATGAACGGGGCCAGCTGGTTTGAGCCTGTAGTGTCCGCAAGGAACGCGGCGAGTGCGGCGATTCTGGTTTCACCCTCGCTCAAGATGTATTCCAAGCCATGAGAGCCGTGCGCACCCACGAGATTCAAACCGAATGTGATTTTTCCTTTTCCGCCCGATTTGCTCTGTGGAGCTATTGGAATGCGGTGGCCTCCCAGGAGCTTCAACTCTTCGATGAATCGAGCTTGGTAACCAGCATCCAGCTCAGTCTTGGCCAAGTCATTTTTCTTGGTGGTCAAAGCGTTGGTGGCGGCTGAGCGTGAAGCTTTGTCTATCGCTGCAACTGCGATCAGCCTAGCCCTTTCAGTACTGATAGAGGTTTTGTTTTGTGAGAGCCATTGCTTGGCTTGGAGTCGCTGAACTAGGTCTTGCATTTTCTGGCGATGCTCATCCTTCAACAAGGCCGACAGGCTCGCCTCTTCTTCGATCAGGTTTGCAGATTTAGTCTTCGCCGCTTCGTTTATGCTCGACCAGTCGAACGGCTGCAAGGTGCCTACAGAGCTACCCAGTGCAATTTGATCAAGCCGTGCTTTCAACAGACCAAGCCAAGTGATCCCATCGGCTTCTTCAAAGCCTAGAGTGGACATATGAACAATCCAGTCGGCTTGTCCTGGAAGAATTGGCAGTCGCTTTTTGCGATCAGCAAAGCTATTTTCAGCCGTCTTGGCGGTCGTTTCGAGGCCGTCGGTCACAAACTTCTCAAACCCTGTCAGGCGGGCTTTTGCGTCCTCGCTGAGGCTTTGGTGGCAGAGCACGCAACGTGAGTCAGCTGAGACGTTAGGGAATGCCGTGTCGACGTAGGCTGTACCGGTGGAGTAGGCACGTGCTTGCTCCCACATTTTCTGCCAAGTCGCAGAGCCGACGCCCTCAAGCTCTGCTTTCCCGAAAATGGCTGCCGCCGCCTCTTCGCAGGTGCTCCTCGCTTTGACGGCGGTATTCTTCAGGTTTTCTAGTTCGCGCGCCGTTGCATCGTTCAGACCCAGCTGAAGTGTCGACATCGCTGTTTCAATACTTTTCAGTGCGGTTTTTTCTTTGTTGATGGCCAAAAGGCGACCAGCAATGTCTTTCTCTGCAAGCAAGGCCTCGCTCTCTATACGCTCCCGATCTAGCTGGTCGGTATACAGACACTCCTTATCAATACTCGCGGTAGTAGTCGCACCCTTCAGGGCATGAAGCCATTTTGCTTCGGCTGTATGATTTAGAGTTTCTGGTATGACGGGCAGCGATTTGCTGAGCAATGCTTTCTCTCTGGCAAGCTCTGCATTAACCGCGTCTGCTGTGACGATCAGCGCCGATACAAACTTCATCCGGCTGGGCTCATAACATGCCTCAGTCCTGCCCATGTACTGCTGGGCAGCCTTGCTGTCGAACACCTGTGCATGTCGTAGAGCTTTGTGGGGCCCGCTGGGAATGTCCCAGTGCACATCCGCCGGTTTGCCGTCGATTGATACCTTGAAATGAGCACGGCACGGTGTAGGTGTTGGATCGAAGACATTGCTGCGTATCTCGTCCTTGGATCGTGATCCGCAGATCTCCTTTAGCAGCCGTGCAAATCCGCTCTTACCGGTTCCATTCTGTCCGTAGATCACCGAGAGATTGCTTTTGCCAAATGGTAGGTGGGCGCCAGCCCTGATTGCGTTTAACCCATGCACATCTAGGATCTCTTCAATCCGAAGCAAAGGCCTATTGGCTACCTGCGATAAGGTGCCGGGGGTTACGGTGAGAAATTCTGGATCGGCTTCATTCCTAGCTTCGAGTTTACAAAGCTTTACCAGCGTTTTGATCTCGTCCTGGGTCAACGGTCGCTTTGAGTCGATTAGCATTCGAGCTGCCGTCTGCAGCCACTTAGGGCGCGCATTTAGCCAAGTCTCAAAATCATCAGCTACTACTGGTGCTACCTCAATCGTCGACATGGTGCGCTCATTTCAAAATGGAATCTGTGAGCGTAGGCGTAAACTGGCTTTTTGGTATTAATTGGCCATCATAATAGTTGCAAGATGTGCCTGTGAGGGCTGATGGGTGGATGCGGTCACCCAGGGGTTGTCAGCTGGTTAGCGTGCACTTGTCACGTTTTACCCAAAGCTGTCGGTGGTACCTAGGTGGCAGCCGGAATCAAGTTTTAGTCAAATCCAATGGCCTGACCTGATATTGTCACAGGCTTATCGCTGCAAAAATCTCATGATGAGGAAAGTTTGATGTTAATAAAATTTATTGTTGTGGAACATGGAAGTCGCAGTCCAGCCCAGAGTTTGAACACCATGTACCTCGTACCAAGCAATTGGGACGACTATTCGTTTAAAACTTCTTTCGAAGCAATATTATTTGATGCCCGTGGTGAACGACATGAGTTGGGAACAGTAAAATTTGGATACATCAGTCAACCCCATGGTTGGTCGCTAGATTCGATACCTAGAGCATTTAATACCTTGCCAGAAAACTGGTTCTCCTTAGGTCAGGATGTTCAGTATTACCAAGTATTAAGAGATAATTTCGATCAAGAAACTAGGAAATCACTATTACAATCTCTAAGAGATGTTGTTTGTGACAACCAGATACTTGAAGCCGCAAAAAATGAAAAAGTCTTTCAAGACTCGTTAATGAGGAGCGTAAGTTTTTCGGTTATTTATGGACAGTTCAGACGAGTATATGATGGGCTGGCCGAACTCACAGAATTTAATTTTAGCTATATTGATCCTGGTGATGAGCGAAACGCAAAAATAGAGCTTGATTTTGAGGTAACCCCCCTATCTAGGCCGTCGACCAACATTCATATTCTGATCGGACGTAACGGAGTAGGCAAAACTACGCTTTTAAATAACATCATTAATGCAATTATCTCTACACCCGGCGAAACAAGGGGAAAATTCTACACAAAGCAAACATGGGGTGGAGCGATCCCCTTAGATTTAAACTATTTTAGTAGTGTAGTATCAGTCTCTTTTAGTGCATTTGACCCATTCATTCCGCCGAGAGAACAACCAGATAGAAGCAAGGGCGTAGCATATTTTTATGTAGGAATGAAAAAACATAGATTCGGAGATACACCTATTCCGCCGAAATCAGAAGAAGACTTAGTTGGCGATTTCATAAGCAGCTTGAAGTCTTGCTTTAGTCAGGCCGGAAAGAAAAAAAGATGGAGTACAGCGATATCTAGACTTGAGTCAGACAGCAATTTTGCTGACATGGATCTAGGTAGTCTTTTGGAATTCAGCGCTGACAATTGTATTCAGCCGGCCGGCAAAAAAATGTCTTTGATGAGCTCAGGACATAAAATAGTATTGCTCACTATGACTAAGCTTGTTGACACCATCGATGAAAAGACACTCGTGCTGATGGATGAACCTGAAAGTCACTTACACCCTCCATTACTTTCTGCTTTTACAAGGGCTCTATCCGAACTATTACAGGATAGGAATGGGGTTGCTATAATTGCATCTCACTCGCCTGTAGTTGTTCAAGAAGTCCCCAGATCATGCGTCTGGAAACTGACCAGACTGCGGACTGAAGGGAGGACTGATCGTCCGGAACGGGAGACATTCGGGGAGAATGTGGGAGTTCTAACTCGCGAAATTTTCGGCTTAGAAGTTACAAAGTCCGGATTCCATGACGTTCTACGAAATGCGGTAAATGAGGGGGGAAGCTTTGAAAGTGTTATGGCCAGTTATAACGATCAGCTAGGTGTAGAGGCTCAGGCTGTATTGCGTACGCTCATCGCCACCCGTGACTCAAATGGCGAAAACTTCTCATGAAGCGACTCACAAGACTAGAGATTGAATCGTCAATTGTTTACGACGCATGTGTCAGCGACATCAACGATCAGCATCTCGCGAATAAATTCATAGCGGCGCGCGAAGATATTTTAAATTTTTTCTCAGACTACGATCAGCACGCCACAAATAATACTCTTTTCTCATTTCCACGGTGCCTTAGAGGCAACGATGATCAGCTTGTAGTTGGAGGTCTAACGAAAGGAGAGCTTGTTGATCTTTACTCTTCTCAGTTAGCGAGAAAAAAAAGCACCACCCGCAAATTTTATGATCAAGTAATGATGCTTGCTCCATCAGGAAAGTGCCCTTTTTGCTCATGCGCACCTGCGGAGACACTTGACCATTTTATGTCGAAATCCATTTATCCAGCATTCTCCGTTTTACTTTTAAACCTTACACCTGCATGCTTTAGCTGTAATAAAGGCAAGGGATTTGCTGCAATAAACTCAGACGATCAAGTCCTACACCCTTACTACGAACCAGACCTTATTGAAACAACACCTTGGCTTTATGCTGAGTTAATTGAAACAGTTCCTGCATCTGTTAGATTCAAGGCTATTCCGCCTGCCGACTGGCCTCCCGACCTAGCGGTAAGACTTGTGAATTATTTTCGCGATTTTAAAATAGCTTGGAGATTCGGAATTGAGGCTGCGTCCGAACTTTCCAGTCAGGCAGCATATTTGATAGATATCCAGTCCCCTCAGGAACGGCACAACCATTTGGACAGGGTAGCTCGTGTGGAGCGGCGGGACAGCAAAAACTCTTGGAAGGCCGCGTTATTTGAGGCCTTAGCACAAAGCGAGTGGTTCCAAAATGAAGGATGTGTTTTGCATAGCAGAGGGCACGAGGCAATTTAGGTTGCGAGGTAACTTCTCGCCGCTGGGGCTTCGCTAATAAGCTCCCAGACGAAAGCCAGAAAAAACGGGGGATTGACAGTGCAGTTCAATTCCGTCTCTGCCACCATTACTTCTAAACCCCTGAACTCCTTATGGCTTCAGGGGCTTTCTATTTTTGGGCGCCGCAGCTGTTTGTAAGCACACTCTCTATTGAGTACTTGGAGCGTGAACAGCCCGATCGTTTGCTCGCTGCGTTCTGCAGTCTGTACGCAAAAGCACGTTACCATTGCCGACTCCAAAGCGATGGAGACCACACGTGAGAAAGCCACCTATGAAAATCATAATCGAAGAATGGGACGGCGACGGCGACATTCGAATTTCCGATGAGGCGCTGCAGGAACTGTCGGTGACGCCGTATACCTGATCGAGAAGTTTGTCGGCAACACCCGCTGCCTTGTCCTATCGCCCCCCCCCAAAAAATCGCGAATCGAATAGACGAGCTTTCCGAAGCTTGGAATAGAGAGCTGCATCGTAGCACCTAGGAGAAGGAAGGTGGGGGTTAGACGAGCCTCCCCGGCAGTCTGCCTCTGCAGACCATCTTGACACTATCCAATTAAAGATTTAGTAATAGCATTTCAATATTACGACCCGAATGAAAGCACAATGGACTACGATACCGAGCTAGAACTTATATTCCACAGACTTGATGGACTTTCGTTTCAAAGATTTTTTAATGAGCTTATGACATATGGTGTGAATGGGTTCTGCCCCGTCCGACAAAAAATGGATGGCGGAAATGACGGATTCGTGCAGAAAACAGGTACTTTTTATCAAGTTTATGCTCCAGAATCTGTAAATAGCGCAAGCACCAAAATTGCCATATCAAAACTTGCTGATGACTTTGACAAGCTAGCCAAAAACTGGCACTACAGAACCCACCTTAACGAATATATATTTGTAATCAACGAAAAATTCAAAGGCGCCGACAGTAAATTAATAGAGCGAATAATAAAACTTGGAATCGATAGGAAAATTAATACTAAAATATTTACCGCAATAAACCTTCAAGAAATCTTCTATACTTTACCACTAGAAAAGCAGGGCCGGTTGATTGCCAAACACTCTATCAGCAGGGCCAGTAAATCAGCCATAAAAATCGCCGCTGATATTATTTCGTCTCAGCTTACAATCGACCGCTGGAAATTGATTGACCAGCAAGTTTCATTTTTCGCCATAAACGTTACAGACCTTGACCTTCTATCAAATATAAGATCATCACTATTCTCCATAAACTTCGACAAGAATGAAATGGATTTAATCGGGGAGTTGATGGAAGATATTAACTCTTTCGTTAACCTGTTTTACTCAAATATAAGCACAGAGCAAAATGGGGAAAGAGTTTGGGATGCCTCTTGGAAAAAAACCTGGCCAAACCCAAATGCAAGTTTCCACAACGAAGAACTACGGAAATGGGAGGAAAACATACGTAATGCCTCACACAAACTTTGCGCAACTCTAAATAAGTTCGCAAATCATGTCAGACAGAACCACTTACCGGACTTTTTAGATTACAGGAACTACACCATCCTAAGATTGACCGACGCACTGACCGACGAATATATCGAATATCAACCTTAGACTAAAAAACTGGTGGATGCCCTGCTCCTCGTATCAAATCCCATCGGTGCTGCCAGTTGGACATCTGCGAGCACTTCATCGACATCAGAGTTGGGAAATTCAGCTTGGTGCGCAGGGGGTAGCCAGCCAAAAACATAGTTCGAGCCGAAACAACCACTAGGTCAGATTTGCCAGAACAGTATTTCATCAACAGAACTCGGCTGGACGAGAATGAAGAACATATCGATTCAGTGAGTGTTCCGAAAGACGGCTCCCGCGAGCACTACCTCACTGCCAGAGGGTATATCGCGCTTTTCATCAAATTAGGCACTTCATTCAACACGCGTTAATACTACGAAAGAAATAGACAGGAGCCGCCGTTGGGGGGCTTCCGCTATAAGTCTCTTCTTGCAAACATACCGTATGGAGCGATTCTTCGAACCCGAAGAAGGTCTAACGTAGCACGCTTCTCTTTAGACCCGCGCTACAGGCTTCCGCTGGCATTCATTTTCTCTAGGGCTTATTTCTGAGCCAAATGCAGGAACTGGAGTTACCTTTTGGCCCGCTCCCAACATCGATAAAATCAGAAAATCTCATCATCTTCGTCTACCGCAGCGTACTCTGCCAAGTCGACATCGAATACTTTGTCGAGCCGTAAAAGGGTACGTTCGATTGATTCTTCCCCAGCGTCGATGCAGCCCGACGAATCAGTAAAAATGACGATCGCCTTATCACCTATCTTGGAGCTTGGATAGATCATTCCATCAATTTGGTGATCATCGTCGGTGCGGTATACGTGCCTAAAATACTGGGTAACCACCTGAGTTAGGACTTAGTCTGTAGTGGGATTTCGAGGCAAATCATTGCATGGGGTATATCTGGTCGCTACGCCGATGACGGTAATGCCACGGGGATAAAGGCAGGTTGCAGGACGGCACTTTTCTGCGATTGCAGCCGAATCCACTTATGGACGAGGTTCGCGTTGAGGTAGTGGTTCAGCGCGACGCTGGCAATCGAAGCGCCGAGCTGGGCACACTCTTGAATGAGTTGGGCCTTGAAGGATTTGGAGTAAACCGATGCATTTTATTTTGGCGTGTTGCCAATCCTTGCAGAGACAGCAGCTCACTACGGGATAGGCCCAAATGAAATGGCGATTGCGTCACTCATTGGCCAACTCGTTCACCTGCTTAGTCTTTTGGTTGCATCAACCTATTTGCTATGCGGGCTGCGAGATATCGGCTACGGCGATAACCAGCGAGTCTCTTTGAAATGGACATTTGGAACGGAGCTGGTGATGCTTATGGCTGCAATCGCGGTTGGGACGATACAGTCATCAACTGACGATGTGAAAAGTGACCCAACAAAAATCTGAGATGTGGAAGCGCAATAAAAAATGGCCCTCAAAAGGCCATTATTACTCAAACCACGATCAGTTGCTCAGCCAGGACTCAACGGTGTCCGAGCCGTATTCTGCTTTCCATTCCTTCAGACCTTTGTGATTCCCACCTTTAGTTTCGATTAGCTCGCCGGTATGCGGGTTTCTGTAGACCTTAACCTGACGAGGCTTACGAATACCGGCTTTGGACTCGACCACTGGAGCGCTGCGGCCAGCCTGAAGATCAAACAAGTTGATTACGTTAGACAGGCTGTAACCGTATTCAGCAAGCAGAGCGCGCAGCTTCGTCTCGAACTCTATCTCCTTTTTTAGGCCAACATCGCCTTTCAGGGCTTCAAGAGCCTCGAGTTGTTTAGCAAGGTGTTTTTCGAGCTGGCGGAATTCTGCGAGTTTTGACATGTTTAGTCTCTACGTAGTTAATCTTTTAACAATACACCAAACTCTGGAGTTAACCTTAAATCGTTTAGTTATAAGACTCATGAAGAGCGATCACAAAGGCCCGCACTGAGGAGTCTAGGTTCGCAACTTTAATTTATTCGTTTCCTGTCACAAGCGAAGTATTGAGATCAACCTCTTTGAGGCCTGGATGTGTCTACTGAACCCGGCGCGATTCACAACTGTATTTGCGGCGGCCATTACTTAACCGGCTTTCATAGAAAAAGCGGCACCCACACTGGCCTCTTTTCTAAGGCCTACCCCACAGAGGAGGTAGACGGTACTCTTCGTTTCAAACATGCAGCCTTCAGTAAAGGATTTTCCGAAGTTACTGCGTACCCACATGCCAGATTGAAAACGACCTTTACTGTCCAGTACGACTTCATGAGCGAAAAGCGTCATGGGAAGTAGACCGAGACTTGTAAGCTTTTCTCTTTCAACCGGCGTCACGGTGAGGTCGATTAAGACCCACTGTTTCACCACACAGAATGCTTTGCCTGGAAACATCTTTGCTGCCAAAGAGATCAATTCTTCAGAGCCCTGCCAGCCAGGCGATTCATCTCCGGTTCCGTAAAGTAACTGCGAGATTTCATTCAAAGTGACCATTCAAAAACCTTAGATTCACACTAAATATCAACCGTTCTAGCAAACTCACACCCGCTAGTTTTGATCTATCAACTCCGAGCTCATGGAGGACACTGACGAGATCTATTCACCTTCAAACCACCACCAAGCACTCAGGATTGAAGCCTGTGCTTTGACCCGGATAACCGCGCGGATTGGAAACCACTCGGCACCCATTCTTTAAGAAGTCTGCTGCAAAATGCGCGTGCCCATGTATCCAAAGGTCAGCCTTACTAAGTAACTCTGACCAATCGTTCGCATAGGCTGCAGCCAGATGTCCGGGGTGATCGTCACCCAGATGATCCAACACTGGTGCATGGTGTGTGACCACCACTGTTTTGCCGTCGAAAGGTCTATTAAGTTCTTGGGTTAACCATCGGTGAGCCCTCATTGATTTCGCGACTAGGTCATCTGGACGCAGGCGTCTGTAATCCAAGTCGGCTCGAATTGCCAGGAAATCGTTCATCGAATCCCAAGCAAGGCGCTTTGCCGCAACCACATCACCCGTAGCCGAATAATCCGTCCAGGCAGTTGTGACCAAAAAGCGTGTGCCATCGAGAATGAGCATCTCGTTTTCGAGTACATGCACATGGGGCAATGCAGCGTCTTTCATTTTTAGCAGTGTGCGACCTATGTGCCCACCGTAGTACTCATGATTGCCACACACATAGATAACAGGGCACTGGAATGTGTCGTTCGCCCATGAGACTCCACGCGATTTGATATCAATATCGCCTGCGAGAATCACTACTTCCGCGTCGATTGGGGCGGGATCGAACCGAGCGAACTCGAGGTGCAGATCAGAGTAAATCTGAATTTTCATATCAGACGACCAGTTTCGATTTAGTTGTACTTTGGATACCGCTGCGGCGGCCGGCCTCCGAGCCTGGCTCGCTTTGCAAGGAGAGGCTGCGTTTACATCCTAGGATTAAAAAATAACTCGAAGCCCTTTGAGAGAGTGAGCATCAATAAGACGACCTGGCGCATCGTTATATGCCTTTTCGTCTTCAATGTTGTGAAGGCAAACCCGACTTCCTGTTGAGTCATATCCGACCAGTAACCCAGAAAGCCCCTCCATGATCCATTTACCGGATTTGTTCATCCACCCGGGCGTGACGACCTGAATTTCCGTAACGACAAACTCGCTGGTTTGTTGGGAAAGTATTTCTTCGAGCATATCGATGTCACTAATCATCATGGTGCGTGGCCACACCTTGCCATCCAAGCACTCTTCAAGAACGACGTGATACCAAGGATGAGCCAAGTGGCGTTCAAATATCCGCCAGTTTGAATACCCATCCCCAAAGATATTAGGGGTGCCCTCGGCAAAGGCTTCATGACTTCTAAACATTTCACATTCCCGTGGATCTACAGACCGCAGTTGCAGCTGACATCATTGATAAAGAGACAGTATCGCGGCGAGACTGGCTGACTTTTCGTCGCCGTCTCCCATCAAAACGTACACAGTGTTTTTGGTTTCAAAGAGAAAGCCATCTTGGAATGAAATGCCCATGGTGCTGCGCACCCAATTTCCGTAATCGAAGCGTCCTCGGCTGTCTAGGATGACTTTTTCGGCGAAAACAAAGAGCGGCAGATGTCCATGAACGTGGATTTTGGTGAGATCCGCATCGCTAGCTATCGCGCGTACGATCGTCCACTGCTGGACGATGCAAAAGCCTTTGTTGGGGAAGCGGGTTTGCGCAATGCGAATCAACGCTTCTTGGCTTTCTCGAGATCCATAGCGTGGCTCTCCAGTGGTGGAGAGGAGCTCGCCGGCTGCTTGGATTTTTTCGAACTCCATGCTTCATTCCCGTCAATACATGTCATATGTTTAAGAGCATCACCTTTAGGAAAGCTCACGGATGCGACACTACCTCGGGCATTCCCTTCACATGAATGAAGAAATCAATCGACCCTGATTGAGGATTATATGACGTGTTACGGGTCGACGCAATATGGCTATATCCTCTGTTTTGTAGAGGATCATAAATGTCTCTCAGCCAAGCATTTGCCGCCGTTGTCAGGGCCTTGAGACAGAACTCAGGAATGTCCCAGGACGATCTGCCTTTAATTGATCGCTCTTACCTGAGCCGCGTGGAGCGCGGCAAAGGGAACGTATCGATCGAAATGTTTATGAAAATTTCAAAAATGCTAGACACTGAGCCCACTGTTCTAATGCTCCTAACAACCTCTTTACTCTCTGAGGAGGCGACAGATGTGGCATTGGAGCGGATCTCGCAGAAGATAGAGACGCTAAAAGAGACTGGAGTGTTCGAGCTCATCTCCAGCGGCGGTAAGCCACTCCAACATGGACGACCTTCCAACCTCGCTGCAGGTGAAAGACTAAAACTTGCTCCACAGCTGAAGCAAAAAGGACTATCTAATTCAGAGATAGCTCGAGAATTGGACGTTTCTAAGTCAACGGTACAACGGTATCTCGCCAAGGCTCCTGATTAACGGTAAAAGCCGAAATTACCGCTCTGATGAATCACCTCTCAGGCACGCTTCCTCTCCACTAGACCTCTTCTCTGAGCCCGCGATCCGCATTGCATGCAGGACGGCGATCGCATTAAAGACTTATTGAACCGGGCACGACCGAGCCAAACGATTTCTGGGCATAAGGCGCGGGGGAGCTTCGAAGTCGGTTTGTGAGCAAAGGACTGAAAAAGAAGGCTCCGGGTAGGCCTGGTAATACCAAGATTACCGATTCGGTGTGCTTCGGTGAGAGAGCTGAAGGCTTTAGGATTGTAAGCGCTCCATAACCCCCACATTCAAAGTCACCACCTGAACCCCGATGCTGTGCTCCCGATTCCTTTCCGGAGCCAGCACCTCATGATGCGTCCCGACGCAAAAGTCGAAAAAGTCTATCTCTACCCCAAGCCCGTCGACTTCCGAAAATCCATCGACGGCCTAGCCGCCCTAGTCGAGCTGGATATCAAGGTCGCTGTGTTCGACCCGGTGCTTTTTGTGTTCCTCAACAAGCCTCGAAACCGAGTGAAGATTTTGTATTGGGAGCGCAACGGCTTTTGCCTTTGGCTAAAGCGCCTGGAATCCGAGCGCTTCAAAACATCTCCGGAGTGTTCGGATGGCCATGCTCACCTGCGACGTAACAGATGACGAGTCTGTCAGTGCTCTCATCTCTACCGTACTCGCGCAGACCGGGCGGATTGATCTGTTGGTCAATAACGCTGGCATCGGTCTGCTAGGCGGCGCTGAAGAGTTCTCGATCCCACAAGTGCAGGCCTTGTTCGATGTCAATCTATTCGGCGTCATACGCATGACCAATGCAGTGTTACCTTCGATGCGGCAAGGTGGCCAGGGGCGCATCATCAATATCGGATCAATTTTGGGATTGGTAGCAGAGCAATTCGCGGATGGAGCGCTGATTCAGCGTACGCGTGGAAAACCTCAGAAAATTGAAAACCTCGAGGCCGTCAGGAAGCTCAAGGCGGAAGGTATGACACAAGCGCAGATCGCTCAGGAATTGGGTTTCTCCCCTAGCGTTGTCAATCGTCACTGGAAACGGATTTTGAGCCAGGAGCAGCAGGTCAATCGATAGGCGTGAAGGAGCGTCGCATTTTCGATCACCTACAACTAGCCTCTACCGGTCATACGCGCCCGGCATGGGTTGGCTCACTGGCTTAACGAATCTTGAGGCAACCTCTAACGCGAGCATGTCAATCAACTGTATCCATGGAGTCGAGCAAATGCTCATTTTCAGGAACCAGGGATCTGACGAGAGGCGAGTTAAGGAGAGGCTTTAGGCAATTCGGCTAGACCGCGAATCGTGTCATTACGCAAAAAATAAATCACGGGCCGGCTTGACCAAGCCGTCGGAGGGGATGGCTCTTGTCTAAGAAAAACCATAAAAAACAGCTAGCTACTGAAGCGAGGATATGTCCCCTGCAGGAATCGAACCTGCACCTAGCCCTTAGGAGGGGCTCGTTCTATCCGTTGAACTAAGAGGACATCACATTTACTACTTCTCTACACCTACATTCTACGCAAAATCAGTAGCTTAAAGAAGCTGTCTCAATGTGCAGTGAAATTCGGTGCTTCTACGCTGCATGCCCCAGAATCGGCGACATTCCAATGTGCAGTAAAATCAATGTCGGATAAGAACCTGCAACCTTCCCCTTAGGAGGGGGATGCTCTATCCAATTGAGCTACTGAGACAAATAACGGCGTGCATGGTAACGGGCATGCCTGGGTTTGTCATGTCGTGAGTGGTCTTTTTAACTGTAAGACAGCGGCCTAAATAGATTTTTTTGCCTCCGATGAGCGGTACGAGGTTGCGATCGACTGCACAGCACAAGCAAGGCTCAGGCGACCATCGTGCAATTTGCACTACATCAAAAAGCCATCATTGCAAAATGCAATTAAACACTCTTGAATATACGGCTCAACTCGCTGTTTTATAAGGTTTTTTAGCCTTGTTACAGTTGGCACGAAGACTGCTCTATTAACAGTATCCCGTCCATGCTCTCAGAGATGACCGCCATGAACAGCACGCTACTACTGTTAAACACCCTCGCGCTGGCCGTATTGCTGGTTTTTCATTTTCTGCCCGAGCCCGTTTCGGCTGAGCAGCCTGTTGAAATGACGGCTACCTTCAACAAACCGCGGCCACAGGTTGCGGTGATGAAAGAGACCAGCCGCGTGACACCTCGTCTGGCTGCCAACCAGCCCGTCGCCGACCAGGCACCTGCGGGTGAACGCTGGGTCTTTTGAAAGCACATTGAGAGATGGGTAAGAAATCATGTCCAAAATCGCTTTGGCTCTGTTAATGCTGGCACTGTCGAGCCTTGCCCTGGATGTATTCACCAGTAACGAATTTGGCAATCTGCCCTTGATCGCCGCCGCGGTATTTTTCGCTTGCTGGCTGGTGGCGCTGATGCTTGGTCGCAGGTTCAAGTTTGACCCGCAATTGCGCTGAAACTGCCCATAGGCAAGGGGGAAAACCCATTAATTTGCTGGGTTAATCGCTAAGCCACCCATTCGAGTGTATATTTTTAACAAGACCTACTGGCATAACGCCTTTATCCGGTTCAATATTTGTCACAGAATTGACGCCAGGGAAGTGGCAGATTTGAGGCATGATGCGCGCCTCTTAGCAATTCAGGTTGAACATTTGGCTATAAGGACGGTCTTAAACACATCCTGCGGCCAATTCCCGAGAACCGCTCCCCTGAACTAACCGGTTAACTAAAATGCGCCCATTGAAACAGGCAATTTACTCCAGCCGCACGGCTGACAAGTTCGTCGTTCGCCTGCCAGACGGAATGCGCGAGCGCATCGCCGAAGTGGCTCGCAACCATCACCGCAGCATGAACTCTGAAATCATTGCTCGTCTCGAGCAAAGCCTTATCCAGGAAGGCGTTCTGGGTGATGAGCTCAGCATGCGCCTCGACAGCCCCGAGCTTTCCCTGCATGAGCGTGAGCTGCTGCAACGCTTCCGCCAGTTGTCACACCGCCAGCAAAACGCCCTGGTATCACTGATTGCTCACGATGCTGAAGCAGCCTCTGAAGAATCCTGATTTAACCCAGGCATAAAAAAAGCCAGCAAATGCTGGCTTTTTTTATGGGCGCTGTTCGCGCCCTGTACAGAATGATCAAAGCAGGAAGATAGTTGCCAGCCCCAGAAAGATGAAGAACCCGCCACTGTCGGTCATGGCGGTGATCATCACGCTTGCGCCCATGGCCGGATCACGCCCCAGCCGGGCCAGCGTCATGGGTATCAATACCCCCATCAGTGCTGCCAGCAGCAGGTTGAGGGTCATGGCTGCGGTCATCACCACGCCGAGCGACCAGCTGCCATACAGCAGGTAGGCCACAACACCAATCACCCCACCCCACACCAGACCATTGATCAGGCCCACGGCGAGCTCCTTGCGCATCAACCGCGAAGTGCTGCCGGTGTTGACCTGATCCAGGGCCATAGCGCGCACGATCATGGTAATGGTCTGGTTGCCGGAGTTACCGCCAATACCGGCCACGATGGGCATCAGTGCTGCCAGAGCCACCAGCTTTTCAATCGAGCCTTCGAACAGGCCAATCACCCGCGAAGCAATAAATGCCGTGACCAGGTTGACTGCCAGCCAGGCCCAACGGTTACGCAGGGACTTCCACACCGAGGCGAAGATGTCTTCTTCTTCTCGCAGACCGGCCATGTTGAGAACTTCGTTTTCACTCTCTTCACGGATCAGGTCGACCATTTCATCGATGGTCAGACGGCCGATCAGCTTGCCGTTCTTGTCGACTACGGGGGCCGAAATCAAGTCATAACGCTCAAATGCCTGAGCAGCATCGTAGGCATCTTCGTCCGGGTGAAAACTCACCGGGTCGTTGGCCATGACCTCAGACACTTGTTTTTCAGGGTCGTTGACCAGCAGACGCTTGATCGGCAGCACGCCTTTGAGCGCACCGTCGTAATCGACCACGAACAGTTTGTCGGTATGGCCCGGCAACTCCTTGAGGCGACGCAGGTAACGCAGCACGACTTCAAGGCTGACATCCTCACGGATGGTCACCATCTCAAAGTCCATCAGGGCACCGACCTGGTCCTCGTTATAGGACAGTGCGGAGCGCACGCGCTCACGCTGCTGGCCATCCAGGGTCTCCATCAGCTCATGGACGACGTCTCGCGGCAGCTCGGGAGCCAGGTCAGCAAGTTCGTCGGCGTCCATCTCCTTGGCGGCTGCCAGGAGCTCGTGATCGTCCATGTCGGCGATCAGGGTTTCACGCACCGAGTCGGATACTTCGAGCAGGATGTCGCCATCGCGATCAGCCTTGACCAGCTGCCAGACCGTCAGGCGGTCGTCCAGAGGCAATGCTTCGAGGATATAGGCAACGTCTGCGGAGTGCAGGTCTTCCAGCTTGCGCTGGAGTTCAACAAGGTTTTGCCGATGGACCAGGTTCTCGACCCGGTCATGGTGATGGCCTTCCTGACGATGAGTCAGATCTTCGACCACACGCTGGCGATTAAGCAGCTCAATAACTTGAGCAAGGCGGCTTTGCAGGCTTTCTTGGGTTTTCTTTACTTCAACTTCGGTCATAGGCGAACTCCACTCCCAGCAGCAGGGCACGCCGGAAGGATCAATCAGTCAATTCATGATTGGTAAAGCGGGATGCTGAGTTACTACTGGGTAAGTCCATGGAGGTATTCCACAAGCCCCGGCGGGGCTGACGGGCGCAATCATACACGGCTTGAAAATTAATGACGCAAAAATCTTGGAGATAACAAAAGCTTGCGAAAAACCGCCAGACGGCGCCTGCGCACTGCTTGTGCGACGAAGGATGAGTTGCACAGGGCACAACTCAAAGCTGAAATTCAACCTTGTAGCCGTTGACGAGCAGGGACAAGAACCAGAATAAACACAAGACAAGTCGCGAGGATGACAGCAATAGCCAAATCGCAGATAACAAAAAGCCCGCACAATGTGCGGGCTTTTTGATGTTTGGTGCACTCGACAGGATTCGAACCTGTGACCGCTCGGTTCGTAGCCGAGTACTCTATCCAGCTGAGCTACGAGTGCAGTTGTGTTTGGCATTATAGACCGTTGAATCTCTCTGGCAAGATTTTTTTTTCAGTATTTCCAACAACTTACTGAACCGCCTAGATTACAACGTGCTACATGAATAATGGCGGAGAAGGGGGGATTCGAACCCCCGACACCCTTTTGAGATGTACTCCCTTAGCAGGGGAGCGCCTTCGGCCACTCGGCCACCTCTCCGCAACACGGGGCGTATAATAACCAGCCTTTTCCCCGCATGCAACTAAAAACTTAAATAAAATTAAAGACTTGGTTCTTCATCCTTTTCATTCTTGATCCGCAGGTAGATCTCTTCACGGTGTACGGCCACTTCCTTGGGAGCATTGACGCCAATGCGCACCTGGTTGCCTTTGACGCCCAATACGGTCACGGTAATTTCGCCATCGCCTATGATCAGGCTTTCCGCACAACGGCGAGTCAGAATCAGCATACGTTTCTCCTCACACTTATCTTTTCAGGGACAACAGTCTGCAAAAAAAAAGAGCCCGAGCCTACTAGCGACTAGTAGCACTCTGCGCTCCTTAGTATTGACCAACATGACAAAACGGGTGGGCTTCGTGCATGCCTGCCAAAAAACAAAGGGCGCGGATTAACCGCGCCCTTCTGCCAACGCCTTACTCGCCCTGTCGGGCTGGCGCATCCAGATCAAAAGCGGTGTGCAGGGAACGCACGGCCAGCTCCAGGTACTTTTCTTCGATCACAACAGACACTTTGATCTCGGAAGTCGAGATCATCAGGATGTTGATGTTCTCCTTGGCCAGCGATTCAAACATGCGGCTGGCAACGCCTGCATGAGAGCGCATGCCCACACCCACGATCGAAACCTTGGCAATGTTGGTGTCGCCCACCACTTCACGGGCACCGATCTCGCGAGCGGTATTTTCCAGCACGCTTTGCGCCGCATTGTAGTCATTGCGGTGTACGGTGAAGGTAAAATCGGTGGTGTTATCGTGCGCAACGTTCTGCACGATCATGTCGACTTCGATGTTGGCCGCGCTGATCGGGCCCAGAATCTTGAACGCCACGCCCGGGGTGTCCGGCACGCCACGGATGGTCAGCTTGGCTTCGTCGCGATTGAACGCGATACCAGAAATGATCGGCTGTTCCATGGATTCCTCTTCATCAATAGTAATGAGGGTACCTGGACCCTCCTTGAAGCTGTGCAAAACGCGCAGCGGAACGTTGTACTTGCCGGCGAACTCGACTGCGCGGATCTGCAACACCTTGGAACCCAGGCTGGCCATTTCCAGCATTTCTTCGAAGGTGATCTTTTCCAGACGCTGCGCCTTGGCCACAACCCGCGGGTCAGTGGTGTAGACGCCGTCAACATCGGTGTAGATCTGGCATTCATCAGCCTTGAGGGCCGCTGCCAGCGCCACACCCGTGGTGTCGGAACCGCCACGGCCCAGCGTGGTGATATTTCCGAGCTCATCAACGCCCTGGAAACCGGCAACCACAACCACACGACCGGCCTTGAGATCAGCGCGAATCTTCTGATCGTCAATTTTCAGGATACGGGCCTTGGTGTGCGAGCTGTCCGTGAGGATGCGCACCTGGCTGCCGGTGTAGGACACGGCCGGCACACCACGCTTGTTCAGCGCCATGGACAGCAGACCAATAGTCACCTGCTCGCCCGTGGATACAATCATATCCAGCTCACGCGGCAACGGCTGATCGCTGATTTGCTTGGCCAGGTCGATCAGGCGATTGGTTTCGCCGCTCATGGCCGATAGCACGATCACCAGATCATTGCCGGCTTCGCGGAACTTCTTAACTTTATCGGCGACCTGCTCGATTCTCTCGACAGTGCCGACCGAGGTGCCTCCGAATTTCTGTACGATCAAAGCCATTTCAAAGCAGCCTCAGCCCATAAAGGGCGCCCATTTATCATTCAAACGACGCGCCGTTACTAGACAACGGCGCGTTCTGGACCTCAGATACCCTGCTCGACAAATGGCACGGTCAGAGCCAGCGCGGCGTCCAGGGCTGCAGCATCAACACCGCCACCTTGCGCCATGTCCGGACGACCACCGCCCTTCCCGCCCACTGCCGCAGCAGCCTGCTTCATCAAATCACCGGCTTTGAGTTGGCCAGTCAGGTCTTTGGTTACGCCTGCAACCAGTACAACCTTGTCTTCATGGACACTGCCGAGCAGGATCACCGCACGGCCGAGCTTGTTCTTCAGCTGATCTACCAGCGCCAGAAGCGCTTTGCCGTCTTGACCGTCCAGGCGGGCGGTCAACACTTTCACGCCTTTTACGTCCACTGCCGACGATGACAGATCATCACCCGCTGCGCTTGCGGCCTTGGCCTGCAACTGCTCAAGCTGTTTTTCCAGCTGACGGTTGCGCTCAAGTACCGCCGACAATTTGTCGACCAGGTTCTCGCGCGAGCCCTTGACCAGGCTGGCGGCTTCCTTGAGCTGCTCTTCGGCAGCATTGAGGTAAGCCAGTGCGGCTGCGCCGGTCACCGCTTCAATGCGACGGATACCGGAGGCTACACCGCCTTCGCTGATGATTTTCATCAGGCCGATATCACCGGTGCGCTTGGCGTGGATACCACCACACAGCTCAACCGAGAAATCACCACCCATGCTCAGCACGCGAACGCTGTCGCCGTACTTCTCGCCAAACAGCGCCATGGCGCCTTTTTCCTTGGCGGTTTCGATGTCGGTTTCTTCAGTCTCGACCGGGGTATTCTTGCGAATCTCGGCGTTGACAATATCTTCCAGCGCCTTGATCTGCTCAGGCTTGATCGCTTCGAAGTGGCTGAAGTCAAAACGCATGCGCTGGCTGTCAACCAAAGAGCCTTTCTGCTGAACGTGCTCGCCCAGAACCTGGCGCAAGGCGGCGTGCAGCAAGTGGGTGGCCGAGTGGTTCAGCGCCGTGGCGTGACGCACATCGGCGTCCACCTGGGCTTCAACGGTTTCGCCCACTTTCAGGCCGCCCGCAGCAACCACGCCGTGGTGCAGGAAAGCGCCACCGGTCTTGGTGGTGTCGCGCACGTCAAAGCGGGCAGCACCCGCCTGCAGGTAACCGCAATCGCCGACCTGACCGCCCGATTCGGCATAGAACGGGGTCTGGTCGAGAATCACCACACCCTCGTCGCCTTCGTTCAGGCTGGCAACCGACTGCCCTTCTTTATACAGCGCAACCACCTTGGCCGAGGCCTGGGTAGCGTTGTAACCGACAAACTCGGTCGGCACGTCGACTTTGACCAGGGTGTTGTAGTCCAGGCCAAACGAGCTGGCCGAACGGGCACGCACACGCTGGGCTTCCATCTCGCGTTCGAAGCCTTCTTCGTCCACGGTCAGGTTGCGCTCGCGGGCGATATCGGCCGTCAGGTCCATCGGGAAGCCATAGGTGTCGTAGAGCTTGAACACTACGTCGCCAGGCACCACGGTACCCTTGAGCTCAGCCAGATCCAGCTCGAGGATTTTCAGACCCTGCTCCAGGGTCTTGGAGAACTGCTCTTCTTCAGCCTTGAGCACGCGCTCGATATTGGCCTGCTCGCGCACCAGCTCCGGGAAGCTGGCACCCATCTCGGCCACCAGGGCCGCGACGATCTTGTAGAAGAAATTGCCGGTAGCACCCAGCTTGTTGCCATGACGGCAGGCGCGACGAATGATGCGGCGCAGCACGTAGCCGCGACCTTCGTTCGATGGCAGTACACCGTCGGCGATCAGGAAGCTGCACGAACGGATATGGTCCGCTACCACCTTGAGCGATGCCTGGCCTTCGTTGGCGCAGCCGATCGCGTCCGCCGCTGCGGTCAGCAGGCTCTGGAACAGGTCGATATCGTAGTTGGAGTTGACGTGCTGCATCACCGCACTGATCCGCTCCAGGCCCATGCCGGTGTCTACCGACGGCGCTGGCAACGGATGCAACACGCCATCGGCGGTGCGGTTGAACTGCATGAAAACGTTGTTCCAGATTTCGATGTAACGGTCGCCGTCTTCGTCTGGCGAGCCCGGCGGGCCACCCCAGATTTCCGGGCCGTGATCGTAGAAAATCTCGGTGCACGGGCCGCACGGGCCGGTATCGCCCATGGTCCAGAAGTTGTCCGATGCATACGGCGCGCCCTTGTTGTCGCCGATACGGATCATGCGCTCGGCAGGCACGCCGACGTCCTGGGTCCAGATGTCGTAGGCTTCGTCATCGCTGGCGTAGACGGTCACCCACAGCTTGTCTTTGGGCAGCTTGAGAACACCGGTCAGGAAGGTCCAGGCGAAATTGATCGCATCTTTCTTGAAGTAATCGCCAAAGCTGAAATTGCCGAGCATTTCAAAGAAGGTGTGGTGACGGGCGGTGTAACCGACGTTTTCCAGGTCGCTGTTCTTGCCGCCGGCACGCACGCACTTCTGGCTGCTGGTCGCTCGGGTGTAGGCACGTTTTTCTTGACCCAGGAAACAGTCCTTGAACTGGTTCATCCCCGCGTTGGTGAACAGCAGGGTCGGGTCGTTATTAGGGACCAAGGAGCTGGAAGGGACACGGGTGTGACCTTGCTCCTCGAAGAAGCGAAGGAAGGCTTCACGGATTTCTGCGCTTTTCATAGGTTCTTCCACGGAGGCTGCGGCCAGAGGCAAGTAAATCACGTCAATCGACAGTGCGACTCGCAAAGGGCCGC
The DNA here is from genome assembly GCF_005930585.1 of Pseudomonas sp. FSL W7-0098. Lineage (NCBI taxonomy): Bacteria > Pseudomonadati > Pseudomonadota > Gammaproteobacteria > Pseudomonadales > Pseudomonadaceae > Pseudomonas > Pseudomonas sp. FSL W7-0098. Next base: position 300,179 of record NZ_RXHW01000005.1, read on the forward strand.
ATTATATCGGCCCTTCGCCCCGGGTACAGCGTGTTTATACGATAGCGACAAGCAATTGGACGGATTGAACGCTTATTGAAGGGAAAACTCGGCAAAAACCGCTATCACCTGCTCAATCTGGCTGCGACTGACATCCATGTGCGTCACCATTCGCAAGCGCGGCGCGGCACTGAGCCTGATCCCCTGGCCGGCCGCAAAGGCCTTGAGTGCCTCGGCACGCTCACCGATCTGGACGTAGACCATATTGGTCTGCACCGGCTCAACCTCATAACCGGCAGCACGCAGACCCTCGGCCAGCAACTGGGCATTGGCATGGTCATCGGCCAGACGCGCCACCTGATGATCCAGTGCATACAGCCCGGCAGCCGCCAGTTGACCGGCCTGGCGCATGCCGCCCCCGACCATCTTGCGCAGGCGCCGGGCGCGGGAGACAAGCTCGGCGGTGCCGCACAGCACCGACCCCACGGGCGCGCCCAGGCCTTTGGACAGGCAGACCGATACCGAATCGAAATGGCGGGTGATATCACCGGCGTCAACGCCCAGTTTGACCGCCGCGTTGTACAACCGCGCGCCATCAAGATGCAGCGCCAGGCCGTGCTCGCGGGTCAGGCGGCCGGCAGCTGCCAGGTACTCGGTGGGCAGCACCTTGCCTTGCATGGTGTTTTCCAGCGCAAGCAGGCGGGTGCGGGCAAAGTGGAAGTCATCCGGTTTGATCGCGGCAGCCACCTGTTTCAGATCAAGCGAGCCATCGGCCTGCACCTCCAGCGGCTGCGGCTGAATGGACCCCAGGACCGCCGCCCCGCCACCTTCATACTTATAGGTGTGAGCCTGCTGACCGACGATGTATTCATCACCGCGCTCGCAATGCGCCATCAAGGCCAGCAGGTTGCTCATGGTGCCGGTGGGCACAAACAGCCCCCTGGCAAAGCCCAGGCGCAATGCCAGCTCGGATTCCAGTTTGTTCACCGAAGGATCTTCGCCATACACATCATCGCCCATAGGCGCATTTGCCATGGCTTCACGCATGCCTGGGGTGGGTTGGGTCACGGTGTCACTACGAAGATCGATAACAGACATGGCATTGGCCTCGGCAAGGTTTGATCAGTGTTGAATGCTAAACGTGCGATTCCCGCCAGAACAAGCCTACTCTGCAGCGATCGACAATATTCGGATGCTCACGTAGGAATTACCTTATTAATGAAATGGAAAAACTGATAGCTATTAGCAAAAAGCATCAATGCATACTCGAAAAATATGTGATACAAAATGTCCGCCGCCAGAAAGGCTGGTGGCAACGTTCTCAGGGCGGGGTGCGACTCCCCACCGGCGGTAATTGCGCGCAAAGCGCATAGCCCGCGAGCGCTTGGCACATTCTTGAGCTTCGGCCAGGAATAAACCAAGGTCAGCAGACCCGGTGTGATCCCGGGGCCGACGGTCATAGTCCGGATGAAGAGAGAACGGGATTGGCGCCAAAGGGCCGTCAACCAGGCGGGATAGTGGCGATGCCGTATGGCCGTGCGCTGCCCTCCTGAACGTACCCTTTAATCCCATTCGATTCATATGCCCTGTTTTTCACACAAACAGGAATCTGAACATGCAACCTACAGCTATTCACCACAACGAACGTGTCGCATTTATCCAGGCTTCCTGGCACAAAGAGATTGTCGACCAGAGCCGCAAGGGCTTCCTGGCCGAAATGCTGGTGCTGGGCTATCAGGAAAGCGACATCGATTTCTTCGAAGTCGGCGGCGCATTCGAGATCCCGCTGCACGCCAAACTGCTGGCCAAGACCGGTCGTTACGCCGGAATTGTCGGCGCCGCACTGGTCGTGGATGGCGGCATCTACCGTCACGACTTTGTTGCCCAGACGGTCGTCAGCGGCCTGATGCAAGTACAGCTGGAAACCGAAGTGCCGGTGTTCTCCGTCAGCCTCACGCCGCACCACTTCCACGCCGGTGAGGAGCATCAGAAGTTTTTCTTTGAGCACTTCGTGCACAAAGGCCAGGAAGCCGCCCGGACGTGCGTAGACACACTGCAGAAAATCCGCACCATCAAGCGCATGGATACCCAGCAAAAACGCGCGGTGTAATGCCTGATTCCCCGGCCAGCCCTGAAACCAGGCTCGCCGGGGAGCACACCATAAACATGTAACGCACACATAAGCCATCCAGGCGTTTCAATTGTCGACACAGGTGCCCGGTCACCGATGACATTTGAACTTGACGCCCAGGAGCATCTCTTATGTGCCCAACCCCGCCCCCAGTAACAACTACCCCTCTGCCAGCCCCTCATCATTTCGAGTTTGACGGCGGTGCCCAGGCCCCGCTCGAAAGAACCGAAACAACGGTTTCACACCCCCTGCCCCATGTGACAGAGAGCACCACACAAAGCATTCTTCATATTGGCGATAACGCCACCCTCGTGCGCTACGTCACTGAAGGCGTCCTGTACCCCCGCCCCATTGACCGCCTGGTCTTCCGCGCCTCGGTGGCGCGGGCATCCATTTGCGTCACCAAGGGCGACAACGACTCTCTGCTGATCGACCTGAACCATGAGCGCTATCGGATAAAGCCTGCAAGTGCAAAGCAGATCATCGAAATTCATACCTTGAACGGCAACGATACGGTTTACATCGCCGACACCCTGAAAAACACCTTCCATATCGAAACCGGCCCCGGCAATGACACCGTCGTGACCAGTAGCGGCAAGTCCACGGTGCTGACCGGTACTGGCGATGACATGGTGATGACCCGTGGGGGCGCCAGCTACGTAGACACTGGAGATGGCAATGACATCGTCAACGCCAATGGCACGGGCACAACCGTTGCCTACACGGGCAAAGGGGCAGACTTTTTTCGTGGCGGGGCCGGCATGGCCTTTATCGACGCAGGAGAAGGTGACGATGTAGCCGTCGGAGGCCAGGGCCACAGCATTCTATGCGGGGGCGACGGCGATGACCTTATTACAGCCGGAGCGGGCTCCAATGTGATCTATACCGGCCAGGGCCAGGACATCCTCAATCAAATAAAAGACAGGGACAAAGTATTCACCGACAGCGAGCCCACCTATATCGCCGAAGGCAGAATCACCCCGCACAAAAAGGTCGCCAATACATTTATTGGCAGCCCAATCCCCCTGCCGGAATCAGGGCTGATTATTCAAGGCAGCGAAGAGTTTATCGTAAGGGTTCAGGATGACTTGAAACTGTTGCTGAGCTCCGGCAACGGGAGCCAGCTACTGCGCGAACTGACAAAAAGTATTCGTAAAAGCCAGAAACCCATCACCATCGCCGAACTCAAGCAGGTAAATAACGGCCTATACATACCCAATCTGGGTGATGGCCGGTCTTTTATTCAGGTCGGGATGGCAGGTCTGCCTGATTTCGGAGGAACGGTGTACTACAACCCGGCATTTTCCACACCCGGCGCGATACCGCTTACCTCTCTCTACCACGAGCTATGCCACGCCTACAACTTTGTCACGGGCACACGATTTTTAGGCGCAAGCCCCGACGGGCATCAGGGAACCAAGCAAGCTGCGCTGGTGAAAAATGATGAACTGCAGGCCGTGGGCTTACCTTGCAACACAGAGCCCTTTGACTTCGATAAAGACCCTGCAACCCCTGCCCTCCCCACGAACCCGGCACAGTTCAGCGAAAACGGCATACGCGAAGAACTGGGGCTGCCCCTGCGCAAAACCTATATCCATTACTCGGATGATTAACCCTGTGGGGCCAGGGTTGTCGGTTCGATAATGATACCGGCGCGCAGGCCATTTTTGACTTTAGGGTTGGGAAAGATGATCCGCGCACCCTCTTCTTCAATAATCCAGCGGGTTTTGCCGGCGTCTTGCGCCAGTAGATAGCCCTTGGGCAACTCGCTGAAATTTTCGATATCGGCAGGCAAGTGCAGGATAAAGGCATCACTGTGCTTGATGACTTCACGCGCCACACTGAACAACTGCAAACCCTCGAGCGAAGCATCGGCCAGTGCTGGCTCGCTACCCTCGATCATCTGCTGCAAACGCTGCTCCAGACGTTCGACATTGACTCCGCCGTTCTGCCCGAAAGGCCGGGCCTTGCCCAACTCAAGGGTAAACGCCTCGGCGCTCAAGCGATCGTAGGTATAGGCACTGAACACAATGGAGGGCTTGTTTTGCAACAGCACCGCTTCCATCCCGGCCGCACGCAAGCGCGACAGCTCTTCGCGAGAGTGGCTACGGCCCTCCTTGAAGGGATACAACGCAAACTGCTCGATCTTCGACCCTCGAATGGCCGTGTGCAAGTCGTAGTGCAGACGAGTACGCCCGGGAGGGCTGAAAAAGGTTTCAGCCAGGTGCTCAAGCTCGCACGCACGCAGGGCTTCGGGGCCACTGCTGCTTTCGTGACGGCCGTTGAACAGCCGGTTAAGGTCTTCCTCGACAAAACGTGCGCCAGTACGCATGGCGCCGGGGTTGCCGAACAGGAACAGAATTCGCGCACGGGGTTTGATAGTACCCCGTGCAATGGCCTGCAACAGGCGATCAAGCAACTCGATCGGCGCTGTTTCATTGCCATGGATGCCGGCTGACAACAACAGATCCATACCGTTGTCACGAGCCTCGGGCGGGCGCACTTCAAGCGCGCCTTCGGTCAGCCAGCGCATCCGCACGCCGTCGACAGTCAGTTGAGTTTTCTCGGCCGGTTCACGTCCGGCCAAGGTCAGTTCAAGCAGTTTGCCGAGAGCGAGCATAGAACTTCCTTATCAGTGGTTGCAGTCCGGACCGTGTACGTGACCGTCTTCATCATCGCCCAGATCAGCCGGTTCCATTTCCAGTTGCAGGCTCACAAGGTTAGTCGCCAATGGGCGCAGCAGCAGGTTGGCGTATTCGGCATCGCCTTCTTCAACGTCTACACCGATCAGCAACTGGCCACGGCCGTCCTGCTGGATCCACAATTCCTTGCCCTGCCACATGACGGCAACGCGCGTGCAGGACGTTTCCAGCTGGGTACCGTCGGTGTCTTCAAGGATCAGCTTCAGGGTATCAGTCATTTCATCGCTCTCATTGGGGTGTGAAGGTGCGTGCCCGGCGTCAACTATCACCCAGGCACAGCGCCTTTCAATTGATCTGGAAGGGGTAAACCGCGCCCAGTTTAAGGATTTGCGTCAGTTCATCCAATGCCGTGCGGCATTCAAGCAGCAATTGTGGATCAGCCAGGTCACTTTCGCGCAAAGCATCACGATAATGTTTGTTCACCCAGACCGTCAGGGTGTCGTACAGCGCCGGGGTCATGATCACGCCGGGGTTGACGGCCGCCAGCTCGGTTTCGTTGAGCGCGACCCGCAGGCGCAGGCACGCCGGACCACCGCCATTCTGCATGCTCTGCTTGAGGTCGAACACCTTGACCTCACGGATCGGCCCGCCAGCGGCCGTCAGCCCTTGCAGGTACTGCCACACGCGCGGGTTGGCACGACACTCTTCAGGCACGATCAATAGCATCGAGCCATCGACGCGGCTCAGCAGCTGGCTGTTGAACAGATAAGAGCGCACGGCATCTTCCACGGCCACCTGATCACGGGGCACGCTGATCGACTGGAAGTTGGCGCCGCGGGTCGCCAGCTTGGCCTGCAACTCGGCCAGCATCTGCTCGGTATTGAGGAAAGCATCCTGGTGATGGAACAACAGTTCACCATTACCCACGGCGATCACGTCGTTATGAAACACACCCTGGTCAATGACCGCAGGATTTTGCTGGGCAAACACCACACCCTCCTCGCTCAGGCCATGCAGGCGAGCCACTGCCTGCGAAGCCTCGAGGGTCTGGCGCGCCGGGTATTTTTGCGGTGCCGGGTAACGACTGTCGAACGCACTGCGGCCGAACACAAAAAACTCGACACCGGCCTCACCATAATCGCGGCAAAAACGCGTGTGGTTGGCTGCACCTTCATCGCCAAATTGCGCCACTGCCGGCAAAGCCGCGTGGTGGGCAAAATGCTCCTGATCGGCAAACATCGCGCCCAGCACGCGACTGGTGGTCGGGTGCTCGATACTGCGATGGTATTTGCAATTGAGGTTGGCAGCGGTGAAGTGCACGCGACCGTCAGCGGTGTCGGCACTGGGGCTGACTGTGGCCGCATTGGCTACCCACATGCTCGAGGCCGAGCAGCTGGCGACCAGCAATGGCATGGCCTCTTTGGCGGCGCGCTCGATCACCTGAGCATCAGTCCCGGCAAAACCCAGGCTGCGCAAGGCAGCAACGTCCGGACGCTCTTGCGGGGCCAGCACGCCCTGAACAAAGCCCATGTCCATCAACGCTTTCATTTTTTCCAGGCCTTGCAGCGCAGCTTCCTTAGGGTTGGAAGCCTGCTGGCTGTTGCTCTGGGAAGCGACGTTGCCAAACGACAAACCGCCATAGTTATGGGTCGGCCCCACTAAACCGTCAAAATTGACTTCAAAGGACTTCATCAGCGAGGCTCCGGAAAACGGTTATAAGTCATACAGCACCTGTGGGAGCGAGCCTGCTCGCGAATAGCCTTTAAGGTTTTCGCGAGCAGGCTCGCTCCCACAGGGTTGAGATAAGCGTTACGACATCCGCACGCCCGGGGTCAGCGCTGCTGGCAAAGCCAGGGTCGGCGTTTCAAGGGAAGCCACCGGGTATGCGCAATAATCCGCCGCGTAGTAGGCACTGGCGCGATGATTGCCCGACGCCCCGATACCACCAAATGGCGCACTGCTCGCCGCGCCGGTCAATTGTTTGTTCCAGTTGACGATACCGGCGCGGCTTTCGAGCCAGAACTGCTGGTAACGCGCTTCGGAATCCGACAGCAACCCGGCCGCCAGACCAAACGCCGTGTTGTTGGCTTCAGCAATCGCCGCATCAAAGTCAGCGTAGCGAATCACTTGCAGCAATGGCCCGAACAGTTCTTCGTCCGAACGATCGCCAACCTCTGTCACATCGATAATGCCCGGCGTCAGCAAGGCGGCATTGCTGTCTGGCTGGTGCATTTCCAGCAAGGCCACAGCCCCCGACCCCAGCAACACTTCCTGGGCATCCATCAAGGCGCGCGCTGCGCCAAGGGAAATCACCGACCCCATAAATGGCGCCGGCTGCTGATCGAAAGCACCCACTTCGATGCTCTGACTCACTTCAACCAGGCGCGTCAGCAGGCTGTCGCCCCATGCGCCTTGCGGCACCAGCAAGCGGCGGGCACAGGTGCAACGCTGCCCGGCGGAGATAAAGGCCGACTGGATGATGGTGTACACCGCTGCGTCCAGGTCCTCCACCTGATCGACCACCAGCGGGTTGTTGCCACCCATTTCCAGAGCCAGGATTTTGTCCGGGCGCCCGGCAAATTGCTGGTGCAGGGCATTGCCGGTGCGGCTCGAACCGGTGAAGAACAACCCGTCGATACCCGTGTGCGCCGCCAGGGCGATACCGGTGTCGCGTGCGCCCTGCAGCAGGTTGAGCACGCCCGCAGGCAGACCCGCTTCGATCCAGCACTTGACCGTCAGTTCGGCGACTTTAGGGGTCAACTCGCTCGGTTTGAATACCACGCTGTTACCCGCCAGCAACGCCGGAACAATGTGCCCGTTGGGCAAATGACCGGGGAAGTTGTACGGACCGAAAACAGCCACTACACCGTGAGGCTTGTGACGCAAAACGGCCGTGGCATCCCCCAGCGGTCCACTTTTTTCACCCGTGCGCTCGCGGTAGCTCTGTACCGAAATCGCCACTTTATTGATCATGCTGGTGACTTCGGTGGCCGACTCCCAGAGGGGTTTGCCGGTTTCTTCACCGATGCAGCGCGACAGTTCGTCGGCGTGGTTTTTAAGGCTTGCGGCAAACGCTTCGAGCACGCTCAGGCGCTGCTCGAAAGTCTGTTTGGCCCACTGCGGGAAAGCCTGGCGCGCAGCCTTCACGGCGGCATCCACTTGCCCGGCATCGGCACCCTTGCCAGCCCAAAGCACGTGCTGGGTAACCGGGTTCAGCGACTCCAAAGCCTCGCCCTGCCCGCTCTGCCAGGTACCTGCGATATACAACGTACTCATTATATTGACTCCCGTGGGGCCATTGACTGGGCGGACAAGGCAACGGCGCGCACCTGGTCGCCCGCGCTCAGTTGCAGGCGTTTGGCGGTCAGCGGGTCGACCACCAGGGTGCCAGCAGCCAGCCGCGCAGGGGCGGCCGTGATGCGGCAATCTTCGCGTTTGCGGTTGTGCATCAGGTAAGGCGTTGCGTCGTCACCCGGTGTGCCAATAGCCAGCACCAGCGCTTCGCTGTCGCGCACTGCGCGGATCTTGCTGGTTTCACACTCAACCGCCGGGCCTGCGTCAAAAATATCGACGTAGCCCTGATAACTGAAGCCTTCGCTTTTAAGCATGTTCAAGGCCGGTTCGGTGTGGGTATGCACCTTGCCGATCACCGCTCGGGCATCTTCGGACAGGAAACAGGTGTACACCGGGAACTTGGGCATCAACTCGGCGATAAAGGCTTTGTTGCCCACGCCGGTCAGGTAGTCGGCCTGGCTGAACTCCATTTTGAAAAAGTGCCGGCCCAGGCTTTCCCAGAATGGCGAGCGGCCACTTTCATCGGACATGCCACGCATTTCGGCAATGATCTTGCTGCCAAACAGCTCCGGGAACTCGGCGATAAACAGCATCCGCGCCTTGGCCAGCAGGCGGCCATTGAGCCCGGTACGGTAATCGGCACTGAGGAACAATGAGCACAGCTCGGAGTTGCCGGTCAGGTCATTGGCCAGAAACAGGGTCGGGATTTCGCGGTAAATATTCAACTCTTGAGAGGCGCTGACCGTCAGGCCCACACGGAAGTTGTACCAGGGCTCACGCAAGCCCACGGCACCGGCAATGGCGGAAATACCCACCACTTTGCCATCGTCGTTTTCGAGCACAAACAGATAGTCCGCATCGCCACGCTCGGCTTCGCCACGGAAGGTTTTCTCAGCCCAGGTGACCCGATGCAGCAAGCGCTCTTCGTTGGCCGGCAAGGTGGTCAGGCCGGTGCCGGTGCTGCGTGCCAGCTCAATCAGGGCCGGTAAATCGCTGTTGCGTACAGGACGAACGATCATGCTATCTCCTTGGACGGGGCTCGCTGACGACCCCCGCGAAACTCGCTCAAACGCGTTATACCGCTACCACTCGTACGCTGGCACCTTCGCCAACACCAAGTGCTTCGGCCGCTTCCAGATCCAGCGTGACCGGTTTGCCCGGCGCCCAATCCAGCTCCAGCAATACGGCGCGGTAATCCTGTAGCTGGGCATTGGCCACCAGATACTGACGTCCACCGCCTGTGCTCAGTGCGCCGATCTTGACCGGAACCACGCGGCTCTGGGCGATTGAGCGGATGCCCGAAACCCGGGCATGCAAGGTCGGGCCACCGTCGAAAATATCGATGTAGTGATCGGTCTCGAAACCTTCGCGCATCAGGATGTCAAAGGTGATCTGCGCACGCGGGTGGACTTGCCCCATGGCCTCTTGGGCGGTGTCAGGCAGCAGCGGCACGTAAATCGGGTAATGCGGCATCAGCTCGGCAAGGAAGGTGCGGCTTTTAAGCCCGCACAGACGCTCGGCGGCGGCATAGTTCAAGTCGAAGAAGTTGCGGCCAATGGCGTCCCAGAACGGCGAGTCGCCATTTTCATCGCTGTAGCCAACGATCTCGGTGACCACGGAGTCGGCAAAACGCTCCGGGTGGTTGGCCACAAACAGCAGGCGGCCACGGGAGTTGAGTTCGGACCAGGCCGACCCCACCAGTTCCGGGACCACATAAAAACTGGTCAGCAGGCTGTTACCGGTCAGATCATGGCACTGCGACAGGACGTGAATCTTGTTGTGAATCTTAAGTTCGCGGGAGGCGTGCACGAACGTCTCGTTACGGAAGCTGTAAAACGGCTCCGAATAACCGGCCGAGGCCACGATCGCCGAGCACCCCACCAACTTGCCGGCAGCGGTGTCTTCAAGGACGAAAAAATAGCTTTCTTCGCCATTGAAGCTCACTTCGGCAGCGAACGAGGTTTCAGACGCGGCGATCTTGTCGCGCAGGCGTTCGATATCGTCCGGCAATGAAGTGACACCAATCGGGCTGTCCGCAGCCAGACGCTGTACCTCGCCCAGATCAGCCATTTGCGCAGGGCGCATCACCAGCATGGTGTCACTCCTTAATCCTTGAATTACATAGAGGGGTATAGGCCGAACAGTCGAGTACACCCGGGATTTCAACTGTGGGAGCGGGCTTGCTCGCGATGACGTCACTGCGCCGTGACTGACACACCGCGCTGCCTGTATCGCGAGCAAGCCCGCTCCCACATTGAAAGCCCTGTGCATTGAGCCTGGCCCGGCACATTAAATTCGGTTCGACGCCCGGCAAGCCGGGCGTCGAGGTCACACTCAGGCTTGCGTCAGATTCTTTACGGCACGTTCGAAGCGGTTCAGACCTTCTTCGATATCGGCCTCCTCGACCACCAGACTTGGTGCGAATCGAACCACGTCGGGGCCGGCCTGCAGAATCATCAGGTTTTCTTTTTCAGCGGCATTGAAGATGTCCTTGGCGCGGCCCTTCCAGGCATCGTTCAGCACACAACCCAGCAGCAGGCCCATGCCACGCACTTGAGTGAACAGGCCGTATTGCTGGCCGATTTGCTCAAGGCGGGTCTTGAACAGGTCATGCCTGGCCTTGACGCCTTGCAGTACCTCTGGCGTGTTGATCACATCGATTACCGCATTGCCGACTGCACACGCCAGCGGGTTACCGCCGTAGGTGGTGCCGTGGGTGCCGACAACCAGATGCTTGGCCAGCGCTTCGGTGGTCAGCATGGCTGCGATCGGGAAACCGCCGCCCAGGCTCTTGGCGCTGGTCAAAATATCCGGGGTCACGCCGTAATGCATGTAGGCAAACAGCTCGCCGGTACGACCCATGCCGGTTTGAACTTCGTCAAACACCAGCAACGCATTGTGCTGGTCGCACAGTTCGCGGGCGCCTTGCAGGTAAGCCTGCTCGGCCGGCAGCACGCCGCCTTCGCCCTGGATCGGCTCCAGCACCACTGCGCAGGTCTTGTCCGAAATCGCCGCTTTCAGCGCATCAAGGTCGTTGAACGGAACATGGGTAATGCCGGTGATTTTCGGACCAAAACCGTCGGAGTACTTCGACTGCCCGCCCACGTTCACGGTGAATAGCGTGCGGCCGTGAAAGCTGTTGAGCGCGGCGATGATTTCGTACTTCTCGCTGCCGAAACGGTCATGGGCGACACGACGGGCCAGCTTGAAAGCGGCTTCGTTGGCTTCAGCGCCCGAGTTGCAGAAGAACACACGCTCGGCAAAGGTCGAGTCCACCAGTTTTTTCGCCAGGCGCAACGCCGGCTCGTTGGTGAACACGTTGGACACATGCCAAAGAGTATTCGCCTGCTCAGTCAAGGCACCGACCAATGCCGGATGCGCATGGCCAAGAACGTTAACGGCAATGCCGCCCGCGAAGTCGATCAGCTCCCGACCGGCCTGATCCCACACTCGGGAACCGGCACCACGCACAGGAATAAAGGCTGCAGGCGCGTAGTTGGGAACCATGACCTGGTCGAAATCGGCGCGTTGCACCGGGGCTTGCTCAACGGACATCGGAGTCTCCTGAAGAGGAACGCCTGCCTAAACTGGCGAGCGATGGGGGGATTGTAGGGACACATCGGGAGCACGCCTTGTCGCCAAGCGACAACTTCTTATAGCGCCAAACCACGATTTACAAAGGCATTACGACAATGCGACATATTCCGTCACAAAGGCGCAGTTTAAACGCTGGGGCGTCTTTGCGGCAGCACTCTGGCGCGCTGATTTGCCCGGAAAACGCGAGTTTTTGCCGATCACCGCCGGATCTGTACGTATGGGTGCTAAATATGTATGGATTGATCGCTGATTGTTGATGCAAAGCCTCCGCCAGCCAGCAAATATTTGCGCTTTTTAACGGGCTCGTACTGGCGGATCTTGAAGGTACTCCATCAGGACATACGAGTACCGGACATGCCCGATCCAACACCTCTTGCGCCCCTGAAACCGCCCCCTGAAAAAGGGTTAACAGCGGCGAACCGACTCCAGACCATCCCCCACTTCACGACCATTGCCGAGGCCATGCCGCCCTGGGCCGACCGACCCTGAACGCATTGAAAGGGACGTCCCCCAGCCTTCACCCAACCTTGAGGACCCTCACGCCCGCTCAGGGCGACACCTTGCGCAAAACGTTTGCAGCGCGATGGGCCGCCCGCAACGATGTTGAAAAAGACCTGGCAAGGGTCGTAGATGTTCACGGGTTTGCGGCGCCCTTGCTGAACAACCTTATTAAACGCCAATATCAGCTGGACCTGGATGTACACAACACCTTTATCAATCTGTATATCCCGAACTACCTGCCTGTCATCGGCCTGCGCGAAAGCGGTACCACGACCTGGCGCGTGTCCCTGCTAGACGCGGCCCTGCACAACTTTGAACTGCATGAAACCCTGCCCTATGCCTACCTCTCAGGCTCGGGGTATATCAGCCGCCCCGATGCCCAGGGGCATTTCAAGCAGCTCAATCACATCACCGAGCACATGCCCGTGCAGGCGTTCACGGCCTTGTGCCGAACACTGAATCTGGGCGCCCGCTACAAGGACCATCTCACGCGCCATCTGGGTCTTGACGATCATGGCAGGCAGTTAAGGCTGAAAAACAAAATACTGGACAGTCAACGCGCCGACCTGAAGGCCGATCTGACCTACGCCGTGATGACCAGACAGATCGGCCTGCCCCTGTATGAGTCACTGGATGCCTTTCTCATAGGCCTGGACAACCGTTGGCTGACCTATCGCCTGACAGTGCTCTCCCTCGACATCGAAAGCCCGCTGATCTTCATGCCGGTACATCAACGATCGGTAGTTGCGTACATACCCCACGACCCCCTGCATCCGGTCAAGGAGTACTCATCGATCGGCGAGTGCATGGCGCATCTGACCGAACGCCTGAAAAGCACTTCCTACCAGCATTTCTTCAGCCGCTTCGTCGCCCACGACCGATTGGGGGCTTTTCTGGAGGGTCTTAAAAGAACCTACTGGCAGGTCATCCCCGACACCCCCATCGCACCGGGCGCAACGCTACCAGACGCACTGGTTGCGCAAACCCTGATACCGATCGAAAAACCCGCGATTGAATACCTGCTGGTGCCGATACCTGATGACCTCTGGGAAACGCTTTACAGCAGACAACTGGCAAAAATTTTCAACGATGCCAAAAGCCTCGCCGTGTCGACCGATGCCGAAGACCGCAAAACCCGTGAGGCACGCCTTGAACGCCTGAAAGGCATTGGCATGGCACTGCTGAATGCCGCAGCCTTTGTCATCGCGCCTTTTGTACCTGTCGTCGGCGAACTGATGCTGCTGCAAATGGCCTGGCAACTGCTGGACGACACCTATGAGGGTATCCACGACTGGGTGCAAGGCAAGACCACTGAAGCATTCGAACACCTGTTCGGGGTGCTGGAGAGCGGTATCCAGGCAGGTTTTTTTGCGGCGGGCACAAAAGTGCTGGGAGGCTTGCTGCCCAAGCCATCCGCCTTTGTACAAGGCATGAAACCTGTCACCTGCAACGATGGCGCCACTCGATTGTGGAACCCTGACATCAGCGCCTACCACCACGACCTGGCCCTGCCCGAACACCTCGCGTCCGACGAACTGGGCCTGCAGTACCACCAGGACAAAACACTGCTGACCCTCAGTTCCGGGCAGCAAGCCCGACACACGCTGGTACTGGACAAGACCGAAAGCGCCGGCCCTTATACCTTGCGTCACCCGACACGGCCCCACGCCTACGGCCCCCGGATGCAGCACAACGGTGAAGGCGCCTGGCTGATGGAGGGTGAGCGCCCGCAAACCTGGCAAGGCTCGATCCTTATGCGTCGGCTCGGCCCTGTCGCCGAGGGCTTCAGCGATGCCGAGCTGGAGAAGCTGCGAATTATCAGCGGCACCGATGAAGGCGTGTTGCGAAGGGTTCACCTGCATAACGAACCGACTCCGCCTCTGCTCAAAGACTGTATGGCACGACTGAGGATCCAAAAACAAAATATCGAGGACATCACCCGTATTCGCCAAGGGCGAGCCCTTTCAACCAAGGGGAACTGGCTGGAAAGCCTGCCCACCGAATTACCCGGCTGGCCGCCAGACAAAGCCCTGAATGTCTTTGTCGATGAAACCCTCAGTGGCATGGCCCATGTCTACGGTGCCCCCGAGGCACTCCCCGAGGACTCTCTCAGGATTTCTCAGCAGGACATCAAGAACGGCAAACTGTGGCCCCTGATTGTCGATAACTTCAACACGCCTCAACTCGATGCCCTGCTGGGCCCGCGCGCAACAAAGACAGAAGCCGTCAACACCCTGCAGGCCAAGGTGTCCGACTACGCCCGGCAACGACGGGAAGACATCTTCGACCATCAGTACGCCAGGGAGCGCCAGACAAAAAACCCGGCAGCGCGATTGATAGAAAGCACCTTTGCGCACCTGCCCACCCCTGTCACCCAAGCGCTGCTTGAGACCACCAGCACGCTCGAGAAAACCACCCTCCTCGAGAATGGCAGAATCCCCCTGAGGGTAAAAAATCTGGCCACCGAGCTGGAACACCAAACCCGCATAGCTCACGCCCAGGAGGGACTGCTTGAAGATGACCTGCTGACTCCAGACGGCGAAAAACTGGCCATAAACACCCTGAAAACCTACACCGATGCGATCCACGACCTTCATCTCGAGGTGCGCGATCTGGTCTTTGACGGCACCTTGCGCTGCAGCCATGCCCCCAAGGACGCCAGGCACACCCGAATACTGGTTCGTAAAGGTCCGGACGCCTATGAGACCTACGATGGCGAGCATGCCCTGCTGCATCCAGCCTCGCGCTTTCACGGTGCGCTGATGAAGGCGCTCCCCGAACGCAACAGCGAGCACCTGAAATCCAGGTTCGCCATTGGCCAGAACTTCAAACAATGGCTGGCAGATAAGTACAGCGCCCCCGATGAAATCCGAACGGCACTTGATCTGCCATCCCCGGCAGCTTGCGTGGCAACCGAAAGCGAAACCCTGTTGCGCGGCGCCGCCAGCAGCCGGGTCAATACCACGCCTGCAGCCAATCCCTTGCAGGAACGGGTCAAGGCCCTCTACCCCTATCGAAATAACGACGAGATAGCGTTGATCACGGCGCGAATCGACAGCGAGCAGGCCCTTGAACACCTGCGCGCCACCGAGGAGGAAAAAGACCAGCTTTTCGAGACACTGGACAACTGGATCAGCGCTGCGATCGGCGTCACCACCGACAACGCATTGCCACCCAACCTTCATGGTTTAAGGCGCCTGATAGGCTCCAGAATAAAGAACTCCTGGCTATCGGCCGACAAGGTCCATATCAACAAAACAGGACAGGCTGCCATAGTGGCCGAACTGGACTTCAGCAGCACCCTGTTCGGCCATGCCGGCACCGACAGCCTGGTTTTAAGCCGCCCCCTGAGCCATGTAGGCCTGCTGAGGCTCGACGATTGCAGCTTTTCCCCAAACCAGGGCGACTTCCTGACCTACTTTCCCAATCTGAAGGTACTTTCGCTCAACGCCAACGACCTTGAAACCCTGCCCGAGACACTCGATACACTGCCGCACCTCAGGTCGCTGCACCTTGCCCATAACCGCCTGACCCTGAACGCCGGGATGCAGAGTCAGCTCAAGCACCTTACCCGTCTTCAACACCTTGATCTGGGTCACAACCCTCTTGGCAGCCCTTTGGCCGTGGGGCATATGCCCGAACTCAGGACACTGGTACTGGAGAACACCCGCATCACTCAATGGCCCCCGGGGTTGTTCGACCAGCCACGACCGAAGGCTTTCAAATTGAACCTGCTGGGTAATGAGATCCATACCGTGCCCGACTACCCCGATCAATCGGCCGAATCCTGGTTGATTGCCAATGCCCGCCTTGAACGCCAGAAGCTCGACCTGGAGAGTCAGGACCGTGTCACTCAGTATCGCCGCGCCCTTGGCCTAGACCCTCATCGCACTTATCCGCCACGAGGGTCAGAGCAAAGCTCATTCTGGTTGTTCGGCCCCCCCGGGTCACAGGTATCCATGCAGGAACTCTGGGAGACTCTAGAGCACGAGCATGGCTCACAGGGGTTTTTTGAAGTCATCGCCCGAATGGAAATCCCCCCGGACGTATTTGAAACACCCTCTGACCAAATTGCCTATCAGGAAGGCCTGGGAGATTTGACGCAGAAAGTCTGGCGCTTGATCGATGCTGCCAGTAACGACACCCGCATGCGCGAGCTACTGTTCACCATGGCCAGTTCGCCCACCAATTGCGCCGACGCCGGCGCCCAGATATTCAATGCCATGGGCCTGGAAACCATGGCCCATGAGTTCTATAACGCCCGAAGCACACCGCTGGAACTGGAAAAAAACCTGATAACGCTGGCACGCGGCAAGGCCCGGCTGGCCAAGATCGGTGACATTGCCCGGGCTGATGTGGCGCAACGCGTCAGGCCTGTGAGTGAGGGCGGCCAGGGCTTGAGGTTTACCAGCGAAGTGATCGATGGTGCGCCCGGAACGGTCGACGAAGTCGAAGTCCACACCGGCTACCAGACCCGGCTGAGCACAAGCCTCGAACTGCCCTGGGTACCTAACTACATGGTCTACAGGATGACTGCCCAGGTGGGCGATACGGAGTTTGTCAGGGCCTATCGCCTGATTCATGAGGGCGAAGCCGGTGACGGGCTGGTCAATCAGATCCTTGATGTGCCCTTCTGGGAGACCTACCTGAACAAAACTTACGCCTCGGAACTGGACGCCAACGCCAGCCTCTTCGAACAGAAGGCCGAGTGGCTCGAGCAGCTCAGGGAGCTGCAGGATAATTGGGTTCGCTCGGATACGCGCCTGGAGCAGCGCCATGCAGGGCAGCGTGTCGAGCTGCAGGAACTCGCCCTAAAACTGGCAGTGCCTGAGCCTCAGGTATTCACCTCCGAGCCCATGAATGACAGGTTCTACTACCGGATCTACAGCCAGATCGCCGATGAACGCAAAGAGCTCAGCCGGCAGTTGACCCGTCAGGCTCTGACCAAAGCCAGGCTGACCTGACCTCAGCCGCGCTCGGCCGGGGCCGAAGACAACTCGAAAGGGCTGCTGCTACGGCGCTGATTGCGATCTTCACGGGGAGTCGCACCAAAGAAGTTGCGATAGGCGCTGGAGAAATGCGGCCCCGACGAGAAACCGCAGGACAAGCCGATCTGGATGATCGACTTGCTGGTTTGCATCAACATCTGCCGGGCTTTATTCAGGCGCAGTTCGAGGTAGTACTGACTCGGCACGCGATTGAGGTACTGCTTGAAGATACGCTCCAACTGACGACGGGAAACGCACACATGCTGGGCGATTTCGTCGGTGGTCAGGGGCTCTTCAATATTGGCCTCCATCAGCAACACAGCCTGGGTCAGCTTGGGATGGCTGGAGCCAAGACGGTTCTGCAGCGGGATACGCTGACGCTCACCGCCTTCACGGATGCGCTCGACCACCAGCTCCTCGGACACCGCACCGGCCAGTTCGGCACCATGATCGCGAGCCAGCACCGCCAGCAACAAATCGAGTACCGACAGCCCGCCGCAAGCGCTCAGGCGATCACGATCCCAGTCGAACAAATGACTGGTGGCGATTACTTTGGGGAAGCGCTCGGCGAAATCGTCCTGCCAGCGCCAGTGCACGGCCGCACGGTAGCCATCCAGCAAACCCAATTGCGCCAGCGGGTAGACACCCGCCGACAGCCCGCCAATCACGCACCCTGCCCGCACCAGTTGCTTGAGCGCACTGCTCAGGGCCGAGGTCAGGGCGGCAGGCGGCTCATCCGCCAGCAAAAACAGCTTTTGGCAACCTTCAAGCTTGCCGTTCCAGGGCTCACCCGGCAATTGCCAGGCTCCTTCAAGCGGTGCCTCGGCCTGCAAGAACAACAACTCGTAGACGACTTCAGGATGCACGCGCTGGGCAACACGCAACGCTTCCTCGGCCAGCGCCAGAGTCAAGGCTTTGGTGCTGGGCCAAATGAGGAAACCAATTCGATGGGCGGTCATGGCGTGCTATCCGGAACGAAAACGGGAATAAAACCTGTGCACCCAGCCTGGGCCAGCTACGCGGGATGCGGAGCATGACCTATTTTGGTGCACAGCGGCAGTCTTAAAATTGCAGTTATTTCAAGCTGCCCGACAGAAACTGCTGCAACCGCTCGCACTGCGGGTTAACCAGCACTTCACGCGGGTCACCGCTTTCTTCGACAATACCTTTATGCAGAAACACCAGTTGGTTCGACACTTCACGGGCAAAACCCATTTCGTGGGTCACCACCACCATGGTGCGACCTTCCTGGGCCAGATCCTGCATCACCTTGAGCACATCACCCACCAGCTCAGGGTCAAGGGCCGAGGTCGGCTCGTCAAACAGCATGACCTCAGGCTCCATCGCCAGCGCACGGGCAATTGCCACACGCTGCTGCTCGCCACCGGACATATGCCCCGGGTAAGCATCCTTGCGGTGCGACACGCCTACTTTCTGCAGGTAATGCTCAGCCTTGTCACGGGCTTCGGCCTTGGACATGCCCAGTACATGCACCGGCGCTTCCATGATGTTTTCCAGCGCGGTCATGTGCGACCACAGGTTGAAATGCTGGAACACCATCGACAGGCGCGAGCGCATGCGCTGCAACTGCTTGGGATCGGCGGCCTTGAGCGCGCCGTCCTTGTTGGCAATCAGCTTGAGCTCTTCACCATTGAGCAGGATCTTGCCTGCATGGGGTTGCTCGAGCAGGTTGATGCAACGCAAAAAGGTACTTTTGCCGGAGCCACTGGAACCGATGATGCTGATCACATCACCTGCCTTGGCGGCCAGCGAAACGCCTTTGAGCACTTCATGACTGCCATAGCGTTTATGCAGGTCTTGGACTTCAAGTTTGTACATGCTGTCGGTTCTCACAAAAACAGTCAGTCGTTGAGCAAGCGCCCGTGACGCAAAGGCTTGCGCCCCGCCACTTTAGCCAGCCAGAAACCGGGTTGGGCATAGCGCAGTCGCTCAACGGCAAATAACACACCGGCGGTGCCCGCGCATACCGTACTGACCCGGTCAGATAAAGGATCAATCACTTCAAACAGCGGCTCGCCGGGCTCAACCCAGGCGCCCACCGGACGTAAAAAACTCACCACACCGGGGTGCGGTGCAAACAACAACTCAGTGCCTTCAAATGGCATGCCTTCACATGCCTCATGCTGCGCTGCAGGCCAGTCACCTGTGATCAGGCCCTGTTCGGCCAGAAACGCCAGAATGCCCTCGGCATAAGCCTCGGCCTGCGGGCGGCCGGTGTCCGCCTGCCCGCCCAGCTCCAGGGTGGTCGACATGCAGGCCAAAGGGATCTGCGCATCGGCAAACTGGCGCTGCAAACGCAGCCAGGGCACTGAGCAGGCTTCATCGAAGGAGCTGCCACCCGAGTCTTCAGCCAACAGACCAACCCGCACATCCAGATGCGCAGCCAGCGAACGCCACTGCGGCCAATGCTGGGGCAAGGCGTACAGATGCAGTGCGGCATCGGTCTCGCAGTGCAGATCCAGGACAATGTCTGCATCACAGGCATGACTCAACAAAACACGCTGCATACCTTGCAACTGACTGACCGGATCTGGCAACTCGGACAATATATCAAGCATTGTCTGACGGATCAGTCGGGTGTTGGCGTGAGGATCATCCCCCAGGCGACCTGCCAGCCTCTGCGCTACCGGCTCACTCAACTCGACGAAATCGCGGTTGAAGTTTTTGCCGCTGCCAAACTCGAAACGTCCCTGATGACTGCCTTGCAGCAACTGGCCGAGCCCCAGGGGGTTGGCCACGGGCACCAGTTCGATCACGCCATTCAAAGCACCCCGGGCTTCAAGTTCGCTCAGGCGCTTTTTCAGTTCCCAGGCACAACGCATGCCCGGCAGTTCGTCTGCATGCAGGCTGGCCTGGATATAGGCTTTGCGCTCACCTTCACCGAAACGGAACACCGTCAAGTGACGCTCGGAACCCAGGCTGCTCCAGGGCAGCAGGTGATCGATACGCTCCATGACTCAGGCCTTGCGCGGGGCCATATAGCCCAGCCAGCGGCGCTCGGCCAGTTTGAACAGGCGCACCAGAATGAAGGTCAGGCACAGGTAGAAAGCACCGGCCGTGATGTAGGCCTCAAACGGCAGGTAGTACTGGGCATTGACGGTACGCGCAGCGCCCGTAATGTCGATCAGGGTCACGATGGAGGCCAGACTGGTGGTCTGCAACATCATGATCACTTCATTGCTGTATTGCGGCAGAGCCCGGCGCATGGCCGACGGCAGCAAAATGCGGCGATACATCTTGGAACGGGACATGCCCATTGCCTTGGCCGCTTCAATCTCACCATAGGGCGTGGCCCGCAGGCTGCCGGCTATGATTTCGGCGGTATAGGCGCTGGTATTGATGGCAAACGCCAGGCAGGCACAGAAGGTGGCACTGGACAACAGCGGCCACATAAAGCTGTCACGAATTACTTCGAACTGGGCCAGCCCGTAGTAGATCAAGAACAGCTGCACCAGCATCGGCGTGCCGCGAATCACGTAGGTGAACAGCCAGGCCGGAAAGTTGACCCAGGCCTGCTTGGAGACCCGCATCAACCCCAGCGGCACAGCTGCCAGCAGGCCGAAAAACAGCGAGATACCCAGCAGTTTCACGGTTTCCAGCATGCCGCTCAAGTACAGCGGCATGCTGGCCCAGATGACGTTGTAGTCAAAGATCATAGATCAGCCGCCCTTACGCCTACCGAGTAGCGCTTCTCAAGTTGTCGCAATGCCAGCAGCGAAACACTGGTCAGTACCAGGTACATCGCCGCAACGGCCAGGAAGAAGGTGAACGGCTCGCGGGTGGCATCAGCCGCCTGCTTGGCCTTGAACATCATGTCTTGCAGGCCCACCACCGAAATCAGTGCAGTCGCCTTGGTCAACACCAGCCAGTTATTGGTAAAGCCAGGGATCGCCAGGCGAATCATCTGTGGCACCAATACCCGGAAAAACACCTGAAACGGACTCATGCCATAAGCCATGCCGGCTTCAGCTTGCCCCTTGGGAATGGCCATGAAGGCCCCACGAAAGGTCTCGGACAGGTAGGCACCAAAAATGAAGCCCAGGGTGCCGATACCGGCCGCCAACGGATTCAAGTCAATGTAATCGTCGTAACCCAGCATCGGCGCAACGCGATTGAGCAGGTCCTGACCGCCGTAGAAAATCAGCAAAATCAGCACAAGGTCGGGAATCCCGCGGATTACCGTTGAATACAGATCGCCCATCCAAGCCAGCCAACGTACCGGCGACAAGCGCAACGAAACACCGATCAGACCTAGAACAATGGCCAGGGCCATGGACGACAAGGCGAGCTGAAGCGTCAGCCAAGCGCCATCGAGGATGACAGCCCCGTAGCCTTTCAACATGATTCCGGCCCTCTAAAAAATAGCTCGAAAATGGGGGAATAAAAAATGGCGCAAACTTCAGAGATTCTGTCGCTTGCGCCATTTCGGACGTACCGCTGCGATGTATTACTGACCGTAAATATCGAAGTTGAAGTACTTGTCCTGGATTTGCTTGTACTTGCCGTTTTCACGCAGAGCCGTGATAGCAGCGTTGATCTTGTCTTTCAGGGCGTCGCCCTTGCGTACGGCGATACCCACGCCATCACCAAAGTACTTGACGTCGGTGAATGCCGGGCCTGCGAATGCGTAGCCTTTGCCAGCCGGGGTCTTCAGGAAACCGTCTTCCAGCAGGGTGGCGTCTGCAACGGTGCCGTCGAGACGACCCGCTTCCACGTCCAGGTAGATTTCGTTCTGCGAGCCGTAAGGAACGACAACGGCACCTTTAGGCGCCAGAACTTCCTTGGCGAAACGGTCGTGAATCGAGCCGCGCTGTACGCCGATTTTCTTGCCTTTGAGTTCATCAAGGCTGTCGCTGACCACAGTACCTTCCTTCATCACCAGGCGCGCTGGCGTCAGGTAGTACTTGTTGGTGAAATCAACGGACTTCTTGCGGTCTTCGGTGATGGACATCGAGGACAGGATTGCGTCGATTTTGCGCACTTTAAGTGCCGGGATCAGGCCATCGAATTCTTGCTCGACCCACACGCACTTGACCTGCATCTGCTCGCACAGTGCATTACCGATGTCGTAGTCAAAACCCACGATACTGCCATCCGGGGCTTTGGAAGCGAACGGAGGGTAAGCCGCTTCAATACCAATTTTCAGAGGTTTGTCAGCAGCAAAAGCCTGCAGGGACAGCACGGACAGTGCCAGGGCGCCAAGAAGCACGAGTTTCTTCATCTTAGGACTCCATCGGTAAAGGCAATAAAAGCAGAGTGAGCCTGAGCCCAATATGCGGAGGTTAAACCGGGAATGCGGCGCCACGTCCTACTGGCGTTGCACTGTGACCAGCACAACAACGACGAGCGGGTGATCGGCATTCTAACGACAGGCTTCAAGCCGTTATTTCTTCAATGCGACAACTAGTTACAGATGCACCGAAAAAAGCGACTCCAGGCATTGACAGCTCTTCATGTTTATGCAAGAGCAAAAGACATAGAACCTATGTGAGTTGCAAATAGCGGGCCTATTATTCGCAAAGCCTTCTATTCCGGCAAGTGCAGCGTTTCATCTTATTTATTCAGGAGCCGAAAAGGGCTCTAAAACGGTGCTTTGAGTATCAGAAGGCCCCGCTAACGGGCAACCGGTTACATCTGCGGTAACACATAGTCGGCTCCCACAGGATCTGCAGTTGCCCAATAAAAAGCCCCGCCAGGTTATGCCGGACGGGGCTTGGTGACCTTCAGGCCGTGTTAGGCGACCTTCATGCCTTTATGGGTATCGATCAAGTGCTGCACCACACCCGGGTCAGCCAGAGTAGAAATATCACCCAGACCGTCGTATTCGCCGGTAGCTATCTTGCGAAGGATACGACGCATGATTTTGCCCGAACGGGTTTTCGGCAGGCCGGGCGCCCACTGGATGACATCCGGCGAAGCGATCGGACCGATCTCTTTGCGCACCCAGTTTTTCAATTCAAGGCGCAACGCCTCACTTGGCTCTTCGCCACCATTGAGGGTGACATAGACATAAATCCCCTGCCCTTTGATGTCATGGGGCACGCCAACCACTGCAGCCTCTGCCACTTTAGGGTGGGCCACCATTGCGCTTTCGATTTCAGCAGTCCCCATCCGGTGGCCGGACACGTTGAGCACGTCATCTACACGACCGGTGATCCAGTAGTAACCGTCTTCGTCACGACGCGCGCCGTCGCCGGTGAAGTACATGCCACGGAAGGTCTTGAAGTAGGTATCGACGAACCGGTCGTGATCGCCATACAAGGTGCGCGCCTGTCCAGGCCAGGAGTCCAGAATCACCAGGTTACCTTCAGCGGCCCCTTCTATAAGGTTGCCAAGGTTATCCACCAGCCCCGGCACCACACCAAAGAACGGACGCGCTGCAGAGCCTGGCTTGAGTGCATGCGCCCCAGGCAGCGGGCTCATCATGCAAGCGCCGGTTTCGGTCTGCCACCAGGTATCCACAATCGGGCAACGCTCTTTGCCGACCGTAGTGTAGTACCAGTTCCAGGCCTCAGGGTTGATCGGCTCACCCACCGAACCCAGCAAGCGCAAGCTGGAGCCATCGGCATCCTTAACCGCCGCCTGACCTTCGGCCATCATCGCGCGAATGGCTGTAGGCGCGGTGTAGAGAATATTGACCTTGTGCTTGTCGACAATTTTCGAAACGCGGGTAATGTCCGGGTAGTTCGGCACACCTTCGAACAGCACGGTGGTTGCGCCGTTGGCCAATGGCCCGTAGACGATATACGTGTGACCGGTCACCCAGCCGACGTCCGCCGTGCACCAGTACACCTCGCCCGGGCGGTAGTCGAACACGCGTTCGTGGGTCAACGCCGCATAGAGCAGATAGCCACCCGTGGTGTGCTGCACACCTTTGGGCTTGCCGGTAGAGCCGGAGGTATAAAGGATAAACAAGGCTTCTTCTGCGCCCATTTCTTTCGGGGCGCAGTGAGTCGAGGCCACGGCCATCAGGTCGTGGTACCAGATATCACGATGCTTGTACCAGGCGATGTCCCCGCCGGTACGCTTGAACACGATGATCTTCTGAACGCTGGAGGTATCCGGGTTGGTCAGTGCCACATCGACATTGGCCTTGAGCGCGGTACGCTTGCCGCCACGCAGGCCTTCGTCAGCGGTGATCACTACCTTGGATTTGCAGTCGATGATCCGGCCGGCCAGCGCCTCTGGCGAGAACCCACCAAATACAACCGAGTGGATTGCACCGATCCGGGTACACGCCAGCATGGCGACCACAGCCTCAGGCACCATCGGCATATAGATGGTGACTACGTCACCCCGGTGCACATCCTGACCGCGCAAGGCGTTGGCCAGCTTGCACACCTCTTCGTGCAGCTCACGGTAGGTAATGTTGCGCTGCTCGGAAGGATCATCCCCTTCCCAAATGATGGCCACTTGATCGCCGCGCTCGGCAAGGTGACGGTCCAGACAGTTGTAGGAAACGTTGAGAGTGCCGTCCGCGAACCATTTGATATCGACATGATGATCGTCGAAAGAGGTCTGTTTGACGGTGGTAAAAGGCTTGATCCAGTCGAGGCGCTTTGCTTGTTCGCGCCAGAAGCCATCCGGGTTGACGACGGACTGCTGGTACATCGCCTTGTAGGTCGCCTCGTCAGTCAGCGTATTGGCAGCGACTTCAGGGCGTACGGGATACAGGGAAGCGGCACTCATGTTTCATACCTCAATGCTTGTAGTTGTTGTTTTATGACCCTGTTTTAGCCGGGCCAGGCCGTGAGATCCATTCGACGTTGGTAGTAAGAAACACGCAGAAAAGTCATGGTTTTTCTGCGCAAGGCTCAAGCACAGTACTTACAGCGATTTCCTGCTCGTCACGCGCCTTGTAAACGTCAGAAATGAGCTCTGTTTTCGACGATTGTTGCAGAAACTGTCAACAGTCTTTATCAAAACTCCCTCTATATGCCCGCACGGCACAGGCCTAAAATTCATCTCGCCAACCAAGGCACCGCGATTAACCCAAGTTACAGCCCCCACGAAGGCAAGTTAAGTCGCTCTTCAATACTCAGTTTCACGCACAGCCTCACAAGGGCTGTGTGACCCCACTCGACCTAAAACAGGTAACTCTGAAATGAAAGCGTTGTTAGTTCTGGCCCTGAGCAGTGTGTGTCTGACCGCCATGGCTGAGGAAGTGAACACACAAGCTGCGCACCCGCAACCTGCCGTCGAACAGTATTCCTACTCATCCGAACTGGACATCGCCAAAGTGATTTCCATGAGCGAAATCCCCAGCGTTTGCGAAGTTGTGCCGGCCCAGATGGTCTACGAAGACTCGCAGGGCAAGCAGCACACTCTTGAATACCGTGTCATGGGCAACGGCTGCTCCAACGGCTGATTAATAATCTGCGATTTATTCCAGCGTTAATCAACTCACTTATTCACGCGAACCAACGCGGTGTTTAATTGCAACTTTCAACCTCGCTTATATAACTTTGAAACGTTGCCCGCCGCGCATGTATCGCCCGGGAATTATCTAATGAAACGTTCTTTGATAGTGGCTTTCAGTTTGTCTGTTCTGGCCAGTTCAGCTTTTGCCGCTGACGGTTATGACCGTACCCACGCCGCCACTTTTACTGAAGATGGCTACAACAGCACCCGCTCGGCCAATTTTGCCGAAGACGGCTATGACAGCACCCGCTCGGCCAGCTTTGCCGAAGACGGCTATGACAGCACCCGCTCGGCCAGCTTTGCTGAAGACGGCTATGACCGTACCAACGGCCATCGTCTCAGCTAACACCGCTTCGACCTGACGCCCGGTAGCTGCCGGGCGTGGTCTGCCTTGCAACAAATCTCCCTTCCCTCCCGCTCATGCCACAGGTCATTTGGTCGCCCAGACCCATGACAAAAAAACTTCTGCCCCGGCAAACCCTCGCCCAGCCGCAGCCTTGCTTAAGCCCTGGACAAATTTAGGGCGTTTCGTCGCATCTCCAGCAAAAAAACTGGCTGAAATACCTTGTGCAAAAGCCTTATACTGCGGCCATCAAAAAGGCTTGGCATATCCCCTTCGCGGGCTAAAAAACCACGCTGCTACGGCCTCAAGGCCCAGGGCAAGTGCAGGCACGACCTCCTTCCCTGAACGACAGCGGTACAAGCCAACGTACACATTCATGTTTTTGCGTGAGCACAACGCTACTGCAAGCAACATTTCTTAGATCCAAGTGGCCTATGGCCGCGTAAAAACCAAACCATAAGTGTTTTCACGCAGCTATCAGGCCCTCACGCAGGAGACGACACGTCATGCTGAGCTGGGACGAATTCGACAAAGAAGACGAAGGCGAAGTCGCTGTTAAAGGCGCCAACGCAGGCCACGCAACCGAAGCCAACATGGACCGCCTCGACGCCGCTGGCGGCGTAGCTGCCCAGGAAGCCCGCGCAGTCACGGCTACCGACTCGGCCGCGATCATTCGTGCCAAAGCCGCGCTGGACAACCTCGACATTGCTGAAGGTCTGGCCGAACTCGAAGGCGCTTCCGCCCGTGTAGCGGTTGACGAAAAAATGATGATCAACTGCCGCGCCGACCTGAACCAGCTCGTACCGTTCAAGTACGACTGGGCGTGGCAGAAATACCTGGACGGTTGCGCAAACCACTGGATGCCGCAAGAAGTCAACATGACCGCCGACATCGCCCTCTGGAAAAACCCGGAAGGCCTGACCGACGACGAGCGCCGCATCGTGATGCGCAACCTGGGCTTCTTCTCGACTGCCGACTCCCTGGTTGCCAACAACCTGGTACTGGCCGTATACCGCCTGATCACCAACCCGGAGTGCCGCCAGTACATCCTGCGCCAGGCTTTCGAAGAGGCGATCCATACCCACGCCTACCAGTACTGCATCGAATCGCTGGCCATGGATGAAGGCGAGATCTTCAACATGTACCACGAGATCCCGTCGGTTGCTAAAAAAGCTACCTGGGGCCTGAAATACACCCGTTCGATCTCTGATCCGAAGTTCGAAACCGGTACTGTCGAAACCGACAAAGAGCTGCTGCGCAACCTGATCGCCTACTACTGCGTTCTGGAAGGCATCTTCTTCTACTGCGGCTTTACGCAGATCCTGTCGATGGGTCGTCGCAACAAAATGACCGGGGTTGCCGAGCAGTTCCAGTACATCCTGCGCGACGAATCCATGCACCTGAACTTCGGCATCGACGTGATCAACCAGATCAAAATCGAAAACCCGCACTTGTGGGACGCTGAAATGAAGGAAGAAGCTTCGCAGATGATTCTGCAAGGCACCCAGCTGGAAATCGAATACGCACGTGACACCATGCCACGCGGCGTATTGGGCATGAACGCAGCGATGATGGAAGACTACCTCAAGTTCATCGCCAACCGCCGCCTGTCGCAAATCGGCCTGAAAGAAGAATACCCGGGCACGACTAACCCGTTCCCATGGATGAGCGAAATCATGGATTTGAAGAAAGAGAAAAACTTCTTCGAAACACGGGTCATCGAATACCAAACCGGCGGTGCATTGAGCTGGGATTGATACACCGGGTTGGTTAAAGCCACACCGGGTAAATAAAAAGGGCCAACCATGTTGGCCCTTTTTATTGGCATCGAAATTTTCAATTACCCTTTATTAAACTCAAAAAGCCGGAATCCGCCTGCCATAGTGCGGCGAGTTTTGTGTGAGACTTTCCAGCAGCTTCCAGATTTCTCAGTTCTTCAACGGCTACAGCCCACCAAAGAGGCGTACACGCCTCAAGATAGGGTAATTGGCTACCCGCCTTACCCAGCAGATAGAGTTTGGCAATTTTTCGAGAGGTACTGCATTGCCCCCTCAATTTCCACCTCAGCTGTAAACGGTGACGCAGCGAGACCCTGGGAAGACGGTCAGGAACGGCAAATGATGCTTGCGGTAAACCCTCACGATAGCCCTCACCCTGCTTATTAAAAAAAGCCCGGTACATTGCATGGTGATAGTGCTTCACCGAGAAGTAATGATTAATGCAGTCATTGGCCGCAATCACTTTTCGACCATGCAGCATAAACGATATAGCAATTTGCTCAATCGTAAGAAGTGTTGCTCCATGATGAGCCCATTGATCAATCAAACAAATTACACCTTCAAAAATATGACCGTTGGTTTTGGTCATCCCGCAAACCCCGCTATTGAACAGCTTCAACCACGGTGCGGGGGCTTTATTTTCAGCGTCGAGCTGTGTAACCAGTTTACGAAACCCCAGACGCCGGGAAGCATCTGCCCAGCTCAACTCAAACTTATCCATCAAAAAATGATTGTCAGAGACCCGTTTAAACAACTGGGCCGGGTCTTTGAAAAAAACCGTATCGGTATCAACGAAAATGGTTTTGCCAGACAGCGCAACGCCCGCCTGGATAGCGTAAGCCTTACGCCGGTGATAATAACCGCCTGCCCCTTGCCAGGCGTCCAGCACCTCAACGCTCAGAGGCAACACGCTCACAGGCCAGCCATCAAATGCCTCAGGCTGATCAGTCATCAGTGTGATCGTAAAGTCAGCCGGATCTTTTCTGTAGCGCAACGCCGACAAAATACTGAATTTTGCTTCAAGCCGATAAACTTCTTTGCCGCCATACAGCAAATACAGGAGTTGATTGATACTGTTGGTGGGCTCACCTATGGCTTCCATCATCTTTTTTATACCGTTCTTGCAGATAAGGGTAAACGTTTAAACAGTCATCATCCGACTACTGAAAAACTGTTTAAAAGTTCTCTTTTACATTAACCGCACACACCCAGCGACAGAGAAAACCCCAGATACCTTTTGCAACTGACTTATTACTGATTTTCGCCGCAAGGCTCCCACCCTGAACACAACGTGGGTGTCTTCGTAGAAGGTGATGGCTGCTACAACAGTTACAAGTGTGCAAACTTTATGGGCATTATATTTTGATAGCGTCAATGTGCAGGCTAAGCACTGGGACATCCCTGATATGGGAACCAGTCTTAAGCTTATTTAAAATAAAAGAGTTAGGACGTTTCTGATTTCAACGAAGAAAGCTCTGCTAACCGTGCCCCCGCGATGACGTGAGCAACATGGGCGTTTTCCGCGAAAAGATTACACACACCCCACTATCGAAATTTTCGACCCATGCTCTTCGCGCAAAAGCTCATAAAAATGCAGCCAGACAACAGATTTCGCCCCTCGGCACTTATCAAAAAATGAGTTTGTTCCGGCACCAAGATAGCTGTATAAAAACACAGTACATTTTCAAGCACTGACTCAGCCCTGGAGAAACCCATGCCTCATTCAGCCACGCGCAGTACGTTTGAACGTATCGTCATCAATCAATTTACCCCGCTGCACTGCTCGCAGGCCCGCGAAATGCTGGGCTGGAATCGCGAGTACCTGAGTGAGCAGTCCGGGGTTTCAGTCTCGGCCATTGAACGCTTCGAGTCACAAGCCCCCGTTCGCGACGTAACCCGGCTGGCCCTGGCCTATAGCCTTGAGGCGCAGGGCCTGGTGTTCTTTCCCGGCTTTACCCCCGGTCGCGGGGGAAATGTTCGCGGCACAACACCAGACCCGATGGGGCGCGAAGATTTTGCTCTGATCGAGTGAAATACGGCCCTATTGCCCTGGGGTTTCTACCTCAAGCCACCAGGCACGGCCCCGGTGAGGGGTTAGCAGATTGAAAGCCTCACCCATTTGTGGCGTTGTAATCAGCACTTTGCGTTGCTCTGCCAACGCCACAATGCGCTCAAACGGCTCGAACCAGGCATGAAAAGCCAGATCAAAGGTGCCGTTGTGAATAGGTAACAACCAACGCCCGTTGAGGTCGTTGTGCGCTTGCAGGCTGTGTTCGGGCTGCATATGCACATCGGGCCAGTCGGTGTTGTAGGCACCCGTCTCCATCAGGGTCAGATCAAATGGCCCAAACTGCTCGCCGATCAGCTTGAAACCGTCGAAGTAACCTGAGTCTCCACTGAAGAAGATTCGCACGTCATCAATGATCATGACCCAGGATGCCCAAAGCGTCTGGTTATGATCAAACAGGCCGCGGCCTGAAAAGTGCTGGGAAGGAGTCGCGATAAAGCGGATACCTGCAAGTTGGGTGCCCTGCCACCAATCCAGTTGCTGAACCTTGCTGGCTGGTACTCCCCATTTGACCAGCAAGTCGCCCACACCCAGCGGCGCCAAAAACTGCTGTGTTTTGGCGGCCAGTTGCAATACGGTTTTTTGGTCCAGGTGATCGTAATGATTGTGGGAAAGAATCACTGCTTCCAGTGGCGGGAGCTCATCAAGGCTGATGGGCGGCGCATGGAAGCGCTTGGGGCCAGCCCACTGGAACGGCGATGCACGCTCAGCATAGACCGGGTCGGTCAACCAGTACTTTCCCTTAAGCTTGAGCAGCAGAGTCGAGTGACCCAACCGGTACACACTGAAATCCGCAGCCTCGTCCAATTGCTCACGGGTCAGCGGTTTGACCGGGATCACACCTGCAGGGCGAGTGCTCGCAGGCTTTTGGAATATCATTCTCCAAAAAATGCCCAAGGTTTTGCCGATACTGGAAGGCGGCCTGACGCCAGCATTTTGAAATGCACCTTTATGACGCTCAGCGGGCTTAGGCCCCTCTGCACTGCTTGAGTCGAGTGCCATGGCTTGAAGGCTCCAGTCAAAAGTGATTAATACTCTGTTTACAGGCCTGTTAGAGGATGATCGACATTCTACTGGCATCCTTCTGCGCCGCAGCTTGCCCTCGACTTAATAAGCTAATCTAGTCCCCATAACTGTTTCAGAATTTTCGGAACAGATGGGGTGTATTCTCGACAAGGCTGACCGACCAGCCAACAATCGATAATGCAGTACCCGGCAGTTGCCAGAAACTCCGCCCGCACATCTTGCGCAGATAGACATGGACAATAAAAGAGGCAAAGGGTTGTCGTTCGCCAAGCGTATTTATGCGCCGCGAGTGATTGGCTCAGGGTTTGGCAGTATCGGGCTAATGGCCGCCCTCTACCCCCTCGACAGATCCATATGGGTTTGGCCACTACTGCTGCTAAACGCGTTCGTATGGCCTCACCTGGCCTATCAATTGTCATCGCGTGCAACCTATCCCTACCGGGCTGAACGTCGAAATATTTTGATTGATTCCATGTGCGGAGGGTTTTGGGCGGCGGCTATCGAGTTCAATCCGCTGCCTACGGTGATCATCGTGTCGATGATGACCATGCACAACGTGGCTGCCGGAGGGCCAAAACTGCTGGTTCGCGGAGCGCTGGCGCAGCTGGCAGGCGCCCTGGTCGCGTTGCTGCTGTTCGGCTTTGCGTTTACACCCCATACCACCAGCCTGCAGGTCTATGCCTGCGTACCCGTGCTGATTCTTTACCCTTTTGCTGTAGGCATGGTCAGCTATGGTCTGGCAATCACCCTGGCCGAGCATAAACGCACCCTCAGTACCCTCAGCCGCACCGATAGCCTGACCGGGCTGCTTAATCACGGCTCATGGAAAGACCTGCTGCAACTCAGTTTCCAGCAAAGTCTGGAGCGCAATTCTCCGGCGACTCTGGCGCTGATTGATATCGATCACTTCAAACAGATCAACGACACCTACGGGCATATTGTCGGCGACAGTGTATTGCGCCAGCTCAGCAAGGAGCTCAAGGACAATTTGCGCACTGAAGACCTTGCAGGCCGCTACGGCGGTGATGAATTCTGCGTCATCCTGCCCAATCGCACCCTGGACCAGGCCCGGGAAATCATGGAACGGCTGCGCCACGTGATTGACAACTATCAACACGCCGACGAGCCCGGCCTGTGCGTTAGCCTGAGTATCGGGCTTGCCACTTGCCGCCCCGAACTCCTCCAGGCCAGCACGTGGCTGAACGAGGCAGACAAAGCGCTATATATCGCAAAGAATACGGGGCGCAACAAAATCAGTGTTGGCGCAGCAGACACCCTTGCTGAATCACAGCTGAGCAATGATCCGGTATAGAAACAGGGCCCGGGCAGCGCTATTCAACTGATGCAGCGACGCAAGGCCGAAATCTCGGGCACATCCTGGCGCTGCATATACACCCTCAAGGGCTCGGTGATGTTCAGGCGGTCATCGATATTCTGATCCAGCAACAACTGAATCAACTCGCGCTTGAGAGTCATGGTGCCAGCACCATCGGCCTGCCAGACAAACTCGCTGGTGGGCGTGATGTTGTCGTCGGCGACATCCATTCCAAATGAATCTTCACTGAAACGGACAATGTGCTGGCCTGTCTTACGATTGAAACCAACAAAGCCGCTAAGTAGGTCAGCGGCCTGACAGATGAGTTGCGAAGTGATACGCATGGTAAACCTCACTGATGAGCCTGAAAGGCTCCGGGACGGTGGTTTACACGCAAGTTCGATTGCCTGCCCCTCTGCCGGGGACGTTGATGTGGCCAAGAATACTGCACATCTTCACGAAAAACCGCTAAAAAACACCCTCTGTTTTTCTGATTGAAAGGAACTCAACCAATGCCTGACACTTTTGGCAAAAACGCCCTGCTGCTGAGCCTGCTCCTGGGCTTGGGTGGCGTACAGAATGCTGGCGCATCCAATGCGACCGAGGCGGCACTGGCCAACGCTCACGGCATACCGCGCCCGGCGGTGATCGCCCATCGCGGTGCGTCCTTCGATGCTCCGGAATCAACCGCTGCCGCCTACACCCTTGCCAGGGATCTGGGGGCTGACTATCTGGAAATGGACCTGCAACGCAGCAAGGACGGCGTTCTGTTTGCGCTGCATGACAACAGCCTGTTGCGCACCACTGACGTCGCCAAAAAGTTTCCGCAACGCAAGGACAGCCCGGCCAGCGCCTTTACCCTGGCCGAGCTTAAAACCCTGGATGCTGGCAGTTGGTTCAACCAGGCTTATCCGGATCGCGCGCGCCCGTCCTATGTCGGGCTGCCGATCCTGACCCTGGACGAAATTATCGATATCGCCCAGGGCAATCCACAGTACAAACCGGGCCTCTACATCGAAACCAAAGAGCCCAGGCAGTTCCCGGGCCTTGAACACGATCTGAAAAACAAGTTGAGCGAACGCGGCTGGCTTGAGCCCGTTGCCTCGGCAGAGGCGGAAGGCAAACCACTGGTCGGCCAGGGCAAAGGCCGGGTCATGTTGCAAACCTTCGACAAAAACAGCCTTGAGCTGCTGCAAAAAGAAATGCCCGACACGCCGAAGATCCTGCTGTTATGGGTAGGTGAAGGCGGCATGAAGCCCAGCACCTCAGTCAGTTTCGCCGACTCCGGCGAAAAGGATAAAGCCGCGTACTACGCCAAACAGCAACCCAAGGACAAAGCCGAGTTCATCCAGTGGCTCGACTTTGCCAAGGCCAACGGTGCCATCGGTACAGGCCCTTCGGCAGCCTTGACCCACGGGGGTGACCAGAGCTACTTCGACCTGATCCAGCCCTGGATGAACAGCGCCGCCCATGACCGGGGCATGCTGGTACATGTTTACACCCTCGATGCCCCCGTTGACTTCAAAAAGGCAATGGACGCAGATGTCGACGGCATCTTCACCAACCGCGCCAGCGAGTTGCTCACGTATTACCAGCGCCCGGTGCCACAAAGCGTCAATCAGTTGCTGGAGAAAAATGGCTTTTAAACCTGCAAGCCGGCAAGGGGCGAAAATTAAGGGTGAGTTAAGTTGCGCCGGTTAATCTGATCCCACTTGAACAGATCAACCCAAAGGGACTCAACATGAAAAAACTTAATCTGGTATTTGCAACTGTTGCCCTGGCTCTGACTGCCGGTATTGCTCAGGCCGATGTACGCCCGGACCATATCCCGGGCCTGATCAAATCGGGTGAAATCACCTCGTTTGAAAAGTTGAATCAAGCAGCACTGGACAAACACCCTGGCGCGACCATTCTCGATACCGAGCTTGATCACTCCTACGGCAAGCTGGTGTATGAAGTTGAATTGCGCGATACCAAAGGCATCAAATGGGACGTAGATCTCGACGCAAAAA
The DNA here is from genome assembly GCF_005930585.1 of Pseudomonas sp. FSL W7-0098. Taxonomy (NCBI): domain Bacteria; kingdom Pseudomonadati; phylum Pseudomonadota; class Gammaproteobacteria; order Pseudomonadales; family Pseudomonadaceae; genus Pseudomonas; species Pseudomonas sp. FSL W7-0098. The sequence continues at coordinate 334,295 of NZ_RXHW01000005.1, forward strand.
CCGGCGAAGTGCTGCAAGACAAACAAGACACCTGAGTTGATTTGAATAAAAGGCTGCGCCACTCTTCATGGGTGGCGCGGCCTTTTTATTTAGCGCTTGCTTAGGAATAAGTGCCGCGCTCAAGTGTTCTGGCTAGAATCATCTTTTTGAGCTCGAGCTTTTACCATGACGCACGGCACGGCTGACGATATCGCGACAATTAACCGGATCAGTGCCGTACCTGCAATGTTGCAGGTGATTACGGAAATGACCGGTATGCGCTTTGCTGCCGTTGCCCGTGTCACCCAGACCACCTGGACCGCCTGCGCGGTACTCGACAAGCTGGGTTTCGGTTTGCAGTCCGGTGGCGAGCTGGACCTGGTCAGCACCCTGTGCTTTGAAAACATGAACTCGCACCTGCCGATCATCATTGATAAAGCCAGCGCCGATCCGCTGTACCAACACCATCACACGCCGCGGATTTATCGCTTCGAAAGCTACATCACGATTCCGGTATGGCGCACTGACGGTAGTTTTTTCGGCACCCTGTGCGCACTCGACCCCGAGCCTGCAAGCCTCAGGAACAGTACGATCCAGTCCACAATGGAGTCATTCGCACGCCTGCTGTCGCTGCAAATTGACGCCGAAGAAAACCTGCAACGTACAGAAACCGCGTTGGAGCAGGAGCGTGAAACCGCAGAGCTGCGCGAGCAATTTATCGCTGTTATAGGCCATGACCTGCGCAACCCGTTATTCGCCATCACCACAGCCGCAGAGCGCTTGCTACGGGTGCACCCAGACCCCTCCACCGATGTCCTGGTCAAGCATATCCTGAGCTGCGGCAACCGTGCCTCGCAGCTGGTTGAGGACGTTATGGACTTTGCCCGCGGACGGCTCGGTAGCGGCATCCCGCTGACGCTGCGCGAGTGCCCCGATCTCGACCAGGTCTTCATCCATGTCATCTCGGAACTGCAAAACGTTCATGCGCAACGTTCCATCCGCTCAGACATAGGGCCACTTGAGGGCATCCGCTGTGACAGCGGCCGCCTGGCCCAACTGCTCTCCAACCTGTTGACCAATGCCATCACCCATGGCTGCCCCGACGGGCCCGTTGACATCTCGGCACTGGTACTCAATGGGGTATTCACCCTGAGGATCTGCAACCAGGGCGAGCCCATCCCGGCCGAACAACTGCCGCATTTGTTCAAACCCTACTCACGCCCGGCCACCGACACTCCCCAGGCCGGACTTGGCCTTGGGCTGTATATTGCCAGCCAGATCGCCCTGTCCCACGGCGGCCATATGGAAGTCACCTCGGACCAGGACCAAGGCACAGTCTTCACCTTCAGCATGGCGCTGCCCTGATGCTCTGACGCCCTCGACTGGTATGTGAGACGACATCTTATGACCGCCCGGCCGCGACGCTAGCCATTTGCCATATAGGGGCTAAGGTACTGGCTGTAGACGTTTTAATTGAAATTTCGCCATGTTCGAAAGGAGTCGTTCATGCACACCAAAATTGAGCTGAAACCGCGTTCAACCAGCCGTACTGAAAAACTCGCAGCGCTGCTCTATAGCCTGTTCAGCTATCTGTTTTTTCTACTGACATTTGTTTATCTGATAGGTTTTCTGGGGAATGTCGCCGTCCCGAAAAGTATCGATTCGGGGCCAGGCCTGGCATGGCCCTGGGCGCTTGTGGTCGATGTGCTGCTGATCACCGTATTTGCCCTGCAACACAGCATCATGGCGCGCAAAAGCTTCAAGCGCAGGTGGTGTCATGTCATACCGCCAGTTATTGAACGAGCCACTTATGTCCTGGCCTCCAGTGCGGTGCTGGCGCTTATATGCTGGCTGTGGCAGCCGATCGATATCAGTGTCTGGAGTGTACAGTCGCCCTTGTTTGCGGGGTTACTTGTCACGCTGTACTGGTTCGGATGGGGGTTGGTGCTGCTGGCCTCTTTCATGATCAGCCACTTCGAATTGTTTGGCGTCAAACAGCCCTTGGACACCCTGCGCCAACCAAAACCCGTAAACAACGCATTCAGAACCCCCGCGCTCTACAAGCTCGTGCGTCACCCGTTGTATCTGGGATTCCTGATCGCTTTCTGGGTAACGCCCGAGATGAGTGTCGGGCACCTGGTGTTTGCACTGACAAGCACCCTTTACATTCTGATCGGCACCCAACTGGAAGAGAAAGATCTGGTTGAGCTGTTTGGAGACAAGTACCGGGTTTATCAAAAAAACGTCGGCATGTTGCTGCCCTCTCTACGCCGCAAGTCCGGCACCGGGCGCTGACCCAAGAATAAATCTGTATTTAGAACCGTGATGGGTAGAAACTGACGCGCTGTTCAGCGGCTACTGACACTGCCTGTCAGATGCCTCCTATTGCGCCTCGATAGAACCCCGACATGAACACCCGCCTATGCGCTTATGAAGACCTGACACCCCGCCAGCGCGAGCAACTGCGCGAGATAGAAGTTCGCCCTGAGCAGATTGCTTTTTGCGGCACCATCGAGTCTGCCCTGCACTCGTTGCCGGTCCAGCCGCAGGCGGGCATCAAAGGGCTGGTGCTGCTCAACGACGAGTTGCCAGTGGCATTTTTGCTTCTCAAGCGCGAGCCGCTTCTGGCCCACTGGGCTGAGCCGGGCTGCGCCACCTTGCACGCACTACAGGTCGACAGCCGTGCTCAGGGCCAGGGATTGGGCAAGGCCTGTTTGCGCGAGCTGGCCAGGGCCATTGAACAGATATGGCCCGAGATTCGCCAATTGATGCTCTCGGTCAGCCCGTTCAATACCAGCGCCATGGCTTTTTATCTGAGCCAGGGCTGGGTCGAGCAAGGCGAGGCCTATCGTGGTGAGCGACGGTTGGTGCTGTCGCTGGCCCCCATGCTGCCCCTGCAGTTGCAGGCAAGCTAAGCAGGCTTTTTGATCGGCAGCCAGATTTCCAGCAGCCCCGTACCGGTGTCCGCATTGAAGTCTGCGCTGTAGCGCTCGAACTCGGGCGCATCAGCGGCTTGGTAGCCCGAATTTGGCAACCAGTCTTTCCAGATCGCCTGAAAGGTCTGACCAAGCGTGTCCAATGCCCCGTGATGCTCAAAGACCGCGTAAGACTGCTCCTGCAGTTCAATCCAGCGATACCGCTCAGGCAGATCATCAAGCTTGCTGATAGCCACGCCAGCAATGTATTCAAAACCACCCTCGCCATCAGGATTACAACAAACACCGTAGGTTTCATCGCCAATTTGGCTTGGTACTTTGCCGATTTCGGGAATGAATTTTTCCCATAACAGCGGGATTCGATCAACGCTCTCCTCAGTGAAACGGCCACCCAAACCCGCGATCAATTGAAACTGGCCTTTGGCAAATCGCGGCGCTGACAGCTCGAACTTTTTTAGTTGGTCCATGGGGCATGCTCGATGGAGGAAGTAGGAAACCTAGCATCTGAGTATAGGAACAAAACCACATACAGGTCGGATCAGCGAAAAATAGACGCTGACAGCACCTAGACAAAAGGTCATCAGCGCCCGTATTGTTTCGTCCAGACCACCGCAGTGGTCAACGTCGCTCGGACGGTTCCGGGCGCTTACGTATCAGAGGCACACATGGCAGACCAAGGTTCGCCGCGACGCTTTGCGCGCATAGATCGACTCCCCCCCTATGTTTTCAATATCACTGCCGAGCTGAAGATGGCCGCCCGTCGTCGTGGCGAAGACATCATCGACTTCAGCATGGGTAACCCTGACGGCCCGACACCTCCCCACATCGTCGAAAAACTCTGCACCGTCGCGCAGCGTGAAGACACTCACGGCTACTCGACTTCGCGGGGAATTCCACGCCTGCGCCGGGCCATTTCGCGCTGGTATGCCGACCGTTATAACGTTGAGATCGATCCCGAGCACGAAGCCATTGTCACCATCGGCTCCAAGGAAGGCCTGGCGCACTTGATGCTTGCCACCCTGGATCAGGGCGACACCGTGCTGGTGCCCAACCCCAGCTACCCGATTCATATCTACGGTGCCGTGATTGCCGGTGCCCAGGTGCGTTCGGTACCGCTGATCCCCGGCGTGGACTTTTTTGCCGAGCTGGAAAAAGCTATCCGCGGCTCCATCCCCAAACCGAAAATGATGATCCTGGGCTTCCCGTCCAACCCGACGGCGCAGTGTGTCGAACTGGATTTCTTCGAGCGCGTGGTGGCCCTGGCCAAGCAATATGATGTGCTGGTTGTGCACGATCTGGCCTACGCCGATATCGTCTATGACGGCTGGAAAGCGCCTTCGATCATGCAAGTACCGGGCGCCAAGGACATCGCCGTGGAGTTCTTCACACTGTCCAAAAGCTACAACATGGCAGGCTGGCGTATCGGTTTTATGGTGGGCAATCCTGAGCTGGTCAATGCTCTGGCGCGAATCAAGAGTTACCACGACTACGGCACCTTTACCCCGCTGCAAGTGGCGGCAATTGCTGCACTTGAGGGTGACCAGCAATGTGTGAAGGATATTGCCGAACAGTATCGTCAGCGCCGTAACGTGATCGTCAAAGGGCTGCACGAACTGGGCTGGATGGTCGAAAACCCGAAAGCTTCGATGTATATCTGGGCCAAGATTCCCGAACACTACGCCCACCTGGGCTCACTGGAATTCGCCAAGAAGCTGCTGGCAGATGCCAAGGTCTGTGTTTCACCGGGGGTAGGCTTTGGGGAATACGGTGACGACCATGTGCGCTTTGCCCTGATTGAAAATCAGGATCGCATTCGTCAGGCGCTGCGTGGAATTCGCGCTATGTTCCGCGCTGATGGCTTTAACGCTGGCTAAAACGACTGTGGGAGCTGGTAAACCAGCTCCCACAGGTTTATTGGTGCTTTAAACCACCAACGACAGCAGCAGAATAAAGATCAAACCTACAACCGAGAGGATGGTTTCCATCGCGGTCCAGGTCTTGAAGGTTTCAGCCACGGTCATATTGAAGTACTGCTTCACCAGCCAGAAACCTGCGTCGTTGACGTGAGACAGGATCAACGAGCCTGCGCCGGTTGCCAATACCAGCAGCTCACGGTTCACACCCGGAATCATGTCCACCACCGGCAACACAATCCCCGCCCCGGTAATGGTCGCTACGGTCGCAGAACCCGTCGCGATACGAATCACTGCAGCCACCAGCCAGGCCAGCAAAATCGGCGAAATTTGCGCGTTTACCGCCATATGGCCGATCACGTCACCCACACCGCTGGCTACCAGCATCTGCTTGAAACCGCCGCCCGCACCAATGATCAGAATGATCGCTGCGGTAGGAGCCAGGCTCGCGTCCAGCAGCTTGAGGATGCGTTTGGAGTCGATACCCTGGCGGGCGCCAAAGGTGTACAGCGCCAGCAGCAATGCCAGCAACAGCGCACTGATCGGGTGGCCGATCATGTCCATCCACACACGGAAGAAGTTGCCATCGGGCAGCGCCACGTCGGCGAACGTCTTGAGCAGCATCAGGAATACCGGCAACAGCACGGTGATCAGGGTGATGGAAAAACTCGGCAAGGTGCTGGATTCCGGCTCACTGGCCAGTTGATCCATGAGGTCCTGGGATGCATGGCCCGGGATGTACTTGGCGATAAACGTACCGTAAATCGGTCCGGCAATGATCGCGGTAGGCAGAGCAACAATCAGGCCGTACAGAATGGTCTTGCCGATGTCGGCACCAAACACGCCAATGGCCAGCAGCGGGCCCGGGTGCGGCGGTACCAGCCCGTGAACAGCCGACAAGCCGGCGAGCAGCGGGATACCGATCTTGATGATCGACACGCCAGTACGTCGCGCAACGATAAACACCAGCGGAATCAGCAGTACAAAGCCGATTTCGAAGAACAATGGAATACCGACCAGAAAGGCGGCAAACATCATTGCCCACTGCACCTTGTCCTTGCCGAAGGCACGGATCAGGGTACGGGCGATCTGGTCAGCACCACCGGAGTCGGCCATCATTTTGCCAAGCATGGTGCCCAGCGCCAGGATGATCCCGACAAAGCCCAACACGCCGCCAAAACCGTCCTGGAACGACTTGATGATCAGGTTGGCAGGCATGCCGGCCGTCAGCCCCAGAAACGCAGAGGCGATGATCAAGGCAATAAAGGGGTGCAGTTTGAATCGGGTGATCAGTACGATCAGGCCGATAATGGTCACCACTGCATCAAGCAGCAGAAACGTATTATGGGACATGCCTAGCATGGGGCGTCTCCTGCCTTTTTGTTGTTATCAAGTACGGGGGTGCCGCTACAGCCGAGGCAGATAGCGCTATCTGTTTGAAACAACATCATGAAGTTGCCATTACCGTCTGCTCGCACCACCAGTCTCGGGCGGCGCTTGCTAATTGCTTAACGTTCATCTGGGCTGCATTCAGAGTCAGCACCAAGGATTCATTGGTCGGTGATTCAAGCGCAGCGAACTGGCTGTCGATCAGGGTCTTGGGCATAAAGTGCCCCGGACGATCGGCCACCCGGGCAGCCGCCACCTCAGCGGTCAGCTCCAGAAACACAAAACCCAGACCATCTACCGCACTGCGTAAACGCTCGCGATAACGCAGCTTGAGTGCCGAACAGGTCAGCACCGGGCGCTGACCACTGGCAACCGCACGACGCAATTCGTCGCACAGGCTGTCAAGCCAGCCGGCACGGTCTTCATCGGTCAGGGGAATACCGGCACTCATCTTGGCAATGTTGGCCGCCGGGTGAAACGCATCGCCTTCAATCGGGGTCGCGCCATTGAGCTGGCACAATGCCTGGCTAACGCTGGATTTGCCGCAGCCGGCAACACCCATGATGACCAGAGCAGTGATAGGTTGACTCATGAAACACCTCAGTCCGTAGACAGCGCTGTCTTTGTTCATGCGTTCAATACTTGAAAGCAAAGCACAAAGCTTAGGCTACCGACGTCTATTTCTCATTTTTATGGGGAGACGCGGAGACGCTCTCGACATACAAAGCTGGGGTAACTGATTTACACGCAATCAGGCAATTGCGGGTCCGCCAGGACAGCGCTACCTTAGTGACTTGTTTTTTGTTTGGCAAGCCGCCCTGATGACCACCTCCAAAAACGATAAAAACACCCGGACCACGGGTCGCCCCACCCTTAACGAAGTTGCCCGCCTTGCGGGGGTCAGCCCCATCACCGCCTCGCGAGCCCTGCGCGGTATCAGCAGCGTTGCCACGGAGCTGGCCGAAAAGGTCCGTGTTGCCGCCGACGAGCTGAACTATGTGGTCAATCCCGCCGCCCGCGCGCTAGCTTCGGCGCAGAGTCATTCTGTCGTGGTGCTGGTACCTTCGCTGTCCAACCTGCTTTTTATAGACACCCTCGAAGCCATCCATGACGTGTTGCGCCCCCGGGGCTTTGAAGTATTGATCGGCAACTTCCACTATTCCCGTGACGAAGAAGAAAATTTGCTGCGCAACTATATGGCCTACCAGCCCCGAGGCCTGCTGCTGACCGGTTTTGATCGTTCGGAAAGCTCACGGCGGATGATCGAGACCAGCAATGTACCCTGCGTGTACATGATGGAGCTGGATGCCGCCGAGGGCTTGAACTGCGTCGGCTTTTCACAGCTGCAGGCCGGTGAAACAGCTGCCCGGCACTTGATCTCCCGTGGCCGCAGACATCTGGCCTATATCGGCGCCCAGCTCGATCAACGCACGTTGCTGCGCGGTGAGGGTTATCGCCGCACTTTGCAGGAAGCCGGACTGTACAACCCTGATCTTGAAGTACTGACGCCACGTCCGTCTTCGGTCGGCCTGGGGGGCGAATTGTTCCTGCAATTGCTCGCCAGCCATCCACAAGTGGATGCGATCTTTTTCGGCAACGACGACCTGGCCCAGGGCGCCTTGCTTGAGGCTGCACGCATCGGCATCAAAATCCCGGAGCAAATCGCCGTACTGGGCTTTAACGACCTCCCGTCTTCAGAGTTTATGGTGCCTCGCCTGAGCAGTATTCGTACGCCCCGGGAAGCCATTGGCCGTCGCGCAGCCGAGCAGATGCTGACACTGATGGCAGGCAATAAAGTTGCCAACCCTGTTCAGGACATGGGCTTTGAACTCATGGTGCGTGAAAGCAGTTAAAGCCCCTCACCCTCATCATGTACACAGTACAGCTTTAATGCAGTTGCAACGTCAAGTTGAACTGGCTGATGGCATCGACCACATGCCGGGAGCCTTGCTGGATTTCCAGAATCGCTTCCCCGGCCTCATTTGCCAGCTCAACACCAAGCCCTGTGCGGCTAAGGCTCGACTGCATGCTGGTCACAGCGCTCAGCGACAGATCATGATTTCGACGCACCACTTCGACAATTTCCAGGGTGGCAGCACTGGTGCGCGCCGCAAGGCTTCTGACCTCATCGGCCACCACGGCAAAGCCGCGCCCGTGCTCCCCCGCCCGCGCTGCCTCGATCGCGGCATTGAGCGCCAGTAAATTGGTTTGATCCGCAATACCACGAATGGTCTGCACGATCTTGCCGATACTGTCCGACTGTTTGCTTACCGCATCAATGCTCTGCGCTGCTTCATTAAGGTCTTTGGAAATGGCCTCGATGATTTGCACGGTTTGCTGCACCACCTGCGAGCCCTTCTGCGCGCAGGCATCGTTTTGCACCGAAGTGCTGTGGGCCGATTCGGCGGCAGTCTGCAGGTTGGTGACCTGAGCAGTGATATCACTGGCGAATTTCACCACTTTGTACAGTCGCCCCCTGGCATCGAAGATCGGGTTGTAGGAGGCCTCGAGAAACACCGTATGACCGTGTTTGTCGATCCGCTCAAATCGCCTGGAATGGTACTCGCCGCGATTGAGCGAGGCCCAGAAAGCCTTGTAGCCGGCTGACTCGGCCTCGCTTCGACGACAGAACATGCCGTGATGCTGGCCGACAATTTCGCTCAGCGAGTAATGCATGGTGTCGAGGAAGTTCTGGTTGGCATTGATTACCCGCCCATCCGGTGAAAACTCGATCACCGCCATCGACCGGCTCAGGGCGTTTACGATGCTCTGGGTTTCATGTTCTTTATTGATTCGATCTGTGACATCCGAAGCCACCTTGATGACACGCACAACGTGCTGGTCAGCGCCGACGATGGGCATGTAGCTGGCTTCCAGCCACACCTCACGCCCCGCCTTGTCGAGCCGTGAAAAGGTGCCGCTCAAAGGTTCGCCTCGGGCCAGGTCCCGCCAGAAATTGTTGTACTCACTGGATTTTACGTAAGCCGCTTCGCAAAATAGCCGATGGTGCTTGCCCCGAATCTCGTCAGCGGAATAACCCACAACCCGACAAAAATTCTCGTTGGCATCCAGAATGGTGCCGTCAGGGGCGAACTCAATAATTGCCATGGAACGGCTGATAGCCTGCACTTTAGCGGCCATGTCATTTAATAAGCCGCTAAGACGTTGATTTTCGAGCAGATCGGCTTTGCGATGCGAATTAAACATGGCTCAATCCCTGGAGGTGCTGTCTATTGATAATTCAAAAGTTTCAAGACGCAGCCAATCAGCTGGGTATCTCACTCTTAACGTTAGAGCTGTACGCACTTCGAGGGTTTGAGCACTTATGGCTACGACCCCGTAAACATGGAGCATAGCTAGCCAAATGACGCGCGCAAGCAAATGGCCATCAACCTGCGACGGAACGCTCACGCTTTAAAAATTTACCAAATGGATGATGCAGTATTAAAAGTGACAGGGCCCCGAGGAGCGAGCCCCGGTAAATCCACTTAATGACCAAACAATCCGGTGTCAGTTTTTTTGGCTTTCTTGTCAGCGCGTTTTTCATCGGCTGTTTTAGCCGGCTTTTTCTTCGCTGCTTTCTTTGAATCCATACCTTTGGACATGTTATGCACTCCAGTAACCAGGGTTGTTCACTGAGGTATAGCACTGATCCATGGTGAACTTTCATTTAAAGTCGGTTATTTCGAAATGAATGCGTATGTGTACCCTTTAATTCCGAATACAGATCACCCACACTATTCAGATAACCCGCAGAAATCTGCCTTTTAGTTATTTATACTGCGCGCCCCTCCCCCGAGCCTGTGGACTTATGACTGCCATTATTTACGCCCCGCTTGAAGCGGCTTTATGGCCACTGATGAACAAGTTTTATCGCACACATCAATCATCGATGAAGGCGGTCAGGGAAGCGCAGTTATGGGTCGCCCGCAAAGAGGGGATTATTGCCGGTTTATGTTTGCGGCCAATGGCTCACGGCCACTGGCTGACCGGGCTTTTTGTCGCGCCAGCGCTACGCGGCCAAGGGGTAGCTGGCGATCTGGTCAGCCAGGCAATAGCTGCCGTCGATGGCCCGATCTGGTTGTTCTGCGACCCGCAGTTGCAGGGGTTTTATGAAAAGCTGGGGTTTAGCCTGGACGTGGAATTGCCCCATGCCCTGCATGAGCGGCTGGTTCGCTATCAACGCAACAAAGCGATGATAGCGATGGGCCTTACTCCTTGGTGTGCGGATCCAGATCAGGAAACAGCACCTCAATAAAACCGAACTTGCTGAAGTCCTTGATCCGTGACGGATACAGACGACCGATCAAGTGATCGCACTCATGCTGCACGACCCGCGCATGAAACCCCTCTGCAATCCGTACGATTGGCTCACCCTTGGGGGTGAAACCTTCGTAGCGGATCTTGTGGAAGCGCTCCACGACCCCACGCAGACCCGGCACCGACAGGCAACCCTCCCAGTCCTCTTCAACTGCCGGGCTCAGCGGCGTGATCAGCGGGTTGATCAGAATGGTCTGCGGCACGGCTTCGGCATCCGGGTAACGCTCGCTGTGCTCGAAACCGAACACCACCAGCTGCAGGTCAACGCCAATCTGCGGCGCTGCCAGGCCCACGCCGCCAGCGTGTTCCATGGTCTGCAACATGTCGTCGAGCAGTTGCCAGAGTTCTGGCGTGTCGAACATCTCATCCGGCACCGGTTGGGCCACACGTAATAAACGCTCATCACCCATTTTCAGGATTTCACGAATCATGGTCAGGTTTCATCAGAAGTGGATTTAAGGGAGTGGTCGCGGCCAAGGCCGGAGACATGCTGCTTTGGATCAGGGTCGGCAGACTCATCGAATGTCTTCTCGCCCGGATTTTTGCCTTCAGCCGACATATGTTCGATCACAGCATTCATTTCAGCGCCCAGCAACAGCACCGCGGCCGAAATGTAGAAGTAAAGCAACAGCACGATGATTGCACCGATACTGCCATACATGGCGTTGTAGTCCGCGAAGGTTTTGACATAAAAGGCAAACCCCAAGGAAGCCACAATCCAGACCACTACCGCCAGCACCGAGCCCGGGGTAATAAAACGGAATTTCTGCTCAACATCGGGCATCACGTAATACATCAACGCCACTGCCACCATCATCAGCAAAATAATCGCCGGCCAGCGCAGGATGGTCCACAGCGTGACCACAAAGTCTTCAAGCCCCACCTGCCCCGCCAGCCAGCTCATCACCTGCGGTCCGAGCACCATCAGTGCGGCGGCGACCAGCAGCATGCCGGCAATGCCGATCGTGTAGAAAATCGACAGCGGAAAACGTTTCCAGACAGGGCGCCCTTCAACCACGTCGTAGGCAGCATTCATTGCGCTCATCATCAGGCGCACACCCGCAGAAGCCGTCCATAGCGCAATGACGATACCTACCGAAAGCAATCCGCCCTTGGATTGCTGCAACTGGTCGATCACCGGGTTGACCTGCTCCAGCGCTTGCGGCGGCAGTACCAGTTCGGACTGCAGGCGCAACCAGGTAAAGAAGTCTGGCAGATGCAAAAAACCGATCAATGCAATCAGGAACAGAATGAAAGGGAATAACGAAAACAGCATTTGATAGGCCAGCGCCGAGGCGTAGGTCGACATTTCATCGTCGATAAATTCCTTGACCGTTCGGATCAAGACTTTGCCCAAAGGCAGGCCGTTCAAGCCTGGGAATAACATAGCGTCTCCTTTCGCCGCACCGTTAATGAGGTCAACACGCCTCCAAGCGAAGGGTTTTACCTAAAAGTAGCCCAATTGGCGACTTTGAAAACACCGGATCGCCAAACCCGTAAAAAGGCCAACCCAGCATTGACCTTCTAGCCCGGCATCGAGTTTCATTTATTTTCTGCCCATCATTTCGTCGATCAGCGCAGGTTGGGCTTTATGTTTGCCCGCTAACCCCCGAGAATACGCGACGTATTCAGGCTATGGCGCTGAAGATCCGCAATTGTAGGAAGGTTATGAAACTCGATAAAAAGCTGGCTATTGCCCGCAGGAACCAGGAACTCGGCGGCGCGGTACTCGGCGTCAACAACTGCCATTTCGCCGCACTGAACACCAACAAGAACATCTGGTGGTTCGATATTCCGCTGGCGCGCCTGGCCGTCGGCCAGTACGAATGGGTGCATCTGCTCCTGCACACCCCAAGCACCGACGAACTGCTGCACCTGAAGGTAACGACTGCATTCCTGCGTGAAAAACGCGAAGGCATGGTAGTACGTGCAACGCACAAGCGTACGCCGACCATGAGCCTGGAGTTGAGTGCAGACAAGGACTCCTATCTGCAGGACGTGCGTCCTACAGGTACTGGCGTCAACTTCGCACAGTTTTTACAGAAATAAACCCAAAGGCCAAAACCTGTGGCCGACCTGTAGATACTCTGTTGCAGGTCAAGCCCTATTGTGGGAGCGAGCAGGCTCGCTCCCACAGTTGCAGTGTTCCTTCGGCAGCTGCTACAACAGACCTTCACCGTATCAAAACGAAAAATCCCCGCATTGCGGGGATTTTTCGTATCCAGGCCTGTTACTTCTTGAGGCCCAGCTTTTTCAGTTCTTCGTCTCGCAACTCACGACGCAGGATCTTGCCCACGTTGGTGGTCGGCAAGCTGTCGCGGAACTCGACGAACTTGGGCGCCTTGTAAGCCGTCAGGTTGGCACGCATATGCGTCATGACCTGTTCCTTGGTCAGCGTCATACCCGGCTTGACCACGATAAACACCTTGATCAGCTCACCGGTCTTCTCGTCCGGAATACCGATTGCAGCGCACTGCAATACGCCCGGCAAGGAGGCCATCACGTCTTCCAGCTCGTTGGGGTAAACATTGAAGCCCGACACCAGAATCATGTCTTTTTTGCGATCAACGATACGCATGTAGCCATCAGGCTGAATCACTGCGATATCACCGGATTTCAACCAGCCTTCGCTGTCCATGATCTCGGCGGTGGCGTCAGGACGCTCCCAGTAGCCTTTCATGACCTGCGGGCCCTTGATGCACAGCTCGCCGACTTCACCCAGCGGCAGCTCTTCGCCGGCATCGTTAATCACTTTGCACAGGGTCGAAGGCACCGGAATGCCAATGGTACCGATCTGAATGCTCTGGGCCGGGTTGACCGTGGCTACCGGACTGGTCTCGGTCATGCCATAACCTTCGCAGATCGGGCAACCGGTCACGGTCTTCCAGCGCTCGGCCACCGACAGTTGCAAGGCCATGCCACCCGAGAGCGTCACTTTGAGGGCCGAGAAATCCAGCTTGCGGAACGCCTCGCTGTTGCACAGCGCCACAAACAGGGTATTGAGGCCGACAAAACCGGTGAATTTCCACTTGGACAGCTCTTTGACCATCGCCGGTAAATCACGGGGGTTACTGATCAATACGTTGTGATTGCCCAGTAGCATCATCGCCATGCAGTGAAAGGTAAAGGCGTAGATGTGATACAGCGGCAAAGGCGTAATCAGGATTTCACAACCTTCATCGAGGTTGGAGGCCATCAATGCCTTGCACTGCAACATGTTGGCGATCAGGTTGCGATGGGTCAGCATCGCGCCCTTGGCCACACCGGTAGTGCCGCCCGTGTATTGCAGCACGGCAACATCACTGCTCACCGGGCTGGCTTCCTTGACCGGCTGGCCCTGGCCTTTGCTCAGCACGTCGTTGAACTTGACGGCCTGTGGCAAATGATAAGCAGGGACCATCTTTTTCACGTACTTGATGACGCTATTGATCAGCACCCGCTTGAAAGGCGACAGCATGTCAGCCACTTCGGTGACGATCACATACTTGACCGACGTCTGGGGCACGACTTTTTCAGCCAGATGCGCCATGTTCGCCAGGCACACCAGTGCCTTGGCACCGGAATCCTTGAACTGGTGTTCCATTTCCCGCGCGGTGTACAGCGGGTTGGTGTTGACCACAATCAAACCGGCGCGGATGGCTCCGAACACAGCAATCGGGTATTGCAACAGGTTGGGCAGCTGCACGGCGATGCGATCGCCCGGCTGCAAGTCGGTGTGCTGCTGCAACCAGGCTGCAAAAGCGCCCGACTGCTCATAGAGCTCACCGTAGGTAATGGTTTTGCCGAGGTTACTGAACGCCGGTTTATCGGCGAAACGCTGGCAAGATTCCCGCAGTACCGTCTGAATATTTGGATATTCATCTGGATTGATTTCAGCAGCAATCCCAGCTGGGTACTTATCCTTCCAAAAGCCTTCAATCATGGAAGCCCACTCCTCAGCGTCGCGAATTCTTCACCGCATCGGGTGCGGTTCTTATTTATTTGATTTTTATAATGGACAGCTCTGACTTTCACTTACCCTGAAGTCACAAAGCGCGCCGAGAGTAGCAGCTTTGCCAAAGGCCGCCTAGAGCCAAAAACCGGGTTTAGAGTCACCAACCTGACTGTAGGACAATCCAAAGTCATCATTAGTATAAACACTCTATTAACCGATAAACCCCTCTATCTCAGGTATTACAGCCCCTTATCATAGGCATAAAAAAACGCCCGCGGCCTTTCAGCCTGCGAGCGTCTGTCGCCATGATGAACGAATCAGGCGGTATCCCGTAACTCCCGTCGCAGGATTTTTCCCACCGGCGTCATGGGCAAAGCATCACGCAACACTATTTGCTTGGGCACCTTGTAACCGGTGAAATTGTCCTTGCAGTAGGCCTTGAGCTCCTCAACGGTCACCCCGCCTGCACGCGGCACCACAAACAGTTTGACTGCCTCGCCCGTGCGCTCATCAGGTACGCCGATAACTGCGCAATTGGCCACTTTAGGGTGTGCCATCACGATATCTTCGATTTCGTTGGGGTAGACATTAAAGCCTGAGACGATAATCAGATCTTTCTTGCGATCGACGATGCGGACAAAACCGTCCGGATCAATCACGGCGACATCGCCGGTCTTGAACCAGCCCTCGGCGTCCAGCACCTCGGCCGTAGCCTCGGGGTTTTGCCAGTAACCCTTCATCACTTGCGGGCCTTTGATGCATAGCTCGCCGCGCTCACCCAGCCCAACCTCATTGCCATCATCGCTGATCACCTTCATCAGCGTTCCCGGTACCGGCATGCCCACAGTGCCCAGACGCGCCTGCGGGCCGTAAGGGTTGGCACTGGCCACCGGTGAGGTTTCAGTCAAGCCATAGCCTTCGACGATGCGACAGCCGGTGAGCCTTTCCCAACGCTCAGCTGTGGTCTTGACCAGCGCAGTACCGCCTGAGTTGGTGAGCTTGAGGTGGGAGAAATCCAGGTCTTTAAAGTCAGGATGGTCCATCAGAGCCACAAACAGGGTGTTCAAGCCCAGCAACCCGGAGAACTTCCAGTTTTTCAGCTCCTTGATAAAACCCTTGATATCGCGCGGATTGGTAATCAACAGGTTGTGATTGCCCGTAACCATCATGCACATGCAATTGGCCGTGAATGCGTAGATATGGTAAAGCGGCAACGGTGCCACCATGATCTCTTGACCGTCCTTGAACATCGGCAGGCCATCTTCGGCATGCTGGGACAGGCACGCACGAATCTGCTGCATATTGGCGACCAGATTGCCATGGGTGAGCATCGCGCCCTTGGGCAGGCCGGTGGTACCGCCGGTGTACTGCAGGACGGCGATATCATCCAGCGCTACCGCCAGTGGCCGGATCACCTGCCCCGCGCCCCGGCGCAAGACGCTTTTGAAGGCAATGGCCTGGGGCAACTGATAGGCAGGCACCAGTTTTTTCACCTTGTCGACCACCAGATTGGTGATCCAGCCTTTGGCGGCGGGCATCATGTCGCCCATTCTGGCTTCGATCAGGTAGTCGATTTCAGTGTCTTGCAGCACTTCCTGTACGCGCTTGCCGAACATGTTCAAGTACACCAGCGCCCGAATCCCGGCGCTCTTGAACTGATGGCGCATCTCGCGCGAGGTGTAGAGCGGGTTGGTATTGACCACAATCAGGCCTGCACGCATGGCTCCGAACACGGCAATCGGATATTGCAGGGTGTTGGGCATTTGTACGGCAATACGGTCGCCCGGCTTGAGATCGGTGTACTCCTGCAGATAACCGGCAAACGCGGCACTGTGGCGCTCAAGCTCGGCATAGGTGATGGTCACTCCCAGATTGCTGAAGGCCGGGCGATCCGCAAACTTTTTGCAGGAGCGCTCAAACACGTCAACAACCGATTTAAAAGCCGTCATGTCGATATCCAGCGGTACACCGGCGGGACGTTTGTCATTCCAGAAATCAGGTTGCATTGTTTTTATCCTCGTACCTGAGTGTGCCTGGCCGCGTCTCGTGTCGAATGAAAAGCGGAGCTTGCGGACGTTAACAGTTATAAAGTTGTAGGCAAATACAGCGATCTTCGCCATTTACATCTTGAATCTTATTGCCGGGTAAACGCCCGTTAACTGGCCCCCTTGCAAATGCGCTATACACTGGTACGACAATAATTAAAGGAAATGCCATGACCCCTGAGACTTTCTGGCTGGAAGCGAATGACCGCAGCGGTCTTTTCGTTAACCAGTGGCTGCCGGACAGTACACCCAGGGCTGTTGTCCTGCTGGCTCATGGCATGGCCGAACACAGTGGCCGTTATGCGCACCTGGGCCAGGCCCTGTGTGCTGCCGGTTTTGCCCTGTATGCCCATGATCAGCGCGGTCACGGTAAAACAGCCGAGCGCGGCACCCTGGGCTATTTTGCCGACAATGATGGCTGGTGCGCTGTGGTCAGCGACGTGGCCAGCCTGAGCCGGCATATCGGCCAGGCCCACCCTGGCATACCGGTTTTTTTGCTCGGGCACAGCATGGGCAGCTATATCGCGCAGGCGTATGTGATGCATCACAGTGCCAGCCTGCAAGGGGTGATTCTGAGTGCTTCGAATTTCCAGCCGGTGGCGCTCTATCGTGCAGCCAGCCTGATCGCCCGACTAGAGCGTTGGCGCCAGGGAGCCAAGGGCCGCAGTGCGCTGATCGAATGGTTGTCGTTCGGCTCGTTCAACAAGGCCTTCAAACCCAATCGCACGCCGTATGACTGGCTCAGCCGCGATCCGGCCCAGGTCGATGCCTACGCCAGCGACCCCCTGTGCGGCTTTCGGTGCACCAACCAACTGTGGATCGACCTGCTCGGCGGGTTGCAGCAAATCAGCAAAGCGTCCAATCTCGCTCAGATCGATCCGGGCCTGCCGCTGCTGATAATCGGCGGCGAATGTGATCCGGTGAGTGAAGGCAAGCGTCTCACTGATCTGGCCAGGGCATTGCGAAATGCCGGCAATCGTCAGTTGCAACTGAATCTGTATCCGCAAGCGCGGCATGAACTCTTCAACGAAACCAACCGCGATGAAGTCATGGCTGATGTAATTAAGTGGCTAAATCAGGCATTGAGCCACTCCCGCCCGTCGCGAAGCGAATGAGCGAAAAACAGATTTACACCTAAAAAGCTTTTAAAATCATAGCTTTAAAACCAAACACTCGTCACAGGACATGCGCTAGATGACTCAGGTTACCAACACCCCGTACGAAGCCCTCGAAGTCGGCCAGACAGCCAGCTACAGCAAAACCGTCGGAGAGCGTGACATTCAGCTTTTTGCGGCCATGTCCGGCGACCACAATCCGGTGCACCTCGACCCCGAGTTCGCCGCCGCCACCATGTTCAAGGAGCGTATTGCCCATGGCATGTTCAGTGGTGCGCTGATAAGTGCTGCCGTAGCCTGCGAGCTGCCTGGCCCGGGCACCATCTATGTCGGCCAGCAAATGAGCTTTCAGAAACCGGTGAAAATCGGTGACACCCTCACCGTGCGCCTGGAAATCCTGGAAAAACTGCCCAAGTTCCGTGTGCGCATTGCTACTCGCGTGTTCAACCAGCGCGATGAAATCGTTGTTGATGGCGAGGCCGAAATCATTGCGCCACGCAAGCAACAAACCGTGACCCTGCCGGTACTGCCTGCGATCAGCATTGGCTAAAACGCAATGTGGGAGCGGGCTCGCTCGCGATAGCATCAACTCGATCATTCTGATCAATCGAGTTTTTGCATCACGAGCAAGCCCGCTCCCACATTTTTGGAACTACAGCTTCAAG
Source organism: Pseudomonas sp. FSL W7-0098 (assembly GCF_005930585.1). Lineage (NCBI taxonomy): Bacteria > Pseudomonadati > Pseudomonadota > Gammaproteobacteria > Pseudomonadales > Pseudomonadaceae > Pseudomonas > Pseudomonas sp. FSL W7-0098. The sequence goes on from NZ_RXHW01000005.1 coordinate 352,591, forward strand.
CTAATCATGCACGGGCACGGGCCTGATTGCGCAGCGCCTTAACCTGATCGTGGTTGCGTTGCACGCCGTGGTACTGGCGCTCTACCAGATCACGAATGCCGACCAGGTTGTGCTTGCTGATTTTTTCCAGCGCTTCTTTATAAGCCTTCAGCGCATGATCTTCGCCGCGCTCGGCTTCGTTGAGCACCGCTTCTTCGTCTTTGCCGGTAAACACGGACTTCACATCCACCCAACGGCGATGCAAGTCACCGGCCACGCTGGTGCTGGTTTCCGGGTCACCACCCAGGGCTCGAACTTGAGCCTGAAGTTCGGCAGCTGCGGCAGCGCAATCGGCTGAACGCTTGGCAAACAGAGCCTTTAGCTCCGGGTGCTTGATATCTTCGGCACAGCTTTTAAACCCTTCCTGGCCGTCTTTGCTGGTTTCGATCAGATCGTTCAGGATGCTAATGGCTTCTTTATTAAGGTCAGTCATTGTTCAATTCCTTACAAGGTTGAGGATCGTGCAATAGAGGTTGCAGGGCTCGTGCCAGTTTTATAATTAAATAAAATCCTTAAATATCAACAACTTAATAAATATCAAAAAATCTTTATCCGGTTTATATGCATGATCTGTCAATTGGCCTTCATGCAAATTGCCTGTATTTTGATTTCCACAGCTTTACCCATCTAAGGGCCGCTGCATGAACCCCGAAAAACTCGAACTGCTGGTCACTCGTGAAATGCCCTTCGGCAAATACAAGGGCCGAATCATCGCCGACCTGCCCGGCCAGTACCTCAACTGGTTCGCCCGTGAAGGTTTCCCCCACGGAGAACTGGGCGGCTTGCTGGCCCTGATGCAAGAGATTGATCATAACGGCCTGTCGGACCTGCTCGACCCGTTACGCGCCAAACACGGAAAACCCAAACCCCGCCATTGATAGAGCTGCCCCATGCCAAGGATTGAAGATAACGCCCGCGACGAACACTTCTGGCAAGCAATTGCCGAGCGCTACGACCTTGCGCCCGGCCCGATCAATCTGGAGAACGGCTACTTCGGGCGTATGACCCGCGACGTGGCACAGGACTACCAGCGTAATATCGACTTTATTAACCGCAACAACTCGGTGCCTGTGCGCCAGCACTTCGATACCACTCAGGGCCTGGAAATTCGCGACTCGCTGGCGGGGTTGCTTGGTGTAGCCCCTGCCGGCCTGGCGCTGACCTTTTGCGCGTCTGACGGCCTGCAATCATTGATCCGCAACTACAATGGCCTGCAAACGGGCGATCAATTGCTGATCAGCGACCTGGAATACCACAGCGTCGAATACGCCATGCGTGGAGTGGCACGCCAACGCGGCCTGGAAATTATCGAAATCTCCCACACGCACCCAGCCACGTTTGAAAGCCTGGTGGCCAGCTATCGCCAGGCATTTGAACGTAACCCGCGGATCAAGCTGATGGCGCTCACTCACGTTACCCATCGCACTGGCCTGGTCATGCCCGTGGAGGCCATTGTTGCGGCGGCAAAAGAGCATGGGGTTGACGTGATTCTGGACGGTGCCCATGCCCTGGGGCAGATCGAACTGGACCTGCCGGCACTGGGTGTGGCCTTTGCCGGTTTCAACCTGCATAAATGGATTGGCGCGCCGCTGACCCTGGGCCTGATGTATATAGATCCCCAGCGCCTGGGCGACATTGACCCCGATATGGGCAATGAGCGCTACCCCGAGCCGGATGTGCGCAACCGCGCCGTTTATGGCACGGTCAACATCCCCGCCTGGCTAACCCTGACCAAGGTGCTGCAGGAACACCATGAGATGGGTGGCGCCCGAGGCAAGGGTGCCCGACTCAACTACCTGCGCAACCTGTGGGTCAGCGAGGCGCGCAAGATCGAGGGCATTGAAGTGCTGGTCAACGATGATCCGCGCTTGTATTGCGCAATCACTTCGCTGCGCTTTACCCATGTGCAGGATCAACAACCGATGGCTGATCGCCTGCTCAAGGACTACAACCTGTTCACCGTAGCCCGCAACGGTTCGGCGTGTGGCAGTTGTATCCGGGTAACAGTGGGCTTTGCCACCACGCTGGATGACATCAACCAACTGGTGCGGGCGCTGCGCGAGCTTTCGCAAGCTCACACATAACCTTGTGGGAGCGGGTATTTTTCAGGCAAAAAAAAGGTGCGCCGACCAAGCGCACCAAAAACCGTAGAACACACAACACATTCGTAACTAAAACATCAATCCAGCAGGGCAAGCGCCTCAGCGGTGCATTCCTGGATTCGGGCCCAGTCGCCGTTCTTGATCCATTCGCTGTCCAGCATCCAGCTACCGCCCACGCACATCACGTTTTTCAAGGCCATGTAGTTGCGGATATTAGCCGGACCAACACCGCCGGTCGGGCAGAATTTCACTTCGCCAAAAGGGCCGCCCAGGGCCTTGATCGCCGCTACACCGCCGCTGACTTCTGCAGGGAACAGTTTGAAACGGCGGTAACCCAAGCCATAGCCTTCCATGATCCCGGAAGCATTGCTGATGCCCGGCAGCAGCGGAATGTCGCTGGCAACACTGGCCTCGAGCAAGTCACGGGTAATGCCCGGCGTAACAATAAATTGCGAACCGGCGTCTTCCGCCGCCGCCAGCATATGGCGATCCAGTACGGTACCCGCACCTGTCACCAGCTCAGGGCGCTGGTCACGCAGGATACGAATGGCCTTGAGGCCGAACGCCGAACGCAGGGTCACTTCCAGCGCCGTCAGACCACCGGCCGCCAGCGCATCCGCCAAAGGCAGGATGTCTTGTTCGCGGGCAATGGTAATCACCGGCAGAATTCGTGCTCGCTCACACAGGCTGTCGATCAGGGCGACTTTATCCGCCATCGATACGTTCGCAATTGTTGTTGTCATGGCAGCTGATCCTTGGCTCATGGGCACCAGTAAATCTCTAACGTAGGTTGCAGGAAGGCACGAATCGGCAAGGCGGCAACATCTGTGCCCCCCAGCGCTTCGTTGAGGGTGTTCAATTTGGACTGGCCCTGGATCGACAGCACCTTGTGCTTCGCGCTCGCCAACAGGCTGCGACTCATGCTCAGACGCTGGTGCGGCACCGTTGGCGCCAGCATCGCCCAGCAACGACGCGGGTTGTCCAGTTGCAGGGCTTCACTCAGATTCGGGCTATTGGGGAACAGCGACGCGGTATGCCCGTCATCGCCCATACCCAGGATCAGCACATCGATCGGCGGCAACTCGGCCAGCCCCTGATCGGCCTCCAGCGCAGCCTTTTCTACCGTGGCTGCAGCGTTATACAAGCCGACAAAACGGGCTTTGGCCGCTGGGCCTTGGAGCAGATGCTTTTTAAGCAGGCCCGCGTTGCTGTCGGCATGCTCGACCGGCACCCAGCGTTCATCCGCCAGGCTGACAACCACTTTCGACCAATCGACCGGCTGCTTGATCAAGCTTTGGAAAAACGCCACCGGGCTGCGGCCGCCGGACACCACCAGAGTGGCAACGCCCTGCTCGGCGATAGCCTGGTTCAATTGCCCGGCAACTTTTGTTGCCAGCCCTTCGGCCAACAACGCCGGGTTCTTGAAGGTGTGCGAGCTCACACCTTCAGGCAGTTTCAAATCAGATATCGCCATACCAAGACCTCCCGTCCCGCGTAATCAGTGCAATGGAACTCATCGGCCCCCAGGACCCCGCCGCGTAAGGCTTGGGCGCATCACCGGACTTTTTCCAGCCGGCGATCAACTGGTCGCACCATTTCCATGCCGCTTCAATTTCATCTTTGCGTACAAACAGGTTCTGGTTGCCGCGCATGACTTCGAGCAACAGCCGCTCGTAAGCATCCGGAATCCGTGTGCTGCGATAAGTGTCAGAAAAATTCAATTGCAACGGGCCGCTGCGCAGTTGCATGCCTTTATCCAGGCCCTGGTCCTTGGTCATTACCCGCAAGGAAATACCTTCGTCCGGTTGCAGGCGAATAATCAGCTTGTTGCCGATTTGCAGGCGCTGCTCGGGAGCAAAGATGTAGTGCGACGGCTCCTTGAAGTGGATAACGATTTGCGAGAGCTTTTGTGGCATGCGCTTGCCGGTGCGCAGGTAGAACGGCACCCCTGCCCAACGCCAGTTACGAATATCGGCGCGCAGTGCCACAAAGGTCTCGGTGTCACTCTGGGTGTTGGAGTTTTCTTCCTCCAGATAACCCGGCACCGACTGACCTTCGCTGTAACCGGCAATGTACTGGCCGCGTACCACCTGGGTGGTCAGGCCTTCGGCGCTGATCGGGGCCAGGGCCTTGAGCACTTTGACCTTTTCGTCGCGAATGCTGTCGGCCGACAGGTCCGCAGGCGGGTCCATGGCAATCAGGCACAGCAACTGCAGCAGGTGGTTCTGGATCATGTCGCGCAGTTGGCCAGCCTTGTCGAAATAGCCCCAGCGGCCCTCGATGCCGACTTTCTCGGCCACGGTGATTTCAACGTGGGAGATGTAGCGCTGGTTCCACTGGGTCTCGAACAGGCTGTTGGCAAAACGCAGCGCGATCAGGTTTTGTACGGTCTCTTTGCCCAGGTAGTGGTCGATGCGGTAAGTGCGGTTCTCGGGGAAGAACTGCGCCACGGAATCGTTGACCTTGCGCGAAGACTCAAGATCCGAACCGATGGGCTTTTCCAGCACCACACGGGTGTTTTCAGCCAGGCCGACCGCGGACAGGTTCTCGCAAATGGCACCGTACACAGCCGCCGGAGTGGCGAAGTAAGCGATCAGGCGCTGCTCTGTGCCGGCCATTTCAGCCAGCGCCAGGTAATCTTCAGTCTTGAAAAAATCCACATGCAGGTAGCTCAAGCGAGCCAGGAAGCGGTTCAATGCTTCGACTTCGATTTCCTTCTCGCCCAGATACTGGCGCAACTGGCTGTCGATATGCGCCAGGTGCGTGGAAGCCTCGCCCGGCTCTCGGGCCAGCGCGAGAATGCGTGTGTCGGCATGCAGCAGACCGGCACGATCCAGTTGGTACAAGGCAGGAAACAGCTTGCGCAGGGCCAGATCGCCAAGGGCGCCGAACAAGGCAAAGGTGCACGGTTCAACCGTAATCGAAGGCATGATGTTTGTTCTTTTATCAAGTTAAGCTACAAATACCTTTTTTCAAGGTATCACTCAAGGAAAAATGTAGTAATAAACACAACATTTTCTCAAAATACAGATTCCTGCTAGTGGTCGTCACAGGCCACCAGTAGGATAGGCCACCTTCCAGAACCGCTTTAGTCCGGTTCTTGCATCGCTGACCCAAGGACCATAAATGGACCGCGTGCGAAATTTACTCGAACAGATCAAGGGCCGCCTCGAAGACCTGAACAAGGCCGAGCGCAAAGTGGCCGAAATCATTTTGCAGAACCCGCAGCAGGCGACCCGATTCAGCATCGCCGCCCTGGCGCAGGCAGCTTCTGTCAGCGAACCCACGGTTAACCGTTTCTGCCGTTCATTTGGTGTCAGCGGCTACCCCGAGTTAAAGCTGCAACTGGCACAAAGCCTGGCCAGCGGCGCAGCTTACGTGAGCCGCGCGGTAGAGGCAGACGATAATCCGGCCGCGTATACACAAAAAATCTTCGGCAGCGCCATCGCCTCGCTGGACAGTGCCTGCCAGGCACTGGACCCCAACCTTATCAGCCGCGCCGTCGACTTGCTGATCCAGGCCCGGCAGATCCACTTTTTTGGCTTGGGCGCTTCTGCACCGGTGGCACTGGATGCGCAACACAAGTTCTTCCGCTTCAACCTGGCCGTCACCGCCCACGCCGACGTGCTGATGCAGCGCATGATCGCCTCGGTGGCGCACACGGGTGAATTGTTCGTGATTATTTCCTACACCGGTCGCACCCGTGAACTGGTGGAAGTGGCTCGCATTGCGCGCGCCAACGGTGCCTCGGTACTGGGGCTAACTGCGGAAAACTCGCCACTGGCCAAGGCCAGCACCCTGAGCCTGAACATCCCGCTGCCCGAAGACACCGACATCTATATGCCGATGACCTCGCGCATCATCCAGCTGACCGTACTGGATGTACTGGCAACCGGCATGACCCTGCGCCGCGGCGTGGACTTCCAGCCACACCTGCGCAAAATCAAGGAAAGCCTCAACGCCAGCCGCTATCCGGTGGGCGATGAGTTCAACTAGGCAAGCGCTTGGTAATGCCCCATCAGACGCTGCAAAGCCCCGCCCTCGCCTGCAAGCTCAAATGAGCCTGCTCGCCCGGGGCAAGGGCCTGGTTATGGGTACCGCCACTCGTGGACTCCACACACACAAAGCCCATCACTTCGTTCCAGCTCACCCCCAGCAACGGCCGCTTGCCGGGATGCCAGACCACCGTGCTGCCCTGATCACCCGTGTCGATGCTCAAAGCCCGTTGCCAGGCATGGTCATTGAGCTGCATTTCGCCGTCATGCTGGAACACCCGCTGACAACCACCTCCCACCCGTAACTCGCCTTTCTGCTGGCATACCTCACGGTTCAACTGGTCGTAGCCGTGCGCTCCGTCCAGACCGGACAGCGCTACCTCAGCAACATCACCAATTCGCCAGTAAGCGCGCAACGCCTGGCTCACCTGGCAAGGCTCGTCGTCCTGATGTTCGGTGCTCAGGCGCAGCTCCATTTCTTCGCCCAATCGCGCATGCAAATCCACCTGCCAATCGCACAGCTGCAAGCGCCAGTGCAAGGTCACCCCTTCTTCGTCGCTGCTGCTGTCGAGCAGCTTCCAGTCGATCAACCGCGCCCAGCCATGGGATGGCCAGGCGTTTTCACTGGGGTGACGGCCATACCAGGGCCAGAAGATCGGTACCCCACCACGTATCGCACCCACTTGCGGCCACTTGGCAGCGCACCACAGCCAGGGTTTTTGCCCGGTCGGCTGGAAGTGCAGCAACTGCGCGCCCTGACGGCTGAACACCGCCTGGCAATGCGGATGATCGATCACCAGTACGTCGCGCTGCTGAAAGCGCTCCCACTGGAAAACCGGCTGCTCGCGTCTGGATTTGAAAAAACGGTGAAGCGGATGCTCATGCATGTGCCGCAGTCCTGAAAATCATGCGCCGGGGGGTGCAGCCCCGAAAAAAAGCGGATAGCCAAGGCTATCCGCTGGAAAAACAAGGAGCTTAGCGCATTTAGAACGTCGACTGAATTTTCAGTCCGGCCACCAATGCGTTGTCTACCTGGTCCACACCACCCGGGTGAGTGATGTACTGCAGGTTTGGACGCACCGTCAGCCAGTTGGTCACGTGGAAGCCGTAGTTGAGTTCGTAGTTGTACTCGGTATTGCGCAGCGGCGTGTACAAGGGGTCGCTGTAGTCGGTGGCACCGATGGACGCATTGATCAGCTCGGCGCTTTTCTTCACGTCATCGTTGACATGAATACGGGCGGCGCCAATGCCGATGTCATCCTTGGGCCGGGCATCGAACGGCCCTTTGTACACAAACATCAGCGACTGATAGTTGTCGACGATGTTGGTCTGCTTGTCATGGAAAGTGGCGTTGGCCGCGATATGCAGGCCGCGCGAAGCGTCACCGTTGTGGCTGGTGAGTTGCTGCTGCACGACAAACCAGTAGCCGTGTTTGCTGTCACGTACGCGATAGTCCTGACCATCATTGGTGATATTGACCTTCACGTCATCGGCAGGCGCCGTGCTCTTGTAGTAACCCACACGGTATTCGCCCGGCAGGTCATTGACCTTGGGCGACCACACCAACTCAACCGGCAACACAGTGCCCTTGGTACCGCTGCCGCTGAGCTTGAAGCCGTTGCCGTGCTCCAGTTGCGACGGGTTCTGGTTGTACGCACCGATTTGCGTGTACAACTCAGGCGTGATGTTGTACTTCACGCGCAGCGCCGCCTGGCTGACCGGCCAGTTGTACCAGAGGTTGGTGGCCCAGTTACCCACCTGCGAGCCACAGAACGCCAGGTTCTGGAATTCGCACGGGAAGGTGTTGAAGTCCTCGCCTTCACCGAAATAACCGGCCTTGACGTCCAGTTTGCCATCGAGGAACTGGTGCTGGATCCACAATTGGGTCAGACGCACCATATGGCCACGGCCATAGACTTCCTGGGAGGAACTCAAGGTCCCTGCACGCGGATCACCGACACGGTCATTGGAAATATTCTGACCATTACGGTTGGTCAGCTGGATCTTCGCCTGGGTGTTGTCCCAGCCCCACAGCTTTTGCAGGTCCAGCGCCACACCCAGACCAAACTGGTCGCTGTAGCGTGCGGTCTTGTCGTCGTTGTAGCCACCGTGCAGGTTGGCGCCCACTTCACCGACATAATCGGCCTTGATGTCGATACCCTGCTCGATCAGTCTGGTGCGCTCGCCGCCCCAGTCGCCCGTCATCCATTTCGAATCGGCACTGAAGGCTTCGTCGGCGTAGACACTGCTTGCACCCAGACCTAGCGCGACAATTGCCGATAGCTGGCAGGCCAGACGGGTGCGGGTCATTCTGTTAGTCATCCCTTTAATCCTCGTTGTCTTCTTATTGGCTTTGTTTAACGCGGCACAACTGCAAGGAGGCCCGGTAACAGGCTCCCTGTTGACTTAACGACCCTTGAATTGCGCCACGTTATCAGCCCGGCCTTGAGCCTGAGGCGAACTCATCGCCCCCAGACGCTCCCCCGTATTCGCATCAAACAGTAGCACTTTGGCAGGATCGAACTGCAAATTGAGGCTCTGACCGACCGCAGGGGCATCATCCGGAGCCATGCGGCAGCACACTTTGATGCCGTTGAGGCTGACAAAAACCAGGGTATCGGGGCCGGTGGGTTCGACAACCTGCACCTCGGCGCGAATAACCGGCAGGCCATTGGGTTCGGCTGGCGCCAGCACAATTTGCTCGGCGCGGATGCCCACGATCACATCGCGGTCTTCCAGCCCGGCGTCCTGCATGCCCAGCGGCAGCTCGCAACGCGCCTGGCCGCTGTCGAGCAAGGCCAGCAAGCGGCCGTCGCGACGCTGCAAACGCAGGGGGATAAAGTTCATCGGTGGCGAGCCAATAAAACTGGCGACAAACAGGTTGGCCGGGTCGTTGTAGATCTGTTTCGGCGTACCGAACTGCTGAATGATGCCGTCCTTCATCACCGCCACTTTGTCGCCCAGGGTCATGGCTTCGATCTGGTCGTGGGTAACGTAGACGGTGGTGGTTTTCAGGCGCTGGTGCATCAGCTTCATTTCGGTGCGCATCTCGACCCGCAGCTTGGCATCGAGGTTGGACAGCGGCTCGTCGAACAGGTAGATCTTCGGCCGCCGCGCCAGCGCCCGGCCCATGGCCACGCGCTGCTGCTGGCCACCGGACAGCTGGCCGGGCTTGCGCGTCAGCAGGTGCTCGATCTGCAGCAGTTTGGACACCCGCGCCACTTCTTCGTCAATGGCTGCCGCACTCATCTTGCGGATCTTCAGGCCGAAGGCAATGTTGTCGCGGACATTCATGGTCGGGTACAGCGCGTAGGACTGAAACACCATGGCGATGTCACGGTCCTTGGGGCTCATGCCGCTGATATCGGCATCGTCCACCAGAATCGCCCCGCCACTGATGCTCTCAAGACCGGCGATGCAGTTCATCAGGGTTGATTTGCCGCAGCCCGAAGGGCCCACCAGAATCAGGAACTCGCCGTCATCGATTTTCAGCTCGATGTTTTTCAGCGTGTCGGGCAAACCCTTGCCGTAGGATTTATTTACGTTGCGTAATTCTAGAGTCGCCATGCCTTACCCCTTGACCGCGCCGGACGTCAGCCCGCGCAGAAAATACTTGCCCGCAAAGATGTAGACCAGCAGCGTCGGCAGCCCCGCAATCATGGCCGCAGCCATGTCCACGTTGTATTCCTTGGCGCCGGTGCTGGTATTGACCAGGTTGTTGAGCGCCACCGTAATCGGCTGCGCATCGCCACTGGCAAACACCACACCAAACAGAAAGTCGTTCCAGATTTGTGTGAACTGCCAGATCAGGCAGACCATGACGATGGGCACCGACATCGGCAGCAGGATGCGCCCGAAAATAGTGAAAAAGCCCGCACCGTCCAGACGCGCAGCCTTGACCAGCGCATCCGGGATACTCACGTAGTAGTTGCGGAAAAACAGCGTGGTAAAGGCCAGACCGTAGACCACATGCACCAGCACCAGGCCGGTGGTGGTGTTGGCCAGCCCCAGTTTGCCGATAGTGAACGAGGCCGGCAGCAACACCGTCTGAAACGGCAGGAAGCAGCCAAACAACAGCAGGCCGAAAAACAGCTGCGAGCCGCGAAAACGCCACATCGACAGGACATAACCGTTCATGGCGCCGATAAAGGTCGAAATCAGGACCGCTGGCACGGTGATTTTCACCGAGTTCCAGAAATACCCGCCCACCGTGTCCCAGGCCTTGATCCAGCCGATACCGTCGATTACTTGCGGCCAGCTCAGCAGGTTGCCGGTGCGGATGTCTTCCGGGGTTTTGAAACTGGTAAGCAGCATCACCACCAGCGGCACCAGATACACCGCCGCCGCAAGGATCAGGGTGGCGTAGATCGCCATACGGCTGAAGGTAAAACGCTGAGCATTAATCATGGCGTTTGTTCCTCAGCTCGGAATACAGATACGGCACGAGAATGGCCAGAATCGCACCCAGCATCATGATCGCGCTGGCAGAACCGATGCCCATTTGCCCACGGCTGAAAGTAAAGGAGTACATGAACATCGCAGGCAGATCCGAGGAGTAGCCAGGGCCTCCAGCAGTCATCGCTGACACCAGGTCGAAGCTCTTGATGGCAATGTGCGCCAGGATCATGAAAGCGCTGAAAAACACCGGTCGCAGGCTCGGCAGGACAATGCGCAAGTAGATGGTCGGCAAGTTTGCGCCGTCGACCTGAGCGGCACGAATGATCGACTGATCAACCCCGCGCAACCCGGCCAGAAACATCGCCATGACAAATCCGGAGGCCTGCCATACCGCCGCGATCACCAGGCAGTACACCACCCGGTCCTGATCCAGCAGCCAGTCAAAGCGAAAGCCTTCCCAGCCCCAGTCACGAAGCATTTTATCCAGCCCCAGGCCCGGGTTGAGCAGCCATTTCCAGGCCGTACCGGTGACGATCATGGAGAGCGCCATCGGGTACAGGTAGATGGTGCGGATAAAACCTTCCTTGCGAATCCGCTGGTCGAGCAGAATCGCCAGGAACACGCCAATCACCAGGCTGATGACGATAAACATGCCACCAAACACCGCCAGGTTCTTGCTCGCAACCCACCAGCGGTCATTGGCCATCAAGCGCGCATATTGCTGCAGGCCGACCCACTGGTAGCTGGGCATAAAACTGGAGTTGGTGAACGACAGCAGGAACGTCCAAAAAATGTAGCCATAAAAGCCCACCAATACGATCAGCATGCTCGGCGCCAAAACCAGCTTGGGCAACCAGCGCTGCAGCGCATCAAAGGGCGAGGCCTTGCTGAACACAGCCACGGAACTCATCGAAATACTCCCGGCAGGGTATGCCGGCATCCGCCAATGCAGATGCCGCACAACCAGGGACAAGGGGGGGGAGCCACGCACAAGGCGTGGCGGGTCAGCTCAACGAATTACTGTGCCGACTTGATGGCCGAATAGAGCTTTTTCCCGGCAGTGGCCGGATCAGCACTCTTGTCGCTCATAAAGTTGCTTACCGTGTCGAAAATAGCGCCCTGTACCGCCAGCGAGGTGGCCATGTTATGCGCCATGCTCGGCAACTGACCGTGGGTTTTGCCCGCTTCGGCAAAATCCTTGGCCGAGGCCTGGGCACAGCTGTCGAACTTGCTCATGTCCAGGTCACTGCGTACCGGGATCGAGCCTTTGTTCTGGTTGAACACGTACTGGAATTCGGGTTCAAGGGCGACTTTGGCCACGTCGTTTTGCGCGGCGATATTGCCCGGCGTGTTGTTTTTCGCCGAGAGTTTGAACATCGCCAGCGAGTCGATGTTGTAGGTAAAGCTGCCCTGGGTGCCCGGAAACGGCACGCATTCGAAATCAGTACCGGCCTTTTTGCCCGCAGCAGCCCATTCGCTTTTCGCCCAGTCACCCATGATCTGCATGCCGGCCTTGCCGTTGATCACCTTGGCCGCTTCCAGGTTCCAGTCCTGGCCGGTGCCGTCAGGGTCCATATAGCCCTGGAGTTTTTTCAGTTTGCTGAACACTTCAGCCATCTGCGGGCCGGTGAGGGTTTTCTCATCAAGATCGACGAACGCTTTTTTATAGCCTTGCGGGCCCATGACGCTCAGCACCAGGTCTTCAAAGACCGTGCTGTCCTGCCACGGCTGGCCGCCGTGGGCCAGGGGAATAAAGCCCGCTGCCTTGAGCTTGTCGCCCGCAGCAAAGAGTTCGTCAAGGGTAGTGGGCGCCTTGTCGATACCGGCCTTTTTGAACACTTCAGGGTTGATCCACAACCAGTTCACCCGGTGAATATTCACCGGTACCGCCACGTAATGGCCGTCGTACTTCATGGTGTCGGATACGGTCTTGGACAGCATGCCATCCCAGTTGTTGGCCTTGGACACCTCATCGAGGTTGGTCAACAAACCCAGTGCGCCCCACTCCTGCAAGTCCGGGCCCTTGATCTGCGCCGCTGATGGTGGGTTGCCGGAGACGGCGCGGGTTTTCAGCACGGTCATGGCCGCAGCACCGCCACCGCCTGCTACAGCGCTGTCCTGCCAGGTATAACCGTCTTTTTCGATCAGTTTTTTCAGCACATCAACCGCTTTGGCTTCACCGCCGGAGGTCCACCAATGCACCACTTCAACCGTGCCTTTGGAATCGGCAGGGGCAGCAGCATAAGCACCCAGGGGGAACAGTGTGGCAAGCGAAATGACAACGGCGAGGCGATTGAATGAATTCATGTCGAGACCTTTCTTGTTGTTATAGCTGTGCAAGTCTTTTGCTTGCGCTGCTAGAGAGTGTATCCATCGCAAACTGCCTGCACGTAACGAACAGACGCCGAAATGTCACAACCTGGTGACATGGCGGACGAGGTGATTGTTCTGTTCCAAAGATCTTTCAACAGTGCTTAAGCCCGTATTCCTCTGGGCACTTAAGCTGCGCCTATCGATACATAAGGTATTTTCTGCGTTGCATGTAGGACGGATCCCGAAGTCGTTTTCCCACGTTGAACCTGCAAAAAACTTCAGCGAGGCTGCAACACTTCGCCACAATTCAAGAACGGATGCCGGCCCCCCCATCAGGAGATGAGTTTCATGCCAAAACAGCGCGCAACGCCCCAGAATCACTGTTTTATCAGCCAGCTACTGGATCCGGACGGCACCCCCTGCGCCTGGAAGCTGGACATTCGGCGCTCGGGGAAAGTACATGTCCACTGTTTCAATTTCACCGACTACGCGGATCAGGCTGCTGCCCTGGAGGCCGCTGAGACCATGCGTAACCAATTGGTTCTCAAAATGCCACTGGCGTTTTCTTATGAAAACCGTCAGCGCCTTATGCCGCACAACACCAGCGGTCATCCGGGGGTGTACCGGGTCCGCTCCAACCAGATCGACTACTGGCGTGCGACAACCCGCATTCACGGCTACAACCTGAGCAAGAGCTTTCGCGTTGACCGGCATGGCGATGACGAGGCCAAACGCCTGGCGCTACAAGAGCGTCAGAGGCAACTGACTCTGTGCAATGAGCCCTACGACGTGGCCATGGAAAAACTGCAACAGCACTTCGGCCAGACCAGCAGGCGCGTGCGTGAGAACCGTATCAACGCCGCCATGAACAGCGACCACCCGCCCAGCCCCACCCTTGCAAAGCCTTCGGACAGCAACCTGGAACCCCTGTTGCCCATCAGCCCCGAGCAGGCGACCCTGTCGATCAATCGCCATTTCGCGGCAAGTGCAAAGTAACCCGCAGGCCGCCGGCCCGCAGGTTCTGCAAACTGACTTCACCGCCATGGCTATGGGCGATGCTGCGTGCAATCCCCAATCCGAGCCCGTAGCCCTGCTGCTGCCCGGCCAGGCGAAAGTGCGGTTCGAATACCTGCTCAAGACGCTGCTCGGGTACGCCCGGCCCCTCATCGTCAACCGTGAGGACAAAGGCCTGCTCATTGTCATCAATACGCAAATGCGCGTAGTGGCCGTACTTGAGCGCGTTATCGATCAGGTTGCCCATGCAGCGCCGCAGCGCCAGGGGTTTACCATAGTAAGGTCTGACAGCCCGGCCCTGCAGCGTTACGCGGCCGTTACCCTGGGGCAGCAGGTAAGGCTCGATCAGGCAGTCAAGCAACTGGTTCAAGTCCACGGCTTCGATGTTTTCGTGAATATCGGTGTCTTTCACACATTGCAGCGCCCCTTTGACCAGCATTTCCAGCTCGTCCAGATCACGGCCGAATTTGTATTGCAGTTGTTCGTCGTCGAGCAGCTCGACCCGCAGGCGCAAGCGGGTAATGGGCGTGCGCAAATCATGGGAGATGGCACTGAACAACTGGCCGCGCTCGGTCAGATAACGACTGATGCGGGCACGCATGGTATTGAGGGCGCGCGCCACCTCGACCACTTCACTGCCGCCGCCCACCTCGACCGGCTTGACCTCGTCCTCACCCAGCGACATGTCCCGGGCCGCTCGCGCCAGACGCTTGAGCGGACGGCTTTGCCAGTGCATCAACAGGCCGATGAACAACAACAGAAAAATACTGCTGAGCACGATAAACCACACCTGCAGGGCCGGCAGCCCCTCCTCTTCGAGACTGGTGTATGGCTGGGGCAACAAGGAGGCGATATACAGCCATTCACCGGGCACCATCTGGATTTGTGTGACCAGGATCGGCGGATCGACCGGCTCCAGCGTCAGTGCAAAATGCGCCCAGGAGCGCGGTAGCTCGTCGAGTTTGAGACCGGCATTGAAAATACGCAGATCCTGGGGGCTGACAAACTGCACCGACATCTCGACATTGGGCCCCACGGCCTCGCGCAATACCTGATCCACCGCATCCAGTACCGCCTGCTTGCGCTGGGTGGGCGGCAACACCTGCATATCCAGTGGTTTGTCGTTGAGGCTCACGACAAAACGCGTACCGCCCATGCTGCGCAGTTGATCCAGTACCAATGGGCGATAGGCCAGCGGCAGGGAACGCAGGTAGGCGACGGTGGCGTTCATCGAGTGGGCCAGGCTACGCGCGCTGTTGACCAGGCCTTCGAGTTGCGTGGTACGCAACTGCGACAACCAGATAGCACTGGACAGGGTTTGCGCCAGCAGGATGGCGAGCAAGGTCAGCAACAACATGCGTCCCAGCAGCGAACGGGGCATATGCCATTTGCCCAGGCGCTTAAAGGTCATTGCCGGACATGACCTGAGCCGCCAGCTGATAACCGCTGCCGCGGATGGTGCGGATCAGCCGTGGCGGCTTGTCAGTGTCACGCAGGCGCTGGCGCAGGCGGCTGACCGCCATGTCGACAATGCGATCAAGCGGCATCAGCTCACGCCCGCGGGTTGCATTGCCAATAGTGTCGCGGTCGAGAATCTGCTGCGGGTTATCGAGAAACAATTTGAGCAAGGCAAAATCTGCCCCCGACAAAATCACCTCTTCTCCATCGGTATGAAACAGCCGATGAGTTACGGTGTTCAGCCGCCACTCTTCAAATGCCAGCACCTCGTTGCCCGAGGTGGTAGCGACAAATTGTGCCCTGCGTAACAACGCCTTGATCCGCGCCAGCAGCTCACGGGGGCTGAAGGGTTTACCCAGGTAATCGTCGGCGCCCAGCTCAAGACCAATGATGCGATCGGCCTCGTCGGAACTGGCAGTGAGCATGATGATCGGGATCTGGGCAAAGCGCGGATGCTGACGCACCCAGCGGCACAGGCTGAAGCCGTCTTCATCGGGCAACATGACATCGAGGATCAACAGATCACTCGCCGCGCTGTCCAGCGTTTCGCGAAAACCGGCGCCATCTCCCACGGCACGCACCTGGAAACCGGCGCGGGTGAGATACAGATCAAGCAGGTCGCGAATTTCCTGGTCGTCATCGACCAGCAAAATGGATTTGCCGGGTGTGCTCACAGTGGTGTTCCTTATTGTTTTTATACGGCGATCCAAACTCTGTGGGAGCGGGCTTGCTCGCTCCCACAACAAGCCCACTCACGGAGCTTTCAGCCAAACGCCTGCTGCAACGCCACCCCGGCACCGATCAAACCCGGGTACGGCGCCGTCACCAGCCACACCGGGATACCCTTGAGGTAGTCGCTCATGCAGCCTTTGTCGGCAAAGCTGCGGGCAAAGCCGCTGGCCAGGAAGATATCGGCAAAGCGCGGAATCACCCCGCCGACGATATACACCCCGCCACGGCCACCGATGGTCAGCACATTGTTGCCCGCCACACGGCCCAGCCAGCAACTGAAATGCTCCAGCACTTGCAGCGCCACAGGGTCGCCCGCCAGAGCAGCCGCGGTAATGGCCCGGTCACTGTCCAGTACCGGTGCATGGCCATCCACCGCACAAATCGCCCGATAGACCCGCGGCAAACCGCTGCCGCTCAAAATGCTCTCGGCGCTCACATGGCCGATTTCATTGTAGATGTGCTGCCACAACTGCACTTCACGCGGGTTGCTCATGGGCAGGTCGACATGCCCGCCCTCCCCCGGCAAGGCCATGAATTGACCCTCGCCGAGATTGAGCAAAGTGCCCACACCCAGCCCGGTGCCCGGCCCGATAACCACCGCCGGGCGCGTCGGGTCAACAACCCCCGGACAAACCTGGCGCACATCTTCGGGTTGCAGCCGGGTCATGCCCAAGGCCATCGCGCTGAAGTCGTTGATCAGCAGCAGATTGGCGACCTGCAGCGCACGGCAGAAGGCCGAGCGGCTCAAGCGCCAATGGTTGTTGGTAAAACGAAATTCATCGCCACTCACCGGCCCGGCCACTGACAGACATACCGAGCCTACAGAGCCCGGAGCCAGTTCCAGCGTATCCAGGTAAAGCTTGATGGCATCTTCCGGGCAGGCGAAGTCTGCTGTGGGCAATACGCTGACCGAACGCAACTGGTCGTTTTCCCACAACGCAAAACGTGCGTTGGTACCGCCTATATCACCGACCAGTGCGAGCTTCATTTCAGATTTTCCAGAGACGAGGTAAAGGTGCTCGCGCCCTGCTCGGCCGAACTGAAGGCCTGACGCATAAACGCAAACAACTCACGCCCGGTGCCGACGGCATTATCCAGAGTGCCGACAGCCGGGGTGCGCGCGGCAAATTCTGCCTCATCCACCAGCAGTTGCAACGTACCTTTTACCCCATCGACGCGAATTATGTCGCCGTCCTGCACCCGCGCCAGGGCGCCGCCAATCGAAGCCTCGGGGCTCACATGAATCGCTGCCGGGATCTTCCCCGACGCGCCTGACATCCGCCCGTCGGTAATCAGCGCCACCTTGAAGCCCCGATCCTGCAACACACCCAGAAACGGCGTCATCTTGTGCAGCTCGGGCATACCGTTGGAGCGCGGCCCCTGAAAACGCATCACGGCCACGAAGTCGTGCTCCAGCTCACCGGCCTTGAACGCATCGGCCAGTTGTTGCTGGTCCTGGAACACCCGCGCCGGGGCTTCGACGATCTGATGTTCCGGGGCTACCGCCGAGACCTTCATCACGCCACGGCCCAGGTTGCCTTCCATCACCCGCAGGCCACCCTCGCCGGAGAATGCACGGGCAACCGGGCGCAGGATCGACTCGTCGAGGCTTTCAATCGGACCTTCACGCCATACCAGCTCGCCATCCACCAGGAACGGTTCGCGGGTGTAGCGGCTCAGGCCATAGCCCGCCACGGTGTTGACGTTTTCGTGAAGCAGACCGGCTTCCAGCAGCTCCCGAATCAGGAACGCCATACCACCGGCGGCCTGGAAGTGGTTGATATCGGCCTTGCCGTTTGGATACACGTGGGACAGGGTCGGTACCACCTCGGAGAGGTCGGCCATGTCTTGCCAGGTCAACTGGATACCCGCCGACATGGCAATCGCCGGCATATGCAGGGTGTGGTTGGTCGAACCGCCGGTGGCGTGCAGCGCAACGATGGAGTTGACCAGCGAACGCTCGTCAACGATCTCGCCCAGCGGCATGAAATCGCCGTTTTGCTTGGTCAGACGAGTGACTTGATGAGCCGCTTCGCGAGTCAGGGCATCGCGCAAAGGCGTGTAGGGGTTAACGAAAGAGGCGCCTGGCAAATGCAGGCCCATCACTTCCATCAGCAACTGGTTGGTGTTCGCGGTGCCGTAGAACGTGCAGGTGCCAGGGCTGTGGTAGGACTTCATCTCCGATTCCAGCAACTCTTCGCGGCTGGCCTTGCCTTCGGCGTAGCGCTGGCGCACATCGGCTTTTTCCTTGTTGGAAATGCCCGACGGCATCGGCCCACCCGGTACAAAGATGGTCGGCAAGTGACCAAAACGCAGCGCCCCCATCAGCAGGCCCGGCACGATCTTGTCGCAAATGCCCAGCATCAGCGCCGCGTCGAACATATTGTGGGACAGCGCCACGGCTGTGGACAAGGCAATCACTTCGCGGCTCAGCAAACTGAGTTCCATGCCCGGCTCGCCCTGGGTCACGCCGTCACACATGGCCGGGGTGCCGCCTGCGAACTGGCCCACCGAGCCAATTTCACGCAGGGCTTTTTTGATTTGCTCAGGAAAGTGCTCGTACGGCTGGTGCGCCGAGAGCATGTCGTTATATGACGAAACAATTGCCACGTTGGCCGCGTTCATCATCCGCAGGCTGTTTTTATCTTCAGTGCCACACCCTGCCACGCCGTGGGCGAAGTTCGCGCATTGCAGCTTGCCGCGTTGCGGGCCGTCGCCGGCAGCGCCACGAATAAGCGTCAGATACGCCTCGCGGGTTGCACGACTGCGGGCAATAAGACGCTCGGTGACTTCAAGAACGCGGGGATGCATGTGTTGAACTCCAGGCTAACGGATGTGGCGACCTGTGCGTGTCCTATGCTGACCGAAGGGCTCCGGGGAGCGACTTCAATCATTCGGACCCGTTGATTCAGGTCACTCGTTGTAGATAAAACAAAATATTGCCACTTAAATGGCTTGTTTTCTATTTTTATGCGAATAATCTTGTAATTCCAACAACAAATCGATGGCAGGCGCTTTCCATGACTCTACGAATCGCAATCAATGGTTTTGGCCGTATCGGCCGTAACGTCCTGCGCGCACTGTATACCCAAGGCTACCGTCAGGACCTGCAGATCGTCGCCATCAACGATCTGGGTGACAGTTCGATCAATGCCCATCTGCTCAAGTACGACACGGTTCACGGCACGTTCGACGCCAATGTCGAACACGATCAGGAAAGCCTGACCGTCAATGGTGACCGCATCAGCGTGACCGCCATTCGCAATCCGGCCGAACTGCCGTGGGCGGCACTGAACATCGATGTGGTGTTTGAATGCACAGGTTTGTTCACCGAGCGCAGCAAGGCACAAGCACATATTACTGCTGGCGCCCGCAAGGTGATTATCTCTGCTCCCGGCAAAAATGCCGATGCGACGGTGGTCTACGGTGTCAACCACGACATTTTGCGTCAATCCCACCACATTATTTCCAATGCTTCCTGCACGACCAACTGCCTGGCACCCGTGGCGCAGATCCTGCACCGCGAATTCGGCATTGAAAACGGCCTGATGACCACCATTCACGCCTACACCAATGACCAGAACCTGACCGACGTTTATCACTCGGACCCCTACCGCGCACGTTCGGCCACCCAGAACATGATCCCGAGCAAAACCGGCGCAGCCGAAGCCGTGGGCCTGGTATTGCCGGAACTCGCCGGCAAGCTCACCGGCATGGCCGTGCGGGTGCCGGTGATCAACGTGTCGCTGGTCGACCTGACCATTGAACTCAAGCGCGAAACCACCGCAGCTGAAGTCAACGCACTGTTCAAGGAAGCCAGCCAGCACTCCAAAGTACTGGGTTACAACACCCTGCCGCTGGTATCGAGCGACTTCAACCACAACCCGCTTTCGTCGATCTTCGATGCCAATCACACCAAAGTCAGCGGCAAACTGCTAAAAGTGCTGGCCTGGTACGACAACGAGTGGGGCTTCTCCAACCGCATGCTCGATAACTGCCTGGCGCTGCACAACGCGGAGTAACGCGATGATCGGTATCAGCTTCACCACGGCCACCCTGGCGGCGCGCAAGCGTATCGCTCTGGTGGCCCACGATCATTGCAAGGGCTTTTTGCTGGACTGGGCCGAACGCCACAAGGCAGCCCTCAGCCAGCATGACCTGTGCGCCACCGGCACCACCGGGCTGCTGCTGAGCCAGCGCCTGGGCCTGCCGATCGAAAGCATGATCAGCGGGCCGTTGGGCGGCGATCAACAGGTGGGGGCACGGATCGCCGAGCAACGGGTCGACATGCTGGTGTTCTTCTGGGACCCGTTCGAGCCCCAGCCCCACGACCCGGACATCAAGGCACTGCTGCGGGTTGCGGCAGTATGGAACATCCCCGTGGCGTGCAATGAATGCAGCGCCGACTACCTGCTCAGCAGCCCGCTGATGAGCCAGCCCCATGAACACCGCATTCCTGATTACAGTGCGTATTTGAAGGGTCGGGTTTAGGTTTATGGTGGGAGCGAGCCTGCTCGCGAAGACGCACTATCGTCTACGACCTTCGCGAGCAGGCTCACTCCCACCAGAACGATTTCAAACCATTTCAAAACAGCACTTGACCAATAGCACAGATGATAAGCATTATCATTCGCTCAAAATCGGTCGGGTAGCACTGTGAGTCAGTCCCACTTCAATCAAGTCTTCCTTACCCAACGGGTAACCCTGCTGCGCACCCTGGAGCGGATGGTCAACAACCACAGCACCGCCGAAGACCTGCTGCAGGAGACCTACCTGCGCGTAACCCGCGCCTTGAGCGAACGCAGCGTCGAGCACCTTGAGCCCTTTGTGTTCCAGACCGCACGCAATCTGGCGCTTGACCACCTGCGCGCCCGGCGGATCCAGTCACGCACCGTGGTCGAAGATGTGCCCACTGAAGTGATCGAAGGCGTTGCCTCCCCTCTCAGCACCCCTGAAGAAGCCCATCAAGCCGCGCAACTACTGGAGCGTCTGAGTGTGAGCCTGAGCCAGTTAAGTGCCCGTCAACAACGGATTTTCATCCTCAGCCGCCTGCATGGCTGCAGTTATCAGGAGATTGCCGAAGAGCTTGACGTTTCCTTGAGCACCGTTCAAAAGGAACTCAAATTGATCATGGCAATCTGCATCGGGGTAGCCGACAGACTCAATCGCCCTTAACCTTGACCGGCGATGCCTGCTAGAACGCTCTGAAACTGCCAAGGAACATCCGTGACGGACACTCACAAATCTGCCGTGCCAGAACTGGCGCAAGACGTGCTGCAGGACAGCGCCATGGATCAGGCACTGGAATGGCTGATTACTCTTGAGTGTGCGAGCGACGAACAAAAAGCCGCTTTCGAAAACTGGCTCAATGCCGACCCCGCCCATGCCCAGGCCTTTGCCAAGGCCAATGCGATCTGGAACGGCGAACCGCTGCTGGCCGCCGCGCAAACCCTGCAAGCCCGCCGTAGCCCCGGCCTGTTGCGGCGCATAGGACGACACTGGAAACACCTGGCAACTGCGGCGGTGGTGATTATCAGCGTCGGCAGCTACAGCAATGTACCGTTACGCCTGCAAGCCGATCACCTGACCGTGGTGGGCGAGCGCCAGCGCCTGCAACTCGAGGACGGCTCAAAAGTGCTGCTTAACACCAACTCGGCGTTTTCCAGCAAGGTGGTCAATGCCCAAAGCAGCGCCCGCCTGTATCAGGGCGAAGCGTATTTCGAAATTCCCGCCGACCTGGAGTTCCCGCTGGTGCTTGATGCTGGCCCCGTGCGCGTCAGCGTGCGCGACACCGCCTTCGCCGTGAGCTACCTCAATGGTGAAACACAGGTGCGGGTGCAGCGCGGCGACGTCGACTTGCGGGTCAACAGTGCCGGTGCGCAAATGCGCCTGTCGGCTGGCAACAGCGTGCGCATTGGCCCTGACGGCTTCAGCAAGACCGCCCGGCTCAACCCCCAGACCGACCTGGCCTGGGTGCAGGGGCGCCTGGTGTTCGAAAACTGCCCGATGGGCAAGGTGCTGGATGAAGTACGCCGCTACTACCCAGGCTGGATCGTCAACAACAACGACAAACTCGCCAACGTGGCAGTGACCGGCAACTACCGGCTGGATCAGCCTCTGGATATCGTCCGCTCACTGGCCCATATCACCTCAAGTAGCCTTTCAGAATTCCCGGCGTTGGTAATTCTCAATTAAAAGTAGGTTTTTTTACTCGATAGCCTAAGGTCATACGTCTCGTTGTAGTCAATGCAACTGATTCGCATTTTGAGTCAGCTTCGCAACTATAAGATTCGTTCACCACGGAGCGCTATCAATGCCCACTCGTTTCAACAGCCGGTCCTCATCCAACGCCCGCAAGGGTGGTTTGCAGCAGTGCACGTTGTCGTTGTTGACCGCCGCCATGCTTTTGGCCGGTGTGCAGGCGGCTCCAGCCCTGGCGGCGACCGATGAGCAGCCGGCGACCCGCTCCGTGGGCAATTACAAGTTTGCGATCTCCCAGCAGCCATTGGCCTCCGCGCTTAACGATTTCAGCACGGTGACCGGCTGGCAGGTCGGCCTGCCGGCAGAGCTGGCGCAGAATGTGTCCTCACCCGGCGTGCGCGGTTCACTCACCCCGGAAAAAGCCCTGGAGCGCCTGTTGATCGGCACCAACCTGGGCTACCGCAAGCTGGCCAGCAACAATATCGTGCTGGAAAAGCGCAGCAGCTCCACCGGCACCCTGGCCCTGCAACAAGTCACCATCAGCGCCACTCGCCAGGAGCAGGACGTGAACTCGGTGCCCAGCACCATTACCGTCCATGACCGCCAGGATATGGACCGCGATAACGTCAATACCATCAAGGACCTGGTGCGCTATGAGCCGGGTGTCTCGGTAGGCGGCGCCGGCCAGCGTGGCGGCATCAGCAACTACAACATCCGCGGCATCGACGGCGACCGGATCCTGACCCAGGTGGACGGCGTCGAGATCCCCAACTCGTTCTTCAACGGCCCGTACGCCAAGACCCAGCGCAACTACGTCGACCCGGAAATCATCAAGCGCGTCGAAATCCTCCGTGGCCCGGCGTCGGTACTTTATGGCAGCAACGCCATTGGCGGTGCCGTCAGCTACTTCACCCTCGACCCCAATGACATCATCAAGCCGGGCCAGGATGTTGGCGCCCGCCTCAAGGCCGGCTACAGCTCGGCCGATCGCAGTTGGTTGAAATCCGGCACCGTCGCCGGCCGCTCGGGCGACTTCGACGGCTTGTTGCACCTGAGCCAGCGCGACGGTCACGAAACCGAATCCTACGGTGACCACGGCGGCACCGGGCTGTCCCGTACCGCGGCCAACCCTGAAGATACCAAAACCACCAACGTACTGGCCAAGCTGGGCTGGAACTACAACGATGACGACCGTCTTGGCTTCACTTATGAGAAGTACAAGGACCGCCTCGACATCAATGAAAAAAGCGCGGTCGGCGGACCGTTCAACAACGGCCAGCCGCTGGGCATGTACCTGTCGCGTAACGGCAAGGACACCATCAGCCGCGAGCGTTTCGGCCTGGAAAACAGCATGGCGCTGGATACCGCCGTGGCTGACCACTTCAAGTGGAGCCTGAACTACCAGATCGCCAAAACCGACCAGAACACCCTGGAAGACTACTTCCCCTACAGCCGTCATGTGATGCGTTCGCGCAACACCACCTACGAAGAAAAAACCTGGGTACTGGACGCCCAGGCAGACAAAGCCTTCCATATTGCTGACACCGATCACCTGCTGACCTACGGTGCCACTATCAAGCACCAGAAAGTCACCGGTTCGCGCAGTGGCTCGGGCACCTGCCTGGCAGTAGGCAATGGTTGCACCGCCGTGGGCGCCGACAGCCCGAAAGATTACCTGGTCAAATCCAGCGACTTCCCGGACCCGACCATCAACACCTACAGCCTGTTCGCCCAGGACCAGATCAGCTGGAATGACTGGACCTTCATGCCCGGCCTGCGCTACGACTACACCAAGCTGACGCCGCATATCACCCAGGAATTCCTCAACACCGTCAACAGCGACCAGAAAGGCACCGTAAGCGATGCAGACAAGGTCTGGCACCGCCTGTCGCCAAAACTGGGCGTCACTTACGCGTTCAACGACAACTACACCTGGTACGGCCAGTACGCCGAAGGCTTCCGCACCCCGACCGCCAAGGCGCTGTACGGTCGATTTGACAACCTGCAGGCAGGCTACTCGGTAGAGCCGAACCCGGATCTGGAACCGGAAAAAAGCAAAAGCTACGAGACCGGCCTGCGCGGCAACTTTGACGCTGGCTCATTCGACGTGGCGGTGTTCTATAACAAGTACCGCGACTTCATTAACGAAGATGCCATCACCCCCGGCTACGACGACCTCAAGTTCCAGGCCAATAACATCAAGCACGCCACCATCAAGGGTGCCGAGGTCAAAGGCCGCCTGAACCTGGACGCTTTCGGCGCGCCACAGGGCCTCTATACCCGTGGTTCCGTGGCATATGCCCACGGTCGCAACGAAGACACCGGCCAGCCGATCAACAGCGTCAACCCGCTGACCGCCGTGATGGGCCTGGGCTACGAGCAGCAGAACTATGGCGCCCTGGTGAGCTGGACCCTGGTCAAGAGCAAGGACCAGGTCGACGACACCAGCTACTTCGCCCCCGATGGCACCAGCAAGCAGTTCAAGTCGCCTGGCTATGGTGTGCTCGACCTGACCGGTTTCTACAAGGTCACCAAGGACGTCACCGTCAATGCCGGCCTGTACAACCTGACCGACAAGAAATACTGGAACTGGGATGACGTGCGCGGCTACGACAGCGTGGGTGAGGCCGGCGTGCTGAACCCGGCCAATATGGAGCGACTGACCGCGCCGGGCCGCAACTTCTCGATCAATCTGGTCTGGGATATCTGATCAGCCACGCTCACTGCGCAGAATTTTGCTCTGCGCAGTGAGGATTTTTTACTGTGATGCGTCTTCCTGATCGTCTAGTTACAAAGCGCATCTCATTCTCAAGGATTTTTTCATGACCACTGCTGATTCCGCATCACGTCCGGCCTTGCGTTCCCAACGTCTGAACCAGATCACCAACGAGCCGCATCAAAAGCTCGACGCTTTGGTCAAGGCGCACAAGCCATTTGATGACGTGGCCAGCTTCGCCCGCTTTGTCGTCGCCCAGTACCTGTTCCAGTCGGAGCTCAAGGCGCTGTACACCGACCCGGCCCTGAAAGAAATCGTCCCTGACCTGCCAGAGCGCTGCCGCGCCGAGCAAGCCAAGGCCGACCTGGCCGACCTCAACACCGAAGTGCCTGCCCCGGTTGCCGGCGCGGTCAATTCGCCAAGCAAAGCTGAAGCACTGGGCTGGATCTTCGTTTCCGAAGGCTCCAAGCTGGGCGCTGCATTCCTGATCAAGCGTGCTGTGGGCCTGGGCCTGAGCGACAGCTTCGGCGCCCGCCACCTGGGCGAGCCTGCCGGTGGCCGTGCCGAAGGCTGGAAAAGCTTTATCCGCACCCTCGACGGCCTGGAACTGACGGCTGAAGAAGAAGCCGACCTCGACAAAGGTGCAGTAGCGGCCTTTGAGCGTTTTACCGTATTACTGGAACACGCCTACGCTGCTCAGCCAGAACTGGCTTAAGCTGACAGGCCCGACCAGCGCACGCTGGTCGGGTGTCCTTTTATGCGTCCTGAGCTTATGACCCGCCAAACCCGATCCACGTCGAAAATCGCCCGAATCCTGTTCGGCTTGCTGGCCTATGTGAGCCTGGGCATTGGCCTGATTGCGATTGTGATTCCTGGCCTGCCGACCACCGAATTTATTTTGCTCGCCGCCTGGGCCGCGACCAAAAGCTCCCCGCGCTTGAGTGCCTGGCTGGAAAACCACCGGTTGTTTGGTCCGATCCTGAGCAACTGGCGCAACGGCAAGATCATCAAGCGCAACGCCAAAATCAGCGCCACTGTCAGCATGTTGTTGTGCGCAGGGCTGATGCTGTATGTGCTGGATCACAACTGGCCGGTGTTTCTGGCGATAGCCGGCATGAGCATGGGCAATCTGTGGATCTGGTCGCGACCGGAGCGCTTGCCAAGCCCTTCGTAGCAGCTGACGAGCGGAGCACTCATAAGGCTTTTTACAGGAACTGGCCCCCCTCGGAATTTATGAGCGCCGCACACCTGTGGGAGCTGGCTTGCCTGCGATACTGACACCCCGGTGTATCAGGCAAACGGCGGCGATGCCATCGCGAGCAAGCCCGCTCCCACAAATCGCCACTTACAACGCCAACGCCCCGCTATACAGCGCATAAGCTGCCGCCAGTGCCGTTATCACCACCATCGCGAATATCACCTTCTCCCAGGGCTTGAACAGCAGCTCACCCTGCTCGCGCTTGGCCTTGGCGAAAAAGAACACCCCCGGTGCATACAGCAACGCCGAGAGCAGCAGGTATTTGGGCCCCGCCGCATATAACAGCCACATCGCATAAATCAGCGCCACCGCCCCTACCAGCAGGTCCTTGACCCTCCGCCGCCCCGCCCGCTCGTAAGTCTCGCCCCTCACGCACAGCAGCACCGCGTAAGCTGCCGACCACAGGTAAGGCACCAGGATCATCGATGACGCCAGATAGATAAGACTGGTGTAAGTACCGGCGGACACCAGGGTGATCACCAGGAAAATCTGGATCATCGAGTTGGTCAGCCACAGGGCATTGACCGGCACATGGTTGGCGTTTTCCTTTTTCAGGAACGCCGGCATGGTGTTGTCCCGGGCTGTGGCATAGAGGATCTCGGCGCACAGCAACGCCCACGACAACAACGCCCCCAACAGCGAGATCGCCAGCCCGATACTGATCAGTATCGCGCCCCACTCTCCCACCACATGCTTGAGCACCCCCGCCATCGACGGATTTTGCAGACCGGCCAGTTCCGGCTGGCTCATGATCCCCAGCGACAGCACGTTCACTAGCACCAGCAGGGCCAGCACGCCGAGAAAGCCAATAACCGTAGCCTTGCCCACATCCGAACGTTTCTCGGCACGGCCCGAGTAGACACTGGCACCTTCAATACCGATAAACACGAAAACCGTCACCAGCATCATGTTGCGCACCTGATCCATCACGCTGCCCAAGCTGGGTGTTTGTGTGCCCCAAAAATCCCGGGTGAAAATATCGGCCTTGAACGCCACGGCGGTGAGCACGATAAACATCACAATGGGGACGATTTTGGCCACGGTGGTCAGCTGGTTGATAAACGCCGCTTCCTTGATCCCGCGCAGCACCAGAAAATGCACCCCCCACAGCAGCAACGATGCGCAACCTATGGCGATCGGCGTGTTGCCCTGGCCAAACACCGGGAAAAAATAGCCCAGGGTGCTGAACAGCAATACGAAGTAACCGACGTTGCCCATCCAGGCGCTGATCCAGTAGCCCCAGGCTGACGAGAAACCCATGTAGTCGCCAAACCCGGCCTTGGCGTAGGCATACACCCCCGAATCCAGCTGCGGCTTGCGATTGGCCAGGGTCTGGAACACAAAGGCCAGCGCCAGCATGCCCACTGCCGTGATTGCCCAGCCGATCAACACGGCACCACCGGCAGCATGCTCGGCGATATTTTGTGGCAACGAAAAAATCCCGCCTCCAATCATCGAGCCGACAACCAACGCGATCAGGGCGTTGAGCCTAAGCTTTTGCGTCTGTTGCGACATCGTCACCTCGCTGTACTACTTGGTTAAAACTTATGAATATCAGGCTACAGACGTTCACTGACTAAATATATGCAGTGCCCAAACGTTTAATAGATCCCCGCAATAAGCCGTGCTTCCCTGATAACCATTGCGCCTATTGAAACCTAAAAAACCGTTCATATATAGATGACGATTTAATTTCATGGAGGGGTTCATGAAACTTGAAGATGACATTTGCAAATCTGGAAATACTGGCTAGCTTCAATCCCCACGACACCGTGGGTAACGAACGTATTAATACCTGAAAACATCTCTGGAGTAAGGCTTTCAGGAAGCGTCATAAAAATGCGTGATCGCGACCTTCCCCGCTCTATCAACAATGGAATGTAGTAATGCCCTGATCTATGTCAAACGGCTTGAATATCAATGGACTTAACTTTGAAGCCTCACTTCTCCTAGATTGGAGTCACTACAAATGTCTGATACTCCTGGAAAACTGCGACTGGGTGCGTTGGTTGCTCTGGTAGTCGGCTCAATGATTGGCGGCGGGATTTTTTCGCTGCCACAAAACATGGCCGCCAGCGCTGATGTCGGTGCAATCCTGATCGGTTGGGCAATTACCGCTGTCGGTATGTTGACCCTCGCTTTTGTGTTCCAGACCCTCGCCAATCGCAAACCTGACCTTGACGGCGGCGTGTATGCCTACGCCAAGGCAGGCTTCGGCGATTACATGGGTTTCTCGTCAGCCTGGGGCTACTGGATCAGCGCCTGGCTGGGTAACGTCGGCTACTTCGTGTTGCTGTTCAGCACCCTGGGTTACTTCTTCCCGATCTTCGGCGAAGGCAATACCCCCGCCGCCATCATCGGCGCCTCGATCCTGCTCTGGGCCGTGCATTTCCTGGTACTGCGCGGCATCAAGGAAGCAGCGTTCATCAACCTGGTAACCACCGTTGCCAAGGTCGTACCGCTGGTTCTGTTTATCCTGATTGCCCTCTTCGCGTTCAAACTGGACATCTTTACCAGTGACATCTGGGGCGTAAAAAACCCGGACCTGGGCAGCGTGATGGATCAGGTGCGCAACATGATGCTGGTCACCGTTTGGGTGTTCATCGGTATCGAAGGCGCAAGCATCTTCTCTTCCCGTGCCGAAAAACGTTCGGACGTGGGTCGGGCCACCGTGATCGGCTTTATCACCGTGCTGCTGTTGCTGGTACTGGTGAACGTGCTGTCGCTGGGCATCATGACTCAGCCTGAACTGGCAAAACTGCAAAACCCTTCGATGGCGGCCGTGCTTGAGCATGTGGTCGGTCACTGGGGTGCAGTACTGATCAGCGTCGGCTTGATCATCTCCCTGCTGGGTGCCCTGCTCTCCTGGGTACTGCTGTGCGCAGAGATCATGTTCTCGGCGGCCAAGGACCACACCATGCCGGCCTTCCTGAAAAAGGAAAACGCCAACCATGTACCGGTCAACGCCCTGTGGCTGACCAACGCCATGGTGCAACTGTTCCTGATCATCACCCTGTTCTCGGCCAGTACTTATCTGTCGCTGATCTACCTGGCGACCTCGATGATCCTGGTGCCTTACCTCTGGTCTGCAGCCTACGGCTTCCTGCTGGCGGTACGTGCCGAGACTTACGAGAACGCCCTGGCAGAACGCAAGAAAGATCTGATCATCGGCGGTATCGCGCTGATCTACGCGATCTGGCTGATCTATGCCGGCGGCCTCAAGTACCTGCTGTTGTCGGCCCTGCTCTATGCACCTGGCGCCATTCTGTTCGCCAAGGCCAAGCGTGAAAGCGGCCAGCCCGTGTTCACCAACATCGAGAAAGTGATTTTTGCCGCAGTAGTGATCGGCGCCCTGGTGGCTGCCTATGGTCTCTACGACGGTTTCCTGACCCTGTAACAACCTGTTTGTGTACTTTGGAGGATGACTGTAATGACCACGGAAAAAGTGAAATACGGCGTGCATTCCGAAGCCGGTAAGCTGCATAAGGTTATGGTGTGTTCCCCAGGCCTGGCTCACCAGCGCCTGACCCCAAGCAACTGCGATGAATTGCTGTTCGATGACGTACTGTGGGTCAACCAGGCCAAGCGTGACCACTTCGACTTCGTCACCAAAATGCGCGACCGCGGCATTGATGTGCTGGAAATGCACAACCTGCTGACCGATATCGTTGCCATCCCGGAAGCCCTGGACTGGATTCTGGACCACAAAGTGACCCCCAATCAGGTGGGTGTGGGCCTGGTCAACGAAGTCAAATCCTGGCTTAAAAGCCTTGAGCCACGCCAAATTGCCGAGTACCTGATCGGCGGCGTGTCGGCAGACGATCTGCCAGACAGCTTTGGTGGCAAGACCATCCAGATGTTCCGTGACTTCCTCGGTCACACCAGCTTTATCCTGCCACCGCTGCCCAACACCCAGTTCACCCGTGACACCACTTGCTGGATCTACGGTGGCGTGACGCTGAACCCTATGTACTGGCCGGCGCGTCGTCAGGAAACCCTGCTGACCACCGCGATCTACAAGTTCCACCCTGAGTTCACCAACGCCGACTTCCAGATCTGGTACGGCGACCCGACAGTCGACCATGGCAACGCCAGCCTTGAAGGCGGCGACGTGATGCCAATCGGCAACGGCGTAGTCCTGATCGGTATGGGCGAGCGCACGTCACGTCAGGCCATTGGCCAACTGGCACAAAACCTGTTCAAGAACGGCGCTGTAGAACGAGTGATCGTTGCCGGTATGCCCAAGTCCCGCGCGGCAATGCACCTGGACACCGTGTTCAGCTTCTGCGACCGCGACCTGGTAACCATCTTCCCTGAAGTCGTGAACCAGATCGTTGCGTTCTCGGTGTACCCGGACGACAAGAAACAAGGCGGCGTGGACGTACGACGCGAAGAAGGCCACTTCCTCGACGTAGTGGCCAAGGCCCTGGGCGTGAAAAAACTGCGTGTGGTCGAAACCGGCGGCAACTCGTTCGCAGCAGAACGCGAGCAGTGGGATGACGGTAACAACGTGGTGGCCCTGGAGCCTGGCGTGGTGATCGGTTACGACCGCAACACCTACACCAACACCCTGCTGCGCAAGGCTGGCGTTGAAGTCATCACCATCAGCGCCTCCGA
Organism: Pseudomonas sp. FSL W7-0098; assembly: GCF_005930585.1. Taxonomy (NCBI): domain Bacteria; kingdom Pseudomonadati; phylum Pseudomonadota; class Gammaproteobacteria; order Pseudomonadales; family Pseudomonadaceae; genus Pseudomonas; species Pseudomonas sp. FSL W7-0098. The sequence continues at coordinate 383,434 of NZ_RXHW01000005.1, forward strand.
ACTGGGCCGCGGCCGTGGCGGCGGTCACTGCATGACCTGCCCGATCGTGCGTGACCCTGTCGACTATTAATCTACCCATTTGATTGCTTGCCCCGGCCCCAACACGGGGCCGGTGCAAGCCGGTTAACCCGAAACCAAGGAGATCACCATGGCTTTTAACATGAAAAACCGCAGCCTTCTGAGCCTGATGCACCACACTCCACGTGAGTTGCATTTCCTGCTCGATCTGTCCCGCGATCTCAAGCGCGCCAAGTACACCGGTACTGAAGAGCCGCACTTGAAAGGCAAAAACATCGCCCTGATCTTCGAAAAAACGTCGACCCGCACCCGTTGCGCATTTGAAGTAGCAGCCCACGACCAGGGCGCGCACGTTACCTACATCGACCCGGTTTCTTCACAGATCGGTCACAAAGAAAGCATGAAAGACACCGCCCGCGTTCTGGGCCGCATGTTTGACGCCATCGAATACCGTGGCTTTGAACAGGCTGTTGTCGAAGAGCTGGCCAAGTACGCAGGCGTGCCGGTGTTCAACGGCCTGACCGCTGAATTCCACCCGACGCAAATGATCGCCGACGTGCTGACCATGCGCGAACACAGCGACAAGCCGCTGCACAACATCAGCTACGCGTACCTGGGCGACGCCCGCAACAACATGGGTAACTCGCTGCTGCTGATCGGTGCCAAACTGGGCATGGACGTGCGTATTGCCGCACCAAAAAGCCTGTGGCCGGAAGAGTCGTTCGTTAAACAGTGCCAGGAATTCGCCAAGGAAAGCGGTGCCAAAATCACCCTGACCGAAGACCCTAAAGCTGCCGTCAAAGGCGTGGACTTTATCCACACCGACGTCTGGGTATCGATGGGCGAACCGGTTGAAGCCTGGAACGACCGTATCAAGCTGCTGCTGCCTTACCAGGTCAACAGCGACATGATCAAGGCGGCAGAAAACCCACGCGTGAAGTTCATGCACTGTCTGCCTGCGTTCCACAACTGTGAAACCAAGGTCGGCAAAGACGTGGCCGAGCACCATCCAAACCTGAAAAACGGTATTGAAGTGACCGAGGAAGTGTTCGAGTCCCCTGTCAACATCGCCTTTGAGCAAGCTGAAAACCGCATGCACACCATCAAGGCGATTTTGGTCGCGGCATTGGCTGATATCTAAGCCTGGCTCACAGTCGTTATGTGAATGCATAACGACTGTGGGAGCGAGCCTGCTCGCGAACGAGCTTCGCGAGCAGGCTCGCTCCCACACAAGGCGCTCTCATATTTCTAAAAGGACATCTTCTATGCGTATCGTCGTTGCACTGGGCGGTAACGCCCTCTTGCGTCGCGGCCAGCCCATGACCGCCGAGAACCAGCGCGAAAACATCCAGACCGCTACCGCCCAGATTGCCCGCATTGCCCATGGCAACGAGCTGGTAGTGGCCCACGGTAACGGTCCGCAAGTCGGCCTGCTGTCCCTGCAAGCCGCCGCCTACACTGCAGTCGCCCCTTACCCGCTGGACGTGCTCGGTGCTGAAACCGAAGGCATGATCGGCTACATGATCGAGCAGGAACTGGGCAACCTGCTGCCACAGGAGGCCGCGTTTGCCACCCTGCTGACTCAGGTTGAAGTCGACCCCAAGGACCCCGCGTTCCAGAAGCCGACCAAGCCGATCGGCCCGGTCTACACCGAAAGCGAAGCCAAGAGCCTGGCCGCCGAAAAAGGCTGGAGCATTGCTCCGGACGGCGACAAGTTCCGTCGCGTAGTGCCTAGCCCGAAACCCAAACGCATCTTCGAAATTCGCCCGATCAAGTGGCTGCTGGAAAAAGGCACCATCGTGATCTGTGCGGGCGGCGGCGGCATTCCCACCATGTACGGCGAAGACGGCAAGCTGCGCGGCATCGAAGCGGTGATCGACAAGGACCTGGCGTCCTCGCTGCTGGCCCAGCAACTGGACAGCGACCTGCTGGTGATCGCCACTGACGTGAATGCGGCCTTTATCGACTGGGGCAAGCCAACCCAGAAGGGCATTGCTCAGGCCCACCCGGACGAGCTGGAAAAACTCGGCTTTGCCTCGGGCTCCATGGGCCCTAAAGTGGAAGCGGCCTGCGAGTTTGCCCGCAAAACCGGCAAGACTGCCGTGATCGGCGCACTGGCGGATATCGAAGCAATCGTTCAAGGTAAGGCCGGTACTCGGGTCAGCACCGAAAAACCGGGTATCACCTACTTCTGAACCTCGGGGCAGGCCCCGGGGCCTGCCCTTTCCCATAGCCTCAAGGAGTACCCTATGGCCTCGTTCGAACCCGGTCACCTGCATATCCACCGCGAACCGCTGCAACCGAGCGACTTTGGGTATGACATCAAGATCGATTACCAGGTCGTTCAGGATCCCAAGGAAGGCAAGTCGATGCAGTTCGACATGCACGGCCAGATCAACCAGAAGGAGTTCAAGGAGTCCTTCACACTGCCCAAGGACATGGCCTACAACTTTGCCCATGACGCTTTCCAGATTGCCGTGAAGCACGGCATTCCCAAAACCGCCGACATCCGCTCGATGCACGGTTACTACGACAAGATGTTCGCCGACGTGATGGCCCAGCTCAACCACAAGCCGGGCGACCCGATCAAGCTCGACCATCTGGACTGATTCAGCCACTGGCTGAGGGCTGCATTTTTGTGGGAGCGGGCTTGCTCGCGATGCAGGCAACACGGTTTAACGACTAGACCGCGCTGATGCCATCGCGAGCAAGCCCGCTCCCACGGAATTTCACCTATCCCCCCCGCCAAGGCATACTGGCCGTCCCTGCTGGCCAGAAGTGTTTGCCGTTCCCATGCGTATCCATGTCAGTTTTATCGACCGAGTTGGCATCACCCAGGAAGTCCTGGCATTGCTGGGCGGGCGCAACCTCAATCTGGATGCGGTGGAAATGGTTCCGCCCAACGTTTACATCGACGCCCCGACCCTCAGCCCGCAAGTGCTCGACGAGCTGCGCGAGGCCCTGTTTGGTGTCCGCGGTGTGCAAACGGTAACGGTGGTCGATATCCTTCCCGGCCAGCGCCGTCACCTGCAACTGGACGCCTTGCTCGCCGCCATGACCGACCCGGTACTGGCGCTCGACAGCGAAGGCCATGTGCTGCTGGCCAACCCGGCGCTGGTTGCACTGTACGGCCACGAGCCGACCGGCGAAAGTATCGGCCAACTGTTCAGCGACCCCGGGCTGCTCGACGTGCTGCTGGAAAACGACTTTCGCCTGCCACTGCGCGAAGTCACGCTCAACGGCCATCCGCTGATGCTCGACGCTACGCCGATCACCGATGCCGGCGCCCTGCTCACCCTGTACCAGCCAAGCCGCATCGGCGAGCGCCTGGCAGCCCTGCATCACGATCACGCAGAAGGCTTTGACGCCCTGCTCGGCGACTCACCTGCCATCCGCACGCTGAAAGCCCGGGCGCAGCGCGTAGCGGCCCTGGACGCGCCCTTGCTGATCCAGGGGGAGACCGGCACCGGCAAAGAACTGGTGGCCCGCGCCTGCCATGCCATCAGCGATCGGTTTGGCGCACCGTTCCTGGCCCTGAACTGCGCTGCGCTCCCGGAGAACCTGGCTGAAAGCGAACTGTTCGGCTATGCCCCCGGCGCTTTTACCGGCGCCCAGCGTGGCGGCAAACCGGGGCTGATGGAACTGGCCAACAACGGCACGGTATTTCTCGACGAAATCGCCGAAATGTCACCCTACCTGCAAGCCAAGCTGCTGCGCTTTCTCAACGACGGCAGCTTTCGCCGGGTGGGCGGCGAACGCGAGGTCAAGGTCAATGTGCGCATCCTCAGCGCCACACACCGCAACCTCGAAAAAATGGTCAACGAAGGCAGCTTTCGCGAAGACCTGTTCTACCGTCTGAACGTGCTCAATATCGAAGTACCGCCCCTGCGTGAACGTGGCCAGGATATTTTGTTGCTGGCACGCGCGTTCATGCAGCAGGCCTGTACCCAGATCCAGCGTCCGGCGTGTCGCCTGGCACCCGGTACCTACCCGGCCCTGCTGGGCAACCGCTGGCCCGGCAACGTACGCCAGTTGCAGAACGTGATTTTTCGCGCAGCGGCCATCTGCGAGGGTTCGCTGGTGGACATTGGCGACCTGGATATCGCCGGCACCTCGGTGGCACGCCAAAACGACAGCGAGATCGAGACCCTCGAGCACGCTGTCGAAACATTCGAGAAGGCGCTGCTGGAGAAGCTCTACGTCAGTTACCCCTCCACCCGCCAACTGGCCAGCCGCCTGCAAACCAGTCACACCGCCATCGCCCATCGACTGCGCAAATACGGCATCCCGGGCAAGGCCTGACGGACACAGAGCCCTGTAGATACTCTGTTGCCTGTCAACCCTCCCTGTGGGAGCGAGCCTGCTCGCGAAAGTCGTTCGCGAGCAGGCTCGCTCCCACAGTTAAAATTCCCTTCAGACCTTGCAGCTGCCGAAGGCTGAGTTCGGCAGCCGCCACAGAGTTTGTGCTCCCGCTCATTGGCAACCCAAGCCTTGTATCGAATTCAATCCACCGGAACGAATTCGATACACACCCTCTCTACCCATGCCACGCAAGGCTTTGATCCCCTTGGATTTTTTTATGGCCTTCAGGCTGTATCGAATTCGCTACAGTCTTGCTCTTCGAATACCTCTTTTAAAATCTTAACTCATTGATAAATAAGGATATTTTTAAACTGGCAACCATCTTGCAGAGAACTCCTCATAAGCTCGACCTGCACGAGCATTTACCTGTGACCACCAGACCTGTCTGGCCTTGAGGAGTTTCCATGAGCGAATTGCGTTTTACTGAAGACCACGAATGGCTGCGCGCCGAAGCTGACGGCAGCGTAACCGTGGGGATTACCGCGTTTGCGCAAAACGCTCTGGGTGACGTGGTGTTTGTGCAATTGCCCGAGCTGCAGGCCTACGACAAGGGCGCCGAAGCCGCGACTGTCGAGTCGGTCAAGGCGGCCAGCGGCGTGTATATGCCCCTGGACGGCGAAGTGATCGCAGTCAACCCGGCGCTCGACAGCAGCCCGGAACTGGTCAACGAAGACCCGCTGGGCGAAGGCTGGTTCTTCCGCTTCAAGCCCGCCGACGCCAACGCTGTTGGCCAACTGCTCGATCAGGACGCCTATGACCGCCTGATCAAAGCCCAAGACGACAACTGAGAGCCCAGCCATGACCATCAATCTCAGCACCGCCAATGAATTTATCGCGCGCCATATCGGCCCGCGTCAGGCCGATGAACAGGCCATGCTCGCCACCCTGGGCTTTGATTCCCTTGAAGGTCTCAGCGCCAGCGTGATCCCGGAAAGCATCAAGGGCACCAGCGTGCTCAACTTGCCGGCCGGGCAAAGTGAAGCCGACGCCCTGGCCTCGATCAAGGCCATCGCAGCCAGGAACCAGCTGTGCAAAACCTATATCGGCCAAGGCTATTACAACTGCCACACGCCTTCGCCGATCCTGCGCAACCTGCTGGAAAACCCGGCCTGGTACACCGCCTACACACCGTACCAGCCGGAAATCTCCCAGGGCCGTCTCGAAGCGCTGCTCAACTTCCAGACCCTGATCAGCGACCTTAGCGGCCTGCCGATTGCCAACGCTTCGCTGCTCGACGAAGCCACCGCTGCTGCAGAAGCCATGACCTTCTGCAAACGCCTGAGCAAGAACAAAACCAGCCACCGCTTTTTCGCCTCCAGCCACTGCCACCCGCAAACCCTCGACGTGCTGCGCACCCGTGCCGAGCCGCTGGGCATTGAAGTGTTTGTGGCCGACGAGCGCGAACTGACTGACGTGACAGCCTTCTTCGGCGCGTTGCTGCAATACCCGGCCAGCAACGGCGATGTATTCGACTATCGCGAACTGGTCGAGCGTTTCCACGCCGCCAACGCCCTGGTGGCTGTTGCCGCCGACCTGCTGGCGCTGACCCTGCTGACCCCGCCGGGCGAGTTCGGCGCGGACGTCGCCATCGGCAGCGCCCAGCGCTTTGGCGTACCACTGGGCTTCGGCGGCCCGCACGCGGCCTACTTCGCCACCCGCGATGCGTTCAAGCGCGACATGCCGGGCCGCTTGGTCGGTGTTTCGGTTGACCGTCACGGTAAACCGGCGCTGCGCCTGGCCATGCAAACCCGCGAGCAGCATATCCGCCGCGAGAAGGCCACGAGCAACATCTGTACCGCTCAGGTGCTGCTGGCCAACATCGCCAGCATGTATGCCGTTTACCACGGCCCTAAAGGCCTGACGCAAATCGCCCAACGCACTCACCAGTTGACCGCGATCCTGGCCCGTGGCCTCAGCGATCTGGGGCTGAAGGTCGAGCAGGAACAGTTCTTCGACACCCTGACCCTCAACACCGGCACCCACACCGCTGCGCTGCACGCCAAGGCCCATGCGCAGAACATCAATCTGCGCGTGATCGACGACCAGCGCCTGGGCCTGTCGCTGGATGAAACCAGCAGCCAGTCCGACGTCACTGCACTGTGGGCATTGCTCGCCACAGACGGCCAGGCCCTGCCTGACTTCGACGCACTGGCCACCAGCGTAACGGGCACCCTGCCCGCCGCCCTGCTGCGCCAGTCGCCGATCCTCAGCCACCCGGTGTTCAACCGCTACCACTCTGAAACCGAGCTGATGCGCTACCTGCGTCGCCTGGCCGACAAGGACCTGGCGCTGGACCGCACCATGATCCCGCTGGGCTCGTGCACCATGAAGCTCAACGCCGCCAGCGAAATGATCCCGGTTACCTGGGCCGAGTTCGGCAACCTGCACCCGTTTGCGCCTGCCGAACAAAGCCTGGGCTACCAGCAATTGACCACCGAACTGGAAGCCATGCTCTGCGCGGCTACCGGCTACGATGCTATTTCCCTTCAACCAAACGCCGGTTCCCAGGGCGAATACGCCGGCTTGCTGGCCATTCGTGCCTACCACCAGAGCCGTGGCGACGAGCGCCGCGATATCTGCCTGATCCCGTCCTCGGCCCACGGCACCAACCCGGCCACCGCCAACATGGCCGGCATGCGCGTGGTGGTCACCGCCTGTGACGCCCGCGGCAACGTTGATATCGAAGACCTGCGTGCCAAGGCCATCGAGCACCGCGACCACCTCGCCGCGCTGATGATCACCTACCCCTCCACCCACGGCGTGTTCGAAGAAGGCATCCGCGAAATCTGCGGCATCATTCATGACAACGGCGGCCAGGTGTACATCGACGGCGCCAACATGAACGCGATGGTGGGCCTGTGCGCTCCGGGCAAGTTCGGCGGCGACGTGTCCCACCTCAACCTGCACAAAACCTTCTGCATCCCTCACGGCGGTGGCGGCCCGGGTGTAGGCCCGATTGGCGTCAAATCGCACCTGACGCCGTTCCTGCCGGGTCACGCGGCCATGGAACGCAAGGAAGGCGCAGTCTGCGCGGCGCCGTTTGGCAGCGCCAGCATCCTGCCGATCACCTGGATGTATATCCGCATGATGGGCGGTGAAGGCCTCAAGCGTGCATCGCAACTGGCCATCCTCAACGCCAACTACATCGCCCGCCGTCTCGAAGAGCACTACCCGGTGCTGTACTCGGGCAGCAACGGCCTGGTCGCCCACGAATGCATCCTCGACCTGCGCCCGCTCAAGGAAACCAGCGGTATCAGCGTCGATGACGTGGCCAAGCGCCTGATCGATTTTGGCTTCCACGCCCCGACCATGTCGTTCCCGGTGGCCGGCACGTTGATGATCGAACCGACCGAAAGCGAGTCCAAGGAAGAGCTCGACCGCTTCTGTGAAGCGATGATCTGCATCCGCGAAGAAATCCGCGAAGTCGAGAGCGGTGGCCTGGACAAGGAAGACAACCCGCTGAAAAACGCCCCGCACACCGCCGCTGAAATGGTCGGCGAATGGACTCACCCCTACAGCCGCGAACAGGCGGTGTACCCGGTTGCGTCCTTGATCGAAGGCAAGTACTGGCCACCGGTCGGTCGTGTCGACAACGTATTTGGCGACCGCAACCTGGTGTGTGCGTGCCCGTCGATCGAGAACTATCAGGAGGCATAAGTCAAAACCTGTAGCCGCTGCCGAAGGCTGCGATGGGCTGCGAGGCGGCCCCGCTTTCGGGCACAACGGCGAAGGCCCTGCGGGCTTTATCGCAGCCTGCGGCAGCGGCTACAGATGATTTGCCTACCCACACAATAAGAAACCGGAGAACCCCATGTCGTTAAGCGTGTTCGACCTGTTCAAGATTGGCATCGGCCCCTCCAGTTCCCATACCGTCGGCCCTATGCGTGCTGCTGCGCGTTTTGTTGAAGGTCTGCGCCGTGATGAGCTGTTGCAACAAACAGCCTGCGTAAAAGTTGAACTCTACGGTTCCCTCGGCGCCACCGGCAAAGGCCACGGCAGCGACAAAGCCGTGCTGCTGGGGCTGGAAGGTGAACATCCGGATACCGTCAACACCGAAACCGTGGCCGAACGACTGGCCGCGATTCGCAGCAGCGGGCGCCTGAACCTGCTGGGCGAACACCCCATCGAATTCATCGAAAAATCACACCTGGCGATGATTCGCAAACCCCTGCCCTATCACCCCAACGGCATGATTTTTCGGGCACTGGATGCCGCCGGCATTCAGATCCGCAGCCGCGAGTATTACTCGATCGGCGGTGGTTTTGTGGTGGACGAAGGCGCGGCAGGTGCCGACCGAATTGTCGAAGACAGTACTGTGCTGCAATACCCCTTCAAAACCGCCAAGGACCTGTTGCGCCAATGCGTAACCCATCACCTGTCGATCAGTGAAGTGATGATGGCCAATGAAGGCGCCTGGCGCCCGGAAGCCGAGACCCGCAGCGGTCTGTTGAAAATCTGGCAGGTCATGCAGGACTGCGTAAGTGCCGGCTGTCGCAATGAAGGGATTTTACCCGGCGGTTTGAAGGTCAAGCGCCGTGCCCCGGCCTTGCACCGTCAGCTCTGTGCCAACCCGGAAGCCGCGCTGCGCGATGCCTTGTCAGTACTGGACTGGGTGAACCTGTACGCCCTGGCCGTCAATGAAGAAAACGCCAACGGCGGGCGCGTGGTCACAGCGCCTACCAACGGTGCGGCGGGAATTATCCCGGCCGTTTTGCATTACTACATGCGCTTTATCGGCGGCGCCAATGAAGACGGCGTGGTGCGTTTTCTGCTCACTGCCGCCGCCATCGGCATTCTGTACAAGGAAAACGCTTCGATTTCGGGGGCCGAAGTCGGCTGCCAGGGTGAAGTCGGCGTGGCCTGTTCAATGGCGGCCGGCGCGTTGTGTGAAGTGCTGGGCGGCAGCGTGCAGCAAGTCGAGAACGCCGCCGAGATCGGCATGGAGCACAACCTCGGCCTGACCTGCGATCCGATTGGCGGGCTGGTGCAAGTGCCGTGCATCGAACGTAACGCGATGGGCTCGGTCAAGGCCATCAACGCAGTGCGCATGGCCCTGCGAGGTGATGGTCAGCACTTTGTCTCGCTCGACAAGGTGATCCGCACCATGCGCCAGACCGGCGCCGACATGAAAAGCAAATACAAGGAGACCGCCCGCGGCGGTCTCGCCGTCAACATTATTGAGTGCTGATTTTCAAGGAGTCTCGAATGTCCACCGAACAACTGCTTAAAACCCCGCTGCATGCACTGCACCTTGAACTCGGCGCCCGCATGGTGCCGTTTGCCGGCTACGACATGCCCGTGCAGTACCCGCTAGGGGTGATGAAAGAGCACCAGCACACCCGTGAACAGGCCGGGTTATTCGATGTATCGCACATGGGCCAGATCCGTCTGACCGGTGCTGACGCGGCCAAAGCCCTGGAAGCACTGGTGCCGGTGGATATCATCGACCTGCCAGTGGGTATGCAGCGCTATGCCATGTTCACCAACGAACAGGGCGGCATCCTCGATGACCTGATGGTCGCCAACCTGGGTAATGACGAGCTGTTCCTGGTGGTCAACGCCGCCTGCAAGGATCAGGACCTGGCCCACCTGCGCAAGCATTTGAGCGCCCACTGCCAGATCCAGCCGCTGTTTGAAGAGCGCGCCCTGCTTGCCCTGCAAGGCCCGGCTGCAGTCAGCGTACTGCAACGCCTGGCACCGCAAGTGGCGAACATGACCTTTATGCAATTTGCCCCGGTGACCTTACTGGGCGCGGATTGCTACGTCAGCCGCTCGGGTTATACCGGCGAAGACGGTTTTGAGATTTCAGTGCCGGCCGAGCACGCCGAAGCACTGGCCCGCCGTCTGCTGGCCGAGCCAGAGGTTCAGGCCATCGGCCTGGGCGCACGGGATTCGCTGCGCCTGGAAGCGGGCCTGTGCCTGTACGGCCACGACATGAACGACACCACGACGCCTATCGAAGCCAGCCTGCTCTGGGCCATCTCCAAGGCCCGTCGCGCTGACGGCCCGCGGGCCGGTGGTTTCCCGGGTGCCGAGAGCATCTTTGCCCAGCAGCAAAACGGCGTAGCGCGTAAACGAGTGGGCTTGCTGCCCCAGGAACGCACCCCGGTGCGTGAAGGCGCACAAATCGTCGATGCCGACGGCACCGAGATCGGCACCGTATGCAGCGGCGGTTTTGGGCCAACGTTGGGCGCACCCTTGGCAATGGGTTATCTGGATATCGCATTCACGCCTGTGGACACTGAAGTCTGGGCCATCGTGCGGGGCAAGCGCGTGCCGATGAAAGTGTCGAAAATGCCGTTTGTAGCGCAACGTTATTACAGAGGTTAAACAGTAAGTTATACAGTTGCATGTTCACGGTGCGTACGTGTCATGCAACTGCTACATAACAGTGCAAACTTTCGATAGCGAAAACAGTCTTTATTACACGAAAATAATTGAACACCTCTATAACGATCCGCTCTTTGACTCTGCGTTTAGAGTATTAAAAACAGCGGCCCTGCGGCGTATTTAAAGGGGCTTGTTTTTTCAATTACAGTTTCGTAGAGTTTGCCCACTGTGTTTGCATGGGTCGCTGGAATCGTGACCTGGGCAGTAGCTCAATGCTTGCTACATCCCGTTCTGCGTCTCTTACTTTCCTGCAACCCAGCACCAGTACTCTTTCATGTGAAAGAGGCTGTCATTAATTGTTAGCGTCAAGGAATTAAGAAATGTCTCAACGTCAGAGCGGTACGGTCAAGTGGTTCAACGACGAGAAGGGGTTTGGTTTCATCACCCCTGAAAGCGGCCCGGACCTGTTTGTGCACTTCCGTGCCATCCAGGGCAACGGCTTCAAAAGCCTGAAGGAAGGCCAGAAAGTGACCTTCATCTCGGTACAGGGCCAAAAAGGCCTGCAGGCTGACGAAGTTCAAGCAGAAGCTTAAATCTCGTGCACAAAAGCCTCTGATGGTGACATCAGAGGCTTTTTTATGGCCGTTATTCCGTAAGATGGCTGTTTTCCTTCACGAGACCCTGCCATGTCGAAACAACCGCTTAGCCCTCAAGGCGACTTTCCCGCCGTTGGCCTGGGGCGCCGCCTGGCAGCCATGTTCTACGACTTTCTGCTGTGTACCGCCCTGCTGATCGTCACGACCTTTATCTACAAGCTGATCATGATGAGCTTTATTGGCGAAGCCAAAATGCGCGAACTGTCAGAAGCAGGCGCCCTGGATGGTGACCCGCTGCTGTCGACCCTCCTGTTTTTCGTCCTGTTCGGTTTCTTTGCCAAGTTCTGGACCCACTCCGGGCAAACCCTGGGCATGCAGGTCTGGGGAGTTCGCGTACAGAACGCCGACGGCACGGCAATCAGCCTGTGGCAGGCCCTTCTGCGTTTTATCGTGTCCATAGGCTCGTGGTTGTGCCTGGGGCTGGGGTTTGTCTGGTCGATCTTCGACAAGCAAAAACGCACCTGGCATGACATGTATTCCAATACGCAGTTGGTACGCGTCCCCAAGCAGAAGAAATAAAAAAAAGCCCGTATCTCGCGATACGGGCTTTTTTATTGCCCTTGTGGGAGCGGGCTTGCTCTCGATGAAGGCAACGCGGTTTCGCCGTTGAACCGCGCCGATGCTATCGCAAGCAAGCCCGCTCCCTCACGGCTGTGCGGCTTACTCCGCCAGCTTGAACGTGATAAAGCTGGCACGCCCCTGACGCAGAACCCGCATCGACACCGAACGGTTCTTCGGCAATGCCTTGGCGATCTCGGTGAACTCCTTGCCATTGGTGATGGCCTGATTGTTCAAGTGCGTAATCACGTCGCCAGGCTGAAGGCCGATCAAGGCCGCAGGACCGTCCTGAACGTCAGTAATGATCACACCGCCCTTGATGTCGTTGGCTTTCTTCTGCTCTTCACTCAAGTCCGCTACGGACACGCCCAGGCGGTTGCTGCTTTGTTCAGCGCCGCCACCCGAAGCGATGTCTTTTGCATCATCAGGGATAGCGCCCACAGTCAGCTCCAGATTCTGGCGCTTGCCGTTACGAATAACTTCAAGGTTAGCCTTGCTGCCGGCCTTGAGTGCGCCAACCAGGTGCGGCAAATCTGCCGACATGACGATCGGCTGACCATTCATGCTCAGAATCACGTCGCCCACTTGCAGACCACCTTTGGCAGCCGGGCCGTCATCAAGTACCTGCGCCACCAGTGCACCGGCAGGTTTTTCCAGACCGAAAGACTCGGCCAGGTCCTTGTTGACCTCCTGGATCACCACACCCAACCAGCCACGGCTGACTTTGCCGCCAGCCTTGAGCTGGTTGGCAACGTCCATCGCCACATCGATCGGGATTGCAAAGGACACGCCCATGAAACCGCCCGAACGGGTATAGATTTGCGAGTTGATGCCCACGACTTCGCCCGCCAGGTTGAACAGCGGACCACCCGAGTTGCCCGGATTGATCGGCACGTCAGTCTGGATAAACGGCACATAGCTTTCATTCGGCAAGCTGCGGCCCATGGCGCTGATGATGCCCTGGGTCACGGTGTGGTCGAAACCAAATGGCGAACCGATCGCAACCACCCACTGGCCGGCCTTGAGGTCCTGGGACTTGCCCAGTTTGAGCACCGGCAGGTTCTTGCCATCGATTTTCAGCAAGGCCACGTCAGAGCGCGGGTCAGTGCCCACCAGCTTGGCTTTCATTTCACTGCGATCGGACAGGCGCACAATGATTTCATCGGCATCTGCAACCACGTGGTTGTTGGTCAGGATGTAGCCATCGGGCGAGATGATAAAGCCCGAGCCCAGGGACTGGGCCTCGCGCTGACGCCCGCCTTTGCCACCGGGTGCAGGTGGCAGGCTGCGCTCAAAAAAGTCGCGCAGGCCAGGCGGCAGGCCTTCCAGGTCGGGCATTTGGCCCATGCTGGAAACCCGACGCTCAGGCAGCTTTTGCGTGGTACTGATATTCACTACGGCTGGCGAAGCCTGTTCAACCAGTTGGGTGAAATCAGGCAACTGCGCTTCAGCCATCACCGGCACTGCCTGCCCGAGCATCAGCACGGCTGCAAAAATGGGTAGATAAGATTTCAATCGCGGCATCGACATACAGCTCCCGTTAATAACAGCAGAGTTAAGCGACAGGCACCTAAAAACAAGTCAAAAGCATAGACCGTTTTTCAGACCCCGGAAAACAAACAAGGCCAAAGCCCTTTGGGGCTCTGACCTTTATAAAAAGAGATAAAAATGGCAAATCGAAAATTGTCACCCGCCATGTCGATGCAACCCTATGGTTTGGCCTGAGCATCGTTTTCACCGACACGCATCGACAGGGCAATTCGTTCAGCAGTGCCCATGGGAATTTCACCCACCACCGTGGCCATCATGTCTCCCTGAGGCGTGCTCAGGTGGCGCGTGACCGCAGCTGTGGGCCCGAGCTGGACGCGGGCATCTGGAACAGCAGCGCCCTTGACCGGCTCGATAAACACCGAAAAACGGGCAAGGCCATCGTCATACAGAAGGCTGGTGACTTCGGATTTGGTCCGCGGATCACGGCGCACCGTACTGCTGACCTGCTCAAAACCGGAGGGCAGCCAGTCAGAGTGCCAGGCCTGAACCGAATTGACCTGCCCGGCCCCTTTGTCGGCAGGGGCAACAGCACGGCACTGCCCCGCAGGCGTGAGCTGGCTGTCATCAGGAGGCGTGGTGGCAAAGGTCGTAAACTGGTAGCGCTCAAGCAACTGCCCCTTGTCATTGAGCAACAAGGACTTGAGAGGCAAACCGGTTTCACGATCCAGATACAGCTCAAAACCGTAGCGATGCTGATCACGCGGAGCAAACGATATGACCACTACCGGGCGACCGGCGACCCTGGAGTTGCCCTCGATTGCCACGGCATACAGGTCATTGAACTTCTGGACATCGAATTGACGCGCCGCGACAGCCGTGACATCGCCCAACCCGGAAGCCTGTTTGCCAGTGACACATTCAGTGCGCCCATCCGAGCGGATCACCTCTTGCGCAGTGCCATCAAGCTGCATCAACCGTTCACGAACCTTGCCATCCTGCACGCGGTGCCAGATGCTGTGGGTAGAAAAACTACCGTTACGCTCGTAAACGAAAGTACCCTGATAGCTATGCTGTTGCTCGGCCTGCCCAAGACGTTTTAACCAGTCCTGGGCTTCATCGGCGTGGGCCGGTACTGCAAACCAGCCACTGAGCAGAAGAGGTAGCAAAGGTAGGACGCGCATGATGGTCCTTAACGGTTTTCGAGGCTCGCAGCACGAGCATAAGGCAGAGGGCTTTCAGCCCCTTTCAGCGCTGCTTGCTCTGCGTGCTGGCGCAGGTAGCCAGGCAAACGCTGATCTTGCCAGCCCGGCTGACCTTGCAGGACACCGTTGGCCATCGGGCCGGTGGCCTGATCGGCACTCTCGCTGTAGTTGGCCAGTACTGCCGGACCTTTGGCCATCGGTGCACTCAGGCTCTGCGCAGGGTTCTGCTGGGCGAGCTGGTTGCCAACGATGTCATCCTGGTTGTACAGCCGCACACCCGCCAGAACAGCGACGGTAACCGACGCGGCTACGGCCAGGCGACCAATGCTGCGCCACGGCCCGCGGACAACCTTGGCCGGGGTTTGCTCTTCAGCCAGCGCGGCCGAAACGGCAGATGCGATGTCCAGGCGCGGAATCAACAGGTCCTTGTGCATCACAGCACGGGCCACCTGATAACGGGACCAGGTGTCACGGGTTTGTGTGTCGTCGAAGGCATTCAATACCCGACGTAGTTCCAGTTCGTCCGCTTCGTTATCCATCACTGCGGACAGCGATTCCTGCAGGGCTTCACGACTCATGGCGGTTCCTCTCTTGGCTGTCGCCGCTGTCTCAGTTTTCCTGCAACAACGGCTGCAGGGCTTTATCTATGGCTTCCCGGGCGCGGAAAATCCGGGAGCGCACGGTACCCACCGGGCATTGCATGACGCTCGCAATGTCCTCGTAACTCAGACCATCAAATTCACGTAAAGTTAAAGCCGTACGCAAATCTTCTGGCAGTAGCTGAATAGTGCGATGAACGGTGCCTTCGATCTCGTCTCGGAGCAAAGCGCGCTCCGGCGATTCGAGGTCCTTGAGACCGTGATCACCATCATAAAACTCGGCATCTTCCGAACTCACATCGCTGTCAGGCGGACGTCGACCGCGTGACACCAGATAGTTTTTCGCCGTGTTAATGGCGATGCGATATAGCCATGTGTAAAAGGCACTGTCGCCGCGAAAATTACCAAGTGCCCGGTACGCCTTGATAAAGGCCTCCTGGGCAACGTCCTGGGCTTCATGGGTGTCGTGCACGAAACGCACGATCAACCCGAGAATTTTGTGTTGATACTTCAACACCAGCAGATCGAACGCGCGCTTGTCGCCACGCTGTACGCGCTCGACCAGCTGCTGATCCTCTTCCTGGGCTAGCATGAATACTCCTCATAAGACCGGGAGGAAGATTGCTGTGCTAATTGATCAGGCTTGCAAACATAGACTCGGGCTTTTCGCAAAAGTTCTCTCCCCCCTGGCAAGTTTCCTGCGTGCCCGGATTTGGCACACACGAAAACGCAGCTCGGGCCTGGCCGGCTGCGTCAATAATCTTGTCGTCAAATTCAGCTGTCGAGTCGAAAAAACAAACCCCGCATCAATCTGGACGCCGTTCCCCTGCATCAAGGGCAGCCCACTATGGAACCCCTGGCTATACGAAAAGTTCAAAAACTTCGTATAAAACAAGCCCTGCAGTACCTTGGAAGCGTATCAGAACCCGCGCCATTCCAGAGCACTGCCCCAGCATGCAGATTAATTGTGCAAATCAACATGCAGACCCTTCGTGTCTGAGGCACACTTTGCGCCCGCTGTAATTTCACAATGCCATAAAGGCCCGGCCATTGTGCCGATCCCCCCCTCTATATACTAGAGATACCAGAGGGCGTTTTTTTGCGGATGTGAGAAGAATGAGCCAACATTTTCAACATGATGTGCTGGTGATTGGCAGCGGCGCTGCCGGCTTGAGCCTTGCGCTCACGTTACCCAGCCATATGCGTATTGCAGTGCTGAGCAAAGGCGATCTGGCCAATGGTTCGACGTTCTGGGCCCAGGGCGGCGTCGCCGCTGTCCTGGATGACACCGACACGGTGCAGTCCCACGTCGAAGACACCCTCAATGCCGGTGGCGGGCTGTGCCACGAAGACGCGGTACGCTTTACCGTCGAGCACAGCCGCGAAGCCATCCAGTGGCTGATCGATCAGGGCGTACCCTTCACCCGCGATGACAGCATCGACCCCGAGCAACAGGGCTTTGAGTTCCACCTCACCCGAGAAGGCGGGCACAGCCACCGGCGCATCATCCATGCGGCCGACGCCACCGGCGCGGCGATTTTCAAGACATTGCTCGAACAGGCCCGCCAGCGCCCCAATATCGAACTGCTCGAACAGCGCGTTGCCGTCGATCTGATTACCGAACGCCGCCTGGGCCTGGAAGGTGATCGCTGCCTCGGTGCCTATGTGCTGGATCGTGCCACGGGTGAAGTCGACACCTTTGGCTCGCGCTTCACCATTTTGGCAACCGGTGGCGCAGCCAAGGTGTACCTCTATACCAGCAACCCGGACGGTGCCTGCGGTGATGGCATTGCCATGGCCTGGCGCTCGGGTTGCCGGGTGGCCAACCTGGAGTTCAACCAGTTCCACCCCACCTGCCTGTATCACCCGCAAGCCAAGAGCTTTTTAATCACTGAAGCCCTGCGGGGCGAAGGCGCGCACCTCAAGCTGCCCAACGGCGAGCGTTTCATGCATCGCTTCGACCCGCGGGGCGAACTGGCCCCGCGGGATATCGTCGCCCGGGCCATCGACCATGAAATGAAGCGTCTGGGCATCGATTGTGTGTACCTGGATATCAGCCATGAGCCCGATAGCTTTATCAAGGCCCACTTCCCGACTGTATATGAGCGCTGCCTGGCATTTGGTATCGACATCACTCAACAGGCCATCCCGGTAGTACCTGCGGCGCATTACACCTGCGGCGGCGTGATGGTCGACGAACATGGCCACACCGATGTGCCGGGCCTGTACGCCATCGGCGAAACCAGCTTCACCGGCCTGCATGGTGCCAACCGCATGGCCAGCAACTCGCTGCTCGAGTGCTTTGTGTACGCCAAGTCGGCAGCGGCAGACATCCTTGCCCAGTCGCCCGAAATCGCCGCCCCCGTCGCACTGCCGAGCTGGGATGCCAGCCAGGTGACCGACTCCGATGAAGACGTAATCATCGCCCACAACTGGGATGAGCTACGGCGCTTTATGTGGGACTACGTGGGCATCGTGCGCACCAACAAGCGCCTGCAGCGGGCCCAGCACCGGGTGCGCCTGCTGCTGGATGAAATTGACGAGTTCTACAGCAACTACAAGGTCAGCCGTGACCTGATCGAGTTGCGCAACCTGGCGCAAGTGGCCGAGTTGATGATCCGCAGTGCCATGACCCGCAAGGAGTCGCGCGGCCTGCACTACACCCTCGACTACCCGCACATGCTGCCCGAAGCGCTGGACACTATTCTGGTGCCAGCCACCTACGCCGACTGAACTTCAGTCGCACGCGCAGGCGCCGGTGCTGATCCGGTGCCAGCGCGGCGGCCGGAATGCACACCGCACGCACCCGCCGCTCACCCGGCAAGCGAAAGCGCACCACTACCACCAGGGGTAGCGCCAGGCTGTCACGGCGCAGTTGCACGGCCTGCCAGCCTTGGTCACGACTCCACAACTGCCAGCCATCAACATCATGACGCAACCGGGTAATGGCACTGCCATGGGTCAGGCGGATATGCCTTGGCAACACCCAGGCCCCGTGAGCCAGACACAGCAATGCGCCGAGCAGGTGTGCCGAGGCAGGGATTGAAAGAAGGCAAATAGATATCAGCGCCAGCGACTGGGCTGCAAGATACGCCGCCAGCAATTGCCCCGAGGCATGCCAGCGGCATTCAAAATAATTACTTGGGCTGGACACGGTCCAGAATCATCCGGACCATGCGCTGCAGCTCAGGGTCCTCGGACTCGCTGCGCTCCATAAACCAGCCAAACATGTCCTGGTCTTCGCACTCCAGCAGCTTGCGATAGCATTCGCGGTCTACGTCATTAAGGGTGGCGTACACCTCCTTGACGAAAGGCACCAGCAACACGTCAAGTTCAAGCATGCCGCGGCGGCTGTGCCAGTAGAGACGATTGAGTTCAACATCTTCGACCATGGAGCGCTCCTCAAATAGAACGCAAGTATACAGGCCGATCCGTCATAGAACAGTCGGCTTTGGTCGGCCCCGTCCATCCTTTGCGAACTACCCATTTGCAGGGCGCACCTCTATGATGTGTTCCAGACTTATTCAACTGCGATGACCCATGGCCGACTCTGCTTTTTTTTGCACCCTGAACCACGAAGGCATCCTTGCTGTGATCGGCAACGACGCCAGCAAGTTTCTGCAAGGGCAGCTGACCTGCAACCTCAACTATTTGAGTGAAACCCGCTCAAGCCTTGGCGCCCGCTGCACGCAAAAAGGCCGTATGCAGTCGAGCTTTCGCATCGTGCTGCAAGACAACGGCTGCCTGCTGGCAATGGCGCGCGAACTGGTTGAACCGCAGTTGGCGGACCTGAAAAAGTACGCGGTGTTCTCCAAGTCCAAACTGACCGATGACAGTGCCAACTGGGTACGCTTTGGCCTGGTAAATGCCGACTCGGTGCTGCAAAGCCTGGGCCTGGACCTGCCAGCTGAAACTGACAGCGTTGCCCGCGCCAGCGACCTGATCGCCATTCGCGCTTCTGAAGGCCGCGCGGAACTCTGGGCCCCTGTCGAACAGACTGAAAGCCTCGTTCAGCACCTCAAGGCACAGCTGCCCGAGGCCGACCTCAACCAATGGCTGCTGGGCCAGGTTCGCGCCGGCATTGGCCAGGTCATGGCCCAAACCCGTGAGTTGTTCATTCCGCAAATGATCAACCTGCAGGCCGTAGGCGGTGTCAGCTTCAAAAAAGGCTGCTACACCGGCCAGGAAATCGTTGCCCGCATGCAATACCTGGGCAAACTCAAACGCCACCTCTACCGCCTGTCCCTTGAGGCGGGGCATGCTGCGCCCGCCCCCGGCACGCCGCTGTTTACCCCGTCCCACGCCAGTTCCGTGGGCGAAGTGGTACTGGCCGCTAACGCCGAAAACGGTGTTGAGCTGCTAGCCGTGCTGACCAGCGATGCTGCGCAAGCCGGAGATATTCACTTGGGTGACCTGCAAGGCCCTGGCCTTTCACTGCTTGAGCTGCCGTATCAACTGGACCGCGATCGCGAAATCCAGCGTTGATTGCCACACATTGAAATGCAGTACCTAGAGAAATGAGCATGCTGGCGCACAGAGTCCAAATGGACTTGCTTAAGGCCATTGATAGAGATGACCTGGTTCTACCCACACTACCGGAAGTAGCGTTAAACATTCGCAAGGCCGCGGAAAACCCTGAAATCAGCGTCAGTAACTTGAGCAAGGTCATAGGTCGTGACACCGCGCTGTCAGCCCGACTGATCAAAGTGGTCAACAGCCCGATGTTGCGTGCCACCCGTGAGGTGACTGACCTGCACACGGCCATCACCCGCCTGGGTGTTAACTACAGCAGCAATCTGGCGATCGGGCTGGTGATGGAGCAGATTTTCCATGCCCGCTCCGAGGTGGTCGAGCAGAAAATGCGCGATGTATGGCGCCAGAGCCTGGAAGTGGCCGGCATCTGCTACACCCTGTGCCGCCGTCATACCTTGCTCAAGCCTGACCAGGCGGCACTGGGCGGCCTGGTGCACCAGATCGGCGTCTTGCCCATCCTGACCTACGCCGAAGAGCACAACGAACTGCTTTCCGATCCGGTTTCGCTTAACCACGTCATCGACAGCATTCACCCGCTGATTGGTGACAAGCTGCTGGCAGGCTGGGAGTTTCCGGAAATGCTGCTAAAGATTCCCGGGCAGTATCAGGATTTTTCCCGACAAACCAAAGCCATCGACTACATCGATCTGGTGCAAATCGCTACCGTGTTTATGGGGCAAGACATGGAAGCACTGGTCGCCCTGCCCGCGCTCAAGAAGTTGAAGGTGCAAGCTGATGACCTGAAGTTTCAGGAGCAACTGCACGAAGCGCGCTGGATGCTTATCTGAACCTCTGAATCTGTGGGAGCGGGCTTGCTCGCGATGCAGACGACGCGGTCTGTCAGTTACACCGAATCGATTCAATCGCGGGCAAGCCCGCTCCCACAGGGGATTTGACGCCGGGTCGACTGGCCAGGGTATTTATCCATCCATGTCACAGGGCTAGCGCCCATTGGCCGGCACAAAACTCACCCGCACTTTCAACCCGCCCTGCACGCCATCATGCAAACTGATATGGGCAAGGTGGGCGCGACAGATTTCACCCACAATCGCCAGCCCCAGCCCCGACCCGGCCACCTGCTGATTACGTCGATAGAAGCGTTCAAATACCCGTTCGCGATCTTCATGGGGAATGCCCGGACCATCATCTTCGACTTCCAGCACGGCAGGCGCTGTCACGCGCAAAATCACATTGCCACCCACCGGTGTGTGAGCCATGGCGTTGTCCACCAGATTGCTCAGCAGTTCATGCAGCAACGTAGGCTCACCGTATAGCCAGACCGGCTGGTCGGCCTCAAGCGCCAGGGCAAACCCGCGGGCATGGGCCAGTGGCGCCATGGCCATGCCCAGCTCACGGGCCAACTGACTCAGGTCGAGCAACTGCGCACCGCCTTCGGCAATAGCCCGGGCGCCGTTTTCGATGCGCGCCAGCGACAGCAACTGATTGGCCAAATGGGTCAACCGGTCCGTACCCTGGGCCGCTTGCTCAAGGGTATGGCGCAAGGTCTGCGGTTCCTTTGCACGCAAGCCCAATTCAAGCTGGGCCTTGAGGACTGCCAGAGGTGTGCGCAACTCATGGGCAGCGTCAGCAATAAACTGCGCCTGACGAGCGAACTGCCCACGCAAACGCTCGGTAAAATGATTGAGTGCCTGCACCAATGGCCGCAACTCTCTTTGCACGGACACCAGCGGCAAAGGGCGCAGGTCATCCATCTCGCGCTCCTCCACGGCGCTGCGCAAACGCTCCAGCGGGCGCAGTGCGGCGCTTACGGCAAACCACACCACCAGTAATGCCCCCAACCCCAACATGCCCAGGCGCAGCAAGGTGTCCGCCATCAAGCTACGGGCCATGGCCACCCGTGCTTCGTCGGTCTCGGCCACACGAATTTCCGCCATGCCGTTCATGCTGGGTTCGCTCACAGCCTTGAGCAAACTCACAACGCGCACGTTCTGGCCGAGATAAGTGCCATCATAAAAACGCGCCAACGCCGGATAATCATCGGTCCGCGGCGTGCCAGCTGGCGGCGCGGGCAGATTTTCATAACCGGAAATCAGCTTCTGATGAATATCATTGACCTGGTAGTAGATTCGCCCGGCGCTGTCGTAGGCAAAGGTATCAAGGGCAACGTAGGGCACATCCGCACTCAGGCTGCCATCACGCTGCGAGAGCCCGGCGGCAATGGTTCGTGCCGATGCCAGCAGGGTTCGGTCATACGCCGTATCGGCGGCCTCGCGACCGTTGAAGTAAGCGCTCAAGCTGCTCGCCAGCATCAACACAACCAGCAACAGCGTAAGGTGCCACAACAGGCTCCAGCGCAAGCTGTCGAGCTTAAACATCGCGGCCTTCCAGCAAATACCCCAGGCCCCTGAACGTCACGATCGCCACTGCCTGGCCGTCGAGTTTTTTACGCAGTCGGTGAATGTAAATCTCGATGGCGTCCGGGCTTGCCTCCTCATCCAGGCCAAACACCTGAGCGGCCAGTTGCTCCTTGCTCATGACCCTGCCAGGGCGCGCTATCAGCGCTTCCAGTACCGCCTGCTCGCGGGAGGTCAGCACCAGCAGCTCATCACCAAGGGTGAAGCGCCGGGTTCCGAGGTCGTACACCAGGGCGCCGCATTGCTGCAGCCGCTCACCACCCAGCACACTGCGCCGCAGCAGCGCCTTGACCCGGGCTTCCAGCTCCGTCAGCTCAAATGGCTTGGCCAGGTAATCATCGGCCCCCAGGTTAAGCCCGTGAACCCGGTCCTTGACGTCACTGCGCGCAGTCAACATCAACACCGGCAAGGTTTTGCCACGGCCTCGCAAACGCGCCAGCACTTCAAAACCATCCATGCGCGGCAAGCCTACATCCAGAATTGCCACGGCATACTCTTCACTGCTCAAGGCCAGGTCGGCGGCTACGCCATCATGCAATACATCCACGGTCAGGCCTGTGCCTTTCAGGGCTTGGGCAACACTCTCGGCCAGCTGTAGCTGATCCTCGACCAAAAGCACACGCATCGGTTTTACCTCGATTTTTTGTCCTGGCCGCAGCCTTTTGTGCGCGGAGTGTACAGACGGCAGGAGTGCTGTGAAGCGCAAAAACAGTGAATCTGTTTTGAAAGGTTAGCGAAAGGTTGGCCGGTTAGCATCACGAGACTGACAGTAATGCCTGTCGCCGTCATGCACTGCATAACGGCCCGAAAAACGCCTTGAAGCGTTTTCGCCAATAAGAACAATAATGGAGCACCTGCATGCTGACTTATCAGCCCGAAGCCCTTCATCCCTGTATTCCCCCCCTACCCGCGCTCTGTCGCGATGATTTCGCACACCCCAAAACTGCCCTATAAAAATAAAAGCTCCTGAGGAGACGATATGAAATTCCCCCTGCGCACTCTGGCTATTGCGGCCGGCTGCATGCTCTTCACTGGCCAACTGCTGGCTGAACCCAAACGCCCCGAATGCATTGCCCCGGCGTCCCCTGGCGGTGGCTTTGACCTGACCTGCAAACTGGCGCAAAGCGCACTGGTCAACGAGAAGCTGCTGAGCAAACCCATGCGTGTGACCTACATGCCGGGTGGCGTGGGGGCTGTTGCCTATAACGCCGTGGTCGCCCAGCGCCCGGCCGATGCCGGCACCCTGGTAGCCTGGTCCAGTGGCTCATTGCTTAACCTGGCCCAGGGCAAGTTCGGCCGCTTCGATGAAAGCGCCGTGCGCTGGCTGGCAGCGGTCGGCACCAGCTACGGGGCCATTGCGGTGAAGAAGGACTCGCCCTACAAAAATCTTGATGATCTGGTCCAGGCCCTGAAAAAAGACCCGAGCAAAGTGGTCATTGGCTCAGGCGGCACCGTGGGCAGCCAGGACTGGATGCAGACCGCCCTGATCGCCAAGGCCGCCGGGATCAACCCCCGTGACCTGCGTTATGTGGCCCTGGAGGGTGGCGGTGAAATCGCTACCGCGCTGCTGGGCGGCCATATTCAGGTAGGCAGTACGGATATTTCCGACTCCATGCCCCATATCCAGAGCGGTGATATGCGCCTGCTCGCCGTATTCGCCAACGAGCGCCTCGACGAGCCGGAGATGAAGGACATCCCGACGGCCAAGGAACAGGGCTACGACATTGTCTGGCCTGTCGTACGCGGCTTCTACCTGGGGCCAAAAGTCAGCGATGCAGAGTACGCCTGGTGGAAAGAGGCTTTTGACAAGCTGCTGGCCTCCGAAGATTTCGCCACATTGCGTGATCAGCGCGAACTGTTCCCCTTCGCCATGACCGGCCCGGAGTTGGACACCTATGTGAAAAAGCAGGTGGCTGACTACAAAGTCCTGGCCCAGGAATTCGGCCTGATCCAGTAACCGCCGCCGACCACTGGCTGTGCCCCTGCACCCAGGGGCACAGCCCAGGAGTAAACCATGCTTGCACAACGCGTATTTGCTTCGGCCCTGCTGCTTGTCTGCGCCGGTTTGGCGGCGATGGCCTGGCCTTATCAGGCAGCCTTTTCCTACGAACCCGTTGGTCCTCGCGCTTTCCCTTTGCTGATGCTGGCATTAATGGGATTGGGGCTGGCCTACATGATCTTTCGCCCCTCCCCCGTGGTGCACAGCGAAGATGACCCCAAACTGGACCGTGAAACCCTGACCAAGATCGGCCTGTGTATCGTGCTGTTGCTGATCTTCGCCGGCACCTTCGAACCTCTCGGTTTTATCCTCAGCAGCATCCTGGTCGGCATCCCGCTGGCGCGTCTGTATGGCGGTCGCTGGCTGCCCAGCAGCGTGATCATCAGCTTGGTGAGCGTTGGCCTTTATTTACTCTTTGATAAAGCCATGGACGTTCCGCTGCCGCTTGGCCTGCTCGACGTTCTGGAGGACTGATATGGATACTTTCGGCTATTTGGGCCAGGGCTTCGGCGTCGCGCTCAGCCCGTACAATCTGGTCACAGCCCTGTGCGGCACCTTGATCGGCACCGTGGTCGGCCTGCTGCCGGGGCTTGGCCCAATCAACGGGGTCGCCCTGCTGATCCCCATCGCATTTGCCTTGGGCCTGCCACCGGAATCGGCGCTGATCCTGCTGGCGGCGGTGTATCTGGGCTGTGAATACGGCGGGCGTATCAGCTCGATCCTGCTGAACATCCCTGGCGAAGCTTCGACCGTGATGACCACCCTCGACGGCTACCCGATGGCGCGTAAAGGCCTGGCTGGCGTGGCGTTGTCGCTGTCGGCCTGGAGCTCATTTATTGGCGCCTTTATCGCCACCTGCGGCATGGTGCTGTTTGCTCCGCTACTGGCCAAGTGGGCGATAGCCTTCGGCCCGGCGGAGTATTTCGTGCTCATGGTGTTTGCCATTGTCTGCCTCGGCGGCATGGCCGGGGACCGTCCGCTCAAAACCTTTATCGCTGCGCTTATCGGCCTGTTTCTGGCCTGCGTGGGGATTGATGCCAACAGTGGCGTATACCGCTTCACCGGCGACAACATCCACCTGACTGACGGCATTCAATTTGTCGTGCTGGTACTGGGTTTGTTCTCCATCAGCGAAATCCTGTTGCTGCTGGAAAAAACCCATCGCGGCCAGGAAGCGGTTAAGGCCACCGGGCGCATGATGTTCAATTTCAAGGAAGCGTCTGCGGTATTCGCGGTGAATATCCGTTGCGGGCTGCTCGGTTTTATCATGGGCGTTCTGCCGGGTGCAGGTGCCACACTGGCCAGCGCCGTGTCCTATATGACGGAAAAACGCCTGGCGGGTACTTCCGGCAAATTCGGCGAGGGTGACATGCGCGGTCTGGCGGCCCCCGAAACCGCAATCGGTGCTTCCGCTTGTGGGGCGCTGGTACCCATGCTGACCCTGGGCGTGCCGGGTTCGGGCACCACGGCAGTGATGATCGGCGCCCTCTCGCTGTACAACATCACCCCCGGCCCGCTGTTGTTTCAGCAGCAGCCGGATATCGTCTGGGGTCTGATCGCGTCATTGTTTATCGCCAACGTCATGCTGGTGATCCTCAACATCCCGATGATCCGTATCTTCACCCGGATTCTGTCGGTGCCTAACTGGGCGCTGGTGCCCGCAATCGCCATCATCACGGCCATTGGTGTATACGCCGTGCACGCGACCACCTTCGATCTGTTCCTGATGATCGGTATCGGCATCTTCGGCTATATCCTGCGCAAGCTCGACTTCCCGCTGTCTCCGGTATTGTTGGGGTTCATTCTGGGCGGGCTGATGGAGCAGAACCTGCGTCGCGCACTGTCGATATCCAACGGTGCGCTGGATATCCTGTGGGCGAGCCCGATCACCCTGGGTGTCTGGGTACTGACGACAATCATGTTGTTGCTGCCTGTCATACGTATCTGGCGCAAACGCAGCGCCCAACGTCGCGCCCTGGCCAATGCCTGATTCAGGACTCAAGCACTGGTGGGGCACGCCGCTGATCGGCCTGGCTGGCGGCTACCTCGCCAGCCAGATCGGCTGGCCGTTACCGTGGATGGTCGGCTCTCTGCTGGCGATCATCCTGGTGCGTTGCCTGACACCCTGGCAACTGGCCGAGATTCCCGGCGGGCGTAAATGCGGGCAGTGGATTGTGGGCATCGGTATCGGCCTGCATTTCACACCTGTGGTGATGGAGCAGGTGCTGGCGCATTTCTGGCTGATCCTGGCAGGCGCCCTGCTCACCAGTGTGTCGAGTGTGATCGGTGTATGGCTGATGCGACGCAGCGGTGAGGATCGCGCCACTGCGTTCTTCTCCAGCATGCCCGGCGGCTCGGGGGAGATGGTCAACCTTGGCGCACGCAATGGCGCCGTATTGAGCCGCGTCGCTGCTGGGCAGAGCCTGCGCGTACTGACCGTTGTGCTCTGCGTTCCGGCAGCCTTCAAGTACCTGCTGGGCGAAGGTGCTCCCGCCGTACACCCTGCCTCGATTAACTTCTACTGGCTAGCGTTATTGTTTCCGGCAGGTGCCTTGCTGGCCTGGATCTGGCAACGCTTGCGCCAGCCAAACCCGTGGTTGTTCGGGCCACTGCTGGTCAGTGCCGGCGCGAGTATTTTATGGGATTTGCATATAGGTCTGCCGGACGGCAGCAGCCAGATGGGACAGTGGCTGATTGGTAGCGGCCTGGGTTGTCATTTCAATCGGGCATTCTTTCGGCGGGCGCCGTCGTTCATCGGCATAACCCTGCTGGGCACAGCCCTGACCATGTTGATAGCCAGCCTGTGTGCACTGGGCTTGAGCGCCTTCACCCAACTCGATCTACGCTCCATGACCCTGGGGATGATGCCGGGCGGCATTGCAGAAATGAGCCTCACCGCAGAAACATTGCAACTGTCAGTGCCCTTGGTTACCGCGTTGCAGGTGATGCGCCTGATCTTCGTGCTGTTTTTGGCTGAACCCCTATTCCGCTATTGGGCTCGCCAGGATGAAGCCAACCCTTCCTGACAACAAGTGCTGGCACACCGGCTATTGCGCTGGGTGTGCCTTGTACCGCTGAGTCATGACTTAAACCGGTGGCAGTTTCCAGTCGATCGCAGCCAGGCCATTTTGCTCAAGGAACTTGTTGGTTCGGCTAAAGTGGCCGTTGCCTATAAAGCCCCGATACGCCGATAGCGGCGATGGGTGCACCGACGTCAGCACCAGATGTTTGGTCGCATCGATCAGTTTTTGCTTGCTCTGGGCATGGGCGCCCCACAGCAGGAACACCAGCTTGGGTTGCTGCTCGCTGACCACCTGGATAATCCGGTCAGTAAAATGCTCCCAGCCCTTCTTGGCATGGGAGGCGGCATTGGCGCGCTCCACCGTCATCGTGGTATTGAGCAGCAAAACGCCCTGCTCTGCCCAATGTTGCAAGCAGCCGTGAGGGGCGATATCAATATTCAGGTCACGCTTGAGCTCTTTATAGATATTGACCAGCGACGGCGGTGTCGGGATACCGGGCTGTACTGAAAAACACAAACCATGGGCCTGACCGGGGCCGTGATAAGGGTCCTGACCAAGAATGACCACCTTGATCTTGTCCAGCGGCGTCAGGTTAAGGGCATTGAAAATAAGCGGACCCGGTGGGTAAATCTCTTTTCCGGCCGCATGTTCCTGGCGCAGGAACTCGCGCAGCTCGGCCATGTAAGGTTTATCGAACTCCTCACGTAATGCCTGTTTCCAGACAGGTTCAAGTTTTATACGGTCATCCGGGGTCATGGGTAAGTCCTGAGAAACAATGGGGCGGACACTAGAAAACCCCGTCCCTGTTGTCAACATCCCCATCCGTCGCGTCCGGCGCCATGCAAGCGGGTCAGGTGCTTGTGCCGGGGTCATTGCCGGTTCGACCGTGAACGCTGATCTTGCTGAACCTTTAATACTGAATGAGGGGTGCCTGAACCTCTTGCACAAGCACAGGGCTATTAATCCCTTGCTGATTCAGCTGTTCGCGCTGAATAAGCGGCGCCTGAACCTCTCGCACAAGCACAGGACTATTGATCCCTTGCTGATTCAGCTGTTCGCGCTGAATAAGCGGCGCCTGAACCTCTCGCACAAGCACAGGACTATTGACCCCTTGCTGATTCAGCTGTTCGCGCTGAATCAGCGGCGCCTGAACCTCTCGCACAAGCACAGGGCTATTGATCCTTTGCTGATTCAGCTTTTCGCGCCGAATAAGCGGCGCCTTAACTTTTTGCCTGACCACAGGGCTATTTACGCCCTGATTTAACAGTGGGGCGGAACGCACGTCGGCTCGCTGATGGTGCCTGGGATACACAGGATAATTTATACAGGCAGACAGGGATGCACTTATTAAAACAACAGCCATAACTCGAATATACATACAAACCTCTCAAACCAAAGACAGTGCTCCCGCCCCATCGAAAGATATAAAAAACCGCGCACACTTCATTCAATATCTAAGAAACCAACCAAACACTCTCGAATTTACACCCCACAGCCATGCAGAGTAGTCAGCCAGACTCCCTGCCTGGCCGCATCAGCTGGATAAGGCATTACCGGACACGCAAATCAATTCCGTACCGAAAACGAACACCCATTGGTGTCAGATGAGTTGCATTCATAAAAAGCCAGCCCAAACCCGCTGGTATACATCTTCCAGTTTCTAGCCTCCACCAGAGTCATGGCGTCACCGGAAGCATCCGGATTATTATAATGCAAGTTCAGAAGTGACCTGTCCGCCGCCCTGTACTCGCAGTACCCGATCCGCCCCGTAGACCCTGCCTCGTTATTGGCTGGATAAAAAACAGCGGCTTCGAATGTTTGCAACGGTGACGCTGTCGGGGCGCTTGCCACAGCGATCCATTCAGCTGCGGAAGCATTGGCTGGCGCCGTATAGATACCATTTCTGAGCGTCACGGTTTCAGCACGCGGACAACTTTCAACCACACTGGCTAAAGAAACCGAAGAATAAAACAACATCGCACACAACAAGTACACGTATTTCATATACGCCCCCAATCAAATACTGAAAATTGTTCACGACAAGCAACTTGCCGCCCCCCCAATCCTAAACGGACATTATTATTTAACAACAGGTTATTATGTAGGGAATTTCCTGAGGATACGTGCGATCTTCTTTATCCTCAGCACCTAATCAAAAAGACCCAACCTCCACACTGATTATAAATAACGATCGTTTTCCTACCCTTGTAAGGATTATTATCAAGCCATCAACTATTTCCATGGACATGCTGAAATGACCACCCCTGACCTGTGCCCAGCATGCGGCGCTCGAAACGACTGCTCCATGGCCAGCCCGGATATCGCGGCTCAATCCTGCTGGTGCCATACCGTCAATATTGATCCCAAGGTCATACAGGCATTACCACTTGAGCTACGTGACCTCGCCTGCCTGTGCCCACGTTGCGCGAACGTTGCAAGTCAATTGCCGCCTGCACGGGCGCAGAGCCTCACGTAAGATACGCGCATGAATTCCTTGTGATTGATCGCTATGCGTTTAGACCGTTTTCTGAGCAACCGCCCCCAGTTCAACCGCCAGCAAGTACGCTTGCTCCTGATAGAGAAGCGCATCCAGGTTGATGGGCAGGTTATCTGCGATCCACGTCACGAAATCCGGGCATTCAGCCAGGTTGAGTTCGACGGGCAAATCTTGCAGGCAGGCAAACCTGCGCGTTACTTCATGCTGCACAAGCCACCCGGTTGTGTAAGCGCCACCCAGGATGCGGAACATCCTACGGTGATCGACTTGCTGGATGAGCCGGACAAACACGACCTGCATATCGCAGGTCGGCTGGACTTCAACACCAGCGGGTTGATGCTGATTACCAATGACGGCCAATGGTCGCGTCATGTCACTCAGCCCGAGACCAAGATGCCCAAGGTGTATTACGTCGAGACCGAGCAGGAAATTACCGACGCGTATATCAGCAAATTTCGTGAGGGCGTCTATTTCGCTTTTGAAGACCTGACCACGCAGCCCGCCGGGCTGGAACTGCTTGGCCCTTGCAGTGCGCGCCTGAGCATCGTTGAGGGCCGTTATCATCAGGTCAAACGCATGTTTGGCTTCTTCAACAACAAGGTCGTGCGCCTGCACCGCGAAAGCATCGGCCCCTTGGTGCTCGACAGCCTGCTGGCCCCCGGCGAGTACCGGGCGCTGAGCGAGCAGGAAGTTGTGCAATTCCAACCCACTCCAGCAAATTAGCCGGCAACGAGGCCCACCCCTTTCTGTAACAATCACAGAGCACCATCAGTCAGACCGACGCTCGATTCACTGGAGTCTGACGCCATGATGAAGCCCGAAATTGCCGTGCTCGACATTCAAGGCCAATACCGTATCCATACCGAGCTTTATCGTTGCGATACGGCGCTAAACACCATCATCCTGGTGAATGGTTCGATGGCCACCACTGCGTCCTTTGGCCAGACCCTGAAAAACCTCCACCCGCATTTAAACGTTGTTCTCTATGACCAGCCCTACGCGGGCAACTCCAGACCTCATAACCCTCATCAGAAGATGCTGACGAGGGAAATAGAAGCTCAAATTTTGCTGGAGCTGATAGAGCATTTTGACGCGAACTACCTGCTGTCATTTTCATGGGGCGGGACAGCGGCACTTACCGCCCTGGCGTGTGTGCCGCGACGCATCGAAAAGGCCGTGATCAGTTCGTTTTCGCCGCTGATCAACGACGCCATGCGCGATTACCTGGAGCGTGGCCGTCATTGCCTGGCAGCTTGCAACCGCACTCAGGTGGGCAATCTGGTCAACGACACACTGGGCAAGCATTTGCCGCCATTGTTCAAGCGTTTCAACTTCAGGCACGTCAGCAGCCTGGCCGAGCATGAATACGCGCAAATGCACTTTCATATAGACCAGGTCCTGAACAACGATCAGCAAGGCTTTCTCAGTGCCACGCAGGGTATCGATATACCGGTGCTGTTTATCAATGGCCAATGGGACGAATACACCGTGGCCAGCGACGCCCGGCACTTTGCCCAGCCGATTGCCAACAGCCGGTTCATCAGCCTGGAAAACACCGGGCATTTTCTCGATATGGAAAACAGGAGCGCCAGCCACAGCAGTAAAAACGCCCTGCTCGAGTTTTTAAAGCCAACCCGACCTCACCCACCCTCACTGTCGTTGTGAGGGTGCTCGAGGCAATCAGCAGAACGAAAAAGCTGCTAAAACAACACATTTCAAGAATAAAACTTCTCATCGCTGCCATCTTCTGGTACAAAGTCAGCCGCTCTGAGCGGGTGTCGTATAATGGTATTACTCCAGCTTCCCAAGCTGATCACGCGGGTTCGATTCCCGCCACCCGCTCCAATGTTTTCAAGGCCTCCAGCGGTGCATGTACATGACTGCAATCAGTTGGGGGCCGTTTTGGGGGACGTATCACAATCTGTGAGCGCGCCTACCTAAATCCCCTCCCCGACCTGCTATGCCGATTTTCATGTTGACCCATGGGAAAAAGGTAATTTTGGTAATTGAATTTCTGAACTGCTCCGAAAGCCTTTAGAATCAAGGCCTTGATCGTGTTTGGTAAGGGTAATTTTAGGGTAATTGAATAGTTAGATTATTACCTTTGACCATGGTAATAACTCACTTGAATAAAACCCTTATAAATCAGCCACTTAAGAAAAAATTACCTTTCTAATTACCCCTAATTACCGTCGCCGGTAATCGCTCAAAGCCCCGCCCCACAAGGTCTGCAGACCACCCCCTGTAAAAAATTACCAAATTACCCTTTCCCCGCGACCGACCTGAAATTCCACTTTGCCATCATCCTAAAAAACCTTGCCACCCACGTTTTAAGTGGCTTTTTCAAACACCAAAACAGGGACGATTGACTCACCTCTTCAGCGTCAGCTTGTGAAACGCGGCAATCCGCCTGCATCCCTTGCCGCGCTTGGCTTGCAGGGAATTCAGCCTACCCCCGCACACAGCTAATCCCCGCCTAAAAAAGATCGTGCGCGTTTTTGAAAACCCACCGAATCCCACGTTTTCAAAGTTTTCGCCCAATGAAACCGGGCACTCCAGCGATACCCCCTCCACGACCACCCCGCGTACCGCTGTGCAACCGCGCTGCATTTCCCTTCAAAACTTTGCATTCTGTGCAATGGCCGATCCCGTGCAGAGCCCCACGGCCCGCCTGGTCTGCAGGTTCGTTTGCACTACATCCGAATTTGCACAAAAAACGGACACAAGGCCCGTCGGCGGGAGGGGGATAAGTGCTTTTTGGGAGTTATTTTTGTTGTCGTGGTTATTTTCTGCTCGCAATCAAAATACTCCTGCCCATTCGAGCAAGAGATCCAATTTTCAGCCGTGAAGAGCTGTCGTTCACCTGGAACGTGTTCTAGCTACTAAAGGCGTGCATCGACAGGAGCACCGGACGGGTCTGTCCAGGGTGTTCGTATAATGGCATAGTAAAAGGCGGCCAATAGCCGTATGATGGCTCTTCGATATTACCGCTTTTTACTCGGCCGCCTTAGAAATGAAAAAGTATGCGTTGTTATTTACAGCCATTGGTTGTTCGTTGGCCGTTGTTGCACTGCAAGTTAGTCGGCAAAAAGCTTCTGCCGACATTGCTTGCCATACCGTAGGAACAGAAGCACCTAGAATGGCTGTTTTGGTAATTGGTGAGTCATGGGCAGCCAGAGGACGACTATTACCGGGAATGACTGAAGCCATTTTCGAAAGGCTTGATAATGGTTCAGTAAAGGTCTGCACAGTCGGTTATTCAGGACGAAATACTTTAGAAGTACTAGATGCAGTTCATGCGGACTTTTCAAGTCAGCGGACCGGAGAATTATTGGAGGGACACGAGCTAAAAAATATTGTTATATTGGCGGGGGTTAACGATGTTGTGCAGCATGTTGGCAAAGAATCCTATACTGCAGGTATACAAGGACTGATTGACTACTGGCCCGGGCTCACAGTGGAGGCAGTTGAAATCCCATGGGTCATCGAAACCGGAGTTTCATCCGGGCTGCCAAGCCAAATTAAAAGATTTTTACAGCGACATATCTTCGATGAGGGCAAGCATGAAGTTATCGCTACATATCGCCTAGCGCTCGCAGAAAAAAATATTTCGACAATACGTTATGACGCATTCATTCCATCCTATACCGGCAATGAGCACTTATATGCGCCTGACGGCATTCATTTAACATCAGAAACATATCGAAGCTACGGTAAATATTTAGGGTCGCATATCAACCTCAATTAATGGAGGGCACGACTAAATCACAATGTTGCTCCGCTTATGTGAACAACATTGCACCAAATTCTGGGCTACCTAGAGGCCCCAAACCTTGACAGGAACTACTCGTCGGGAAAGTAAATACGCTCGGAGAAGGGCTCGCCGAGTATTGGCGTCACCAGAACCAGCATCGAGTATTCATCAACCTCTTGAATGACCGCTGGTGACGAGCTACCACCATCGGCAAAGCGGCGTTCGTCCTCAAACGCAAACTCAACGATTTGCCCTATTTCCATTGTGTCACCTCAGAGTGTGTACAGAAGGAAGCGCAGAAGCGCGTCCACGATGGTTTGGCCGCCAATACCAGGCTCAGGGTGGATGCCATCGACATTCATCCAGGGACGGGCGGATACAGAGGAATACTGCGAAAACGAATCACCGAAGTAGTTCTGCAGATCCATGAAGGCACACTTGTTTGTCACCGCAAGCGCGCGCTGGACCTTGGCGTACTCACCCATGGGCCAGGTATTGGAGCGTCCGTTCTCGCAGGGAGCGATCAGCAAAATATCCATCAACGGATCAACCTCGCGCAGCCGGGAAATAATGGTCTGCAGGTAAATCCCATGCTCGGCCGGACTATAGCTGGCCTGATCGTTGGTCCCGTGCATGATGATCGCCAGCTTCGGCGCCAAGGCCGCAATCCCAGCCTTCCACTGATTGGCATCAACACCCGCCCATTGGGCCGCCCGCGTCCCGGTGCCGCCCAGCTTGTTCCAGCGGATGCCTTTGGTAGCCTTCTGGACATCCAGCCCAAACAGTGCCGGCGTACCGGCCACCACCTCAATATCCACCGACGACACCGATGACGTGGACCAACCTGGCAAAGCAATCGAATGAAAGCCCGCAGACAGCGCGGACAGATCCACCGTCGTCCAGGTGCCGCTGTTCCAGCGATAGCGAACGATGCCCGCACTGCCTGACGCAAATAGGTTGATCGCGCTGACGTCGGCGGCCGCCGTGTAGCGAAGGCTGGCCCCCACTTCGGAGCTGGACACTTGACCGATATCCGGACTAAAAGAGGTACTGTAAGCGCTGCTATCCCAAGTGCCGGTGTAGGTAATCGCGTTCTGAAACGTGGCGTTACCGTTGGGCAATGCCGCCGAGGCCCTGGCAAAGCTGACATACCCAACACCGGCATCACCGTAAGCGGTCCGCAGGCCTGCGACTACGGGCTGAGTCCAGCGGGTAACCAGATGCGTCCAAGAGTCCCCGATGCTGATGACCGGAAGTTGCACGATTGACCCGGCCACCAACATCCGGCTTAGACGGTTGCGGGTCTCACGCATGTTCCACTGGCCATAGGTTGGCTCGATCGCTGCCAAATCTGCAAACCCGATCCCGGCACTGCCATCCACAGCGTAGCCCCATGCCTTCCACGCCAACAGCGCAGCCCCCTCGTTCAAGCGGAACGTTGCCAAATCAGCAACCCAACCACTTACAACCACAAAGGCCACGCCTGACGCCGGGATGGTAAAGCTCGACAGCGACGCCGAAGATCCACCGGCGACCACCGTGATCCCGTCCACAGCAAAGTAAGTGGTGAAGCGCATGCTGCGCGCTGGGTTGTCGCTGCCGGCCGTATAGGTCATGCCGGGCTTGACCGGTATTTTCGCACTGTAGAAATACTGACTGTTGAGGGTGATCGTCCCGGTTTCAGACATGAACTCGCCGGAGCTGGCCAGGGTGGTGCGAAACACGTTGGTGCTCGCGATCAGCCACGATTCCTTGTCAGGAGTGACAGATTTATCAGCGATGGCGGGCGTGCTGATACTTTTGTCACCGTACATGGCGGAATTCAACGACTTGGGGTCCGGGCTGATGTTGATGGGCTGACCATCTTTATCACGCAGCACAGGGCTGCCGCTGACATAGGCGGTAGCCACGGCCCCCAACTCAAACTGAAAGACATCCTGATCCACGGCAAAGATCGAAGCATTTAGGAACGACGCACCGACCGGCACCGTCAGCGTTATGGTGGTGGCGCTGAAACCTCCCGGGATGGCGTGC
Organism: Pseudomonas sp. FSL W7-0098; assembly: GCF_005930585.1. Lineage (NCBI taxonomy): Bacteria > Pseudomonadati > Pseudomonadota > Gammaproteobacteria > Pseudomonadales > Pseudomonadaceae > Pseudomonas > Pseudomonas sp. FSL W7-0098. Next base: position 418,865 of record NZ_RXHW01000005.1, read on the forward strand.
CCTTCGCTGTCGTAAAACGTCCCCGAACGCATGCCGTTAACACCGCACCCGGTGTAGGTGGCGCCGGCGATCACTGGCATCAGACCGGTCAGGTTGTACGTGGCGTTATCCGAAATGGTCCCGGTGGTCCCGTTGATGAACTTTCCGAGCTGGGATGCACTCTTGCGAAAGAGATTCTTGGATGGACGCAAGAAGGCTGCCGCAGACGACGGCAAAGATTCGTCAGCAAGCACTACGCCACTGAGTGTCTTCTTCCGGGTTTGGGTCGGAGGCAGGTATTTGCCATAAGCTGAGTAGGCTGTACGAACTGCACCTTGCTCTACCTGTAACGCCAGCCACCGACTGGGGGCTGTGGTACTCGTCGCCACGCGAGCAAAGGCCGCAGTCGCGGGTGCTACCTCCACCCGATTATCAGTGGTACTGGGAGTGCCAGAAATGAAGGCGTGTTGCGCCGTATACCAGCACACATCGCCTTGCCCAGAGATAACATAGCTCTGACTGGGCGATACAGGCATGAACCCGCTGGTGTTCATATCCTCAGCCGCAATGGGATTCCCTGTTGCAGTGTTCAGCCGGCTACCAATGATCACGCTAGCATCGGCCGGATTGAACAGATTTTTGCTGGTGAGAACAAGGGCTCGCTCTGCCAGCCCATTAGCCACCTGATTTACGGCTTCCGCGTTTGGGTAGGTATCTTTATACTCTTCAACCCCGCCGTTATTTCTGTATAAATCCACATATCCGAGCGGCTTTGAACTGAGTACAGAAAAAGTTTCACCATTTGAAGTGGTCGCCAAACCGTGTGCGACATCGTCTTTCAAGCCCGCATTAACCACAGCAGAAGCTTGTGCAGTCTCCGCACGAACCGCGGCCGCCTCTGCAGCATGCACTGTTTCTGACACATCATTGAACTGCAGCCTAATGCGCGAGTCTCTGGCGCCTTTGACCACACGCACATCGTACAGGCCATTGGGCGCAGCGAACTCTGCATAGCCTTGTTGATCAGCTGTAAAGGGGTTAACCAAGCCAAACCCATTGGCCTTTTGGAGGCCGCCAGCAAGACTCTCAGTCCCCCGCAGGTACACATAACAGGTCGCTTCGCTGAGGATGTTCCCAGCGTCGTCTTGGGCGAAGAAGTTCTTTAATTCCACTTTGAATTCCTTTGATTAAGCGGTGATGGGTTTCAACTGCGAGGCCAGCGCCAGTACCTGGGCGGCCTTCGCGGTGAATCCAGCGGCATCGGTTGGGCTGGGTGCGGGACCAGGCACATGGGTGTGGCTGGCCAATTGCGTGTTCATCGCCTGCACCAGGTCGAGCAGGTCACAGAGGATCTGCAGCGCGTTGACGCCTTCGGAGCCCAACCAGGTCTGAGGCGCAAGGCTGCGGCGGATGCCTTGAATTCGCTCCTGCATATCGCCGCCGATCGTGGCGTTGAGCTTTTGCCCCACCACCAGGTTGAGGTCGCGGCCGCTGGCCAGGTGCAGGTCATCCAGCGCGGCCAGGCTTGCGGATCCGCCCGACAGCAACTTAAGCGCACCCAACGCCTCGATCGACTTGATTCCCCCGACTGACTCTTTCGAGTGGTCATCGACCTCCACGGTGCTGCTCTGATGGCGTTCTACATTGGTCAGGCTTTCAACCTCCCGATCGATCGACTTGTCCCGGATCCGGCCATCGGTCTGGCGTGACCAGTTGCCGTCGGCGTCAACGCGTTGCTGCGCGGCTTCGCTGTGCTGCCACACCTGGTCACCCTTAGGCACCTTCGGCAGACTCAATCCGTGCGGCAGGATCGTTTGGATATATGGCTTGTTTGGCAGGCCATAGGCGAAACACACGACCACCTGGGTGCCTTCTTCCGGAAAGGCGAAAAACCCCATCTCATCCCCGCCCATCGGCATGGGTAGCGGAACACCGGCCAGCACTGGCAGTGCTGGGTCAGGCTCGCCGTCAGCGCCCAGCAGCTCGATATCCACCGCAAAACGCGGGCGGAAGTCGTCGCAGATGCCGGCGCCGGTCGGGGCGTCCGCCACACCGATAACCCGGGCAAAGCGCGGCAGGTGATAACCGCCGGTGAGTTCGGGGAAAAGCCGCTCTACACTGCGGCGGATTGCGTCTTCCATCGGATCGCCATTTGGTTGCCGGTGAGCGTCACCTGGGTGATCCGCTCGCCTTGGTTGATGGATGCACCTGGTCGCAACCCGGGAAGGGCCGCGATCATCGCGCTCTGATTGTTTTGGTAGTCGTTGAACAGATCGACCGGCAACTGCAGCGGCGATCGGGTACCGAAGAAGCTGTCGGCCCAACTGCCCACAAACACTTCGCCGTTGCCCTGCTGCTGCCATATGAAGTCGGTAATACCGAAAACCCGGGGCAAGCTGTCCATGGCCTGATACCCGGCGGCCAGGTTGTAAAAGAACGGGGCTTTGACCTTGGCGTAAGCCTTGTCAGGAACGCGAAAGCTCAGCCCTGTTTTCTGGTTGATCTCGGCCAGTACCGTGCTCAGATCCGCATGGCGCAGGTTGAGAGGCAGCGGGTTGGCCAGGATCGCGGCCAGCTCGCGACAGAACAGCACTTGCTCGATCGCGTTGGACGACGTGCAGCGCTCAACATAGCCAATGAAGTGGCGCTGCAGCGGGCTGTCGTTGTAGCCGATATCGAGCGTCACCAGCCCTTTCACTGGCGCCGCTGCCTTAATGGTCAGCGTGGCCCGGCCCGGGGTGCGCAGTTCAAGGCGCACGTCATCGCTGACCAGGGGATACACCACCCCGCCAATGGTCAGCACCTTGTGCAGTTTCATGCTCACAAGACACCGCCCAGGTAGTTATCCAGATTTTTCAGGGTGGCTTCGAAGCCGGTTAACTCCTGGCCTGCCTCGCCGCTTTCGCCTGCACCTGGTGCAGTCACGGACTGCCCTGGGGCGCCTTGTTGGGTTACGCCCTTACCGGCTCGACGTGTCTCGACCCGCTCAGGGTTCGAGAGCTTTTCCGACAGGGTGAACTGCACAAGCCAGGCCCGAAGCGTGTCGTCTTCCCGGGCGCTGACGCCGTCCGAAAACTCCACCTGCCGCACACCAAACGCAGACGCGGTGTCGTTAACGACCCGGTAGGTTTTGAGCTGGCCACCGGCTCCAGTAGCTTCTGCCAGGCGCATCAGACTGCGCAAAAACGGGTGATCTACAAATCGGATCTGCAGCGTGACGGCCAAGGTCTTGGGCTTAAACCCTTTGTGGGCGGTGTCGGTGTTGCTGGTCTGGCCGGACATATCCCCGCTTTCGATCCGCAGGTTGGCCGTGACCTTGAGGTTTTTGCCGCGCACCTGTTCGCCATCGAGCAATAAGGTCATAGGCCCACCAACTCCCGAACAAAGCCCAACCCTTTTAGGGAACCTACCAGCAGTACCCCAGCGGACAGCCCCCACTCATGACCAGGTGCATCGCCCTGCAGCAGTTGCCGGCGCAACTCGGCGGCATTGCCTGGGCCGATCAGGCGAGCGCGCATGGTGTCGTCAGCGGCGGCGCCGGTGAACATCGATTTAAGATCGGCCAGTTTTTGCGCCTGCGCCTGTGCCTGGCTGACTTTGCGGGCGGCCATCTTGGCCAGATCGGCCATCGGCGAACTGTCCGCGTAACTCTCCAATGCCGACAGCTGACTGTTCAGGGCTCGGGTGGCCGCCTTGGTCACGGTACAACGCTCCAGCGGCAAAGCCCCCCAGCGCGGCAATGTGCCAGCGGTGGGCAATTCCCACTTTTCAGCGTCCAGGGCAAACAGGTTTTTCGCCCGACGCTCGGCGCGCTGCAGGTCTGGTGTGGGCAGCACGGCATTGAATCGGCCCAAGGTCGACGCGAACCTGTCGTACCGCGTGCCCAAGAACATCACCACCAGGGCGTATTGCGAGCCCGCCGGGCGGCTGTCGTCGCCGGTGTCTTCCAGCTTCTCGCCCAGTTTCTGCAGCAGGTTGGGCGCAGACAGGTAGCGCTGATAACCGCGCCCCTGCCCCACTCCACTTTGGAATGGCGTCACCACCAGGCAGGCCGGCACCTCGCCCAGGGCATCGCTCAACCCGGCACGACCAGCAATGACGGCAGATTCTGCAGCGGCGCCAACCGGCCCCGGTGAGGTCGTGGCCAAGTCGGCCAGACCCTCAAGACGTTGCCCGGTGCTGGCCAACTCGCTGCTGGCCAAGTCCTTTGCTGCATCGAGGTCGCTGAGCCACTGGGTGGACTGCTCCGGCCAGCGCAGGGTGATGGGTGCCCAATTCATACCGGCGCGGACTCCCACGACACTGCGTTCAAGGCGTCCAGATCCGAAGCTGCTCGCGCTGCTGCCAAGGTTTGCTTGAGGTCATTGGCTTTGCGCAGGCGCTGCAGCTTGAACTCGGTGAACTCGTTGCCCACCTGCAGCAGCTGGTCACTGGAATGATCCCGAAAATCAATTACTCCAGACTCATCACGGCAGACATAGCCGCCGCCAAGACCGCGCAGGATCGAGCCGGTTAGGTTCAACTGGTCTTCGATTTGGGTTTCGTAGAAAAAACGATCACCCATCGCCTCGGACCAAAAACCACCGGTGATCTCCTGCAGACAGGACTTATTGATCGTCGCCAGTTGCACCGTGTAGCGCAGTTCAAGCACGGTCGGAATGTCATCGATCCAATGGTCGCCACCCCAGATCTGGCCCGGGCCAGGTATTTCTAGCGTGTAGCCAACCGGTAGCGCGCCGGCGCGTTCAATCACCATTGGTATACGGGTCGTGGTGTTGTAGACCGTCAGTCCCAGATAGGAGTCAACCAGCTGCCATTTTCGACCATCCCAAAGAGCGGCTTTTTTTTCCGGTACCGCCGGCGGGGCCACTTCAACGCAGCCGCCTGGAATCAGCCAAACGTCCGGTTCCAGTGGCGAACGATCGGCCACGGTTTTACCGGTGTAGATGCCCAAGTGATCGGTTTGATAGACGATTTTAGTGTCCATGGGATGGCCTCAGTATTTGATGCAAGCGAGAAACGCGATGTTGGTGGGGCGCGTTTCGCTGCCACCGGTGGCGTTGATGGTGATTGCGTGCAAGTGATCACCCACGGCATTGATGGTGATGTTGTGTGCGTGCGCGCCTGCTTTAGTGGTGCTGGTGGCAACAGTTGGGGCATCGGTCCCGTTGAGTGGGTTCCGCGGTTCATTCGTAGCACTGAGGTCTGCGCCGTCCGGGGTAATACTTCCGTAATGGACGTTGTGGGTGTGCTCGCCTTGGACGTCGCTCGAAGCAGCGTGTGTATGGCCACCGGCACCTGCGGAGCTGGCACCGTGAGCATGGCTGCGGATTTCATCAGCCTGATTGCTACCCAACAGTCGGCCGGGATCGATGCCACGACCATCGTCCAGGAAGCGAACAAACTTGCCCCGTGGATCCGGCAGATTGAAGGTGCTAATACCATCACCAGCGCCGTGGGTTGTCCCGACCCTAGCGAACAGCGCGGCATACACGGTTCGCGACACCGCCGCACCGTTGGCGCGTAACCAGCCCGGTGGAGGCGTAGCCATAGCAAAGGTGCCGATGCGGCCAACCTCTGAGTCAGCGATGATCTTGCGCAGTGCGTTGAGCGCCTTGGTGGTCGCCAAAATATCGCTGCTATCAGTACCCGGATCATCACTTTTCGCGTTAGGCAGCTCGCCCAGATCTACGTCGTCCTTGGTCGTAGCCCGGGCGCGCAGGTTCTCGTAGTCGCCATTGCGCAGAGCGTATTGTTTGACCAGGGCACCGGTGATGGGCTCGCTAACGCGCAGATCGGTGATATCTCCCGACACATCTACGCTGGCCAGCTCCACCAGGTAATGGGCGGTGCCGTTGCTGTCGGTGTAGTCGGCTTTGGCCTCACCAAAGACCACCTTCCAAGTGGCCACAGTTTCGTTGCCTTCCCGGGCCAGTGCGACGTCAAGCCAGGCTTTGGCCGGCAACGCTGGCAACTGGGCCTGAACAGGTTCGGCCAGCTCGACGCGAATGCCTTCCACGTAGGCAATGCCCGCTTTGACCTGGTACAAACCAAAACTGCGTTCCATCTGCAGGCTGTCGGCCAGGAAGCAGACACGGCCAAACACATCCCGATTGCTCAAGCGCTCCCGCACATCGATGCCGTTGAGGCGCACCGTGAAGTCGTGCTGCCAGGTACTGGCGTCGACGGTGATGCCCGTCAGTGCCTGGGCGCCGTTGAACTCCACCAGGAAGTTGCGGGTGACGTTGTTGCCGATCTGCAGTGGCGGAATGTTCTTGCGCTTCTGCTGCACCGGCACGGTGGCCACGGCCAGCAGCACACCTTCGGCGGCCTCCAGGCCGATCCAGTTAAAGTCCCAGTCGCCCACGTCTGAGCCCACCATCAGGCTGTAAATCACCTGGTTGGGGCTGACGTAGCCTTTGCGGTCATAGGCCTTGGTATAAACGATTTGGGCAGCAGGCGGCTTGCCGGCAGCGCGATCAACCGGGGCGTTCGGGTCCAGACCAGGAACAAGGGCCAGAACGAAGCGAGCAATGTCGAGCTTCTCCCCAGCGCCTTGCTTTTGGGCAATAAGACTCTCGCCGGCAAGGGTAATGCTAGCTCCCATGGGGGCTCCTAAAGTGGGTTCAAAAAGGTGAGGATTGCGAGTTCGTTGATCACGACCAGGCGGCTTGCGCTGTCGTCCAGCGTGGCAATCAAGGTTTGCTGGTCATCGTTGAAGTCGGCCACGCCGATGTTCAATTTCACCGGGGTGATCGTGACGAAGTCGTACCGCCGGCAGGTGCGGCCGTATTGCTGCATCAGGACGCGCAGCAGCACCGGGTTTTCGCTCAGTTGCTTGTCGGAGAGGTGCAGCAGGACCACGTCCCAATCGAGCCCGTCCAGACGCTCCTGGATCTCCACATAGCCGACGCCGAGACGTTCGAAAATCCGGACCATGCCGGCGGTACTGCCCGCGTCCACTGCGTTGATGAAGGCGAATTTCACCCGCAGGCGGTACAGCCTTTCGGGCTCGCCATGAAAGCGCTGAATGTCACGCTGCCAAGCCAGCAGATCGAGCACGCTCAGGTGGCAGGTCTCGGCATCCATCTGCAGCAGAGGCCAGTTAAGCCAGTTCTCGACCCTGCCCCACCAGGCTTGCGCGGCCCTTTTGAGCTTGGCCAGCTCTGGCCCATCGAGCCAAAAAGGTAGGCTCAACTTAAGCATTCAGAACCACCTCAACCCCGGACAGGCGCGGGATAGTCAGCTCTGAAATGATGTCGGCGTTATCGAAGTGCAGCGAGTCGATGCCCGGAAACTGTTGGTGCAGCTCCTCGCCCAAGCGGCTGAAAGAAAACCGCGACTGGGGATGGGTCAGCGTCGGCTGGTAGTCGCTGGCCGTGCTCTCGCGGAACGCTGCACGGATGTACAGCTCGACGTCAGCCTTCAACGCCGCATGACGTTCGGCGCCCACCTCGGCCTTGGGCCAGACCGTCAAGCTGACGGCGTGCAGCGTGGCGGGCATCTCCAACACCAGCAGGTCGTCGCCGTGGCCATGGTTGCCCTGGTCGCGGATGTAGCTGTTGATTTCAGCAAGGAAGGTGTCCGCCGGCGAGTCGGCTTCGAACAACACAAAGGCGTTGGCACTGCCGGGGCCCCGGGGCGCGTTGTGCTCAAAGTAAACGCCATCGGGCTGCACGCCCGGGAACGCTGCGATCATGGCGCGATACACCGCGTCGGTGTGCCACTGATTGACCGCCGAGAACTGGTTACGCACACGCAGGCGCAGCTCGTCGTCGGGTTCGGTGTCGGCGCCGGGTTGGCTCAGCCAGCCGTCAGCGTTCACCACCTGGACCACCCCGGGCACGGGTTCGGGCAGAATCGAAAAGTAACCTGGTGCGAGATTGAACCCGCTCCCGGCTTGTTTTGCCCGGGCCAACACGCGGATCTGAGACTCGCCATCGGCAAAGCTGGCCGCTGCTATCGTCACCAGTTCGTAAACGTTGCCGTTGATCGCGATCGACTGCACCCGGGTACCGACCGGGATTTCCAGCAGGCCAGCCAGGGCGCTGCGGGTGAACAGTAACAGCCCCTCGGCCTTGGTCGCAGGCTTGCGGGTGACGTTGACCGCCCAGGCCAACATGTCCAACCAGGCGCCGATCGCGGTCTTCACGAAGAAGTTCGGCAACACGGTGCCGGCGATAAAGTCGATCAGCCACATGACCGGCTTGGTGACCAACGCAGTGATCACACGCCAGAACGGCGACCAGGCGCTGGTGTTGCTCAGTTTGCTGCCCGGGGCGACGACTTCCAGCTCCCAGGCCGCACGCAGCTTGGCCTCGGTGGTCGGAATGCCGGCATCGCTCAATGCCTGCTTAAAATCTACGTCACTCACAGCGTTACCTCGACAGATCCAAATTCAACGGTTTTGGCCGTTACCAGGTACTTGCCCTTCTCCTCTTCAAGGATTCGGACGGTGCCAGGGACCAGGCGCACGTCAGCCTCCACCAACAGCTCCAGCTGCTGGATGCAGTCGGATTGACGGAAGCGATCGCGCTCGGCCACCAAGGTCACCAACAACCCGCTTTCGCGGATCATGTGACCGATGTCCTGGGCGATGCTGGCCCGATCCTCAACCAGCAGGGGCTGGTTGGATGGATCCAGGGTCAGGTCGTTATTGGTGATCAACAGATCGATATAGAGGCTCATCCGCCCACCGCCATGGCCATCATGTTTTCCAGCTCCAGCGGGCTCATAGGCTTGGCCGTATGGATCTCGACCTTATCCACGTGATTGCCTTTGTTCTGGTTGCTGGTGTTTTGGATGCTGGTCAGCAGCCCGCCCGGGGGCACAGCCGAAGCGCGTGTGGGGGAAAGGCTCGGAATCGCCGCGTTGATGCTCTGCTGGACTTTCTGCGAGCGTTCGGCCTGCTCGCCGGCACTCATGGCGGAAGTAGCCCCCGGGATCTCCGGCATGGAGCCGAGACTCGCTTCGATATTCACACCGGGAATCTTGTTCAACATCTCGATCAGGCCATTGATGGCCTTCTGGAAAATCGCGACGATGCCGTCCCAGGCGGCTTTGGCCATGCCTGACCAGCCGCCCATTGAGCCGAACCAGTCCGACAGCGCGGAGAGCTGATCACTGACCCACTTGAACGCGACCGTGTTCATCAGTGCGCTGCTCAAGTCGTCCCAGTAATAGATTGCGGCGCCGACGATCGCGACCAGGGCGACAATACCCGCGATGATCAGCCCCACCGGGTTGGCGTACATGGCAGCGTTGACCAGCCAGATCGCACCCTGCCAGAGCAACATGGCGCCTTTTACCAGCCCCATCCACGCCACCATCAGGATCATGCCGGCGACAAACGCGGTGACCATGACGGCGTGGTACAGGAACATGGCAATGCTTTTCCAGCCGGTCCACGTGAGCACCTGCCAGACGACGACCAGGGACAGCCAAACCATCTTGCTCAGCCCGACGAGGAACGTCATAGCCGCCATCGCTGCCGTAAGCCCCAGTATCGTCAACACGGTGATGCCAACCACACGGGTGATATTGGGGAACAACTGAGTCCAGCGCGTCAGCGTGCCTGCGATACCGACCAAGCGGTCCATTAAAGGCGCCAAGATCGGAATCAGTGCCTGACCGAACGCAATGCGCAGTGCTTCAACGGCCTTCGCAAACTGTTGCCACGGATCCACCATGGCCTTGGCCATGTTCGCGGCGTCCTCCAGCCCACGGACTTGGCCCAGCTTATCCAGGCTGCTTTTGAACCGATCGGTGTCTTTGGACAAGGCGGTAATGACCCGCGCCCCTTCGCCGCCGAAGGCCTCGGTCAGCTTGGCCCCGGCTGCTGCGCTGTTCAGGTCGCCAAACTTGCCCTCAAGCTTGGCCAAAATGTCGGCCATCGGCATCAGTTGGCCGTTCTGGTCGTTGAATTTCATTCCCAGCTTTTCGGACGCTGCGCCGATGTTCTCGAAAAACGACTTATACAGACCTCCGGCGTCACCACCTTCCATGGTGCTGCTCAACGTACCGATCACCGCGAACTGTTCGGCCAAGTCAACGCCGGCCGTATTCGCGATCTGGCCAACTTCCTTGAAGGCATCCTTGAGCTGTGCGCCGTCCGTACGGAACAACTGAGCAGCCAGTGCCGTCTGGCCGCCCATTTTCTCGACCCATTCGCTTTTGCCCATGGCATCCGCCTGGGTTTTGAACAGGTTGTACATGGTGCCGACGTAGGCCCCCATGGTCTCGGCGTCGGATTTGGTCGCCTTGGCCAACAGGTTGCTGGTGTTGGTGAAGGTGGCCAGCTGTGAGCCCGTCAGGCCTTTGATGGCGCCCTCGATGCTGTACGCCGAAGCCACAAAGTCCCGGGCGTTTTCACCGTAGGCCACGGAGAACTCCAACGCCTTCTGATTCAGCGCGGTGAGCGCGTCCTCTGCTACGCCCAGTGAACGGACTTCGCCCAGGGCGCGGTTCATCTCCAACGCCGGTTCCAGGGACTGGCTAATCGCAACACCCGCGCCCACCATGCCCGCGAGCCCAAGGCCCATGGTCTTGATGTTGTTTTGACCTTGCTCTGCCAAGTCCGAAAAGCTGGTTTTAACCTTGCCTAACGGCGCGGTGATCTTGTCGGTCAGGCTCAAGATAAAGGCCAGGCGGGCGCTGCGATCTGCCATGTGTCGTTACCCGTTCAATGCAAGAGCGATGGCGTTGGCCACCGCGATTTCCATGCGTTTCCAGTGTTCGTCTTCCAGCCACTTGGCCGTGCCCATGTTCTCGATCGAGGGCTCAGCCCCGGGCAGCCAGCGGTTGGTCAGGGCCATCAGCTGGCCCAGCCCGTCCTCGCTCAGTCGCTCTGCGTGTTCGAGGGCTTTTTTACGATGATTTCAACGTCTGGCCCGTACTCTTCCAGCAGCGCACCGGCCAGTTGCATGACCATCACCGGGTTGACCAGCAAGGGTTTCAGCGTGGCGCGCTCCTGTTGGTCGACGGTGTTGACCAGCAGGTTGTTGGCCGGCGACACCTTGTTGTTGGCGGTCAGGCCATTGAAGTACTTGGTCACGTCCTGCGGGGTCAGGGTGAAAGTGAATTCCTTTTCACCAATTTCCAGGGTGATTTCGCGGCGTTCGGTCATCGTGTTTATCCAGTCAGGGTTGGGGTAACGGTTAACGCAGGCAGATCCTGCGGACGTGGTCTTGCAGGCCCAGGATCATTTCTCGACTCAGGGCGAGTTGATCTCTGAGGATGAAATAATCCGATCGAGCGTCTGCTGTGAGTTCGGGGGGGGCTGCATCAGCCACGCCGCCGGAGCCGGTCTGATCGGGCTTGGGGCTGCTGCAGGTAGCTTTGACGCGCAGCCGCTGACGGCCATCGTCAACAGCACGGCGCAGATCATTGTTTTCAGACAGTGCATGGTTCAGTGCCTCGGTTCGGGTACGGTCGTTTTCGTCGCGATCGGCCAGCATTTCGCCGCTGATACGGGCCGCTTCGCGCAGACCGGTCACCTCAAGCTGGGCGATATCGCGCTCGCTGCGTGCGGTGTCGCGCTGCCCCTCTATGAGGTCAAAGTAGGTCCACGCAACCAGGACCATCACCAGGGGAAACCAGCAATCGCGCAGCATCACAAACCCACCTCGCACAACTCACGCTCAGCGGCGCGGCGATTGACCAGCCCGGCCAGTTGTTTGCCGCCGGCATAGACCCAGCGCGACAGTTGGGCACAAGCGCCCCGAGCATCACCGGCGTTCAGCAGGCGCAACAGCTTGGAGCTGGAGAACTGCCCCTCACCGACGTTGTAAACAAAGGACCCGAGGGCAGCGCGGCGGGTGTCCGGCAGTTGCACACGCACCTGGCGATCCACCGCGGTCAATGCGATACGCAACTCACGCTGCAGCAGCTGGTCGCACTGCGCCGGTGTGGCCCGATCACCCAGCTTTACGCCCTGGGTGACGCCTTCGCAGATGGTTGGAATGCCCACCGGATCGAGGTAGGCCACCAATGAGCGGCCTTCGAACCAGGTAACCAATGCGCCGGTCATGCCCAGCACACCCGTTAACGCGCCAATGGCGATCTTGTTGCGCAGGCTCATGACTTGCCCTTCCAGTCACGCAGCATCTGGCGGTATCTAGGGACCAATAGAACAATCTGCAGAACCATGTAGAGCGCGGTCAGCATGTAGGCAACTGCCGACCAGTCGACGGTACCTGTCGCACCGGTAGCGGCTACGCCGATTGCCGGTGCCGCCTTGGCGAAGGCAATGGCAGTGTCCTGAGCGGCCTGATTCGTGCTCATCGGAGAGCTCCTTTCTCAATAATGGTCTGGCATGGCACGCAACGCAGGATCCCGCCCAGTGCCTGGCGTGCTGCAGGGATTTCGCCGTCACAGTCCAGGCATTCGTTACGGCTTGGCCCGCTCGGGCGCGACTGGGCCAACTGGACGGCAATCGCTTGGTCACGTTGGCGTTGCTCCGTTGCCTGGGCGCGATCGAACGGGCAAGACATCAGCGCAAGCCCTCGATTTCTTCAGCGGCCAAGTACGGCACGCCGTTGATGCGGATAAAGTCCGGGCTGGTGACGTCATACGGCACCTTGTGCTTGGACGTTTCACCGCCTTTCGGAGTGATGCCTAACAGACTCGAGACCCGCAATTTGCAGCCGAAAGCCTCGACACGCAGCTCCTCGTCGCCGGCCTTGGCAAAGAAAACAGTGTCGAAAGGATCCAACCCACGAAAGCTGCCGGCAGAGCGTGCCGCTTCTATCAGTAGGTTGAAGTTGCTGGTGGTGAACTCCATTTCACCACTGGCCGTGACGTCGCCGTCTACGTGGCCATCAGGAACGCCCTTGCTCTGTGCAACAGCAGTGTTGTCCGTGATGTCGAGGGTGCAGCTTTCAACGTGAACGAGCAGATCACCCAGGTTCACGTCGAAGTTCTTGCCGCCAATACGTGACATAGGGGATTACTCCGAATCGTCAGTGGAAAGGTCGAGGGCGATGTTGGCCGTCAGGTCTTTCGGGCAGTTGAGCGGTCGGATCTTGATGTACATCTCGACCTTGGTTTTGCTGAGCCACACCAGGACGATGTCGCCATCCTTGGGCGCTTCGATCTCGCCCGGGAACACCAGGCCGGCGAACGTGACGGACTTGGCCATCTGGCGCAGTGGCTTCATAAACGCACTGATGGCAGCGGCCATGCTGTTGGGGGTGTTGTTGAGTCGGCGATCACCGACGCGGCGAATCAGCAGCGGGCGCACCTGGCGGGCGGCTTTGTCAGCCAAGCGCAAGTACTCCACCACCTGGAAGTCACTGTCCGGCGCATCGAGCATGTTGCCGTCGCCCCAGAACACGCCCGGGTAATCCGGATAGGTCTGCGACACCGAGAAGCGCGCCTTGTCCAGCTCGGCACGGATCGCCGATGGCAACTGCACGGTGTCTTTGTCTACAGGCACAACGCCCAGCCCCAGGAGAGCGCCGGACGCCACTCGCATTGGAGTGTCCGCAATGCTCACGGCAGCATTGGCCAAGCGGCCAGCCAGCACGCCCAGGTCATTGCCATGCAACTGCGGCACGACCAGGACACGCGGTGCAGCAAGGCCCACCGTGATAGCGCGTTGCTCCGTGAGGTACTGTTCCCACGTCTGCAGCGCCGTGATGCCCATGCTGGCCGCCATCACGAAAGCCCTGCGGCCATAAACGTTGTTGAGCGCGATGGCTGCTTCATGCATAGCCGACAGATCAGCGGCGGCTTTCACCGGTTTGGTGATCACCACCGCTTCAACCGAAAAGCCTTGCTGCATGGCCTTTTCCAGCGCTTTGGTCCAATCGCCCTCCACAGCGATCGGCGCCGCCAGGCAAGCCCAGCGATCACCACCGTTCAATTTGGCAGCCGTGATCTGGGTTTTCAGGTCACTGGCCGGAATGCCCAGCGTGCTGTCCAGGTCGCTATCAGTATTCAGGGGAATCAGTTCGCCTACGCTCTTGGCGCCGGGACCGATAAAAAGGAAATAGCGTTCGATCTCAGTCACGGCACCCTGGCCCAGATTGAGATTGTTAACGCTGACTTTGCCGAGTGCCATGCAGTGCCTCGCTAGCGGGGTGAATTAAGGATTTGTTGAAAGACCTGGTTAACCAGGTCACTGGTTTCGTTGCCGCTGCTCACACCGAGGAACTGGCGTTTTGGCAAGGTGATGTCCCAGCTCTGCGCGCCCGACGACTCGGTTCGTTCATCGTTCAAAATGCGGATCAGCAGACCGGCCTTGGCGTAGTTCACGTGTTCTTGAATCCACGCTACCGAAGGCCGGGTCAGTGTTTTTTTGCCCTTCTGCCGGGTGCGGAAGCCCAGACGACGCAAGCGCTTGGCTTGTTTGTCCGTGCAGGCGATACCGGGCGGGACTTTGTTCCAGCGGCGCATTTGTGCAGCCGTACGCCGCTCGCTGGCCCCGTTGTGCTGCTGTGAGGCTACCCAACGAGTCAGGGCGTTTTTCCAGCCCAGTTCCGCTTCGTCGGAGCTGACACGGGTGACCTGCAGCAGCTTGGCCAACCCGGCTTCCATCTTCTTTTTGCCCTTGGCCGAGCCCTTGCGCGCCTCGAACGGCGAGCCGTCCAGGTTCTGCTGTTCACGCACGCGCTTACGGCTCATCGAGCGCACACGCTTGGTGACGTTGTTCAGCAGCCGGCGGCGCAGCTGGGGCGGCAGCTCAAGCAGGGCCAGTTGGGCGTCGACGCTGAGCAAACCCCTGACATCGAGGTTGAGCGGATTAGTGGCCATTGCTGCCCACCTCGCCGTGCTCGGCAATCCAAAGGTCGAACGGGACAAACGCCCAGGTCTTACCGAAGGCCTCGATCTCGCCTGCGGGATCCTCGGCCAGGTACTGCGGCTCGTTGAACTCCAGGGTGATGTCCACATCGGCCAGGTCGTTGTCGAGCATGGATATGTCGAACTTCGGCGCCGGTAGTTCGTCGCGGTCGCGGTTCGGGTCATTGGCTTCAAGCCAGCTCCCCACCAACGCCATCAGACGCCCCGGGTGATCAGCGAAACGCTCGAAGGCGATTGTCGCGCTGTACCGCATATCGCCCATGCGCATGCCGCCGACGTCGGGCTTCCAGATCAGCTCCAAGTGAACCTGGTCGGTCCAGCTATCGAGCTGTTCCGGAAGCACCAGTTGTCGCTCTTTCAGATACTTGGTCAGGGCGATGAGTTTGATCACAGCAGCGCCGCCGTAACGCGGCCACGGCCCTGCAGCGAACGAACATTCTGCTGACTGAATGCGAGAAAGGTTTCCGATCGTTCTGGCAATTCCTTGCCAGTGTTTTCGGCACTTTCGCGGCGGGTGACAGAGGCAAACTGTGGAAGAAGGTTTGCTTTGGCTCGGTTGTAGACGGCGCGCTTGTACGTCTCTGCTTGAAATGTGCGCTCGGGCAGCACCATAGGGTCAGCAGATTTCAAGCTGGTGACGCCAGCGGCCTGCCATTTGGCTTTGCATTTGGCCAGGTCAGTGTTGACCTCGGTCATTGCCGAGACCAGACCATCGACCAGCGTCTCCACCAGGTACTCCCCGGGAAGGCGATAGGCCTTCTGAAACTCAGTCAGAGAGAGGTCAGGCCAGAAGCCATCGTTCTCGATCCGCTGCTCCACAAACGTGGTGGGGTTACCTGAAAAGCTCATCGCTGGCCGCTCGAATAGGGGCGGGAAAACTGTTTCAGTGGGACAGGGCCATAAATGGCTGGCTCACATCCACAGTTTCTCGCCGGGGGGGGTAGTCGGTTATTCGGTGGCCGGTTTGGCCTGTTGTTTCTTCAAAGCGCGCAGGCAGTTTTCAACGCGCACACCCACGCCGATGCTCGGATGCAACTCAGTGGCACGATTGAAATGCAGCAGAGCCTGCCCCCAGTCCTTGGCCTCCATGGCACGGAGACCCACTAACTTGTGGTACTTGGCCGGGATCTGTTCCGTCAGTTCCCACTCACCGTCAACAAGTGACAACAAGTCGGACAGGTAAGGCTCCGGACTGCGCTTGGCCTTGTATTCCGCATAGGCCCAATCACACACGGCGTCAGCAACAAAGGTCTGAATGTCGCGTTTAAATCGCTCAGGCATCTGCTGCCCCTGCCCGATTGCGAAGTGGGCCAGCTCCATGCCGTCTTCGAACTCTTCGGTATCGAACAGCCAGATCATTACCTGCACCAGGACGCGATTCGGGAAGTTCAAACCCGACTCGCAATAACGCTGCACATAGTCCTGGTACTTGGGCAAAAGCTCGTCACGCTTGAGCGCCTGACGCATGGCCATCCCATTGATTGCACTCACGCGCTCAAGGTCTTGGTCCAAGGCTGCTTCCTGCAGCATCAGATGCTTGCGGGCATTGGCTGGGCTACTCAGGGCATCGGCAGGCGAATACGCCACCGGTGCGCCTGCAGCAGCCGCTACTGCAGCGCTACCCAATGCCAAGGTGCTGCGCTTATGCGCCAGTGCCAGGCTCACGCTGCGAGTTCCACGTTTTCGGTCAGTGCGATCTTTTCCAACTGCTCGATCACATAACCTTCGTTGCGGCTGTTGTAGTCCTCGACGCGGGAGCGTTTCGGGTTTTCCACGGTTTGCTTACGCCAGCTGGTGTCCTGGAAGTAAATCGACAGGTTGTCCCAACTGGTGACCAGCACGGCGTTTACCGGGAAGTTCGGCACGCTGAACGCTGGAAGACCGCCATAAGTGGCAATGACTTGGGCGTCCTCGATCCGCTCTTTTTCGGTCGGGGTGTCACCCTGTTTGGTGTACAGCTTGGCCTTGTCAGCAGCCAACAGATCACTGCCGATGATCGCGACCAGGTCACCATCCTCGCGCAAGACTTCATCGACCATCTGCTTGGTGTCGTGTACCAATGCATCTAGGTTGGCGTAGTCTCCGTCGGCGCCCAAGGTAACCTTGCCAGCAACAGCACCTTCCTTGAGAACCTGCTGCGGAGCCTGCTCACGCAACTGCTGCAGCCAACCCTTGTTCACATCCTGCAGCTTTGGGTTTGCTGCCAGATCGGTCTGGGTTGCCGCACTGGTACCGTGGAACCCGATAACAATGCGGTCCTGGGCGATACGCTTTTGCACAGCAGCGGAATAGCGCTCTTGGAAGTCCGGAAACTTCGCCCAGGCGTCGATCTTGGCGTACGGCAGGCCAACATCCGACTGAGTATCAGCCAGTTCATAGAGCGTGTTTTCCAGCGCCGAGGAATCCTTGGCTTCGCGATCGGTAGTCTTGGTGTTAGTCCGGCCAGTGACCGGGCCATTAACACCGATGAAAACTTTTTCGCCCTTGATCTCACTGACCGGGACGACGTTGATACGCTGCAGGAAGTCAGCCTTGGCGGTGATCGCGTCGTTCAGTTCTTGAGCGATTGTCGCCTCTACACTGAACATGCGGCGGGCACTTTCAACACCGTAAGTTTCGGCGATCGCTACCTGCAACGCTGCGTATTGCTTGGCGCCCTTGGCGCTAAGTGGCTGGGCCATGTCAGAACACCCGCTTTTTGATGGTCGCAGCTGGACCAGTGTTTTTTGGCAACTGGCGACCGGTAGCGGTGTTCTGCAAAGTTGTGAACTGCTTTTCCAGATTCGACAGAGCAGCCATCACAGCCTTGTTCGACACACCGCCATTGCGGCGGAACTCACGTTCTTCCTCGGCAGTGGTGACGATTTCGTCTACTGCCGCACTCACGTTGTCGATCGGCTCCTGATCGGGATCGGGGGCGTCTTCAACAGCCGGATCGATTACTGCCTTAATACCGGCAGCGACGATTAACAGCTGCTCCAGCAGGGCTGCTAGAGCCGTTGCGGTAGCTTCATCCATAGGGGTTTTGCTCTCAGTGAAAGTTGAGGGGGTTTCGGCGGGTTTGTTGTCCAGGGAAAAACGCTTGAACAGGTTGGTGAGCGCACCAATCAGCTTGTTCACCTCGCCCTGTGGCTTTTCTTCGTTCAAGTCGCCCAGCTCTACAGAGGCTGCGTAGAACGCGGACTTGTTGGTTTTTTTTGAGAAATAGAGTTCTTGAGTACCGACGCTGGCTGGCTCATCCGTGACTGCTATACCGGTCATGTAGGCTTTGCCAGTGCCACGAAAATCCGGAGTGACTTCAATGCTGGAAAACAGCTTTTGACCTTGGTCATTCAGATAAAGCAGTCGGTCGTTTGGTTTGAGCTGTGCTTCCAGGGCAACTTGACCAGGCTCAATGTCCTCTCCCTCTTCCAACAGGCGCACAGCGAATACAGTCCCGTGGGAACCTGACCAGCGTTCGTGGTCACACCAGATCACTGCGGTGTAAAGAGACGGCTTGTAGGTATCAGCGATATCACGCAGTTCCTGGGGAAGGATGACGCGACCATCAACGGTCGGGCCGCTGGTGGCGACACGTTTCCAGTACGAAACAAGGGAACGGGGCATAGGCGATAACTGCGCTCAATCGGTGATTTGAGCCGCCACGATATGGAGCCGTTGAGCTCCAAACAAACGATTAGATTCTGTTGCATTCTGATTTTATAAATATCAGAAGAACGCGTATTTTAACCTCGCGTTTCCAGCGTTTTCGCCGCATAGACTGCGGCCTATGTACTACTCGACCGAAGTTAAAGAAGCCGCCAAACGCCTATTTCTACGCCGCTGTAAGGCAAAGGAAATTCAGGCGCAACTCAACCTGCCCAACATTCGGATCGTCTATTACTGGATTCGCCAGGGCGGGTGGGAAGACATGCTGTCGGATGAAGAACCGCTGACGGCAGTAGGCCGGCGAATCACTCTCCTGCTGGACAAGGCCGGCAGCCTGACCAAAGACGACCTGAACGAACTGGATCGCCTGACGTCCGTCCGCGAGCGCCTTCTGAAACAAGCCGCCAAACCGGTGCAGGCAACAAACGCAGAAGAACCGGCAGAACCCCAGGAACGCCGTCAGGGCTCGCGTGGGGAGCGCTCCATTCGTAGGGACAGTGGCGACAAGAAGCGGGAGAAGAAGGCCAAGAACGATATCAGCGGCCTGACCGAAGTGGACTTCCTGGATAAGTTCATCGGCAGCATGTACGGCTACCAAAAAGAGCTGTTCGCCGCAAAGCAAAACCCGCTCACCTGCAGGATCCGCAACATCCTTAAAAGTCGTCAGGTCGGCCTGACCTACTACTTCGCCGGCGAAGCCTTCATGGACGCGGTGCTGACTGGCGACAACCAGGTGTTCCTGTCGGCCAGCCGATCGCAATCGGAGATTTTCCGAAGCTACATCATCCAGTTTGCCCAGAAGTGGTTTGGCATCGAGCTTACCGGAAACCCGATTGTGCTCAGCAACGGCGCCGAACTGCGCTTCCTCAGCACCAACAGCAGCACCGCCCAGGGCTACCACGGGCACGTGTATGTGGACGAATACTTCTGGATCCGTGACTTCGAAAAACTCAGCACTGTGGCCAGCGCCATGGGTACGCACAAGAAGTGGCGCAAAACCTACTTCTCGACGCCCAGTGCGGTGTCACACCAGGCATACCCGTTTTGGTCACTGAGAACGCTCCAACCGCTACAGCACGGGCTTACCTAGAGTTTGCCCGCGGCTTCGATATTTCATTGATCGGCGGCTGGTTCACGCAGGAAACGTACTACTCCAGCCAGCACGAAGCTGGCAGCGCGACGATACGCTTCGCCCTGGAGAAGGGTGGATATTGGGAACGCCTGATCGATCGCCCTTCCCGCTTCGGCAAGATGAAGGCTCGCTTTAAGCCCGGTGATTCCTACCGTGGCGTCTGGTGGTGCCCGCCGTCCATCGATCTGCTCGAGGTCAAAGAGATCTGGATCGTCGAGGGAATCTTTGATGCGATCGCCCTGGTGCATAACGGGATCGCAGCAGTATCCGCCATGTCATCCAACGCCTTTCCAGAACAGTCTCTGAAAGCGCTGCTGCGCGATCGCACGGACAAGCTGCCGAAACTGGTATGGGCGCTCGATAACGAACCTGGTGCACATGGCTACACCCGTCGCTGGGTCCGGATGGCCAGGGAGCTGGGGTTTGTATGCGAGGCCGCACAAGTCCCGCAACGCGACGGGCGCAAGGTCGACTGGAACGACCTACACCAGCGCTGGGCCTTCATCGACGACGAAGCTAAGCGATCGGACCAGATCGCGACAGACATCAAGCAGGCTCGTCACCTGGGCGCCTTGCTCATCGCAGAGACCGCCTCCGAAAAAGCCCTGCTTATGTACGACTGGAACAAGCGGGTGGAATTCCACTTCGGATTTGGTAGCCGCCTGTACTGGTTCAAGTTGGACATGGAGAAATTCAATCGGGCCACTCAAGACCTTGAGGACAGCGACGACCACGACGACCAATTGCTCAACAAGAAAGAAGTGATCGACAAGGCGTTGCAGCAGTGTGGGAGCGTCCTCGAGATCGCCAACTGCTACCCCCAAGCCCTGTATTACCAGCGCAACGAGGTCACGGACGAGTCCTGGTACTACGTCCGCGTCGACTTCCCGCATGACGGTGACAGCGTCAAAAACACCTTTACCAGTGGCCAACTCACTGCAGCCAGCGAATTCAAAAAACGACTGCTCGGGATGGCTGCGGGTGCCATGTACACCGGTAGCGGTCAACAACTGGACAAGATCATGAAAGACCAACTCTATGGCCTCAAAACAGTATCGACGATTGATTACATCGGCTACAGCAAGGAACACGGCGCCTACCTATTTGGTGACGTGGCCGTCAAAGACGGCGCTGTATACCCGATCAACCTCGAGGACTATTTCGAGTTCGGAAAAATGCGCCTGAAGACGCTTCAAAAGGGTGTCTCTGTTCGCCTGCAGCGTGAGCGGAAGGACTACAACGAGGAATGGCTGCGCCTGTTGTGGATCTGCTTTGGCACTCAAGGCCTGGTCGCCCTGGTGTTCTTTTTCGGGTCGCTGTTTTGTGAACAGATCCGCGCTCGATATCAGTCATACCTTTTCCTTGAGCTCACGGGTGAAGCCGGTGCGGGTAAAACCACCCTGCTCAACCTGTTGTGGAAGCTGCTCGGTCGTGAAGGCTACGAGGGTTTCGACCCAATGAAGTCGACCAAAGCCGGCCGTTCTCGATTGATGGGCCAGGTATCGGGTATGCCAGTGGTGTTCCTGGAAGCTGACCGTCACAGCGAAGACAACAAGACCCACGCAAAGGCCTTTGAGTGGGACGAGTTGAAAGACTTCTACGGAGGCGGCACCTTGGCCACCAAGGGCGTAAAGACAGCTGGCAACGAAACCTATGAGCCGCCGTTTCGAGGCGCGATCGCAATCAGCCAGAACGCTGCTGTTGTTGCCCACGAAGCGATCATGACGCGGATCGGCAAGCTGCACTTTGTACGCCCGACAGTCACGCCAGAAAGCCGTGAGGCAGCAGACAAGCTCAACGCCCTCGATGGCCCGACACTCAGCCACTTCCTGCTGCAGGCGGTGAGCAAAGAGTCAGCCGTGATGGATGCATTGGGTCACCGTATGCCCGAGTACGAAGGCAAGCTGCGTCGCCTGCACACCCATTGCTTCTTCTGCAGCACCGAATTTACTGCAGACAGTCAGTGCAAGAAGTGTGGCAACGCCATCCGTGGCCAGATCCGCGTCGAGCGAATTATCAAAAACCACGCCCAGCTGCTCAGCCTGCTCGACTCCATTCGCCTCGTCGTAACGCTCACTGATACCCAGGTCGAAGCAACACGGCGGCAGATCCTCGAAATGGCGCTCGAGCGCCAAAGCACCACCAGTGCCGACCACGCTGCGGTTGCCGAATTCTGGCAGGTCTACGAATACCTCGAATCGCTCTACGAAGATCCCCTGGTCAACCACAGCAAAAACCCGGACCTCATTGCCATAAACATCAACGAGTTCGCAGAGCGCGCCGCAGAGCACCGCCAGAAGCTGGCCGACGTCTCGACATTGAAGGATCTGCTGAAAGAGTCCCGCAGCCGTAAGTTCGTTGATTACAAGGCTGTAGACAGCGCAGTGCGAGCAGCACAGGCCATCCGGACGCCGATGACCAGCCGCTGCCCAACCGTGAAATGCTGGATTTTCAAAGCGTAAAGGAGGGTAGAAAAAATGCAGGTTCAAGTCTTTTTGGGGAATGCCGGCGACGGCAAAACATCAACATTGCAGGAGGTCCAGGACCGCCTGGCCACACAAGGCCATAGCGCGCCGATTATCCAGGCAGGCGCCTACGGTGACGATGGTTTGCTGCAGATTATTGAGGTTCGAGCAGCAGGTGGCCAGCGAGAGATCCTGGTGGACGACTGCAGCAGGTTGCAGATTTTGAAGGTTCTGGAATGGCGGTCATGCACTGAGGATGACCCGAGTTTTGACGACCTGGTTATTCACTTGGCACGCCAGGATTAACCGGAATTGAAGAGCGGTGTCGAGGAGTTGCACCTCCCCGACACCAACCACCACTGAGGAGCAACACCATGAAAGTGACAAACCAAAGCAGCAGCGAAGCAAAGGCTACCACACCGGCAAGGCACCTGGTGGCCACCGCCATTATCGGAGCTGCTGTAATCGGCTACCTGGTTCACAAATCCCCTGAGGCACGTGTGCGCTTGGAAAGCCTGAGCAGCATGGCCCAAACCTTGGGCGAGTTATCAGAACGCGATGCAGCAGTGGTTGCCCAGTTGCTCGCTAAATCTATCGCCACAGGAGCGAACTAATGAACAACATCACCGCAGATCAGAGCTCGATAAAACGCTACGTCGTGAAGGATGAATGGAAGGATTTTGAGGTGACATTGGAAGTCAACCACAACCGTTTGACTCCAGAAATTGCCACCCAGATCAACGAGTTTTGGGGAGGGTGGGACGATCGCCTCATTGCCGAAAGTAGTGGTGACGTTGTTAAAACAACCATTCGTTTGTTCGGCCTGAGAATGATCCACATGATGCTTTCCCAAGGCGGAGCATTCTTTGGCCCCAACGATAAAAGCCCCTTATTCGATGAACATCCGGGAAAGCACTGGTCATCTGATTTACAGAATGAAGAAGGCTGGGGTGGGACCGGTGACGATCCCTATGGCTGGTGTGGAATTCGTGTTGTCGCTGCAGATATAGACACACCTAACTTTGAAGATCTTGTATTAACGGCGGTGGCCAATGATTACTAAAAAAATAGACTGGAATGAAGCCTCTAATCGAGGCTTGATCGTTCGTATCAATACCGAGATTTTGCATCCCCTAGGTTTAGCCATGTGCCGTAATGTAGAGGACGGTACATCGCCTTACCTACTGGTTTCAGATGATGGTGTTTGGACCTATTCTGCCTGCGATCAAGGCGTATTCGATAACGGCAAAAGCGTCTGTCTTGTAGATATCCCGAAGGACACCGCCGAGGTTATTTGCAGGAACCTATCGGCAGTAACTGGATGGAAGGTTGACTGGCATTACATCGGTGGGCGGGTTCACATGAAAGCATTACCAAGCCCAACCGAGCAGCCACAGGGCAAGCCGGTGCTGCAGTGGAGTGATGACGGTTTGCTCTGGAGTGATGGCGAAGAACATGAAATGGCGTCAGCCAGGGCCGAGGGTTATAAAACTCGAACGCTCTACTTCTGCCCAGACGAGCAGCCAGCGCCGGTTGTGATCGATGAAACGTCTGAATTTAACAAGGCGTGGCCAGAGATTAGTAAACACGGCATTGCTAATGGATGGCGCGGTGTCGCTAGTGCTGCATGGAACGCACGCGCAGCGCTCACAGGAGGGGAACATGCAGGGTAAGCTGGATCGTTTCATGCGTGAAAGGGATGTGCTCGAGGTCACCTCCCTATCCAGAACAACCCTCTGGCGCGTTATCAAGCAAGGGAAATTCCCAAGGGCGGTGGCCATCTCCCCAGGGCGGGTCGGTTGGCGTGAATCCTCGATCGTAAACTGGCAGCAAGACCCACAGACATGGGCATCCCCTTGACCCCATCGAAGCCGCGCAAGCGGCTTCATTCATTTCAGCTCGGAGTTAACCACGTTCTTGTGCAGCCACACCGACCAACGAAGCAGCCCCTGCTGCTTTTCCTTGAAGTAATCGTGACGGTCATAGTGCTTCGATGAGACATCGCTGAACGCATGACCCTGAATTCGATCGCGCACCTCCTTACTCAACCCAGCAACGCCCATCAGGGTTTTGCAGGTTCGCCGTATGTCACGCAAAGTGAACGGTCCATTGAATTTGTCGGTATGGCGGCCGTACAGCTTGGTGACAGCCCGGGATAACGACTGTGTGTGTAGGGACTTCCCTTCCACTTTGCCTTCGAAAGGGTAGATGCTGGTTTCGCAGATCTCGTCCATCACCTTCAAACTGCGGCGCATCAGAGTGTTGTACGGCACGGCATGCAGCGACCGCTCACCCTCCCTGCCCTTCTTGTTCCGGATGACCAGGTGGTCTTTGAAGTAGTGCCGACGTTCACTCGCTAGCAGCTGCTCCGGACGCTGTCCTCCTGAGGCAATCAGAAACTTAAGCAACTCCGACGTCACCAGCGTCAGGTATTCCGGCAGCATTTGCCAGAGCCTGGCCAACTCGTCCGTGGATAGTGCCCGATCACCAGGACGTTTCCAGTCGGCCTGAACAGGCACGCTGGCAACCGGGTTGCTGGTCAGACCAAATTTCAGTGCTTTTTTCTGGTAGCTGCGGGGGTTGAACTCTTGCTCAAGCCCTACCTGGAACGCAGCGTGCAGCTGGGATCGAACTCTATTGCAATATGTGGTGACTCCGGCATTGATCATCTTGGCCAAGATGTCGCGGATCTCACCAGGCCCGATCAACGCAGCAGGCCGTGATGCCAGATTGGGAAACGAGTCAGCGACGTAATGCTTCAACGACCACTTAACGTCTGAGGCCGAGGCGGCACCTTCGGCCTCGAGCTTATTGGTGTAAGCATCCAGCAGGTTCTGAAAGGTACCTGCGGCAATCACCACCTCTTTCTCCACTCGGCATAGATCCCGTGCGCCAGTCAGGCTCATCGCTGGCCACGTACCGAGTTTGGTTTTGATTTTCTTTCCATCCAGTCGACGCTGGAAATAAAACTCCTTGGTGCCGGTTGGTCGCACTCGAAGCATCAAGACGCCTTCGCCTTTCGCACTGCGTCCGTCCGAAACCGTGTATTCCCGTTCCTCAGGCTTCATTGCCTTGATCTGTTTGTCCGTAAGCATTTGGGGGCCGTATCTGGGGGCCGTTAGGCCGGAATATGAGGGAGACCGGTGGTACAGCCTGAAACTGCCCACTTTGCGCAATGCCTTGATCCTGCTGGCTTAAACGCACACAAGCATACCGTACGTGTCTACCCGATACTCCACCCACCATAGCTTCCCAAGCTGATCACGCGGGTTCGATTCCCGCCACCCGCTCCACTTCTTCCTGGCTTTCAATCCACTTGAAAGCTTCGCTACACAGCAAAATCCTGCAACTGCATTGCCATCCAAGCCCTACCCCACCCTTTTTCATCCCCGATGACATTGTCCACACTGCATCCCCCCTGCCCGTTATTTCAAACGATCGCTTGTAACAATCCGGGCAGCGCATGCATCAGCGCACTGATGGCAAAGCCGATAAACATCACCCCGCACAGCCGGGTAATCAGTAACTCATGGCGCTGATAGAGCGCCCTGACATGGCCGGCGCCAACAACACCCACCAGAATCATGTAGGCCAGCGCCCCACCCACAAAGCTCAACGCGATCAACCAGGGCAACATGGCCCAGGTCAGTAACTCTGCGCGGCTGGACAACAGCGCAGTGAACGTCGCCACTGCCACCGGATACGCTTTGGGGTTGGTCAATCCGAAGAAAATCCCGTGGGCAAACGGCTGTCGCGCCGGGCCTTGTTGAGCACTGCTGCTGCCCTGGGCGCGAACGGCACGCAGGCCCAGCCAGAAAAGGTACAAGCCGCTAATCAAGCCCAGCACGTTGAAGGCAGTGCTGCCAAATTCACGTGCGCCGACAATGGCAATCAGCGCCGTGCTGCACCAGATCACATCGCCGAGCAAATGCCCGCACAGAAAACCGGCGCCGGCACGTCGCCCACGGGCAGCGCCAATGCCGAAAACAGCCAGCACGCCCGGGCCCGGCGTGATCCCATAGATAAAGCCTGAGGCCAGAACGGCCAATAACAACGAAGGTGTCATGCAAAACGCTCCAGATAATCATGCCTCACGTTCGTCCGCTGCCGTGAAGTGGCTCGATTTTGCACGTTATCAACGCTTAAGTAACCGCGTGCAGGGCGAAATTCAGTGGCGCCGCCCCAAAATATTCACCACCAGCCGGTCAACCCAGCCCCAGATGCGCTGCTTCACCCGTCGCCAGAGGGGGCGTGATTGCCAGTCTTGCAGGCTGACGGACTGACTTTGGGCGAAGTCGGCGATAAAGCTGGTCGCCACCGCCTGGGTAAGCGCCGGATCCAGCGCCTCAAGGTTGGCTTCAAGGTTGAAACGCAGGTTCCAGTGGTCAAAATTGCATGAGCCAACGCTGACCCAATCGTCGATCAGGACCATTTTCAAATGCAGAAAACAGGGCTGATATTCCAGTATCTGCACTCCGGACTTGAGCAGCCGCGGGTAATAACGGTGCCCGGCGTAGCGCACCGAAGGGTGGTCTGTGCGCGGCCCGGTGAGCAGCAGCCGCACATCGACACCCCGCGCTGCTGCCCGGCGCAATGAACGGCGCACGCTCCAGGTCGGCAGAAAGTAAGGCGTGGCCAACCAGATGCGCTGCTTGGCGCTGTTGATCGCGCGCACCAGCGATTGCAGGATATCGCGATGTTGATGGGCATCGGCGTAGGCCACGCGCCCCATACCCTCAGCCTCGTCGGGCACACCGGGCAAGCGCGCCAGGCCGAAGTGGGTCGCCGGTTTCCAGGCCTTGCGGCTGATATTGGCCCGCCACTGGCGATCAAACAGCATCTGCCAGTCCAGCACCAGCGGACCTTGCATCTGCACCATCACCTCATGCCAGTCGCAGCTGTTTTCAGTGGGGCGCCAGAACTCATCGGTGACGCCGGTGCCACCCACCACAGCCAATTGCTGATCCACCAACAACAGCTTGCGATGATCGCGATACAGATTGTTGAGGCCACGGCGCCAGCTCAGCGGGTTGTAATGCCGCAGCTCAACCCCGGCTTCGATCAGCCTGCGGCGCAACGCCGGGCCCAATCCCAGACTTCCGTAGGCGTCAAACAGGCAACGCACCCGCACCTCGCGCCAGGCCGCCTGTTCCAGGGCTTGGACGATGGTTTCGGCACAGTCACCGGCCTCAACCAGATACAACTCCAGATCGATCTGCTCCTGAGCCTGTTCAATGACGGCCAGCATGCGCGGGAAAAACTGCGGCCCGTCGATCAGCAACTCAAAACTATTGTCACTGCGCCAGCCAAACACTGCGCCGGCCATCTTAACGGGCCGTGAAAATCAGCACCGCATTCACCGGTACTGAAAAGCTGATGGCCGAAAGCCCGGCCAGTTTGCGCAAGGTTTCAAGCTCCGGTTGCAGGCCAAAATCTTCGGCTTGCAGCATCAGCGGCTCCAGGGTCACGACCTGAAAGCGTCGTTCATCCAGACGGGTGGCCAATAGCTCTGCCTGATAGGTGTGCTGTTTGCCGCGCAAGCTGACCGTTACCGGCAAGCGCAATTCCAGTTGCGCACCGGAGGCCAGGTCATTGATCGGTTGCAGGTCGATCTGCGCGCTGATCTGCGCTTCCGGGAAGTGCTTGAAATCAAACAACACGTCACGCATGCGCTCATCACGCAGTGGCACTGAGCTGTTGACCGAGTCCATCTCGATCCGCAATTGCGCCAGGCCTTTGCGGTCAACCTTGCCATGCAGGACCAGAAAGCGGTGCACATCGGCGATATTGGCATTTTGCGTGGTAATAAATGACAGCCGTGACGACTCACCGTCCAGGTACCAGTTGGCCTGGGCAGACAGGCTCACACCCAGGGTCAGCAACAAGGCACAGGCAGAAGATAACAGCGCTTTAAGCATAAAAACTCATCAACCAATAAACGTGGGTGAACATTAAACCCGGCGAGCGGTTTTGGCAGGACTTTTTTCACCCTCTTGAGACGCCAGGCGCTACCGACAGTTCCTCCCGCCCCCTGTCACACAAGCATCATCCAAACGTCACAGTGGTGACATTGCACCTGCTTAGCCTGAAGTTGCACACCTCAGTCGATTGGCAGATACCCAGAGCGGGCACAGTGCCTGCACGGAGATTCGCAATGTCCCAGATCGCCCGTATCCGCGACACCGCTCCAGAACGTCGCTTGCAGGCTGAGCGTTTGCTCGGCCCCGCGGCATTGCGCGAGGCTCAGACCCTGCGTTTTCGTGTGTTCAGCGACGAGTTGAAGGCCAAACTCAAAAGCGCCGAACACGGGCTGGACGAGGACGGCTATGACGCTTATTGCGAACATATCGGGGTACGCGATCTCAATAGCGGCCAGTTGGTTGCCACCACCCGCCTGCTGGATCACAGCGCGGCACAACGTATCGGCCATTTTTACAGCGAAGAAGAGTTCAACCTTCACGGGTTGGCCAACCTGCAGGGGCCGCTGCTTGAAATCGGGCGCACCTGCGTCGACCCGGCCTACCGCAATGGTGGCACCATCGCCGTGCTGTGGGGTGAACTGGCCGAAGTCCTTAACCAGGGCAATTATCGCTACCTGATGGGCTGCGCCAGCATCCCGATGCAGGATGGTGGCATTCAGGCCCGGGCGATCATGCAGCGTCTGCGCGAGCGTTACTTGTGTACGGAGCATCTACGCGCCGAGCCGAAAAATCCGCTGCCGGCGCAGGAAGTGCCCAGCAACGTCATCACGGAAATGCCGCCGCTGCTCAAGGCCTATATGCGCCTGGGTGCGAGGATTTGCGGCGAGCCCTGCTGGGATGAAGACTTTCAGGTGGCCGACGTCTTCATCCTGCTCAAGCGTGATGAACTGTGCCCGCGCTATGCGCGTCACTTCAAGGCGGCCGTGTGATGCGCCGCTTGCGCCGGTATGCCCGGGTGGCACGGGTGCTCGGGGTGGTCAGTCTGGGGCTGGGCATGGCGGGCATGTTCGGGCTGCTTGAACGCCTGGGCCTGAACAGCACAATGGATCGCCGCCAGCGCTGGTCGCAGTTTTTTATGACACGCCTGAGCAGCGCCCTGCCCTTTCGCGTCACCGTGGTCGGGGAAATCCCGGCAACGCCGATGCTGTGGGTGAGCAATCACGTGTCCTGGACCGATATTGCATTGCTGGGGCAACTGACCCCACTGTCATTTCTGTCCAAAGCCGAGGTGCGTGGCTGGCCGGTGGCCGGGTGGTTGGCGGCCAAGGCAGGCAGTTTGTTTATCCGCCGTGGTGCGGGAGACAGCCAGGTGATTCGTGAGCAAATGACCCGTCACCTGCAACAGCCGCTACCCCTGCTGATGTTTCCCGAAGGCACCACCACGGATGGGTGCTCGGTGCGTACCTTTCATGGGCGGTTGCTGTCGGCGGCCATTGACAGCCGGGTACCACTGCAACCTGTAGCCATCCGCTATTTGCGCAATGGCGAGGTCGATGCGGTAGCGCCGTTTATTGGCAATGACGATTTGCTCTCACATCTGCTGCGACTGTTTAGCCATGAGCAGAGCGACGTTGAGATTCATCTGCTGGAGCCCATTGCCAGCCAGGCACAAGAGCGGGCCGTGCTGGCGTTCAGAGCGCAGGAAGCGATCCGGCGGGTGGTGTCAGCACCGGTGACGCAAACAGATCCGCTGCCGGAGAGAGTGGGGGCGATGATTTGAGCCGGGAGCCAGGTAAGGGGATGTTGTGGGAGCGGGCTTGCTCGCGATGCAGGCGACACGGTAACAGTAAAGATACGTTGCACATTAACTGGCCCACCGCGTACATATCCGGCATGTGCGTCTAACTGAAATATTGGTTTCGCCCTTACGGCGAGTCCCTTTTTGAAGGACCAAAAAGGAACCAAAAAGTCCTCGCCCCATCGTACGGCCTTCGCTACGCTCAGGTTCCCTCGCTCCGGCTCTGCTCCGTGGGCACGCCGCCACGGGCCATCCATGGCCCATCGCGGCTCTCCCGGCATCCATGCCGGTCGACCCACTCCTCAGAACCTCCTCTCGGCCTCCCGGGAGGGCAGGCAGATCAAAAACACTGCGCCGAGGCGGCCGACCGGCCGGCCTGTTTGGTTCACATTTACTGCGCAATCCCCTGTCGTCACTGCCGAAGGAACAAGGCTGCGATTTTTAACGCGAATATCGGTTATGTACTCAATGCATCAGTTATAAAAACGCTATCAAGCAGGCCTCAACCGCCAGCCCAGCACATCCAGCAAATCACACCCATCACGCAGCAATTGCGCCGAAACAGTAGCCATATGCTTAAGATCTACAGAGTCAGCCTCTTGCACTTCCCGACTGGAAAACGATTCCATCAGTTGGGTGACGGCCAGTACGCGAGCGGCGGCGTTGGCATGAAGTACGTCGAGGGGCGCGTTGCGGTCGATCAATAAAGCAGGGATGGTGCAATCGATGGCGGTAAGCGGGACAAACGATGAGTCGGTCATTAATCAAACTCCTAAATGTCGAATTTGAGCCGACCGTTTTCGTCGCCAAACAAAAGCAGGTGGCTGCTGTACGCGGGTTGGCGAACCGGTAACATTTAGGAAAACCCGGCAGACCCGAAGATCTCCCACGCACAGCTGCCATAGAGCAACGCGAGCAAAATACACGCTCTGCCATATAGAACAATCGCATGCTAACTAAATGTTAAGCAGGTCGCCAAACCCGCCCGCCTTATCGGCGAGCTCCGACTATAAGCGTCGTCCCCTCGCCCCAGCAATTGGCAAACCTGTGAGAAAAATCCCGAAAAAACGTGAGCTTGTAGTTTCTGTAGCCGCTGCCGAGGAACACTGCAACTGTGGGAGCGAGCCTGCTCGCGAAGGTCGTTCGCGAGCAGGCTCGCTCCCACAAATAGGGCTT